>NZ_JBIAII010000003.1:0-926656 GCF_042871345.1 Streptomyces sp. NPDC005863 | reverse complement strand
TGGACCGGTTACTACATCGTCCTCTACTCCGGCGACAGGCCGACTCACCTGGGAATCTTCGGATTCTCGGGAGACTAGGACTGATCCGGCAGAGCATGCGACTGACTCCGCTGCTGATCGTTCTTATGGACATGGGGCGGGGTGATCTGACGGATGCCGAGTGGGAACGGCTGCGGCCGTTCCTGCCTGTCAGCAACGGGCGTTGCGGCAGGTGGCGGGATCACCGTCACGTGATCGACGGGATTCTGCACCGGGTGCGAACCGGAGTTCAGTGGCGTGACCTGCCCGAACGGTTCGGTCCGTGGAAGACGGTCTACGAACGCCGTGCGCCGTGAGGCGCTTTGTTGTATCCCCGGAGTGTCCGGGATGAACTCGGAGGAGGTTCTTGGGTCACCTGACTTACCTGGCGGTGAAAGCCAAAGGGGACCGTAGCATGTCAGGAAAGCGGCAGCCGATCCGAAGGTGCACGACGACGGAGCGCCGCAAGACCCGCGCAATATGGTCAAAGCTGGATTGCTTGAAGCCTAATTTCCAGGGGCACAAGTAGAAACCCATCGGAACAGCACCTGAAACCGATGCTCCCATTCTGTCTGGCTATGTGACGTTTGGCCGGGCACCTCCGGAGCGGGAGACGCCTCCCAATGAGGGTGGCTAAGGAAATGAGTGGGCGACCTAAGTTGTGCTAGATACGTACAGCAAAGACGTACCGCGGGATCGCCTACGGGACGAGAGTCCTAGGGTGACGGAGTGCCCGTAGTAGTCGCAGGAGTGACGACCTGCCGGGGAGGCCGGGAAAACCGGGCCGCAGGGCGAAGGGGCACAGGTGATTACGACGTCCAGGAGAGGGAGGTATGCGTAATGCAGAGTGCTGGAACAGTACTGGACGTCATTCGAGATCGCGGCAAGCGAGGCTTGCCGCTGGAGAGGATCTACAGGCAACTGTTCAATAGGGATCTCTTTCTTGTGGCGTACGGGCGCATCTACCGGAACAACGGTGCGATGACACCTGGGGTCACAGGCGAGACGGTCGACGGAATGTCGATAGTGAAGATCGACGCGATCATCGAGAGGCTCCGTTCGGAGTCCTATCGGTGGACGCCGGTCAAGCGGGTCTACATCGAAAAGAAGGGAGACGCGAAGAAGAAGCGCCCGCTTGGCTTGCCGACGTGGTCGGACAAGCTCGTCGCCGAAGTGGTTCGCCTTTTACTGGAGGCGTACTACGACGTCCAGTTTTCCGACCGATCCCACGGCTTTCGCACTGGTCGCGGATGCCACACGGCATTGCAGGAGGTAGTGAAAAGCTGGACCGGAACACGCTGGTTCATCGAGGGTGATATCTCTGACTGCTTCGGCAGTTTGGATCACGAGGTCATGCTCACGATCCTGGGGGACAAGATCCACGATGGCCGATTCGTGCAGCCCATTCGCTGCATTCTTCGCGCTGGGTATCTGGAGGACTGGCAGTGGAACGCCACGCTCAGCGGCACTCCGCAGGGCGGGGTCGTCTCGCCTGTGCTGTCCAACATCTACCTCGACCGGCTGGACCGGTTCGTTGAGCAGGAGCTACTGCCGGACTACAACCTGGGAAGGCAGAGGCGGCATCATCCTGAATACCATCGGCTGGATGCCCGGATGTGGCGGGCGGTGGCGCGCGGTGACAAAGCCGCAGCACGAGAGCTGCGACTCAAGCGGCGCTCGCTGCCGAGCTTGGACCCGCACGATCCGGGATTCCGCCGACTTCGGTACGTCAGATATGCCGACGACTGGCTGCTCGGGTTTGCTGGGCCAAGGAACGAAGCCGAAGAGATCAAGTCACGGATCAGAGAGTTCCTTCATGCTGACCTGAAGCTGAGCCTCTCTGAACCAAAGACTCTAATCACGCACGCCTCCAGCCAGGCGGCGCGCTTCCTCGGCTACGAGGTCAGAGCACAGCGATGCGACACGAAACTCACCGGCCCTCGCCGTTCAGCCAACGGCATCATTGGGCTGTTCGTGCCGCAGGAGTTAGTCCGGCAACGGTGCGCGCCGTACATGCGAAACGGGAAACCCTACCAGCGAGGAGTGCTACTCCATGACAGCGACTTCTCAATCATCGCTGCATACCAAGCTGAGTACCGGGGTCTCGTTCAGTACTACTTGCTGGCACAGGATGTTTCACGCCTTTCGCGTCTTCGGTGGGTGATGGAGACATCCATGCTCAAGACGCTCGCCTCCAAGCATCGAACCTCCGCAACACGGATGGCTCGGAAATATAGAGCGGTCGTTGCCACTCCGGACGGTCCGCGAACATGCTTCGAGGTGAGAGTCTCACGAGGCGCCGACAAGAAGCCACTGGTGGCCCGCTTCGGGGGCATCCCCTTGAAGCGGCAGCGCATGGCGGAAGTCACCGACAAGGAGCCGTTGCCTATGACGTATTTCGGAAGGAACGAACTCGTCAAACGGCTCTTGGCCGATACGTGCGAGATGTGCGGGTCAACGGAAAGGGTGGAAGTTCACCACATCCGCAAGCTCGCAGACCTGAACAAGCCGGGTCGGCCTACCCGTCCAGTGTGGGCGTTGATTATGGCGTCGCGCAGGCGAAAGACCCTGGTGGTCTGCCAGGCGTGTCACAACGGAATCCACGCCGGACAGGCTTCTTCGTCCACTCGAAGAACGTCACTGGAGAGCGGTGTGCTGGGAAACTAGCCCGCACCGTTCGGGAAGGGGCCGTCGGAAAAGGACTCGCGCCACGAGCACCTCGCCGGCGGCCTACTTCACACCGCCTGTGGTCGGCCGACGGCACCTGGGAACGGCTGCTCCAGCAGGTGCAGGCCGCGGCCGACGCGGCCGGTGAGATCGACTGGGACATCTCGGTCGACTCCACCATCGCGCGGGCACATCAGCACGCGGCCGGCGCCCGCACCGAACCGCCGCCGGCCCCCGCCTCAAAAGGGGACGCAGCGGCAGAACACCAGCACGAGACGCCGTGGTGGGGTCTCGCCGCCCGCCTGGTGGAGGTGGTGCAGGAGGTGAGGGCATGGGCCGCTCGCGCGGTGGGTTCACCACCAAGCTCCACCTGGGCGCGGACGGCCGTTGCCGCCCGCTGTCTCTGATTGTTACCCCAGGTCAGCGGGCGGACTGCACGCAGTTCATCGCCGTGATGGAGAAGATCCGAGTGCCGAGACTCGGGCCGGGGAGACCGCGCGTGAAGCCGGAAAGCCTCGCTGCCGACAAGGCATACAGCAACGGGCCCGTCCGTGAATACCTTCGGCGCCGAGGAATCCGCCACGCGATCCCGGAGAAGACCGACAGCCAGGCCGCCCGCCTACGCAAAGGCTCACGCGGAGGACGGCCACCCGGCTTCGACGAGCAGCGGTACAAGAAGCGCAACACCGTCGAGCGGACCATAAACCGCCTGAAACAGTCCCGGGCGGTCGCCACCCGCTACGACAAGCGCGGCTACGTCTACCTCGGCACCGTGACCGCCGCAGCGATCGTCATCTGGCTTCGAACATGATCGGCCGGACAGGTCCTAGCTGGTACGACTTTGCCCTCCAGTTCGTCGACGCTCAGTGGCCCAGGGCCTCCGCGAACCACCGCAAGAACACCGCGCGGACACTCATGATCACAACGACGGCTCTGTTGGGCGGAATCCCTCCCGGCGCCGGCGCACGACTCTTCCGTACCGCGTTGCGTGAGTGGGCGTTCAACACCAACCGGCGGGACAAGGCGCCGGCTGAGGTCATAGCGCTCCTCGACTGGGCGCGGCGGCGTAGCCCCACCATGGACATTTGGGACGACCCCGCAGCGGTAGCGGACGTACTCCTGGCACTGGGCACGCTGCTGGACGGGTCAGCCGCTGTGGCCTCGTCGGTCCGGCGGCACCGCCGCATCCTGAACGTGGCGATGGGATACGCAGTGAGGCGGAAGATCCTCTCGGACAACCCGCTACCCAAAGGGCGCAGAACCGTTTCCCAGGAGTGCGCCGCAGTGGACCGGCGCTGCCTGCTCAGTCCCGGCATGACCGCAGGTATTTTGACTTGGATCGGCCACCGCCCGCGGATGGGCCGCTGCTACCGCGCCTACTTCGCCAGCCTCTACTACGCCGGACTACGCCCGGAGGAAGCCGTCGCTCTGCTCGTTCGTGACGCCATCCTTCCCGAACGCGGCTGGGGCGAGTTGCTCGTGCACGCCACACGACCCGAAGCAGGGCGGCACTGGACGGACACTGGCCAGGTCCATGACGAGCGGAACCTCAAGGGCCGCGGGGCGGGCGACTCTCGCGTCGTACCGGCACATCCTGAACTCGTCGCAACTGTGCGTGACTTGATCGAGCAATACGGCCTTTCCTGCGACGACATCCTGTTCCAAGGGGAAAGGGGTGGGCTACTCGCAGGCTCTGTATACCGCAGGGTCTGGGCCGAGGCTCGCAGAGCGAGCCTCTCCGGGGCGGAGTGGGACTCCCCGACGGGCAAGCGCGTGTACGACCTGCGGCATACCTGCCTGACCAGCTGGCTGAACAGCGGTGTTCCTCCAGCGCAGGTAGCAGAGTGGGCCGGTACCAGTGTGGCCATGCTGTACGCCACCTACGCCCGCTGCATCGTCGGCCAGACCAAGGAGCTGGAGGCCCGCATCGAGCCAGCGCAGAGCCTTTCAGCGTTGGAAGACCCGGCGGCGTAGCACGAGCCAGTGGCCCCAGGGAGTGCCGGTCACTGCGTACGTCGGTAGGGATCTGTGTACGGCTCCATGGACTGGCGGACCTCTTCCCGGACGGGATCCATGAGCGGTCCGGGAGCGTAGTGGCGGGCGCGGGCCTCGCCGTGGGGGATGAGCCAGCCGCGGGCCACGAGCTCCCGGATGTCGCGGATGGCCTGCTGGTCGCTGAGGTCGGCGTCCTGTTGGTAGACGGTGCGGCGGACCTTCGCGTCCGAGAATGCGGGCAGCAGTGCGTAGACGACCCGCTCGTCAAGACCGGTCGCCTCAACGCCTTCGACCAGGCGGGTCCAGGCGCGGGACATCACATCGAAGCGCCGCTGGGCCTGCTGGGCCTGGCGGTGGTGGGCGGTCAGGCAGAACCGGATCCAGGGGCTGGTGTCCCGATCTGGGCTCCAGTGCGGGCCACCGACGTCCTCCAGGACCTGGTAGTAGGCGTACGTGTTCTGACCGCGGCCGAGCCACTCCTCGATGGAGGAGAACTCAGGCGGCATCAGCGCCTCGCGAGAGAAGACGAGTGTCGACAGGGCGCGGGACATACGCCCGTTGCCATCCTTCCACGGGTGGATCTTGACGAGGTTGAGATGGGCCATGGAGGCGCGGACATGGACCGGGGAGTCGAGATCCCCATCGTTCAGCCAGTCGATGAACTCATGCATCAGTGCGGGGGCTGCCGCCTGGTCGGGCGCGGTGTAGGCGGGGACCATGGGGTCGTCGGGGCTGGTGACGTAAACGGGTCCGTCGCGCCAGCGGCCGGGGCGTTTGTCCAGGTGATGGCCCTGCAACATAAAGTGCAGACCGTTGAGCAGCCCGGCGTCGTACCGGAAGTCGTCCCCGGCGTCGGCGAGGGCTTGGATGTAGGTCATGCCCCGCTGGTAGCCCTCCAGCTCGACACGCGTCTTCTCCCCCGTCTCCAGGGGTTCCTCGCCAGACATGAGTGCTTCCACGTCATCGACCGTCGCCGCGTACCCCTCGATGGTGTTCGATCCGGCGATCGCGCGAGCGGTGAGGTTGCGTCGCAGCTGGCGGGTCCAGCGCGGGGTGGCCCGGAGCATGTGGCGCAGGGAACGGCGCATGCTCTCGATCTCATCGAGGGCCCGCTGGTCGTCGGTGCCCAGAGAGGGAGTCTCGTACAGCATGCGCTAATGACACAATGATTGTGTCATTAAGTCAAGGCTGTGGAGGGAGTGCGTCAAGCTGCCAGGAGCGGCTCCAGGAACGGGCTCGGGGTGCCGTGCCAGAAGATGTCCAGGCTGTCGCGTGCCCGGGTCGTCGCGACAAACAGCAGCGAGCGGGATCGCTGCACCTCTCGCCGGTACCGTGACGGATCCGCGGCCCGCAGGCGAGTGACCGCGTCGCGGGGTACGAGGCCGTCACTCACCCCAGCGATGATCATGCGCTGGTATTCGAGCCCCTTGAACCGGAACATCGTGCCGATATGGACTCCACCGTCACCGCGTGGGCCGTCGGGGCCGATCTCAAGGGCACGGGTGCCGTGCTGCGCCAACGTATAGGCGATCTCACTTGCCATCTGGTTGGTGGGCACGCAGATCGCGATCTGCTCGGCAGGGATGTCAGCCCAGCCCTCGATCAGAGCGGCGATGGCCTCACGCTCGGCTTCCCAGTCCGTGCAGCCGTGCAGTCCCGGCAAGCCGCCGCTGAGCACCGACCGGTATCCGGCCAAGGTCTCCTGGCTGCCGTCGAGGTCGTCGTACTTCTCCTGGCTCAGGACGTCGAGCGCCGAGCGCAGGATCTGCCGGGTCGTCCGGTAGCTCAGGCTCAGCTTGGCGGACCGGCCGCGGATGTTGACGCCGAGGCTGCCGAGAGTGACCTGGTTCTTATAGATGCGCTGGTGGGTGTCGCCGACCAAGAAGAGGTCGTTGCGGTCCCGGGCGGTCATCGCGCGCAGCATCTTCCAGTGCGCGGGGCGCAGGTCCTGTGCTTCGTCGACGACGATGTGGCGGTACCGGTAGCGCAGCCAGCCCCCCGAGCCGTCCTGGACGTGGATGTTGTCGAGGCCGCCGGCCTCCTCGCGTCGGCGCTCGATGGTCTGGATGCGTTGTTCCCGTTGCATTTCCAGGCGTGCGGCCCGCTCGGATACCTGGTCCCAGGTCTGGCGGCCGAGCCGGTCGAGTCGCTGGGTGAAGCGCTCGGCGAGCTGCCAGATCTCGGCGCGCTCGGCGCGGCTGATGTTCTTGCCGCGACCCGCACGGCGGGCCCGGAAGTAGTCGCTGCGTGACGTGACGGCCTGACCGAGGATGACCTGGGTCCATTCGTCGTGCAGGAACTCCGCGTCCCACGCTGTCTCGGCGAGTTCTTCGAGCATGGTCCGCCACTCGCGTACGGCCTGGTTGTCGTCGATGGTCTGCTTGCGGCTGCCGGGCTCGGCCTCCCGTACGACGCGCAGGGCGAGTTGGTCGACATTGCTGATCTCCACACGGGCCAGCAGCTGTTCGCCGCCCAGCTCGAGGAGACGGGAGCGCAGGTCGGCGGCGAGGTTCTTGTTGAACGTGGTGAGCAGGACGGGCTTGTTCGCCCCGGAGGGCAGCTGGTCGACCAAGTGCTTGACCCTGTGCAGCGCCACGATGGTCTTGCCGGTGCCGGGGCCGCCGCCCACTCGTGCCGGGCCCGAGTAGTCCCGCTCGACCAGCTTCGCCTGGGTGGGGTGGAGAAACACCTTCCAGCGCCCGAAGCTTCCGCCTTCGAGTGCCTCGCGCAAAGCTTCGTCCGTTGTGGTGACGATGGTCGCGGGGCGCTCCGCGGCTGCCTGGAAGTCCTCCGTGTCGACCGGGTCGGGCGCGGCGACGGGTGCTGTGACTTCTTCCAGCACCTCGTCGTAGGACTTTCCGTCGTGCAGGGAGAGCAGCACCTCGCCGGTCAGTTGCGGGGCGTGTTCCACCAGGCCGAGCAGATGGTCCTCTGTGGTGAGGGCCTGGACGACAGGGATCAGGGAGCCGGCCACGCCGAGGGCGGTGAGCTGTTCCTCGGTCCATGAGGCGAACAACGCGGTCGGCGCGGAAGCGTCATCGGTGGCGGGTGCCGTCGGGCCGGGAGAAACCGGAGATGCGGGCGGTGACGTGGTCTTAGTGCTGGTCGGTGGTGTGGTGACCCTGTCTGCCACGACCTGCAGGTCGACGTACTCGATGCCTCCGGTGACCTGGTTGACCGAGTATGCGAGCCGGTCGAGGTTGTCGTAGACGTCCTTGCGGTGTTTGACGGAGACGATCAGCCAGTCGTCATCGGCGAGGCGCAGCAGCAGTGCGCGGTACTCGTCGTTGACGCGTGCGGACCAGAGCCTGTCGTGGCCCTTCAGCCGCTGGAGCTTGAGCCCGGTGGCGTCGGGGTTGCTCTTGAACTTGTGCTGGAAGTCGTAGATCGCGCCTTTGACCGAGCGGGGGAGTCTGAGGATCTCCTTGTCCGCCTTGTCGAGCAGGCGCAGGGTCGCGCTCTTGGTGTTCACGCCTCGGTCTCCCCGTTGTTCATAGTGCGATGGTGGTTCGGGTCCGGGTCCGTTCCAGTGGGCGATGGTCCCTCCGGGTGGAGCCGGTCGGTGATTTCGTCGACGGTCCACTTGGCAGCAGGCCGCACTTCCCAGCCGGCGCGGGCGAAGGCCCGGTCACGGTCGTCTGCTTCCGGATCGCTGTCCTCACCCACGGCTGGGCGTGGTGCGAGGACGATGCCGATCCGCGCCGGGGGCCAGGCGAGTTCGGCCATCCAGCCGTGGTCGTCGAGCTCGTAGCCGTCGTCCGGGAGGGCCACGTGCCGTTCGGCGAGTTGCCGCGCCAACTGGCCGAGGGCCGGCTCCTCCGGATCGAGGTATTCCAGTACCTGATCCCAGCCTGCATCTCGCTGCGAGGCCGCTGCGGAAGACGAATGCTCTGCGGGCCCTTGTGCTCGATCGTCGGTCACTGCCGGTGTCTCGGTAGCTGGATCGACCGTCTGCTCGGACACGGGTTGCTCCGAAGAGGGGCCGGAAGCCGTGCTCTGCTTCGGTTCCGAGGCATGCGGCATGGCACCGCGCCCGGCTGATTCTCGGTCGGTCGCGCCGCTGCCCTCGGCTGCCTCGTCAAGCTCGTCCAGCGTGATGCGGACGCTCGGCAGCCACCCGGCGCCACCGGCCACAGCCAGCGTCTGCGCTGAGAACCCCTCGACCTGTCGGACAGTCAGCTGGGCGCTGTCGCCGCCACCGTGCTCCAGGAACTGCAGCAGATTGCTCCAGTACAGCCACGCACGCCAACGCCGCTTGTGAGCCTCCTCGTTCGGGAACACCGTGTCCCGGTCGTCGAGCACGGCCAGAGCCGTCCAAGCGGGCGGCTTGACGCGGCCATCCGCGGCGAACACCAGCCGGCAGCCCGCCCCTTCCGTTACCGAGAACACCTGCACTGGTCCACGTGGCCCGCGAGGTGTGGCGCCGCGTAGCGCGGCCTCGATCTGCGGGCCCACCGCCTCGGGTGCCAGAGCACCCCCTTGTGCCCCGGCTCCGGTCAGCCCGGCGAGCGCGGCTTCGGTGCGCCATTGCCAGGTGTCGGCGTCAGGGGACCGGAGGTAGGCGAGCAGCAGCTCGGCAGGGTTCACCCACACCAGCTCGGACAACTCGCCCGGCAATCCTTTGCGTACGCTCGCGTAGTAGCCGCGCGCCTTGGCTTGGCCCTGCTCCGCGTAGGGCCGCCACACGGGGTTGGCCGGACCAGTGCCCGCGTATCCGGTGTCCTGTACCCGCTGCTGCCACTCCTTGACGTCGGCATACGTCAGCTGGAAGACCCGCAGACCCTGTGCACGCAGCCTGGTCCGCTTGGTGGCGTCGTCCGCGGCGCGATTGTGCTTACGGCTCGCGTGGTACTCGTAGCCGTCGAGATAGAGCGCCACCCGCGGTCCCGATGCGTCGAGCCGTTCGAACAGCACGTCGGGCCGGGTGCTGTCCAGGACACGCTGCTGAGAGACCCGCCAGCTCAGGGTCGAGCCGTTCGGACCGGTAAGTCTCAGGTCCAGTGCGTGGGTGCCGGCGGGGGTGATGTAGGCGTCCGCACTCGACCGGGAGTCGGGCAGCGCGGCCCACTCCCGCAGGGTGTCGATGAACATGACCTCCAGGTCGCTCTCGGCCTGACTGTCCATCGGGATCACTTGCGTGGTGGCCACTGGTGAGGTCTTCCACCGCTCGCCGTCCGTACCGAGGAGCTCGTCCAGCATCTGCCGGACTTCCTGGCGGCTCACCTTGTCGTAGTCGCCTGGAGGCACCCGACGCAGCAGGCAGCGATGGCAGCCGTCCAGCCCCTTCTCGATGCAGGGGCAGGTTTCGATGACCTCACGCGCTTTCAGCAGGACTTCGCGAAATCCCTCGGACGAGGCCAGCCGGTGGAGGTAGCCGGTGCCTCCGGGAAGACGGTCGTAGACCACGAGGAAGCGGCGCGGCCAGGCGGCGTCACCGTGGTCGGGCATGGAGGCGGCCGCGATGTCGATGTGGTCCGGGTCGCCGCCGTAGCGGGCGGCGATACCGGCGAACAGAGCGGCCGTGAACGACGCGAGACGCTCCTTGGCCCGCGCCACGGACGCCGGCAGCAGTATCCGTACGGCCTCGGTCACCAACTCATGGGTGAGGACCAGCGGTACGTCCTGGCCCGTGCCCTGCTCTTCGCCGCCACCTCGCAGCCTACGGCGCGGGCACCACAGCTGGTGGTGCGCGCTGGCCTTGGTGCTTCGGCCGAGAGACTCGCTCAAGGCATGCTGGGCCTGATCGATAACGGGCCGTCCATCTGCGGTCGCCCCTCCGCAACTGGTGCACACGTAGAAGGGGTTGAGCCGTACGTCCTCACCCGCCAGTTCCACGGTGCTGCTGCCGTCCTGCCGGTCGACGCCGAGGTTCAGGGTGCGTACCACGGCCCGCCGGGTGAAGTCGGCGCCGAAGACCGCTGTGTCGTGCCGCCAGGAGCCCTGCGCCAGGAGGTCCGGGTCGATGTCGACGGTGGTGAGGATCGAGTACCGCTGACGGTCTCGCTCGTCCCGGTCATCACGTACGCGTGCGTCGTCCCGCTTGTCGCGGGCGATGACGCGCTTGGGCTCCAGTACGTGGTGGACGCAGCCGGCGTCCGCGATCTCCCGCGAGCGGCAGCGCGGGCACGGGGAGGTGTCTGTCTGAGCGTTTTGCGTACGGCAGTAGCCGCATGCCGGGCACATCCTCCACACCGACCACGCCCGGCGTTCCGGGCTGCCGATGTCCAGGGCCCGAACCCGGTGCCGGTAACCGTTGACGTAGAAGCTGTTGCCGGGGGCGAGCTCGGTCAGGGCCAGCTTCCGGGACCGCTCGTAGTCCCGCACCTCACTGCGGTACGTCTTCTGCGCCTGGCCGTCCTCGGCGCCCTCGGGCGTCTCGGACCAGTAGAGCGTGCCCTCCAGCAGGGTGACGCTGTCCGCGAGGCTGTAGTTGGGCAGCAGCCCCAATTCCACGAGTGCCCCGTGGGCGCTCGCCTGGCTCAACTCCCGTAGCAGGTCACCGGTGGAGCGGCGCTCGGCCAGGAGCTCGCGCCGCTCCTGGTCCTGCTCCCGGTCGTTCGCCAGCAGCCGGTCCATCGCGGTGTCGATCGCGGCGATACGACGGCGCAGCTCTTCGCGCCGAGCGGTCCACTCCTCTTCGGCCTCCTGGAAGGCACGGTTGATGCCGCCCTTGGCGTACGCCCTGAGCTCGTCGGCCGCGTGCGCGGAGACGCCGGTGTCGTCGCCCTTGCCCACGGGGAACAGGCTGAGGAAGTCCTCGACGAGCCGCGCCCCGTGGGTGAGGGCCGCGTCGGTGAGGTCCTGGCACCAGCCCGTGGCGCCGAACAGCGCGGACACCAGCCTGGGCACGGGCTGAAGCACCTCGCCGTCCGCCGTGGTCAGCGCACCACGCGCCGCAAGGTCGAGCAGATGCGCCGTGTACTGGCGGCGCAGGATCTCCACCGCGGACAGGTAGCAGCCCGGCGGGACGATGTCCCCGGCGATCATTTCGCGCGGGTCGTCCAGGTAGTACAGGTCCCGTGCGCGCCGCCCGCCGAAGGCCACCACCAGTGCGTTACCGGTCTTGCGCCCGGCCCGGCCGGCTCGCTGTACGTAGTTCGCGGGGCCGTTCGGCAGGGAACCGAGCAGGACTGCCGACAGGTCGCCGATGTCGATGCCCAGCTCCAGCGTCGGCGTACAGGACAGCACGTTGGGGTCGGTGTAGTGCGTGCCCTCCTTGAACGTCCGCTCCACACGCTCCCGTTCGGCTCGGGTGAGCATGCCGGTGTGCTCGGCGGTGACGACTCGGAACGTTCCGCCTGTCAGGTACAGCCGCCTGTAGTAGTCACCCTGGTAGTCCCGCTCCAGGCTGCCACCGAACCCGCCGCTGCCGACCCCTGTCGATGACATCCCGTACTGCGGTGGTGTCAGCATCCCCGTGCAGCGATAGCGCGGACAGGGGTGCCCGTACCAGCGCGTGCGCCGCTCGGGCGGCACGACCTGCTGCCAGCCGCAGACTTCGCAGCTCACGAATGCCTTGTTGACGACGGTGTCGTCGAGGAGGCGCACTTCGATGTGCCCTGGCTGCAGGCCGTAGACCCGCGTCGCCCGGTCCTGCGCGGTGCGGACCGACAGCACGCCCTCGTCGGCGAGCACGGGCAGCAGCCGCCGCAGGTACTCCACGGCTCCGGCCGCGTCCAGGCCGAGGCAGCGCCGGGTCCAGTCCTGGTACCAGCCGCCCCGGCCCGTGATCGTGTCGAACGCCGTCCGGTCCTTCGGCGCATCCAGCAGGAAACGCGGCGGGGCCATCCCATCCGGAAAGGCGGGCATGCCGTCCGGGCGCCCGCCCCAGATCTTGAAACGAGTCACACCCGCATCCCGGATCCACGGATCGAGCCATCGGTGCCGCACTCCGCCGCGCAGCCGCAGCCGCTCCAACAAGCCCCGCACGAAGGCGAGATACCGCTCCGCCGACGGCAGCCCATCGGCCACGATCAGTTGACCCGGCAGCGTCAGGTGCAGATCGCGGGCCAGGGCTGTGATCCGCTCCGGTTCCGGCATGACGACCTCTGCCGCGGCCGTCCGGGTCAGCTCCATCGTGCGCCCGAGCCGGGAGCGCAGCCCGAACTCCATCACCGACGCGAAGGCCAACCGCTCACCGACGAGCTTCCACGTCCTCGCGTCCCCCGTGCCGCGCCCCGACAGAAGCCGGTCCACGCCCGGCTCGTCATGCAGGTCCGGCGGTACAACGGCGGCCAGTGCCTGTGGGTCGTCCACCGAGTCGAGAATGTTGCCGATCAGGTCATTGAGCGGCAACGGCGTGCCCGGCTCGTCCATGTTGTGGGCGAGCAGCGACCGCAGCGAGAACTTGTACGAGGCGTTGGCGACGTATCCGGCCCGGTGCGCGGCATCCTGCGTGGAGTCGTTGAACAAGAGCGTCTTGCGCTCCTCCGGCACGAGCGCGACATCCCCACCCGTGAACAGCTGCGTCACCGACGCGGAGGCCAGCGCGGCGAGCGCCGTGCCCAGGAACCGGATGCCGTTGTCCGTACCGCAGGCTGGACACCGGTCGTCCTTGGCGGCCGTGTCCGCGCTCTTGCGGTCGAGGATCGCCAACGCGAACCAGGCGTCCTGCAGCTCACCCGCGTCCTCGGCGACCGGCATGCGGTACGTCCCCCGGCCCCCGTCCAGAACGACGACGGAGAGGGGGTCCGTACCGCCGCCGCCAGCTGGCCGTTCTCCGGTGAGCGCGGCGAGTGCGTCACTTGCCTCGGAGGGAGTCGCCGCGATGAAGTACCGGATCCGCCGCTTGTCCCGACTGGGCCCGGCCCGCCAGATCTTGTCCGCGCCCATCACCAGTTGCTGCGGATCGGCCTCCGGCGAGAGAGCGGCCCAGCCCGACCGTCCGCAGTGCCGGCAGTACACGGCGGGCAGATGAACCTGCGCGGGCCGCTTAGCGGTGTCGGAACCCGCCAGCGGAGCCGGCCGCAACGAGCCGGACCCGGGCCAGCTCGCACTGTCCGACGACTCGGCATCCTCCTCGCTCCGCGAGGCCCCCACCGAAAGCGCAGCCCTGCGCGCCGCGGTGCGCTCGTCCTCGTACCACCGGAACTCCGACGCCCAGCCCACCCCGCGCAGCACCCGGCTCACCGGCCGCACCCACAGATGCGCCTCGATGTGCAGCAGGGGACGTGGCCGCCGCTCGTCGGAATCCGGATCACGCGCCGCCGACAGCAGCGCCACGAACCGCGACAGCGCCTCAAGCGCGAGCCGGGGATTCTCCCGCGCGGTACGCGCCCAGGCATACCCGAACCGCGCCATCCGGTCCCGCAGCCCCCACTCGTCCAGCGGCTCACCGTTCAGCAGGGCGAGCACACCGTGGGTGAAGTCGTGCTTCTTCAGCAGTCGCCCGATCTGGAACGCGTCGAGCCCTCGCCGCCCGAGCAGCCGCTCCGCGAGCCCGTCCAGATCCAGCGTCTCGGGCCGCGACTCGATCCCAGGGCCACCGGACACCTCGACGACTTCCTTGGGCCCCGGGGGCTCCGGCAGCTCGTAGTCCACCGCCCCGGTGAACTCGTGCGCGTTCTGCCGCTCCTCCCCGATGACCGCATCCTCATCGAAGGGCACCCCGAAGACCTGCTCGGCCACCTCAAGCAGGCCCCCTGCCCCGGCCTCCGGCCGCCCCTCGCCCAGGGTCGCCGACGTCGCCACCGGACAGATGTCGCCCAGCGGACGCCCAGGCCGCGAAACCCCCACAGTGGCCGCGAGGCGTCGCAGCAGCATCGCGACATCCGTGCCCTGTGCACCGTCATACGTGTGGAACTCGTCCAGCACCACAAAGGTGATGTCGGCGTCTTCCCACAGCGGCCGGTCCTCGGCCCGCTGCAGCAGCAGATCGAGCATCTTGTAGTTGGTGACCAGCACATCCGGCGGCGACTGGCGCATCTGCTCGCGCCGGGTCATGACACGCCGGAAATCGGTGTCCGGCCGGTCACCGATATAGAGGCCCGCCGTCACTTGCGCCAGCTCGGGCTGCGCCAGGTAGTCGCCGATACGCCCCGCCTGGTCGGTGGCGAGGGCGTTCATCGGATACAGCAGGACGGCCTTCACACCCGACCGGCCCCGCGCCTTCTCGCGCCGACAGTGGTCCAGTACGGGGATCAGGAAGGACTCGGTCTTACCGGAGCCGGTACCGGTTGTCACCAGAGTCGGCTCGGCGGTCTTCGCCCGCGTGCTCAGCCGCTGCCAGGCTTTCGCCTGGTGCCGGTAGGGGGCGAATCCCGGCTGCCACTCCAGAGCCTGCTGCCAGCCGTCGTCCGCCTTGTGGAAAGGGGTACGGATCCGCAGGTACGGGCCACGGAAGATGCCGGTCTCCGGATCGCCCAGGAACCGCTCAAGCGCGAGCCGGGTGTCCTCGTCCGCCAGGGCGTACGTCGTCGTGAGGTACTGCGTCAGACTGCCACGCAGCTGCGCGGCGGCCAGGGTGGGCTTCACGACGCGTTCCTTCTTCTGTGCTGGTCAGGGGACTGAATTAACCGTATAACCCTGCTCGCGCACCGTCTCGCGAACCAGGAGTCAGGAATGAGGTCAGGACTCGCGATCACTGCCAGGCTTCAGGCCGACATAGGCGAGGCGGAAAGTCATCCGCTCGGGAATGAGGCGGAAGTAGAGACGGCCCTTTCCTGGCGTCATTCGTCCGTGCAGGGAGAAGGCCCGACGTTGGCCGTCGAGATCCAGGAAGGTACACAGGTGCTGTCGACTCTGGGACTCCGGTGTGATGTGGGGGTTCTGCCAGGCCGGCTCGGGAGAACGGTCGAGGTCCCAATGGTCGGCGGCGCTGGACTGCAGGTCGGCGAGGAGGTCCCGGACGGGACGGAACCACTTCACGTCGAGTCTCTGCAGGTCGCGCTCGAAGCGCGGCAGACGTTCCAGTGCGGGGAAGAACTGGTCCCAGGAAGCGAGGAGTTCTTTCGGGCTGGAAAGTGACCGAAGGCCGGTGTCGCGGGCCCACGATTCGTGCTCGTCGGCCTGTTCGGGGGCGGAACAGTGCCGGACACGTCCTGGGCCATGCTCAACGTCCGCCTCACCGTAGTGGTACAGCTCGATGTCGAGCCATGAAGCCTCCCACTTCGGGATCAGGGGCAGACTGACGGCAACACTGTCGGTCAGATAGGCAGCTCGGATGCCGATGGCGAGGCGACCATCGTGGAAGCACTCGATTCCGTCAGGATCGTGTCCGGCTTGCTCAAGCACATGCCTGGAGGGATGACGGTCGCGCAGTCCGAGGATGTAGCGATGCCGGTCCCGGTTGCGGGGGTGGGCACTCACCCATTGCTGGTAAACGTAGCCGCGGGCGAGCTCAACAGGATCGAGCGGACTTTGGGTGACCAAGGTGACTTTCTGCCAGCCGCCGAGGTGCTTCAGAGTCCTGACGAAACACTCCATCGCTTTGTCGACCTCGCTCGGACTGGCGTCCGACTCGCAGGACAGCTCGTTGAGGAACAACGACAACGGCACTGCGTCCCCTCCCACGGGTGATGTCAGGTCAAAGCCTTGCGGCGTTGACGGTTCGGTGCGTTTCCTCAGTCGAGGAGCTGTTCCAAGGAGTTCTCCCACTCGTCGAAGAATCCTGTTGGCCAGTCCGAGAGGGAGCCGTCGTCTTCGATGCGCGGGGTGACGATCTCGGTGCGCTGCCCGTCACGGCGGAAGTAGTGCACCGCGGTGTCGGTGGCGGGAATCACGCCGTTCTTCACGGAGAGGCGCAGACCGTTGAGCACGTGGTCCGAGTGGGTTTCAAGGACGATCTGGGCGCCTGCGGCAACGGCAGCCCCGACGAGGTGGGCCATCCAGGTCTGCCCCTGAGGATGGAGGTGCGCTTCGGGGTTCTCCAGGAGGATCAACGATCCCGGCCGGGCGGACAGGCAGGCGACGACGATGGGCAGCGCGTAGGTGAGGCCGAACCCCACGTTAGTCGGCCGGTACCAGTTGGAGGCGGACGCGCCGGAGCCGAAGCTGTAACTGAGCCGGACCGTGTCCGTCCCTGTGATGCCTTCAGCGCGCAGATTCACTCCCGGGCACAGACGGTGCATCCACGCGGCGCTCTGATCGAGGAGCGTTGACGCGGGGGACTCCGGTCGCCGCAGAGACGCGGGCTCCACCGGTTCGTCCTGGTGCGCGCGGAGGAAGTTGACGGTGTGTTCACCGTGGGCACCGAGGAATCCGCGGGTGGATACGGCGTGGTGCGAACGTGGGTAACTGACCTCGGGGGGAACCCGGTCGGCACGGAGATACTGGAAACCGGGGCCGAAGAGGGTGGGAAGATCTCCGGGGTCTCCGAGTCTGCTGCTGAGGGCCAAGTGGTCGGCCTCAGGCTCGTATTCCGCGCTCCAGGTAGCGGTGATGCCATCGCCCTGCACGGTGAGGTTGATACGGGGGTCTTCTTCCAGATACGACTCGTGGCGGACGTCTCGGCCGGATCCCAGCTGGACGAGCTCGTCGTTCAGCAGCAGCCCCGGGATGCGGTCACTCGTCGGAGCCAGGTCGCCGTTGTCGTACGACTGGCGCAGTAGTGCCAGGGCCTGAAGTACGGAGCTCTTTCCGGAGGAGTTCAGGCCCGTGAGCACAGTGCAGGGAGCCAGGGGGATGTCCTGGCGGGCGAAGGATTTGAAGTTTGTGAGGGCGAGGAGATCAAGCATCGAGTACGTCCCGGAAGATTTCCTTGAGTGACTGGAATCGGTAGTTCACCTTATTGGCATCACCCGTTCCAGAGGAGATGGAGTCGAAGTAGATTGGGTCGTTGTCCATGAGCGCCTGAAACTTTCGGTTCACATTGTCCGCGTAGGTCACGAGCGTGCTGATCTCGCGGGGCGAGAGGCGTGAAAGCAGTACCGCCTGCGACTCGAACAGCGCCTTGTTCACTGGAGTCCGGCGGCCGGTAGAGGTCGTGTACTGCTTTCGGAAGGCGTTGGGGCCGAAAACGGCCCGGCTGGCTGTCATTCCGAAGTTGAACTTCTCACGGAGGCTGCTGACTTCCTCCGATGGGAGTGTGTTCAGGCGATGCATGGTTTCGCGCAGGAAGTAGTCGAAGTCCTGCGCGACGTAGCTCTCGGGTGCCGTCATCGTGAACGCAAGGAAGCGTAGACACATTTCGCGGTCCGACATCCGGTCCGGCGAGATGCTCCCGTCGGTCGCTTCGATGAACTCCGGGCTGCTTGCCAGCTCAGCGATGAACTCCCTGGCACGGCCGGGAATCAGAGCGTGACGGAGCTCTTGCCGGGAGAGTGGAAGCCCGTTGGTGTTGATTCGGGCGAAGATATTGAACTTCGCCTCTTCAGGAGTCCCCCGCCGGATGAGGAGCACGGTCAGCTCCGTTTCGAGGACCCGCGTCTGGAACCGGCCGGGGAGCTCCTTGAAGGTCCTTTCGTTGAACTCGCCGAGGTACTCAAGATCTTTGAGTCGGAGAGGTTCGGCATCGATCGCGTCCGGTGCGACGAAACGAGCGAGGGTCGTCAGCCTTTGAACCCCGTCGACGACCACCCAGGAGTCGTCGTCCTCTTCGGCTGCGTAGAGGGTGGGCAGCGCGATCCGCAGGAGCAGCGACTCGATGAGCCGGCTCTGTTCGCGGTGCTTCCAGATACCCGAGCGGCGCTGGAAGTCCGGAGTCAGGTTGAGGGCTCCCCGGCGCAGTCGGTCGAGAAGCAGTGACACCGTGGTGTTGCGGGGCAGCACCTCGATCTGGTCGGGGTCGAAGGGAGAACCTTCGCGCTCGCCGATGGTCTCCGTCTCAACGCCGGTGCTACGCCCTATGTCGTTGAACTCGACGGCGACATCGGTCTGCTGTGGGGAGCCCGGGCCATGGCCGCTGAAGGTGGTACCGGGGCCCGACGCGGCGGGTGCAGTCTCCGTTGGGTGAGCGGGGCTTGTCGACCCGGGGTCCGATGTCATGCCACGCCTCCACGGTTCGAAGTGGCTGGTGTGCCATCTGGGGTCGGGGGTGCTGCGGCCAGGGTGGACGGGGTCCAGCGGCCGGCCCTGACCTCGGCGTCCAGTCGAGCCTGGAAGTGGGCGTGGGCGGCGCGCATTTCGGATTCCCGGTCGGCCTTGTAGAAGGGAGCGGTGTAGCCGTCTGGGGGCGAACTGGTGGTGGGGCTCGCCAGGTGGTCCAGGAGGGCCGGGTAGTCCTGCTTGGTCTGCGCGTGACCGTAGGCATAGGGGTCGGCGGAGATCCGGCGGCCGGTGGCGTCGAAGTACATGGCCGCTTCACGGTCGGCGAGTACGGCGTAGCGGGACTTGTAGATCGCGGCGAGTTGGTCGGCGGTGATGCCCAGCCAGACGGACACGAGTGCGTCGAGTTCGACCAAGGCGGCTCGGCGCTCGCATTCCGTGCGCAGAGGGGTGTTGACCTCCCAGGTGGAAGTGAGGTGAGAGCTGAGAGGGGCGAGGTTTGGCCAGATGGGGGTCCAATCCTCGTAGTGGGGCCAGGTGGGGTGGAACAGTTCCTGCCAGAGGGGGGCGTAGGCGTTGGTCAAGCAGTTCAGTCTGAGGGTGCGGAGGAGGAGGGGGGCGGCCAGGGGGTGGCCTGCGGTGGCGGCAGGCATCTTGAGGGCCTCGGTGAATTGGAGGTCGGACCGTCCTGTGATCCGAAGGAGGTAGTCGAGCGGAAGGGATGCCCAGAAACCCGCGTTGAGCGCCGTGGTCTGGTCGTCTCTCAAGGCCATGGAGTGGACGGCGTGAACGTGAGTAGGTCCTGGCGGTAGCAGTGCGGCGAACAGGCTACGCTCCGTGTTCTTCGGGTCGATCATTCTGCGCCAGGTGAGACGGAACCGTTCGGTGTACCGGGCGCCGTCCCACTGGTCCTGAGCCGACTCGTACTCGTCGCGCCCACACGCGCGCACGTAAGTGGTACGAGGAACACTGTCGCTCGGCAAGCTTCTGAGATCCCAGGGAATCCAGTCCTTGGCGTTCTTCATGGGCAGGTTCGGCTGTTTAGCGAAGGGGGTGGCGATGGCAAAGTGCGTGCCTTGGAGGATGGTCTCGTCCCATCCAATCGGTTGGTCAACCTTGTATCGAATGATCCCTTCAGTTTTCGCCGTGGCCTCGTGGTAGCCGGCACTGATTAGAGGCCCCTGATGTCCGATCCTTTTACTAGCTTGAGCCAGAGCAATGATTGCTCCCTGTTCTGACGTTGTGATGGGGTGCAGCAACTGTGTTTCCTGGACTGGGTAAGCAGCCGCTCCACCGAGCTTCTGCCACTCACCGAGGAGGGAGTCAGTGACGCGCACCACGCGGGATCGGTGGGGGCGCACATCCCAGGTCCCGTTGTATTTCTGTGTCGGAATCTCGCCCTGGCCATCGTGAGTCAATGAGTCGGGCAAGACCTGCGCGGAGTGCAGTTGGCTGACGCTGTCGAATTCGACGTACGGTCGCTCTTCGCCGTAAATATGCATGCCGAAGGAGACGGTACGCCCGATCTCGAAGGCCCAGTTTCCTGAGTTGACGAACGTTGCATGCAGGCGCAGGTGCCGATACGTCGCAGCGCGCAGACGGCCCTCCTTAACTCCTTCCAGGTGAGTGTCGGGATGCACCATGCCGACTGTGCCGGAATGTCCAGAATGGGTCCAAACTTGACACATGAACGAGCGGTACAGATTGGGTTGCGTTCCGGAAATAAGTGGATAGATGGTCGGAGATGAAAGCATCTCGACAACTCCCACGTTTCGGCAGAGTTCTCCCAAGAAGTATTCCCGTGCGGGTTCGGTGAGCACCTCCTCCTTGCGGAGCCGCCACTCAGCTGCACTCGGCTTCTCCGACAACACGAACCATGGGTCAAGCTCCGCCAGAACTACATCTTCCTGCCACCGAGGCCGAAACCAAGGCGGATTGCCCACCTGAAGGTCATACCCACCCCGGGCGAAAACGGACGCGTACTCCAACTCCCAGTGGAAGAAACCCTGTTGCAGCGCGATATCCCGAGCCGTAGCCGCCCAGGGGAACCGGCTCTCCAGCCAGTGACTCCGATCCATTCCCATCAAGTCCGGCAGCGCGTCCTCATAGGGGGTCAGCTCGCTGAGTGACTCGAACGCCGACACCAGCGACTCCGCAGGTACGTCCTGTGTCCCAAGCAGTGCCTCCGCGAAGTCGATCCAGTCGTCAAGACCTGCCAGTGGAATCACGGCCCGCCGCTGCTCCTTGACCGCCTCCTTGCGGCGCCCTGCCCGCCGCTTCTCCACTCTCTCCCGTGTCAGCGCGAGCTGCTTGGGGTCGGCTGTGAACCCCGGGAGTGCGTCGACCTCCCAGGCCATGAGCACGCCGTCATCGTCTTCAGCCTCGACGGTTTCCTGCGAAGGCGCGGCGCCCGCAGCAGCCTCGTACACCGCCGACTCTTCTGCCAGCTCGGCGGCCCGGCGATACCTGGCATCGGATCCATCCAGCAGCCCAGTCTCCTGTACGGGCCAGAACCACAGCGCGCACCACGCGTCCATCAGCGTCTTCAGCCGCCAGTAGGGAGTGTCGACCGCCTCCAGGTCGGCCAGCACTTCCTCCCGCGGAACAGCCTCCGCCGGCGCCCGCAGCCACCCGTCCTCTGCGCCCCACACGTCAATCCGCCGCGAGATGTCCCGCTCAGAGATCTCCAGACGGCGTGCGACCAGCTGCCACAGATACTCGGCGCGTCGAGCCAGCCCCTGCAGCCGCTCCGACTGTCTGCTCGTGGGCGTCCGCGTCATCAGCTTGCGCCAGGTCGCCAGAGCCTTGGCGGCCTCAGGGGCCAGGTTTCTGGCTTCCTTCTCGCCAGCGACCGCACCCCACTCCTTCGCAGGGAGCAGAAAGTGGTGGACCGCGTTCTCGACCTGCCGTTGGGTTTCGCCGCTTCGGGTCTTCTTCTCGGTGACGGTGGCGGGGAGCCCGTCCTTCGCTTCCGTGAGGGGGAAGCGTTCCGGGGTGGAGCCGAGCCACGCCGCCTTCTTCAGCTTCTCGGCAGAGTACACCTCCCGCCGTCCGCCGATCAGGGAGTTGCCGCGCCGCAGGTGCAGGCCGAACCACGGCGCCTCCATGCCTGGGTGCATGGTGTTCAGCCATAGCGACACCTCGGCCAGCTCGACTGCCGTGGAGTTCAGGTCCACGCCGTATGAGTTGTGCAGCGCGATGTACGCCTTTGCCTTCTGCAGCTCGATCGCGTACGACTCGGTGCCAATGGGCGTACCCAACTCGTCCTGCCGACGCCGCAGATACTCTGCTGCGACTTGGTTGATTGCCTCGTTGAGGAAGGCCCCCGAGCCCAGCGCCGGCTCGCAGATTTTCCAGTCGAGGAGCTCTCTCGCAGGCGTGACCGTGCCATCCTGGTCCAGCCTGTGCTGCAGTGCAAGCTGCACCGTGACCTTCGTCAGGGATTCCGGCGTGTAGTACGACGCCGACGTCTGGCGGTCCCGTCCGGACAGGCGGTAGACGAACGACCCGGCGGCGTAGCGCACGCGGCGTTCCTCGCCGGTGTCCTCGTCCCGCTGTCGTACGAAGACGGCGTCCTGGTGCCCGTCCGCCTTCGAGGCCGGCACCAGCCACGAGCCACCACTCGCATCGCCGTTCTTGGCGACCTCGTACAGCTCCTCGTTCGCGACGAAGCCGGTGTACGACATCAACCCCTCGTACACCGCGCCCAGTTGGTTGATTCCGAGTTGGGCGTACGAGATGAAGCCGCCGCGCTGGCCCTTGCTGCCGCGGGTGAGCATCAGCAGGCGCAGCACGCGGTACAGGGTGGCGTTGCGCAGTCGTGTGTCGAGAAAGCGCTCCTCGCCGCTCTCGTCGGCGTCGTTGCGGGGATCGGCGATCGCCTTCTCGCCGATGAGTTTGATGGCGGAGGGCTCGAAGAGCTGGGAGTGCAGGGGCTCGAAGCGCAGCCCGATACCTTCGGAGGTCTTGTCCCTGAGCGTTTCGGAGTCAGAGTCAGAGCCGTGGGTGCGCCGAGGTCGGTGGCCCTCCTGCACTTTACGGAAGAGCAGGGCGAGAGACTCGTAGAGGTAGACGCCCTGGCGCGCCTTCTCGTCCGTCAGGTCGCGGTCGGCGACGAGTTCGCCGAGCCGGCCAAGCCCGTAACCCTGCTGGTACTCGGGATAATCGGAGGGCAGGATGCCGAGCTCGGGCCTGGCCTCCGCGTACAGCAGGAACAGGATCCGGTACAGGTAGCGCAGAGACTCGCGGGTCAGCTGGCGTCCGAGTTCCGGGAGTTCCTTGACCTGTTCCGGTCGTACGCCCTGTTCCCGCAGCCGTTCCAGGATTTCGTTGGCGATCAGTTCGACGCTGGTGCGCAGGCCGTCACGTAGCTCGCTGGAGACACCGACCGCGTGCCTGGTGGACTTGTCGATCAGTTCGCCGAGGGCGTTCTCGCCGCCCTCCGCAGGGGTACGCAGAGAGTCGGCGCCGAACAGGGCTGCCACGGTGTCGAGTTCGCCGCCCACCTTGACGTCGTTGCGCTCCAGCGCGGCATCCAGGGAGACCGCCAGGTAACGGCCCTCTCCCCACGCCGCCCGGTCCGCGAGCACCACGACGCCGCCGACCAGCAACAGGACGTACCGGGGAGCGTCCTCGCAGGCGAAGAGGAAAGAGGCCAGCTTCGCGCCGGTCGTCAGGCTGTGCTGTCCGTCGAGCACGAGGGGGGAAAGGAGGCGTCCCGCACCGTCCGGGTCCAAGGCGTCGTCGGCCTCGGCGGACCAGCCGCAGTCCAGGGCGACCAGGCCCTGTTCGGCGTGGGCGACACTCACCTCGTATGCGTGGTCCGCGCGCTCCACCGTGATCAGGCCCGGCTTGGCGTCGTAGCCGAACGCACGCAGCACTTCCGCGTTCAGAGTGCGTACACGTTCACGCCAGGCGGGGGACGCGTAGGTATCCGTGTCGTCGGAGCCGACCGCCTCCTCGGTGGCTTCGCGTTCTTCCGGTACGGCGAAGTACGAGCGCGCCCGGAAGTACGAGCGGCGCAGGGCACGCAGCCCCGTGCGGGGTGTGACGGGCAGTCCTTCGGGATCGGAGCCGTCTCCGGCTTCGCTCTCGCGTTGCTTCCACTCGGCCAGCAGGCCGGACTTGAGGTCTTTCGGCAGTACCTCGGCCAGGTAGTGCGGGGAGAAGTAGTCGCCGCGGTTGACCAGGGAGTCGTACGTCATGGTGAGAGACCTTCGCGAGGAGTCAGACGGCCGCGGGGGCGAGGACGGCGAGCACGCGGAGCATGGGGCGGCCCGTGGTCAGCAGTGAGTCGGCGAGGGAGGTGAGGTTTTCCTTGGTGCGCTCGCCGGCCAGTGACGGCTGTTCCCACGTCCCGAGCCGCTCTTTGTAGCGCTCGATGGGCCCGCGCAGTGGCTCGTCCCAGGCTTCACGGTGCTGTTCGAGGAAGGCTTCCGCGGCCTGCAGAACAGCGGGGACGGCTTCGCTCAGCCGCTTGGTGTTGTG
Organism: Streptomyces sp. NPDC005863; assembly: GCF_042871345.1. NCBI lineage: Bacteria > Bacillati > Actinomycetota > Actinomycetes > Kitasatosporales > Streptomycetaceae > Streptomyces > Streptomyces sp. NPDC005863. The sequence goes on along the minus strand of NZ_JBIAII010000003.1, from coordinate 902,566 downwards.
CGGGCGCAGTGGGTTGGCCATCGTCGGGTCGACGCCGGCCCGGCGCAGTATGGCCACCATGTCGTCGTCGACCGTCCCGTCACTGGTGACAGCCATCCACTTGACGACGGTCGGGCGGCCGAGCGCGTTCGAGTAGATGCCCTGGATCAAGTACGTCGCACGGTCCACCCTTGCGGTGATGACCGGAGCTTCCTGGCGGTTGAGACGGACCAAGACCTTGTCGGTCAGCCACTCCACCACGGGGTGCAGGTCGGTCAGGAGGGAGATCTCCGGCCAACTGGAGGTGGACGACTCGCGTGCTCGGCGCAGCGCGTGGTCGGCGAGTCTGCGGTTCATGGTGACGAGGAGCCGCTCGCGCAGGCGCTGCTCGCGCACGTAGTCCGGGGGCAGGGCGCGGAGCCGGTGGAGGAGATCGGCGGGTGGGATGAACGAGATGAGGCCCGACTCGGGATCCGCCGACAGGTCGAGGCGGTCCCGCGCGTCCGGGAACACCTCGCGCAGCGCCTCGTCGAAGAACTCCCTGGTGGAGGTGAACAGGCGTGGCACATCGGCCTTCGCCACACTCGCGGTGCCGCCGTCCATAGCTCCGTCGCCGTCGGTCGGACCCTCGCCGACAGCGCCGAAGAAGTCGGCCAGGAAGTCGTCGAGGCCCGCGTCCTCGGGACCCTTCTGCCCATGGTGCGCCTCCAGGGACTCCTCGACGGTGCGACCGCGCAGCAGATCCTGGATGAGGGTCCGCTCCTCGGCCTCCGCCCGGTACAGGCCGGAGACCGCCTCGGCCGTGCCCAGCGCCCGGTGGGCTTCGTCCTCCCGCGCCAGCAGGCGCTCGGCGACGAGCGTGTCGTCCTTCGCGCCCTCGACATCGCTGGTGAGAATCAGGGCGCGGAACTGTGGCTGGAACGTCTGCCCGTAGCGGTCGATACGTCCGTTGCGCTGCTCGATGCGGATCAGCGACCACGGAACGTCGTAATGGATCAACTGGTGGCACTGGCGGTGCAGGTTGACGCCTTCGGAGGCCACATCGCCGGTGAACAGGATGCGCACGGGGGTGTCGGCCAGGCCGAAGTCCTCGACGCACTGCATCTGCTGCTCGTCGGAGAGACCGCCGTGCATGACGCGTGCCACCTCGGTCGCGGCCTTGCCCTTGAACCCGAGCACGGCCGGCACGGCTTTCCGCAGCCATTCCAGGGTGTGCACCCGCTCGGAGAAGACGACGACGCGGGTATCGGACTTCGGGCCGACGCCGATCTCCTTCAGCTGGTGGACGAGCGCGCCGAACTTCGCCGAGTCGCCATCCGCCATGCCGGCCGCCAGTTCGCGAAGCCGCTGAAGTGCCGCCAACTCGGCCGTAGTCTCGTCTACTTGGGCCGAGTCCTTCTTCTCCAGCGTTTTGATCCGTGCCGCGACCGTGGCTTTCAAAGCTTCGTGCGAGGAGAGGAACGATTTCAGAAGCGTGTAGGGGAACAGTGGAACGGCGCTTACGGACTTGCGCCCGTATATGGGCAACCAGACCTCCGCCAGCTCCTCGAACACCTTCTCCTCTGCGGCGGTTGCAGCGCACCGGATCGCCAGGGAGGGGCCGCGATCCGCCCACTGGCCCTTCATCTGATCGCGGACCTCGGGGCTGACCTTTGTACGCCGGATGAAGAGGTGCTCAATTTCCTCGGCCCGATAGCGCTCCGGATCACGGATGGCTGCCGGGTCGAGGAGTGAGATCAGCTCGGCGAAGGAACGAGCGTCACCGTTGTGCGGGGTGGCGGAAGCGAGGATCAGCGCGTCGGTGCGTGGGGCGAGGGTCTTTGCGAGTTGGTTGCGCAGGGAACCCCGGTTGATCAGGTTGTGCGACTCGTCGATGACGACCGCGTCCCAACTGACGCGCTCCAGATGGTGCCTGTACTGGTCGGTGTTCTTCAGGGTGTCGATCGAGACGATGACCCGCTTGAAATAGGTGAACGGGTTGCGGCCCGCGGGAATCTCCCGCTGGATCCGCTCGATACCCACGGAATCGAGCCGGACCAGAGGAATCGCGAATCGCGTCCACAGCTCATGTTGGAACTGCTCAAGCACATGCTGCGGGGTGACCACGAGGATGCGTTCCCCGCGGCCCCGCCGGATCAGCTCGGCGAGTGTCAGGCCGATCTCCAGGGTCTTGCCGAGACCGACCACGTCCGCGATGAGAAGGCGGGGCCGCAGGTTGCGGCCGGAGAGCGCTAGCTCGGCGGGGCGCTGCTGGTAGGGCAACGCGTCGAGAAGGAACGAGTCCGCGAGGGCCAGGCCACGCTCCGACTGCGGTAGGGCTGTCTTGCGGAGCACCGCTTCAAGAAACAGCCGGGAGCGCCTGAAGTTCGGAGAGTCGTCCAGGACGAGCCGGGTGTTCTTCGGGTCGATCAACTCGACCCGGTCCAGAGCGGTGAGGAACACCGCTTCCTGGTCTCGCACGAACGCCGAGGCGCCGACAGCCTCGATACGGGCGCCGTCATGCCGGGTGCGGGTGACGTTCCGTACCAGCCACTCCTCGTCGCGTACGAGGATCTGGGCGCCCGGGGGGAACTGCGCGTCCTCGACGCTGTCGGTCGTGACGGCGCTGCTCTGCTCGACGGTCACCCGCTGCCTCCTGAAACTGTCTGCTTCGCTATGCCATTGTGCGTGGTGCTCGCTATGCCGCGAAGCCGTCGGCCTGTGTCCATTCCAGCCCTGGTCTCGATGCCGTCAGAATGAGGCGCTCGCCGCGTAAGCCATGCGCAGTTGCTCAGCGGTCCGACGCGCTTGCACAGACTGGCGCAGGGAGCGGGGCGTGGGCCTTTCGGAGCGACGACGAGGAGTGGCCGTCGTAGCGGGCGGCTCAACCGACAGAGGCATATCGACAAGCGTCGGAGCATGGTCGTTGGCATCGGCAGTGTCATGGGCAGTCGGTTGGGGCGATGTCTCCCCGACTGTTGGGGCGTTGTCCGGATCACCGCACTCCGGAGCCTGTGCCGCCGTCGCCGTAACCGTCCGCAGGTCAGCGAGGGCGAGTGTGGCTGGAGGCTGTAGCGCCTCCGTCGCCGTCTGGTCCTGCGGAGCCGTGAACGCGGTGAGTCGCCGACGGGCCTGTGCGACCTTCAGCCCCGCTGCCTCGATGGCCGCGCGGCACCGGGCGACGACCTCGGGGAGGCTGGGACGCGCTGCCGCATCCTGGGCGAGCATCACGGCCAGGAGGGGAGAGAGCTCATCAGGCACTCCGGTGAGATCAGGGGCCGTCGACGGATCGGTCACCATGTGGAAGGCCATGACGACGTTGGGGGCCTGATACGGGTAGCGCCCGGTGACGGCGAAGAGAAGCACCGCGCCCAGCGCGTACACATCGACAGCCCCGGTCAGCGGCTTGACCCCGGCGGCCTGCTCCGGCGCCATGCAGGCCGGCGTGCCGACCACCTGGTTTGGCGCAGTGAGGGAAGTGCTCGACTCGGCGAAGACCGCGAGACCAAAGTCAATGATCTTGGGACCGTTGGGGCCGAGGAGGACGTTCGCCGGCTTGAGGTCCCTATGAAGGAGGCCCTGCTTGTGTACGCCGGTGAGCGCCTCGGCGAGGGTGGCGCCGAGCGAGGCTGCGAGCACGGCGGGCAGGGGCCCGTAAGTAGCGACGTGCTTGCGCAGGTCGGGCCCCTCCACATACTCGGTGGCGAGCCAGGGACGCTCGGCTTCCGCGTCTGAGTCGAGGAACGCGGCGATACGCGGACCCCAGATCGTCTTGAGGATCTCGATCTCCTGGGCGAAGCGCTGCCGGGACTCCGAATCGACGACCGACGACTTGATCACCTTCACGGCGGCGGGCTCCCCGCCCGGTGACTCACCTAGGTAGACCTGCCCCATGCCTCCCTGGCCGATCCGTCCGAGCAGATCAAAGCCACCGAGCTCGGTGGGGTCCTCGGGGCTGAGGGGAGTGATCTGCAAGGCGCTCCTCGCTCCTAGGTCATGCGCTTGATCTGCGCGAACGGTGGGTTCACCACGGTAGTGGACGAAGCGTCGATCGAAGCCGCGTATAGCAGAGGCACCCACGGTCAGCGACGTCCGCGACAGCGACGTGCGGAAAAGGGGTGAGGGGGATAGAGCAGGCGCCGTGGCGCCCGCCCTGTGCGTCCCCGATAGGCCGTCAGGATGGCTCTGACCAGGCATTAGTTGCCCGTCGATGGTGCCGCACCGTGGGAAGACTCCTGATCTGGGGGACGTATGTGGGACGGAGGGGCGAAAATGAGGGAAGAAATTAGGGTGAAACGCCCTTCTGGGCAACGAAAAAGCCCTCCGCAAGTGATCTTGCGGAGGGCTCGAAATGGCCTCTGACCTGCGTAAATGTGCGCCCCCGGCAGGACTCGAACCTGCGGCCAAGCGCTTAGAAGGCGCCTGCTCTATCCACTGAGCTACGGGGGCCGGGTGTGGCCGGTGGCATGGAGCCGGATGTGGGGGAGATCCGTGACCTTGCCGGGGACAAGGATAGGGCTCCCGGGTCCCTGCCCCTGGTGCTTCGCCTCCGCGCCGTGATGTGGAGGTTCGGTGAAGCGGTCCTGATAATCGCAGGCAGGTGCGAATCTCGCATCGCTTTTGGCGCCTCACGCCCCGGGTGTTGTGCACTCGTTATGCCTGCGCCCCGCTCGCCCCTTCCATCCCCTGTGTCCGATCGGCGCGCAGGGACGTCCATATGCTTCAGAAAGCCGTCAAAATTGGGCATTCTTCGCATGTGGTGACCTTGGACGTACGGCCTCAATTGCTTGACGCACTCTCCGCCCTGCGCGAGCGTGTCGCCGCCGCACGCTTTCCGCTCCCCCTTGCGGGGGCGCCACGCGCGCGTGCCAACCGGGACGAGCTCCTTGCACAGCTCGACGACTATCTGGTGCCCCGCCTCAAGGCACCCGAAGCGCCCCTGCTCGCCGTCATCGGCGGATCCACCGGGGCCGGCAAGTCCACCCTCATGAACTCCCTCGTGGGCCGGCAGGTCAGCGAGGCGGGTGTGCTGCGGCCCACGACCCGTACGCCGGTGCTCGTCTGCCACCCGGACGACCACCACTGGTTCTCCGGGATGCGCATCCTGCCCGACCTCACGCGCGTGCGGACGCCCCGGCAGGAGCCCTCTGAGGGCGGTGAGAGCGACGGGAGGGGACACGAGCGGGGAGAGAGGCCGGAGCGTCGCGGGGACGGCAGAGGCGGCGACGACGCCGCTCCGCAGGCGCTCGGGGACGAGCCGGGGCGCGCGCTGCGCATCGAGACCGCCTCGACCCTGCCGCGCGGCCTCGCCCTCCTCGACGCGCCCGACATCGACTCCCTCGTCGCCGACAACCGCAACCTCGCCGCGGAGCTCATCTCCGCGGCCGACGTGTGGGTCATGGTGACCACCGCCTCGCGGTACGCCGACGCCGTGCCCTGGCATCTGCTGCGGACCGCCAAAGAACACGACGCCACCCTCGTCACGGTCCTGGACCGCGTGCCCCACCAGGTCGTGGGCGAGGTCTCGCGGCAGTACGGGGCGCTGCTCGCCAAGGCCGGCCTCGGCGACGTACCGCGCTTCACCATCCCCGAACTGCCCGAATCCGCGGGCGGCGGCGGACTGCTGCCCTCCACCGCCGTCGCCCCGCTGCGCGCCTGGCTCATCCACCGCGTGCAGGAACCCGCCGCCCGCACCCAGGCCGTCGCCCGCACCGCACACGGCGTCATCAGCTCCCTCGACAGCCGGATGCCGGAACTCGCGGGGGCCGTCGCCGCCCAGTACGCCGCCGCGCTGCGGCTCACCTCCGCCGTCGACGAGGCGTACGAGAACGAGCACGCGCGCGTGCAGGGGCGTTTGCGCGCGGGAGGAGTACTGGCGGGCGGCGCCCTGAAGCGGTGGCGCAGCTACCCGCTCGACTGCGGGCCCGGCGAACTCCTCGACGCCATCGCCGAGAGCCTGGAGGCGCTCCTGCTGTGTGCCGTCACCGCCGCCGACGAGCGCATCGACGAGGCGTGGCGGCGCGAACCCGCCGCCGGCGCCCCGGGCCTCGCCGACCGCGACCGGGAGATGGAGAACGCCGAACACCGCATCGGCATGGCCGTCCGCAGATGGCGGCGCGTCCTGGAGGAGTACGCCGAGGACGAGGTCCGCGGGATCGAACGGGTCGACAAGAACTCCGTGCCCGACCCCGAGGTCGTCGCCGCGCTGCTCGCCACCGCCCTGCTCGGCGGCCGCCGGGCGCGCTCCGCGGGGGAGAGCCTCGCCGAACGCATCGGCGCCCAGGCCGCGGTCCGGCTGCGCGACCGGGGCACACGCCTGCTGACCGACTACCTGGAGAAGGTCCTCACCGCCGAACGGGAGCGCCGGCTCGCCCCCCTGGACGCCCTAGAGGTGCACCCCGAACCCCAGGCCGAGCTGATCGCCGCCCTGTCCGTACTGCAGAAGGAGAGGTGACCGCGGTGACCGCCGTCACTGATCACGCCGACCGCGCCGACCACGGCGACGGCACGGAACCCCGCAGGGCCGAGCCCAAGGGCACCGGGCCCAAGGGCTCCGGGCCGCGCCGGGCCGCACCCGACGCGGCCCGTCCCGCCGAGGCCCGCCCCGACGAGAGCGCCGAGGGCGACGAACAGGCCGGTCCCGACTCCGAACCGGCCTGGGACGACGGGCTCATCGCGCGGCGCGTCGCCGTCGGCCCCCGGGGCGAGCTCCCCGGCGCCGACACCGCGGTGCGCTCCTACACGCGCGCGGGGAGCCCCACTTCGTACGAGGGCAGCCCCACGTCGTACGGGAAGAGCCCCCTCGCGTACGAGAAGAGCGCCGCAGCGTACGAGGAGAGCGTCACCGCGTACGAGAAGGGCGCCACCTCGTACGACAAGAGCCCCATGGCGTACGAGGGGAGTCCGAGCGCGTTCGAGGGGAGCCCCAGCGCGTACGAGCGGGGCGCCGCCTCCCCCGAAGGGACGCTGCGCGCGCGGCTCGACGCGCTGCGCGAACTCGTCGGGCTCTCCCGTACCCGCCTCGACGGCGGCACCCTCGCGGAGGCGGGCCGGGTCCTGGACGAGGCCGCCGCGCGGCGCAGGCTCTCCGACCGGCACACGGTCGTCGCCATCGCGGGCGCCACCGGCAGCGGCAAGTCGACCCTCTTCAACTCCCTCGCCGGCGTGATGATCTCCGACACCGGCGTGCGCAGGCCGACCACCGCCGCGCCCATCGGCTGCAGCTGGACGGACGGCGCCGCGGGCCTCCTGGACCGGCTCGGCATCCCGGGGCGGCTGCGCCGCAGGCCGCTTCAGGGGCCGGGCGCCGACGAGCTCCAGGGCCTTGTCCTGATCGACCTGCCCGACCACGACTCGGCGGTTGCCGAACACCGCGAGCACGTCGACCGGATCCTCGCCCTCGTCGACGCCGTCATCTGGGTCGTCGACCCGGAGAAGTACGCCGACGCGATGGTCCACGAGCGCTATCTGCGCCCGATGGCAGGACACGCCGAGGTCACCTTCGTGGTGCTCAACCAGATCGACCGGCTCCCCGGGGACGCCGCCGACCAGGTGCTCGACGATCTGCGGCGCCTCCTGGACGAGGACGGCGTCGCGCTCGGCGAACACGGCGAGCCTGGCGCCACGGTGCTCGCCATCTCCGCGCTGACCGGCGAGGGAATGGGCGAACTGCGCGAGGCGCTCGGCCAGTTCACCCAGGAGCGGGGCGCCGCGGCCCGCCGCATCACCGCGGACCTGGACGCCGCGACGGACCGGCTGTGGCCGGTGTACGTCGGCGGCGGCCACACCGGGCGCAACCGCGGCCGGATCGGGCTCAGCGAGGAGGCGCGCGAGGAGTTCGCCGACCGGCTCGCGGACGCCGTGGGCGCGACCGCGGCGGGGGACGCGGCGGAGCGTGCCTGGCGCCGGCACGCGGGCAAGGCGTGCGGCGACCCGTGGCTCAGGCTGTGGCGCTGGTTCGAGGCCCAGCGCTCCCCGCAGGGTCTGCCGGCGCCGGGCGCGCTGCCGCCCGTGGACGAGGAGGCGACGGCCCGCCAGCGCGTGGAGCACGCGGTGCGGACGGTGGCCGACGAGGCGGCGTCCGGGCTGCCCACGCCCTGGGGACAGGCCGTACGGGAGGCCGCGGCGCGCGGCGCCGTGGGGCTGCCCGAGGCGCTCGACCAGCTGGCGGTGACGGCGGTGACGGCGGGCGGACCGGCCGGACGGCCGCCGCGGCCCGGCTGGTGGCCCGCGGCGGTCCTCGCGCAGGCGGCGATGACGCTGCTCCAAGTGGTGGGCGGGCTGTGGCTGGTGGGGCAGATCATCGGGATCTCCTCGCCGAACCTGGGCGTGCCCGCGCTGCTGATGCTGGCGGGCATCGTGGGCGGCCCGTGCGTGGAATGGGCGAGCCGCCTCGCGGCGCGCGGGCCGGCCCGGCGGTACGGGAACGAGGCGGAACGGCGCCTGCGGGAGGCGGCCGCCGGGTGCGGCCGGGCGCGGGTCCTCGATCCGGTGGCGGCGGAGCTGCTGCGGTACCGGGAGGTCAGGGAGCAGTACGTGCGGGTTACGGGGGCGCCGGTGGGGTGAGGGGGCGGGGGTGAGGGCTTTGCGCAAGGGCTGGGCGCGAGGGCTGGACGCAAGGGAGCCGAGCTCAGGGGGCCGCCCCCCTTCCGGGTGACGGAGTTATCCACAACCGGGGGACGGTCCACAGCGTCCAGCGGGATCCGCCCGGCCGGTGCAGTCTGAGATCGCGGTCGCGGAGGGCGCGGCGGCAGGAGCGGACGACGCGGGAGGGGTTCGGCATGAACGAGACCTTGGTGACGGTGGTGGGGAACGTCGCGACGACGCCGGTGTACCGGGAGTTGCCGTCGGGACCGGTGGCGCGGTTCCGGCTCGCGGTGACGGCGCGGTACTTCGACGCGGCGAAGAACACGTGGAACGACGGGCACACCAACTTCTTCACCGTCTGGGCCTGGCGGGCACTCGGCACGAATGTGCAGGGCTCGGTGTCGGTGGGCGAACCGGTCATCGTGCAGGGCCGGTTGAAGGTGCGCGACGAGGAGCGGGGCGGCCAGCACTGGACGTCGGCGGACATCGAGGCGCTGACCATCGGCCACGATCTGTCCCGGGGCACGTCCGCGTTCCGGCGGGTGGCCAGGGGCAACCCGGCGCTGACGGCACCGGTCTCGGAGCGGGGTGAGGAGGCCGAGGGGGCGCGGGACAGGGAGCCGACGCCGGTGGGGTGACGGGATGTCAGGACCGGGTCCAGGGAGGCGACCGATGTGCGGCATATCGCCGAATGAGGGCGGTTGATTTGTCGATAAGCCCAGCTCGGAGCGGGTGTTGGGGGATAACGATTCCGAGTCGGATCCGCTGTGCGATGGGATGCGTGGGGCTCGTGATGCGCCGTTTCCTTAGGATGCCGAAGATAACTCACGGGGCAGTTGGCAGGTGACGCCATGCGGATGGCGGATGATCCTGCCCCATTCGGTCTGCTGGCGGGTCCACCCCCCAACGTTGTGAACGGGGCCCGCCCGGAGGGGAATTCAGTGTTTTCTGCGTTGTCCATACGTAGCCGGGGCGTCGCCCGCCTCGCCGCGGTCACCGCGGCGGTGGGGCTGGCCGTGGTGGCGGGCGGGGTGTCCGCCGCCGGCGCGGCCGCGGCGGGGGAGACCCCGCAGAACCGCGGTGGCGCGACCGCGACGCTGGGCGGACTGCGGACGTTCGACCAGGCCGTCGTCCGGGACAACGGCAGCTCCCAGCAGGTGCCGGCGGGACTCTTCGAGATGACCGTGGAGGGCGGCGGCACCCTCCAGACGTACTGCGTCGACATCCTCAACCCCACGCAGAAGGATGCCAAGTACGAGGAGACGCCCTGGAGCGGCACCTCGCTGAGCGCCAACCGTGACGCGGGCAAGATCCGCTGGATCCTGCAGCACTCCTACCCGCAGGTGAACGACCTCGCGGCGCTGGCGAGGAAGGCGGGCGTGCGCTCCCTCACCGCGCAGACCGCCGCGGCCGGCACCCAGGTGGCGATCTGGCGGTACTCCGACCACGCGAAGGTCGAGGCCGTCGACCCGAGCGCCGAGAAGCTCGCCGACCACCTGTTCCGGAGCGCGCGCGGCAGCGCCGAGCCGAAGGCGTCGCTGACGCTCGCCCCGTCGGCCGTGTCGGGGCGCGCTGGGGAGCGGCTCGGCCCGGTGACCGTGCGGACCGACGCCGACTCGGTGACGGTGACCCCGCCCGCGGACACGGCGAGCGGCGTGAAGGTCGTCGGCGGCGACGGCAAGAGGGTGAAGTCGGCGCGCGACGGCAGCCGCCTCTACTTCGACGTACCGAAGGACGCCCCCGACGGCTCCGCCGCGCTCTCCGTGCAGGCCTCCACGACCGTGCCGGTCGGCCGCGCCTTCACCTCCGAGACCAGAAGCCAGACGCAGATCCTCGCGGGCTCCAGCGAGTCGACGGTGTCGGCCGCGGCGACGGCGCACTGGGCCGCGGAGGGGGCGCTGCCGGCTCTCTCGGCGGAGAAGGACTGCGCCAAGAGCGGCGTCGACATCACCGCGACGAACAAGGGCGACGAGCCCTTCACCTTCCGGCTGATGGGCTACCGGCACACCATCAAGGCGGACGCGTCACAGACGGTGACGATTCCACTGCAGGAGGACCAGCCCTACGACTTCACGATCCAGGGCCCGAACGGCTTCGAGAAGCGGTTCAAGGGCGTGCTCGACTGCCGGACCGAGGGCGCGGCGGTCACCAACAAGGCCCAGCCCGTCGCCGAACCCAGCCCCGCGTCGGAGGGCGGCACCGTCGACGACGGCGACCTGGCCGAGACGGGCAGCTCCAGCAACACCCCGCTGATAGCGGGCATAGCGGTGGGCTTCGTGGTCCTGGGCGGCGCGGCGGTGTTCTTCCTGCGCAAGAAGAGCGACGCGACGGACGCCTCGACGGAGGACTGAGCCCCGGTAACGCTCGGTGCCGACCCGGCCACCCAAGTGACCGACGAACGTCCAGGTCACGGGCGCCCGCCCCTACGGGTTTCCTCCGGGAGGTGGCCGTCAGGCAAGATGGGGTGTATCTGCCCACTCACTGATTGCCGGACGGTTTCTCTTGGCTGAGTACATCTACACCATGCGCAAGACGCGCAAGGCGCACGGCGACAAGGTGATCCTCGACGATGTCACCTTGAGCTTCCTTCCTGGCGCGAAGATCGGTGTCGTGGGCCCCAACGGCGCCGGTAAGTCCACGGTGCTGAAGATCATGGCGGGCCTGGAGCAGCCGTCCAACGGTGACGCGTTCCTCTCGCCGGGCTACAGCGTCGGCATCCTCATGCAGGAGCCGAAGCTCGACGAGTCCAAGACCGTCCTGGAGAACGTGCAGGACGGCGCCGCCGAGATCATGGGCAAGCTCAAGCGTTTCAACGAGGTCGCCGAGCTCATGGCGACCGACTACTCGGACGCGCTCATGGAGGAGATGGGCAAGCTCCAGGAGGACATGGACCACGCCAACGCGTGGGACCTCGACGCCCAGCTCGAGCAGGCCATGGACGCGCTCGGCTGCCCGCCCGGCGACTGGCCCGTCACCACCCTCTCCGGTGGTGAGAAGCGCCGCGTCGCGCTCTGCAAGCTCCTCATCGAGGCGCCCGACCTGCTCCTCCTCGACGAGCCCACCAACCACCTCGACGCCGAGTCGGTGAACTGGCTGGAGCAGCACCTCGCGAAGTACGCGGGCTGCGTCATCGCCGTCACCCACGACCGGTACTTCCTGGACAACGTCGCCGAGTGGATCCTCGAGCTCGACCGCGGCCGCGCCATCGCCTACGAGGGCAACTACTCCACGTACCTGGAGAAGAAGCAGTCCCGTCTCAAGGTCGAGGGCCAGAAGGACGCCAAGCGCGCCAAGCGGCTCAAGGAAGAGCTCGAGTGGGTGCGGTCCAACGCCAAGGGGCGTCAGGCCAAGTCCAAGGCGCGTCTCGCCCGCTACGAGGAGATGGCCGCCGAGGCGGACAAGATGCGGAAGCTGGACTTCGAGGAGATCCAGATCCCGCCGGGCCCGCGTCTTGGCTCGATCGTCGTCGAGGTCGAGAACCTGTCGAAGGCCTTCGGCGACAAGGTGCTCGTCGACGACCTGAGCTTCTCGCTGCCGCGCAACGGCATCGTCGGCATCATCGGTCCGAACGGCGCGGGCAAGACCACACTGTTCAAGATGATCCAGGGCCTGGAGCAGCCGGACTCCGGCAGCATCAAGGTCGGCGACACGGTCAAGGTCAGCTACGTCGACCAGGGCCGCGCCAACATCGACCCGAAGAAGACGCTGTGGGCGGTCGTCTCCGACGAGCTCGACTACATCAACGTCGGCCAGGTCGAGATGCCGAGCCGCGCGTACGTGAGCGCGTTCGGGTTCAAGGGCCCGGACCAGCAGAAGCCGGCCGGGGTGCTCTCCGGCGGTGAGCGCAACCGCCTCAACCTGGCGCTGACCCTCAAGGAGGGCGGCAACCTGCTCCTCCTCGACGAACCGACGAACGACCTCGACGTCGAGACCCTGTCCTCGCTCGAGAACGCGCTGCTCGAGTTCCCCGGTGCGGCCGTGGTCATCTCCCACGACCGCTGGTTCCTCGACCGGGTCGCCACGCACATCCTGGCGTACGAGGGCGACTCCAAGTGGTACTGGTTCGAGGGCAACTTCGAGTCGTACGAGAAGAACAAGGTCGAGCGGCTCGGTGCGGACGCGGCCCGTCCGCACCGTGCCACCTACAAGAAGCTGACTCGGGGCTGAGGCGACCGTGGCTCGACACCTGTACCAATGCCCGTTGCGCTGGTCGGACATGGACGCCTTCGGGCACGTCAACAACGCGGTCTTCCTGCGGTACTTGGAAGAGGCGCGGATCGACTTCATGTTCCGCCTCGCGCCGGGCGACGGCAGCCCGTCGTTCTCGGGCGGGTCCGTCGTGGCGCGCCACGAGATCGACTACGTACGGCCGTTGGTGCACCGGCACGAGCCGGTCACCATCGAGTCGTGGGTGACGAAGATCGGCGCCGCCTCGCTCACGATCTCCTACGAGGTCAAGGACCCGGAGCAGGTGTACGTGCGGGCCTCCACCGTCGTCGTGCCCTTCAACCTGGAGGCACAGCGGCCCCGGCGGATCACCCCCGAGGAGAAGGCCGTCCTGCAGCAGTACATGGACGACGCCGAGACCGACGCCGACGCCGGCACCGCGGGGGCGCTGGCCGCATGACCGTGCGGCTGCACTTCGCCGATGCCGGAGAGGCGGCGGACCTCGCCGCCTTCCTGGCCCGGCTGATCCATTACGACAAGGCGGCCGCGGTCCGGCTGCAGGCCGCCGGGGACACGCTCGCCGTGTTCGGGCGGCCGCCGTCGTTCGAGGTGCTCGTCATCCGTACGGCGCGGCTCGCCGAGCCGTACGAGCACGGGCTCGCCACCACGCTCGACGTCACCGTCTCGGCCGGGGAGTTCCTGGAGCGGGTCGGGGCGTCGGCGGAGTCCGCGGAGAACGCGGGAGTCGCCGAGGTGCCGGCGGCCGTCACCGGGCCGCCGTGGGCGGGCGTGCTGCCGCCGCGCGGCGGCTGGCGGCCGGAGCCGGGGCTGCCGGCCCCGACGGCGGTGCGGGCCCTCGTGCAGGGCGCCGTCGCCGAATTCCGGTCCCGTATCGAGGAGTTGCCCGCCGATCGGCGGGTGCGGGCCGAACTCGACCGCGTGGGGCGGGAGATCTGGTCCAGGACCATCGGCGACACGCACCTGCCGGTGCGGGCCGCCCACGCGGCGCAGTCCCTGGGGTTCCTGCGCGGCACCGGGCTGACCCTGCTGTCGTCGGGGCCGTGGCTCCGGCTGCGTACGGACTACGGGTCGGTCGCGGTGCGCCGGGCAGGCGCCGGAGGGCTCACCGTCACGCCGGCGTGAGGACCACCGCGCGGACCCGCTCCGTCGCCCGGGGCGGGATCACCGCGTCGCCCCGCCCTGTCAGCCCTCGGAGTTGACCATGGACGCCGCCGCGTACGTCAGGTAGTTCCACAGCGTGAGCTCGTGCTCCTCGGAGAGGCCGAGTTGGTCGACCGCCGCGCGCATGTGCTTCAGCCAGGCGTCGTGCGCGGCCCGGTCGACCGTGAACGGTGCGTGGCGCATGCGCAGGCGGGGGTGGCCGCGGTTGTCGCTGTACGTGCGGGGGCCGCCCCAGTACTGCATGAGGAAGAGCGCGAGGCGCTCCTCGGCCGGGCCCAGGTCCTCCTCCGGGTACATCGGCCGCAGCAGCGGGTCCTCCGCGACCCCCTGGTAGAAGAAGTGCACCAGGCGCCGGAAGGTCTCCTCGCCGCCGACCTGCTCGTAGTAGGTCTGCTCCTGAAGCGTGCCGCGTGGGATCTCGTTCACACGGTCCATGGTCTCAGACGGGGCGACCGAGTACGGAAGACTTAGGACCACCCCCGGGATCAGCCGCCCCCGGAACCGGCGCCCGTCCAGGCCCCGCCACTCGCATCGGCGGCCTCCGCGCAGCACAGTGGACCCATGGAAGCCGATCCTGTCGTCGCCGCCGAGGCCCGGGCCGCGCTCGTGCGCGAGATCGAGGCGAGCGGGGCCTGGCGGGACGACCCGGCCTGGCGGGCGGCGTTCACACAGGTCCCGCGGCACCTGTTCGTGCCGTACTACTACGTGGGCGCCGGCGGCGGGTACGAGCGGCTGTGGGGCGAGGACCCCGACGCGGGGCGCCGCGACCGCTGGCTGCGCGGCGCGTACACCGACGCACCGCTGGCGACCCGGGTGCGCGACGGGAGCCTGCTCTCCTCCAGCAGCCAGCCGTCCCTGATGGCGAAGATGCTCGTCGAACTCGACGTACAGGACGGCCACCGCGTCCTGGAGGTCGGCGCGGGCACCGGCTACAACGCGGCGCTCCTCGCCCACCGGTTCGGCGCCGACCGCGTCACTACCGTCGACCTGGACCCGGAGATCACCGAGTCCGCGCGGCGCCACCTCGCGGCCGCCGGGTACCGCCCGGCCGTGGTGACCGCCGACGGTGCGGCCGGCTGCCCCGAGCGCGCCCCCTACGACCGGATCATCGCCACCTGCGCCCTGACCTCGGTGCCCCGGACCTGGCTCGCCCAGTGCGCGCCCGGCGCCCGGATCCTCGCGCCGCTGGCCACAGGGCTGATCGCGCTAACCGTACGGGACGCGGAGCACGCCGAGGGGCGCTTCCTGCACACGCCCGCCTACTTCGTCCCGCTGCGCGGCGGCGGCGCGCGGGGCGGGCGCGAGCAGCACATCGGGGGGCTGCCGCGCCGGGCGTTGCAGGACGAGCTCTTCCGCTTCCTCCTGGAGCTGACCGCGGGCACCCTCGATCCGCACGAAGCGCTCGCGCTGTGGCGGCGCGAGGGGCTGCCGGTGCGCGAGCGCTTCGGGGTGTCCGTGAGCGGACCGTACGAGTGGGCCTGGCTCGACGACCCCGAAGGGCCGTACGCCTGGCCGCTGTGAACCCGCTCAGTCGCGCCGGACCGTGATCGTCGTCCAGGCGCCCACGTGCACCTGGTCGCCGTCCTGGAGCGGGATGGGGACGAAGGGCTGGATGGGCTCCTCGCCGCCGTTGACCGTGGTGCCGTTCGTCGAGTTCTGGTCGACGACCGCCCAGCCGCCGTCCGGCTGCTGGACCAGGACCGCGTGCTGGTGCGAGACGCCCGGGTCCTCCGGTGGCACCGACAGGTCGATGTCCGGGGTGTCACCCGTGGAGTGCCGGCGGCGGCCGATGCTGATCTGGTTGCCGGACAGCGGGCGCTGCTGCTCCGGCGAGTACGCGGGCAGGTTCAGGCCCGACGCCTCGGGGCCGCTGCGCTGCATCATCGCCATGAAGTACTCGCGGTCGGGACCGATCGTCGCCGTCCACGTGCCGGGACCCTGCTGGGCCGGGGGCGCCTGCTGAGCCGGGGGAGCCTGCTGCTGGCCGGGGGCCTGCGGGAAGGGGTCCTGCTGCGGGAACGGGTCCTGCTGCCGGCCCCCGTCCTGCTGCGGGAACGGCTCCTGTGCGAAGGACTCCTGCGGGAACGGCTCCTGCCGGAACGGGTCCTGCTGGGGCGGGGCCGAGGGCGGGGCCGCGGACGACGGCGGGGAGAGCACCCAGTCGTCGCCTCCGCCACCGAAGGACGGTCCCGGCGGGGGCGGCGGCGGCCCCTGCGGGGCGCCCGACTCCTGCGGGAACGCGGGCGGCGCGGGCGGACCCGGCTGCTGAAACGCCTGCGGGGCGCCGTGCGGCGCCTGACCGGGGCCGTGCGCGCCGGGACCCTGTGGACCCTGCGGGCCGGGGTGACCGGGGTGGCCGGGGTGGCCGTGCTGACCGGGACCCTGCGGGCCGGGGCCGCCCGGACCCTGCTGACCCGGACCCTGCTGACCAGGGCCACCCGGACCCTGCGGGCCGCCGTTGCCGAAGGGCGGGATCGGCTCGGCGGGCCGGTTCATCTGCGAGGGGCGCGAGCCCTGGTACTCGTAACCCGGCGGGGGCTGCTGGAACTGCTGGGCCGGGTTCGGGCCCGGCGGCATGCCGGGGCCGGGGCCGTGCCCGGGAGCGGGTACGCGGCCGGGACCCTGGCCGGGTCCGCCCTGGGTGCCGGGCAGCGGCGGGTTCGGCGCGGCCGGGGTGTATGAGGTCGCCGTGTTCGTCAGGAAGTTCCAGCGGCACTCCTCGCAGAACGGCGCGTTCGCCTCGCGGGGCGTGCGGCACTGCGGGCAGAGCTGCGCCTCGGGAGCCGGCTCCGGCACGGCGGCCAGGTGCGGGCGGCCCGGCGCGGGCTGCGGGAACCCCGGGTCCTGGCCGGGCGGCGGCGGGGGGTAGCCGTACCCGGCCGCGGGCGGCGGCGGGGGCGGCGGCGGTACGGCACCGGCCATGCGGTGACCGCAGACCTCGCACCAGTCGTCGGAACCCGACTGGTGTCCGTTCGGGCAGGTCGGCATGTCGGCGCTTCCCCCTCTCCTTCTCCGGCCCGAGGGCCGTACGTGCTGTTCGTGGTCGGTACGCGATGCCGGAACACCGCGTACCCGCGTCGTCGTCGCGCTACTGCTTCTTGACGCGAACGGTCTTCGTCGACCGGGTCTCGAGTGTCATCTCGTCGGCCTCGGCGACCTTCGCCTTCAATCGAACAGTACCTGCCGCCGCGTCCACGACGTCCACCACCTTCGAAAGCAGTTTCGCCGTATCGGCGTTGCCCGAGGCGCCGGCGAGCTGGACCGCGCGGCCGAGCTTCGCCGTCGCGCCGTCGACATCGCCCGATTTGCGGGCGTCGAGGCCCTGCTGGATGACGTGGGCCAGCTCCGCCTGGCCCGTGTAGTGCGCGACCTGCGGATTGATGGAGGTGGACGCCGTCATGTCGTCCGTCCACACCGCCCGCACCAGGCCCTGCGACAGCGTCCGCGCGCCGCCGTCCTCCTGCGGCACGATCAGCGAGACGCGGGCCGCGAGCATCTCCTGGCCCAGCTCGGCGCCCGGCACCTGGACGCAGATGTGGTAGTCGCGGGACTCGTCGCCCCAGGACCCGGTGGGATAGTCCCCGAAGCGCGGGCCCGACTCCGTGCGCCGGTCGGTCAACTCCTCGACCGTGGGCGCCACCTGCTTGACGAACTTGATCTCCACGCCCACCGGCGTCCAGAGCCGCAGGCTGACGTCGGCGACCTCCTTGCCCATCGCCGTCTCCATCATCTGCGTGAAGTCGGCGGCGAGCCCGGCCGGGTCGGCGACGATGTCGGCGGTGCCGAGCAGCGTGGAGGCGATCCCTGTGACCTCCTTCACCTCCCAGTCCGTGCCGACGCCGCGGGCGTCGCAGGTGAAGCGGCCCGCGCAGGAGTCGAGCGCGGCCCGCAGGTCGTCCGGCGACTCGTGTTCGTTGCGGCCGTCGGTCAGCAGGATGCCGTGCCGGATGGTGACGTCGGCGGAGGCCAGCAGCCGGTCGGCGAGCCGCAGCCAGGTGCCGATCGCGGTGCCGCCGCCCGCGCTCAGCTTGCGCAGCGCCTGCTTGGCCTGCCCGCGGGTGGTGGCGTCCGCCACCGCGAGACGGCCGTTGCCCGGGTAGACCTCCTTGGCGACGTGCGTGCCGCCGATCACCGCGAAGTGCACGCCGTCGCGCAGGGCGTCGATCGCCGCGCCGGTGGCGTCCCGCGCGCCCCGCATCTTCGTCGGCGGGTAGTCCATCGACCCGGAACAGTCGACCATGATCGCGACGGCGGCGTCCGGGCTCTGCCCCGCGGTGTACAGATGCGGGGCCCGCACCGCGGAACCGATCGTTCCGCCACCGGTCGAGGTGACCGTGGCGATGGCGTTGACCTCCCTGCCGCCTTCCGGCAGGTACTCGTTCTGGTACACGTCGACCGAGAACTGCGGCACGGTCGACTTCGAGAAATTGGCCATGGAACTGCTCCCCCTCAGATCCTCACAACCTCAAGACCACGGACCCCGTACGGTTTCCCCCCGCCGGGTCCTAGGCCGATCCTGCCCCTTGTGCCACGAACGGGAACGGGACGACGGCCACTGTTACGTTGTCGTGGCCCCCGCCGTCCAGCGCGTGGCCGACCAGGACCTGGGCGCTGTGCAGCGGCCGGGCCGCGGCGTCGGCGGGCACCGCGTCGGCCATCTCCTCGACGGCTTCCGCGTAGTTCCACAGACCGTCCGTGCACACCACCACTACACCCGCACGGTCCGGCTTGAAGGAAGCGGTGTGCGGCTCCAGTTCGTACGCGTCCGCGCCGAGCCAGCCCGTGATGGCGTGCGCGCGCTCGTCGGCGTACGCCTCCGCCTCGCTCATCAGACCCGCGGCGACCATCTGCGCGGCCCACGAGTCGTCCTCGGTCAGCCGGACGGTGGGGCCCGTGCGGTCGTCGGGCACCCAGTAGGCGCGGCTGTCGCCGACCCAGCCGACGACGAGCAGGCCGCCGGCGACGACCGCGCCGACCAGGGTGCAGGCGGGCGCGTTCTGGTGCGGGCTGTGCTCGCGGGCCGCGGCGGGCTCGTCGGCCAGCGCGTTGACCGCGTCGGCCGCCGCGAGGATCGCCTCGTGCATGCCCTGCTGCGGGTGGACGCCGCGCGGCAGGGACTCCTGCAGGCAGGCGCCCGCGGCGCGGGAGGCGGCCAGCGAGGCCTCGTCGGGGCGGGTCGCGGAGGAGACGCCGTCGCAGACGATCGCGACGGTGGCGGGAGACCCGTCGGGCAGCGCGGCCTCGGAGAGCGCGAAGGCGTCCTCGTTGCGGTGGTGGCGCAGGCCGCGGTCGCTGACCGCGGCGACGGTGTCGAGCTCCTGCTCCATGTGGTCGCGCTCGCGCGGCTGGGCGTGCCCGCAGTTCTCGCAGTACCCGTCCGGGTCCACCCGGCCCGAACGGCACGCCACGCAGAGCTTGGTGCCGGCGGGGGGCGTGGCGCCGGGCAGGTCGGTGCGCGGGTCGGCGGCGGCCGCGGGTACGGCGGTGGGGGCGGCGGGGGGTGCGGCCGCGCCGGGGGCGGGCAGCGGGTACTCGTCGGGCTCGCCGGGGCCGGCTGCGGGGGTGCCGGGCGCAGGGGCGCCGGCGGGGGTGCCCGGCTCCGGGGTGCCGGGGAGCGCGCCGCCCGCCGAGTCCGTGCCCGGCAGGTCCGTCGGCAGATGGGCGGGCACCGGCCGGTCGGCGCTGTCGGCGTCCGGCGCGACGGGCCAGCGTTCCGGCTCGCCCGCGGCGGCGGACCCGTCCGGCGACGCGGCCGGCCGCGGTGGCACCGCCGACAGGTCGAACCCGCACGCACCGCAATACAGGTCACCCGACTCCAGCGGCTCCTCACAGCTGGGGCAGGCAGACAGCTGGGGCATCGACGACATACTCACACCCACGTCCGGGGGCGGAAACGGTTGGCCCGTTCCACCAGTTCGATCCTCTCCTCGCCACCCTGTGCGAGCCGGGCCAGTGTCCGGTACGAACGCTCCAGACCGAACCGGAGGCCGCGCTCGTCCAGGTCGCTGCCGAGCAGTACGGTCCGCGTACCGGCGGGGACCGGCGGCGCGGAGGCGTGACCAGAGTGCCTACCGGAGAGTACCCAGTCGAGCGCCGTCCCCAGTACCTCGGTCGACAGGCGCTCCCTGCGCACCGCGTCGAGGCCGAAGGCGGCGAGCGCCTCGATCTGCCCCGCGGCGGCCGTCAGGTCGTCCAGGAAGGCGGCGCCGGGCGCGGGTTCCGCACCGGCGCCCATGCGCTGCCGCAGCCGTGCCCGCACCGCCGCGACCCGGGCCGCGGTGTAGTGGATGGACGACTCCGGCACCGACTCCAGGGTGTGCACGGCGCCGCCGCGGTCACCGGCGGCGAGCTGCACGCGGGCCAGGCCGAACGCCGCGCTCACATAGCTGGGGTCGGTCGCCCACACCAGGCGGTAGTACTCGGCGGCGTTGTCCAGCTGGCCGAGGACCTCCGCGCAGACGCCGAGCGCCAGCTTCGGCGCGGGCTCACCGGGAAAGGCGTCGTAGACCGCGTCGAAGGAGAGCGCCGACGTCTCGAAGTCACCGGTCGCGAGCGACGCGACGCCCCGGTACCAGACCACCCGCCAGTCGTCCGGATGCTGGAGCTCCAGATCGGCCAGGGCCTGCGCGGCGGGCTGGAGTTCGCCCATGGCGAGGCGGGCACGCAGGCCGCGCAGCTGCAGTTCGAGGGAGGCGGCGGGCGCGGCCCGCAGCGCGGTGATCAGCTCGGCGGGCGCGGAGGCGATGAGGCCCGCGAGGAAGCCGGCGTTCGGGTCGCCCGGGTCGACGAGCGGCACGGGCAGCGCGAGGGCGGTGACGACGGCGTCCAGCGCGCGCACGATGCCGACGACGCCCTGCGGGGCGGGGCCCGTGCCGGCGCCCGTGCCGGTCGCCGTCGGCGCCGCGCGCGCCCCGAGGAGCGACACGTCGCCGGTCGGCTCCGCGAACAGCTCCGTGTCCGGCACCTTCACCTCGGGCCCGAACAGCGTGGAGAGCGCGGGCCGCGGCCGCCCCGTCTGCAGCGCCACGACCTCCCGCAGGACGCCCGTGAGCTGCTCGGCCATCTCCTGCGCGGTGGCGAAGCGGCGGGCCGGGTCCGGGTCGGTGGCGCGCACCAGGAGCCGGTAGAACGACTCGTACGTACGGAAGACGTCGATGTTGTCCGGGTCGGGCAGCGAGTCCACGAAGACGTTCGTGTAGCCCTGGAAGTCGAAGGTCAGGACCGCGAGGGTGCGCGCGACCGTGTAGAGGTCGGAGGCCACCGATGGCCCCGTCTCGGCGACTTCGGGGGCCTGGTAGCCGACCGTGCCGTAGATCGCGGACTCGTCGTCGTCCATCCGGCGGACCGCGCCCATGTCGATGAGCTTGAGCTGGCCCTCGGTCTGGATGGCGTTGTCGACCTTGAAGTCGCAGTAGAGGAGGTTGCGGCTGTGCAGATGGCCGAGCGCCTCCAGGGCCTCGATGCCGTACGCGCAGGCCTGCTCCACCGGCAGCGGATCGCGCCTGCCGGTCTCCGTGCGGCGGCCGTTGGCTATCTCCTTCAGCGACTTGCCGCCGACGTACTCCATGACGATGTAGCCGTCCATCGAGCCCGTGCGCTGGTCGAGGTGCTCGACGAAGTTGTAGATCCGCACGATGTTGGAGTGCTCGATCTCGGCGAGGAAGCGGCGCTCGGAGATCGCCGCCGCCATCGCGTCCTGGTCGCCCGTGTCGAGCAGGCCCTTGAGGACCACCCAGCGGTCGGACACCGCGCGGTCGATGGCGAGGTAGACCCAGCCGAGCCCGCCGTGCGCCAGACACCCCACGACCTCGTACTGGCCGTGCACGATGTCGCCCGGGTTCAGCTTGGGCACGAAGGAGTACGGGTGCCCGCACTTGGTGCAGAACCCCTCGGTGCGGCCCGGCCGGTCACCGCGCGCACGCCCCACCGGGGCCCCGCAGTCCGAGCGCGAGCAGAACCGCTTGCGCTCCGGCACCTCGGGGTGCTCCTGCACCGCGCCGCGCGGGTCGGGGCGCGGCACGTCCGGCACCGCGACCAGGCCGACCCCGAGCCGCCCGCGCCCCGAGGACGAGGCCGCGGACCCCGAGCTGCGCACCGACACCGAGCGGGACGTCGAGTCGCCGGACAGCGAGCGGGACAGCCGCCCCGACACCGACCTGCGCGAGGAGTGCGACCGCGAGGACCGGGACGAGTGCGAGGACGTACGGGAGGAGGAGCGGGCGCTCGAACTGCCCGAACCCCGCGACCCCTTGGCGGCGCCGGTGAGGCCCGTCGGCGACGAGCCCACCATGCCGTCGGGCGCGACGACCGGGGCGAGGCCGCAGGTGTCGCAGTACATCTCGCCGCCGCCGACGTCCTCGTACGACCCCGTGCATCCGGGCCGCTGACACTGCCGCTGGCTCACGATTCCCCCGTCCGGTCGGTGGGCCCGCCCTGCTGGGGGACCTTCGGCGCGAGCGCCTCGGCGGCGGCCTGCTGGTAGCGCAGGACCGCCTGCTCCGCCACGCGGAGATCGCAGGGCGCGCTCCACAGCATCCGGCGCGCCGCGTCGTACCGCTCGATCAGGAACGGGTCCTCGGCGAGGCCGAGGCGGGCGATCTTCGCCTTGTACGCGTCCAGGCGGCCGCGCAGCTCCGCGCGGACCGCGAGCGGCGCCGTCACGGCGGTCAACGACTCGCGGGCGCGCAGCAGTTCGTCCTCGGCCTTCTCCTCCAGGGACTCCAGGAGCGGCGAGAGGCGGTGCCACTGGCCGAACCTGCGGTACTCGGCGGCGGCCGCCAGCTGTTCCTGCAGCGCGGTCGGCGGGCCGCTGACCGCGGGCACCTCGGAGGCGGCGATCTTCGCGAGGACCTCACCCCGGGCGCTCCTGGCCTCCGCGAGGGTGCGGTCCGCGCGCGACAGCACGTCGCGCAGCCTGCCGAGCCGGGCCTCCGCGTCCTGGCGCACGGTGAGCACCGCCTCGATCTCGCGGCGCACCTCCTCCAGGGCGCGGGCCTCGCGGTCGTAGCGCTCGGTGTGCGGGCGGCCGCCGCCGGGCGCCGAACTGCCCTCGGCGCGCTGCCAGAAGGCGAGCGGGTCGGACACCACCTGCTCGCGCAGCGCGGTCAGGGTGCGCGTGATGCGCTCCAGGTCGTCGCCCGCCGGGTGCTCCCCGGGACGTACGCCCACGGAGTGCGCGAGCTGGCGGGTGCGGCCCAGCTCGGCGGCGAGCAGGTCGATGCGGGCGGGCAGCGCGGACCAGACCGCGTCGGCGGCGACGACCATGTCCAGGGAGTGCGCGTACAGCTCGTTCATCCGCGACACGAGCTCTTCGAGCGTGAAGCGTTCGGTGAGCTTGGCGGGGCCGGTGAGCGCGGGGGAGGCGCCCGACGCGGAGCCGCCCGCGACGGTCACCGCGTCGCCGCGCAGCAGCCCGGTCAGCTCCACGAGGTCGTCCCGGCTGGGCCAGCGTCTGCGTTCACGCACGTCGTGCGCGGTGCGCAGGGCGCCGGCGTAGGCGTCGAAGTAGGCCCAGAGCAGCGTGATCCGCTCCTCCGTGGCGGCCCAGCGCTCCTCGGTGACGCCGGTGAGCCCGGCGCCTTCGAGCAGGCGGCGGCCCGCGTGGTCCTGGAGGGCGAGGAGCGAGGTCTCGATCGCCTCGTGCTCGGCGTCGAGGCGCGCCAGCGCACGGTCCACCTCGTCCCGGTCCATCACCGGACCGGGGGGTCCCGCGACGCTCATCGATCACCTCTCCGCTCTGTGTCGCCGTGAGTCCTCGGTTCGTGAGTCCTCAGTCGTAACTCTCCAGTGGTACCAGGTCGGTTGTCGGCTCCGGATCAGTCGCGGTACGCGGGGGCCGGCGGGTCCGCGTCCTTGCCGAGGGCCGCCTTCAGCCAGTGGTCGTAGGACTTCTTCCAGCCGTCGTCGTCGCGGTAGTCGTCGAGGACCTTGTTGACCCGGCGGACCAGGTCGTCGGAGCCCTTCTTCATGGCGATGCCGTAGTGCTCGGTGGTGAACGGCTCCTTGCCCTTCAGCTCCACCGTCGGGTCCTGCGCGGCCTGGCCGGCGGCGAGCGCGCTGTCGGTCACCACGGCGTCCACCTCGCCGAGCTGCAGCCTTACCAGGCAGTCGAGTTGGTTGGGGACCGTGGTGGAGATGTCGGCGCCGTAGTTCTTCTTCTTGAGCTCCTCCTCGGCGATGGAGCCGGAGGCGGTGCAGATCTTCTTGCCGGCGAGCGAGGTGTCGTACCCCGTGATGTCGGAGTTCTTCGGGGCGAGCACCTGCTGGCCCGTCTCGAAGTAGCCGGTGGAGAAGTCGACGTCCTTCAGACGGTCGCAGTTGACCGTCATGGTGCGCACGACCATGTCGACCTGGCCGCTCTGGATCGCCTTGATGCGCTGGTTGGTGGGGATCGCGCGGAACACCACGGCGTCGCGGTCGCCGAAGATCTCCTCGGCGATCTCGTGCGCGAGGTCGATGTCGAAGCCCTCCAGGCGGCCGCCCGCCTTGTTCGGGTCGCGGTAGCCCCAGCGGTAGCTGTTCTGGTCGACGCCGACGACGAGCTTCTTGACGTCCCGGTTCTTGATCTTCTCGATGGTCGGGCCGTCCTTGCCCGAGGGGCTCAGGCTGCGGTCGTTGCAGTCGTCGGCGTCGGCCCGCGCGGGGGCCGCGACCGTGCTGCCCGGACCGCCGCGGCCGGTGCTGCCGTCCCCGCCGCCGCCCCACTGCGGGAGCACCAGGACGAGCGTGCCGGTCAGGGCGCACGCCACGCCCATCGCGCC
Organism: Streptomyces sp. NPDC005863; assembly: GCF_042871345.1. Lineage (NCBI taxonomy): Bacteria > Bacillati > Actinomycetota > Actinomycetes > Kitasatosporales > Streptomycetaceae > Streptomyces > Streptomyces sp. NPDC005863. The sequence goes on along the minus strand of NZ_JBIAII010000003.1, from coordinate 877,913 downwards.
GATGCCGCCCCAGCCGCGCAGCCTGCCGGGCGTGCCGCTTCGTGTCCGCATCGGCTGCGCGCCCCCTCTCACCTCTGACTCCATCACCGGTACTCCGAAAGCCTGCGGCCGATGCCGAGCACCGCGCCCGCCGCGGCCAGCACGGCGAGGACGGCGGCGCCGACCGGGAGCCCGCTCATGGCGCCCCTGCCGTCCTGTGCCGCCTGCTGGAACTCGTTCTGCTCGAAGGCCAGGGCCCGGTCCAGGGCCGCGTCCACGTTGTCGAAGCACTCGCCGGTCGGCTTGTCGGCCTTGGAGCCGATGACCTTGTCGAGCGCGCCCCGGTAGTTGCCCGCGTCGTCGCTGGCGCGCGCCACCTTGTGCCGGTCCTTCCACACGCCCACGTTCTTCGCGGCCTCGGTGACGGGGCTCTCGCCGCCGGTGTCGCGGGCGAGGTCGGCGGCCCTGCCGAGCAGACCGCTGTCGGCGCCGCCCAGCTGCTTCATCTGCGTACGGTAGGCGACGTCGAACTTGTCCTGCGCCTCGCCGTTCACCTCGGTGGTCTCCGCGCCCCGGCTGACCAGGGTGAGGTTCTCGTTGCCGCGCGCCTTCAGGGAGCTGATGCGGGCGTCGTTGAGGACGTTCAGCGAGCGCACGCCGTGGTCGTAGGAGTCGCCGAGGCCCGAGCGGGCGACGGTGTGGCCGACGACGAGCCAGAGCAGCACGACCGTGGCGGCGGCGGACGCGGCGAGCAGGCCGTGGTTGAACACCCGGTTCGTACGCCGGTAGTTGCGGTGCTGGGCCCAGCCGAGGGCGGCGAGCGCGAGGACGCCGAGGGCGATGGCGAACCAGGGGTAGGGCTTGGCGCTGTCGTAGTCCGAGCTCAGCCGGTCGTTCTCCGCCGTGTAGAGCTTCTCGGCGGCCGGGAGCATCTGGGTCTGCATCTTGTCGTTCGCGTACCGCAGATAGGCGCCGCCGAGCGGCAGGCCCTGGCGGTTGTTGGCGCGGGCCCGCTCGATCAGGCCGGTGTACTCGGGCAGCAGCTTGTTCAGCTTGCCGACGGAGGCCGCCGACGAGGAGCCCGATCCGGCGTTCGACGCGGCCTTCGCCAGCTTGTCGGAGGCGCGCTCGATGTCCCGCTCGTAGCGTGCGCGCACGTCGGCGGGCTCCTGGCCGCCGGCCAGGAAGCCGCTGGACGCCGCGGTGTTGGCGTCCGCGAGCGAGCGGTAGATGGCCGCGGCGTCGGCGGTCAGCGGCTGGCTGCGGTGCAGCACGTCGTCCGCGGCGGCCGAGCGCTCCGTCATCTGCCAAGTGGTGACCGCGCCGAACGCGACGACGAGCAGGGCCAGTACGGCGCCGATGATGCGGAGCCTGCCCGGCTCCGTGGTCGCGGCGGCGCGCAGCCGGTCCACGCCCTCGGAGAAGGCGGTACGGCGGCGTGGGGCGGCCGGTGGCGGCGGGGCGAGCGCCGGGTCGCCGGGCGGCGGCGGCACGAGTGCGGCGCCCGGCCCCTGCGGCGGCACGGCGGGCATCACCGGCGCGGCCTGCCCGGGGCCCCGTGACGGCGGCACCGGCGGGCCCGGCGGCGCGGCGCTGCCGTACGGCGGATGTGTCACCTTGACCTCGACCTCCCCCTCGGTCTCCGGACGGTTGCCTCCGCCCGGCGCGCGCGGCGCCGGAAGAAGTGTCGGCCGCAAGTATTGCCGCAGGGACGGACATTCGCACAGGTCTTGACTCGATCTTGTGCGGATCCCTGCCCTTGTACACGTGATTGAGGGGGGTTCGGTTCCCTGCCCTGCCCTGCCCTGCCCTGCCCCGCGCACGGGGCGCGGGGCGCGGGGCGCGGGGTGGCGATCCGGTCAGCCGTGCGCGACGCCCTCGTACTGCTCCCGCACCCGCGCGAACACCCGCGACTGCGCGCCCACCCGGTCCAGGCCGAGCAGGGCCGCGCCGAGCACCGGCCGCGCGACGACCACCCGGGGCACGGCCTTCGGCGCCCGCTCGGCGAGCAACATCCGCACCCGATCGTCGAGTTGGGGGTGTCTGGCGGCCAGTACGCTGCCGCCGAGCAGGACCGGCGCCGACTCGTCGAGCAGGCCGAGCCGGTCCAGGGCGACGCCCGCCATGGCCGCCACCTCGTCGGCCATCCGGTCCACCAGCGACCGGGCGACGGCGTCGCCGCCCGCCGCGGTGACGAACAGCACCGGCGTCAGCTCGTGCCGCCGCACCGCGGCGATGTGCCCCAGGTGCAGCGCCTCGATCAGCGCGTACATCGACTCCAGGCCGAAGTGCGCGGGCAGCGTCTCGCGCAGCGCGGTGCCGGGCCCGCGCCCGTCCTCGGCGCGCGCCGCGTGCCACAGCGCCTCCTCGGCGAGGGCGGCGCCCCCGCCCCAGTCGCCGGAGATGCGGCCGATGGCGGGGAAGCGGGCGGTGCGGCCGTCCGGCAGCATGCCGACGCAGTTGATGCCCGCACCGCAGACCACGGCGACACCGCGCGGCTCCGCGTCCTCCAGGAGCCCGGCGCGCAGGACGGCGAAGGTGTCGTTGTACACCTCGACGGAGGACCCCCACCCGCGCAGCCGCAGCGCCTCGGCCAACTGCCGTTCCTCCACCGGCAGATCGGCGTTGGCCAGACACGCCGACACATGGCCGACGGAGTCGGTGCCGGCCTCGGCGAACGCCCGCGCCACCGCCGCCGCGAGGATGTCCACCGCGGTCTCGACGCCGACCAGCGGCGGCTGGAACCCGCCGCCGCGGGCCGCGCCGACGACGCTGCCGTCGGCCGCGACCACCGCGACGTCGGTCTTGCTGTTGCCCGCGTCGATCGCGAGCACGCTCGTGCCTACGCCCACGCCAGGTGCTCCCGGTTGTGCGCGACGAGGCGGTCCGTGAGCTGCTCGGCGTGCGCGTACTGGCCCACCAGCGGGTGCGCGAGCAGCGCCTTGAAGACACGCTCGCGGCCACCGTGCAGCGCGGCCTCCAGCGCCAGGTCCTCGTAGCCGGTGACGTGGGCGATCAGCCCGGAGTACAGCGGGTCGAGCCTCGGTACGGGCAGGGGCGCGGCGCCCGAGCCGTCCACCGTGGCCTGCACCTCGATGACCGCGTCGTCGGGCAGGAACGGCAGAGTGCCGTTGTTGACGGTGTTCACCACCTGGTGGCGGCTGCCCCCGTTGCCGAGCAGCGAGGCCGCGAGGTCCACGGCCGCCTCCGAGTAGAAGGCGCCGCCGCGCCTGGCGAGCAGCTCCGGCTTCTCGTCCAGGGCCGGGTCGCCGTACATCGTCAGCAACTCCTGCTCCATCGCGGCGACTTCGGCGGCGCGCGACGGCTTGGTGCGGAGCTCTTCGACGACGGCGTCGTGCTGGTAGAAGTAGCGCAGGTAGTACGAGGGGACGACGCCGAGCCGGTCGACGATCGCGCGCGGCATGCGCAGGTCCTCGGCGACCGCGTCCCCGTGCTCGGCGAGCAGCTTCGGCAGGATGTCCTCGCCGCCGGGCCCGCCGAGCCGTACCCCCGTCTCCCAGGTGAGGTGGTTGAGGCCCACGTGGTCGAGGTGCACCTCGGCGGGCGCGACGTCGAGCAGCCGCGCGAACTTCCGCTGGAAGCCGATCGCCACGTTGCACAGGCCGACGGCCTTGTGCCCGGCCTGCAGCAGCGCACGGGTGACGATGCCCACCGGGTTGGTGAAGTCGATGATCCAGGCGTCGGGGTTGGTGCGCCGGACGCGCTCGGCGATGTCGAGGACGACCGGCACCGTGCGCAGCGCCTTGGCAAGGCCGCCCGCGCCGGTGGTCTCCTGGCCGACGCAGCCGCACTCCAGCGGCCAGGTCTCGTCCTGCTGCCGGGCCGCCTGGCCGCCGACGCGCAGCTGGAGCAGGACCGCGTCGGCGTCGGCGACGCCTGCGTCCACGTCGGACGTGGTGACGATGCGGCCCGGGTGGCCCTGCTTGGCGAAGATGCGCCGCGCGAGGCCGCCCACCAGCTCCAGACGGTCGGCCGCCGGGTCCACGAGGACGAGCTCCTCGACCGGCAGGGTGTCCCTCAACCGGGCGAATCCGTCGATGAGTTCGGGTGTGTAGGTCGACCCTCCGCCGACCACTGCGAGCTTCATACCGTTTCTCAGCCCTTTACTCCGGTGAGGGTGACGCCTTCGACGAAGGCCTTCTGTGCGAAGAAGAAGATGACGATGACGGGCGCCATGACGAGCAGCGTCGCGGCCATGGTCATGTTCCAGTTGACGCTGTGGGCACTCTTGAACGACTCCAGGCCGTAACTGAGCGTCCAGGCGCCGGGGTTCTGGGCCGCGTAGATCTGCGGCCCGAAGTAGTCGTTCCAGCAGTAGAAGAACTGGAAGAGCGCGATGGCCGCGATGCCGGGCTTGGCCATCGGCACCACGATCTTCACCAGCGTACGGAACTCACCGCAGCCGTCGACCTTCGCGGACTCGATGTACTCCTTGGGGATGGTCAGGAGGAACTGCCTGAGCAGGAAGATCGAGTACGCGTCGCCGAACGCCATCGGGATGATCAGCGGCCACAGCGTGCCCGACAGATGGAACTGCTGCGCCCACACCAGGTACATCGGGATCACGATGACCTGCGGCGGCAGCATCATCGTCGAGATGACGAGCAGCATCGCGGTGCGCCGGCCGCGGAAGCGGAACTTGGCGAGCGCGTACGCCACCGGGATAGCCGAGCAGACCGTGAAGAGGGTGCCGAGCCCCGCGTACAACAGCGAGTTGCGCCACCAGTCCAGGAAGCCGGGCGTCTCGAACACGGCCTGGTAGTTGGACCAGTGCCACGCGTCGGGCCACAGGTCGCCGCTCATCGCCTGCGAGTCGCTCATCACCGACGTCAGGAAGACGAAGACGAACGGCAGGACGAAGAGCAGCGCGACGGCTATCGCCATGCTGTGCACGGCTATCCAGTGCAGGGTGCGCTTGCGGCGGGCGCGGGCGGCGGCCGGGCCGCGTTCCCGGGAGGCGGGGGCCGCGGTGGTCGGGGCGCCGAGAGTCGTGGTCGTCATGAGTCCTCAGTCCTCCGCCGCGAGCAGCCCGGAGCGCTTGCGCATCAGGAGCGTCGTCACGGCCATGGCGATGGCGAAGAGCACGAGCGAAAGCACGCACGCGGCGCCGGTGTTGAAGTTCTGGAAGCCCATCTGGTAGACGAGCTGGGGGACCGTGAGGGTCGAGTGGTCCGGGTAGCCGGGCTGGATCACCGAGCCGGGGCCGATGTTGACGCCGGACGCGACCTTCCCCGCGACCAGGGCCTGCGTGTAGTACTGCATGGTCTGGACGACACCCGTGACCACCGCGAACATCACGATGGGCGTGATCGCGGGCCAGGTCACGTACCGGAACTTGGCGAAGGCGCCCGCGCCGTCCAGGTCTGCGGCCTCGTACTGCTCCTTCGGCACGTCGAGCAGCGCCGCCATGAAGATCACCATCAGGTCGCCGATGCCCCACAGGGAGAGCAGCACGAGCGAGGGCTTGGCGGTGTCGGGGTCGTTGAACCAGTTGGGCCCGGAGATGCCGACCGCGTCCAGGATCTCGTTCACCGGTCCGGTGCCCGGGTTGAGCAGGAAGACGAAGGCGACGGTGGCGGCGACCGGTGGGGCGAGGTAGGGGAGGTAGAAGGCGGTGCGGAAGAAGCCGGCGCCCGTCTTGATCTTCGTGATGAGCAGCCCGAGCGAGAGCCCGAAGACCACCCGCAGCGCCACCATGACCACGACCAGCCAGAGGGTGTTCCACAGGGCGGGGCCGAACAGCGGCATCTGCTCGAACACGTACTTCCAGTTCCTGAGGCCCACGAAGGTGGGCTCCTTGATCTGGTTGTAGTGCATGAACGAGAAGTAGACGGTGGCGATCAGCGGGTACGCGAAGAAGACGCTGAACCCGACCAGCCAGGGGGAGAGGAAGCCCAGCGTGCGCAGTCTGCGGCGCGCGGGGTTGGAGAGGGTCATTGCCATGGCGGGGTCCTCGGCTTGTCAGCTCTTCGACTGGAGGGTGTCGGCGTCGATCTGCTCGTCGAGCTTCGTCAGGCCCTTGCGCAGGTCGGGGACGCGTCCGGCCTCCGCGGAGTACGAGAAGTCCTGCAGCGAGACGACGTAGGCGCCGCCGTTGACGGAGGGCGGCAGGGCCTTGCTGTGCTTGTTCTCCAGGATGTCGAAGAAGGTCCGGAAGGTCGGATCGGCGTCCAGCTTCGGTGACTTGAGCGCGGCGAAGGTGGAGGGGACGTTGTGGATGGCGTTCGCGAACTCGACCACCTGCCGTGTGTCCGCCGTCAGGAAGCGCACCAGCTCCCACGCGGCGTTCTGGTGCTTGCTGCTGTGCGCGATGCCGGCGACGGTACCGGTGATGAAGCCGCGCCCGTATGTGTCCGCCTGGTCGTCGGGGACGGGCAGCGGGGCCACGCCCCAGTCGAAGTCGGCCTTGGCCTCCTTCAGCATCAGGCCGCGCCACTCACCGTCCAGGTGCATCGCGACCTTGCCGGTCAGGAAGGCGTTCTGGCTGGACATCTCGTCGCCGAAGGTGAGGCGGAACCGTTCGAGGTCGCCGTAACCACCCTGCGCGTCGGCGAGTTGGCGCGCCGTCTTGAAGAACGCGTACGTCGACGGTTCGTCGGCGAGCCGCGCGTCCCCGTTCTTGTCGAAGTACCGGGGGCCCCACTGGGCGAAGAGGCGGTCCGGACTGTTCTGGTAGAAGCGGAAGTTGGGCATGAACCCGACGCGCTTGTACGAGTTCGTGCCGCGGCGCACGGTCAGCTTCTTGCTGACCTCCTTGAACTCGGACATGGTGCGCGGCGGCCGCTCGATGCCGGCCTCGCGGTAGGCGTCCTTGTTGTAGTACATCCCGTAGGCGTCCGCGAGGAGCGGCAGGGCGCACTGCTTGCCCCGGTAACTCGTGTAGTCGAGGAGCGTCTTGGGGAACGTCTTGCGCTTGTCGAGGCCGGTCTTCGCCATGAACGGGTCGAGGTTCGCCCACATCCCCGAGTCGCAGTACTGGCCGACGTTGTTGGTGGTGAAGGACGACACGACGTCCGGGGCCTTGTCGCCGCCCGCCCGCAGGGCCTGGTTGATGGTCTCGTCGGAGACGTTGCCGGTGGCCTGCACCTTGATGTTCGGGTGCAGCTTCTCGAACCGGTCGATGCTGTCGTTCACGGCCTTGACCTCGCCGGGCGTCGCCCAGCCGTGCCAGAACTTCAGGGTGACGGGCTTGGTGGGGTCGTCGTTCGCGCTGCCGACGCTCGGGTTGACGCAGCCGGAGAGCAACAGGCCGGCTGCGGCGAGCGCGGCGGACGCGCAGGTGGGCATGCGCCATCGCGGCATGGCGGACTTCCTTTGCGGGAGGGGGAGGTGGCGGTGCGGGGGGCTGGTGCGGTGGGCTGTTGTTCGGGGGTATCTCAGGCCGTGTCGAAGACCTGGTCGCGGGCCTGGGTGAGGGCCGAGCGGAGGGCGCCGGTGAGGATCGGGTCGCCGTCGAGTTCGCTGATGCGGATCTGCGGGCGGGGGAGGGCGAGCCCGGTCAGCTCCGCCTCGACCCTGACCCGCAGCTTGTCGCCGCCGGCCTGGGCCACCGAGCCGGACAGCACGACGAGTTCGGGGTCGACGACGGCGACGACCGCGGCGATGCCGGTGGCGATGCGGCGGGCGACCTCGCCGAGCGCGGTGTCGTCGGCCATGACCTCGTCCAACGTGGCGCCGCCGCCGGTGAGTTCGCGGACGACGTACGCGGAGACGAGGCTCTCGAAGCCGCCGTTGCCGCCGCCCTTGCCTTCGCCGCGTTGCAGTGGGGCGCCGGGGAGCGGCATGTAGCCGATCTCGCCCGCCCCGCCGGTCGCGCCGCGCAGCAGGGTGCCGCCGAGCACGATGGCGGCGCCGACTCCTTCGTCGAGCCAGGTGAGCACGTAGTTGTCGTGGTCCTGGGCGGCGCCCTCGTACTGCTCGGCGACGGCGGCCAGGTTCACGTCGTTCTCGATGTCGACGGGCGTGCCGAGGACGGCGGCGAGATCGTCGCGCAGCGTCCGCGAGTGCCAGCCCGGCAGGTGCGGGGCGTACCGCAGCTGGCCGGTGTGCGGGTCGATGGCGCCGGGGGTGCCGATGACGGCGGCGCGCAGGTCGTCGTGGCCGAGCCCCGCCTGACGCAGGGCGCCGTCGACGGCTTCGGTGACGAGCTGGGCGGTACGGTGCCGGACGTCCTCGGCGACGGCGTCGGCCTCCACGCGCTCGCGGCCGAGGACGGTGCCGGTGATGTCGGCGACGAGGGCGGTGATGCCGGTGGGGTCGGCGGACAGCGCGGCGACGTGGCCGGCGCCGGGGTCGATCTCGTACAGCAGGGCGTTGGGGCCGGGGCGTCCGCTGAGGCTGCCGGTGGTGTGGACGAGCCCGGCGGCCTCGAGCCGGCCGAGGAGCTGCGAGGTGGTGGGCTTCGACAGTCCCGTGAGCTCGCCGATCCGGGTACGGGTGAGGGGGCCGTGGGCGACGAGGAGGTCGAGGACGGCCCGGTCGTTCATGGCGCGCAGGACGCGGGGGGTTCCCGGGGTGCCCGGAGTCCCCGGGAAGCCCGGGGTGCTGCCTGCTGCCGTCATGCGACGCCCGCCTTTCGACCGCTAACTGTTAGGAAACTTTCCAATTGGTGGGACCGTACGGCTGGCGTGAATGGGGCGTCAAGAGTGAACGGCTTCGCGGCTACGAAGTCGTTATCTCGGGGGGTGGGTGTTGCGTGGGGTGCGGTGGCGGTGGCTTCGGTGGGCCGGTGCCTTTGCCGGTGGGCGGGGCCGCCCGGGGTTGTGCGGAGTGTGGCGGTTCCGGGCCGCGAGTAAAGGCCGCTCCACCCTTGACTCCTCTCCCTACACCGCGCGTTGACTCTTGACCCGGACGGCCGGGGGTGAGGCGGCGGGCTCTGCTGGGTTGGGTCATCCCCTTTCGCGGCCGGGTGCGGCCCGGATCATCGGGGGCGGGGGCCACGGTCGGGGCTGGGCCAGGAGGTCACCCTTTGGTGGGCCGGTGGCGTTGAAGGTCACCGGGGCCGTCCGGGGTTTTGCGGAGTGTGGCGGTTCCGGGCCGGCAGTAAAGGGCGCTCCGCTGCGCTACGCGTCGGCTTCGCCGATTGCGCTGCGCTCCACCCTTGACTCCCGTCCCTCCACCGCGACTTGACCTTCGACCCGGACGGCCAGGGGTGGGGCCGGCGGGAACCGGGGGTTGGGTCATCACGTCTCGCTGCCGGGTGCGGGCCGGCCCAACGTGGGCGCGGGCCACGGTACGAGCCCGGCCCACGGCCGGTGTGGTCGGGTCATCGGCTCTCGCTGCCGGGTGCGGACCGGCTCATCGTGAGCGGATGCCACGGTGCCGGCTCGGCCCACGGCCGGTCTAGTCGGGTCATCGCCTTCGTGGCCGGGTGCGGCCCGGCTCATCGTGGGCGGAGGCCACGGTGCGTGCTCGGTCAGGTATGCGGCCTCGCCGCTCGGGTCATCGGCTCGCGCTGCCGGGTGCGGACCGGCCCATCGTGGGCGGGTGTGAGAGTTTGGGTCAGCCGCGCGGCATCCGTGCTCGGGGCATCGGCTTTCGCGGCTGAGTGCGGCCCGGCCCATCGCGCGCCGACGCCCCGGTGCCTGCTCGGCTAGCCCGGTGGCCTCCCCGCTTGGGTCATCACCTTTCGTGGCCGGGTGCGGTCCGGTCCATCGTGAGCCGACGTCAGGGTCTGGGCTCGGCCGGGCGAGCGGTCTTACTTCAGGTGCGGGGGCAGGGGGCAGGCACCAACTTCGGCAAAGTTGCGAACCGGTTCGTTGCGCGCCCCCCTCTCGCGCCGAGTGCGCCACCCCCCCCATGCCTCTAGACAACTGACCGCCTTGGGCAGGGGCCAAGGTCGGGGCTCGGCCAGCCGCGCGGCATCGCCGCCGGGGTCATCGGCTCGCGTTGCCGGGCGCGGACCACCCCATCGTGGGCGGGTCTCAGGGGCGGGGGTCCGCCCGCCACCCGGCATCGCGGCTCGAGTCATAGGCTTTCGCGGCTGGGTGCGGTCCGGTCCGGCGTGGGCCGATGTCGGGGCCGGGGCTCGGCCCGCCGCCCGGGATGGCTGCTCGGGTCGTAGGCTTTCGCGGCCGAGTGGGGTTCGGTCCATCGTGGGCCGATGCCCCGGTGCGTGCTCGGTCACCCCGGCGGCTACCCCGGGTCCTCCGTCTTCGCGGCCGAGTACGGGTTGGCTCATCGTGGGCGGCGGCGCGGGCCCCCCGGCGGCTTCGCCGGTCGGGTCATTGGCTCGCTTCGCCGGGTGCGGCCCGGCCCATCGTGGGCGGGCGCCACGGTGCGCGCTCGACCAGCCACGCGGCCTCGCGGCTCGGGCCATCACCTCCCGCCGCCGGGTGCGGGCGGGCTTATCAGGGATGGGTGTCAGGGGCGAGGCTCGGCCGTCCACGCGGCTTCGCTGTTCGGATCATCGGCTCGCGCGGCCGGGTGCGGTCCGGCCCGTCGCCGGCAGGTGCCACCCCGGTGGCCCTACCGCTCGGGTTATGGGCTCGCGTTGCCGTGTGCGGTCCGCTCATCGCACAGCCGGAGCTCGGCCCGCCACCCGGCTTCGCTGCTCGGGTCATCCACCCTCATGCCGGGTGCGGGCAGCTCATCGTGGGGCGGGCGCATGGTCATAGGTCGGAGTGCGTATCGAGCCGCCGATGCAGCCCGAGGCGCTGGGGGTCTGGCACCTACTTCGGGAAAGTTGCGAAGCGGGTCGCCGCGCGCCCCCATGGCACCACCCGCGCGCCGCCAGAAAGGGGAGCAATCGAGATCAAAGGGTCCCGGCCCACCATCAGACTCCGTAACTCCACCGAACTCGCCTCCCCTCAGACCTCATGGGTCACAGAACCCCACCTGCCACACGCACCCCACCTCCCGCAGGGAACGCGCCAGGCCCATCCGTTCTGGCGGACGTGGTGGTTCCGGGGGCGCTTGGGGTGTGGCAGGGGGGCGTGCGGCATATTCATTCGCAACTTTCCCAAAGTAGGTGACAGACCCTCTGCGGCGGCGGTCCCGCAGTGTTCCTTTCACTGCGCGCCTCGACCGTGACGGCCACTGACGATGAGCCGCCCCGCACCCGGCCGAGCGCACACTCGGGTGTCGGCTCACGTTGGGCCGGTCCGCAGTCGGCAGGGAGGGGGCAAGGCCCGGCCCGACAGGCCGTGCGGTGGGCCGAGCTCACACCGTGGCCGCCGTCCACGATGGGCCGGTCCGCACCCGGCGGTGAGAGGTGATGGCCCGAGCAGCGAAGCCGGGCGGCTGGCAGGGCGCAGACCGTGGCTGCGCCCACGATGGATCGGTCCGCGCCCGGCCACGAAGGTGATGGCGCGAGCGGCGAGGCCGCCTGCTGGCCGCGCCCGCACCGTGGCACCCACTCACGATGAGCCGGGCCGCACCCGGCCGTGAAAGCCGATGACCCGACCAGGCTGGCCGTTGGCCGAGCTCGCACCGGGGCCTCAGCCCACGTTGGACCGGTCCGCACCCGGCAGCGAAACGTGATGACCCGAGCAGAGAGGTCCGCCGCCTCACCCCTGGCCGTCCGGGTCGAAGGTCAAGTCGCGGTGGAGGGGCGGGAGTCAAGGGTGGAGCGGAGCGGAATCGGCGGAGCCGACGCCCGTAGGGCGCCCTTTACTGCCGGCCCGGAGGCGCCACACTTCGCAAAACCCCGGGCGGCCCCGGTGGCCTTCAACGTCTCCGGTCCACTGCCGGGTGACCTCCGGGCCCTCCGCTGTCCGGGGCGAACGGCAACGTGTGAGGGAGGGGCGGGAGTCAAGGTCGGCCCGGACGCGTCACACTCCGCAAAACCCCGGGCGGCCCCGGTGACCTTCAACGTCCCCGGTCCACCGCAGGGTGACCTCCGGGCCCTCCGCTGTCCGGGGCGAACCGCAACGTGCGGGGAAGGGACGGGAGTCAAGGCCGTCGACCCCGAGGCGTCACACTCCGCAAAACCCCGGGCGGCCCCGCCCACCCTCAACGCCACTGGCCCACCGCAGGGTGACCTCCAGGCCCTCCGCTGTCCGTGGCGAACGGCCTCCGCAAACCCCCGGGCGGCCACCACACACACGAGGACTACTTCGACATGTTCGGAGGCGGCGGCGGTATCGGAGACGCCGCCAGCGACTGGGGAGACGTCGCCGAGGCGTACGCGGAGGGCGCCGCGACGGCGGCCGACGGGTCGGCGGGGTCCTCCGCCACCGCGAGCTGCAGGCCACCCACGATGCGGATCCCCGCCTCGTCGAACGCCCGCTTGATGCGCCACCGAAGCTCCCGCTCCACCCCCAGGGACTTCCCCGGCATGGTCTTGGCGGAGACCCGCACCACCATGGAGTCGAGAAGCACGCTGTCCAGGCCGAGAATCTCCACCGGCCCCCAGAGCCGCTCGTTCCACGGCTCGTCCTTGGCCATGGTCTCGCCGACCTCCGCCAGCGTCGCCTTCACCTTCTCCAGGTCCTCGTCCGGGCGGACGGTCACGTCGACGCCCGCCGTGGACCAGCCCTGCGACAGGTTCCCGATCCGCTTGACCTCGCCGTTGCGCACGTACCAGATCTCGCCGTTGTCGCCGCGCAGCTTCGTCACGCGCAGGCCGACCTCGATGACCTCGCCGGAGGCGACCCCCGCGTCGATGGAGTCGCCGACCCCGTACTGGTCCTCGAGGATCATGAAGACGCCGGAGAGGAAGTCCGTGACGAGGTTGCGCGCGCCGAAACCGATCGCCACGCCCGCCACACCCGCCGAGGCGAGCAGCGGGGCCAGATTGATCTCGAAGGCGCCGAGGATCATGAGCCCGGCCGTGCCGAGGATCAGGAACGAGGCCACCGAACGCAGGACCGAACCGATCGCCTGCGAGCGCTGGCGGCGGCGTTCCACGTTCACGAGGAGGCCGCCGAGCGCCGTGCCGTCCACGGCCTGCGCCGTGCGGTTCATGCGGTCGATCAGCTTGGTGATGGCGCGGCGCACCAGCACGCGCAGGACCAGGGCTATCGCGACGATCAGGACGATGCGCAGACCGATGCCGAGCCAGGTGGACCAGTTCTGCTCGACCCAGCTGGCCGCGTTCGTGGCGCTCTCCTGGGCGTCCTCGAACGTGGGCGGCTTCTGCGTCGGCTTGTCGTCCGGGTCCGTTCCGGCTGCCGACAGGACGGACAAGAACACTGCGGGTACCTCCAGGTATCGCGGCCTGCCCGGGAGGTGAGAGCGGCTCGACGGAGACGAACCGCGGGTCCGGGCAGACACACCACACTAACGGGGCATCGTGTGTGGATCGTTGTCATCTTCGCGGGAGAGACGGTGCTCACCTGGGGAAGAACCAAGGGACGTCCCGTCGCCGGCGCCGGCTGTGGTCGAAAACACTTCAAGGCCGTTACGGGCACATGCTGGCGCGACGACCAGGCATGAGGGGAGACTGGCTGCAGATCGTCCCGGCGCGAGCCACGCGCCGCCGGCGTACAAGGAGGCATCCGCCGTGCCGCATGTCTTGGTCCTCAACGCGTCGTACGAGCCCCTCGGCGTCGTACCGCTCCGCCGCGCGCTCGTCCTCGTCCTGGAGAACAAGGCTCTCTGCCTCGAGGAATCCGGCGCCTTCATGCACAGCGCAACGCGCACCGTCCCCGCACCCAGCGTGGTCCGCCTCAAGCGGTTCGTGCGGGTCCCCTACCGGGGGCCCGTTCCGCTGACCAGGCGGGCGCTGTTCGCCCGCGACGGCGGTCGGTGCATGTACTGCGGTGGCGTCGCAACCAGCGTCGACCACGTCATTCCGAAGAGCCGGGGCGGCCAGCACGCCTGGGACAACGTGGTGGCCTCGTGCCGCCGCTGCAACCACGTCAAGGCCGACCGCCACCTGATGGAGCTCGGGTGGCGACTGCGGCACAAACCCGCTCCGCCCTCCGGCCTCGCCTGGCGCATCATCGGGACCGGACACCGTGATCCGCGCTGGCTGCCGTACTTGCAGCCGTTCGGCGCGGACGACGCGATGGCCCGGATCGACGGCATCTCCGCCTAGCTCGCGATCCGGGCTCTGTTGTACGCGGCCGTACGTACGCGGATGCCGTACCCGGCCGTACGGGATGCCGCGTACGCGGGCGTCGGGGTTCACTCCCCGGCGACTGCGTACGCCTGCACCGACCAGAGCGAGCAGCCGAACCGCGTGGCGCGCCGGTCGCCCCGCACGCGGAGGAAACGGGTGTCACGCGCGTCCATCCGGACCGACTCGCGGCCGCCCCGGCCGTGCCGCACCGTGGCCGCCGTGCGCCAGGTCCTGCCGTCGGCCGAGGTCTGCACGCGGTACCGGGCGGCGTACGCGTCCTGCCAGCGCAGCACGACCTCGCCGAGCCTGACCGGCCGCGCCAGCTCCACCTGCCACCACGCCCCGTCCTCGGCCGGCGAGGACCAGCGGGTCCTCGGGTCGCCGTCGACGGCGGCCGACGCCGGGAAGTCCTTCGTCTCGTCGCCCGAGGAGTCCGCCCGCGCGCCGCGCGCCAGGTCGGGTCCGGCGGTACGGGGTACGGCGCGGACGGTCACCGTGCGGCTCTCCCCGCCGAAGGCCACCGGGACCTCGTACGTCCCCGCGCGGGTGCCCGCCGGGACCGTGATGTCGACCGGTACGTCGACCTTCGTGCCGCGCGGCAGCGTGGCCGGGCCGGGAGCCGTCACCTCGACGCCCCGCGGCGCCTTCACCCGCAGCTGTCCGCGGACGTCGGCGGGGCGCAGCGGGCGGAGCTCCGCCGTGACCCGGCTCGGGCCGCCGCCGATCTCCACGTCGGCCTCGGCGCGGCTCAGCGCCAGGCGGGCCGCCGGGCCGTCGGCGAACCAGGGCACGAGGTGACGGACCGCGCCGGCCGCGCCGTGGGCGGGAACGACACGGACGGCGTCCGCGTGCCGCGGGGTGGTGCCCGCGTCGCGGCCGTCGCTCCGTGGAGGCGGAGGCGGAGGCGGAAGGTGCAGCTCCGTGAAGCCGCTCCGCGCGAGCGCCCCGAGCCGTCGCCAGCCCTTGCCGGGGACGTGCGCCTCCACGGCGCCGCCGGTGCCGGGGTCGGTGAGCGCCGTCACCGCGGTCAGCGCGCGGGTGCGGCCGAAGCGGGCCGTCGCCCCGTCGGTCGCCCGCTCGCCGTCGGTCCCCGCCCACGCCGCGTACGCCTGGAGCGCACGTGCGAGGAACGGGTCGAGGACGCCCTTGCCGACGGTGACGCCGCCCTCCTTGAGCTCCTTGCGGAGCGCGGTCACCCTGCGTGCGCCCCGCCAGGCCGCCGCGCCGTCCCCGGCGGACTGCGCGCCCAGCAGGTCCACGGCGGCCTCGCCCGCCGCCCCGTACCGCGCCAACTGCGCGATCCAAGGGCGCACCTCACGGTCGAGCTCGCTGCCGGCCAGATGGCGCGGCGCCCCGCGCATCACGGTGAAGGCGGCGCGCAGCCGTTTCGCCGCGCCTTCGGCGGCCGCCCGGTCCGGTTCCGTGCGGGTGCGCCAGAAGGCGGCCATGAGCGGGCGCAGATACGCCGATTCGTCGGCGCCGAGCACGGACGAGGCGTTGTTGCCCGCGAGGGCCCGCAGCGCGCCGCGCGCCTTCGGATCCGCGCCCGCGAGGTCGTCGATGGCGGCGAGCCAGGACGCGTGGGGGCGGTAGGCGCGCGGGTTCCAGGCGTAGTCGGCGGCGGTGAACAGGGGGATGCGGGAGGCGGCAGGCTGCTGCATGGCGTTGCCGAGGAGCGCGGCCGAGCCGGCGGCGACGGCGGGCTGGCGGCCGGTGTAGGGGCCGAGGAAGACGCGGTCCTGCGCGAAGTCGTTGACGGGGTAGTTGTCCAGCGTGACCAGCGGGTGGGGCCCGAACGCGGCGCGGGCGCCCGCGAGTTCGCGCCCGGTGATGGTACGGGGGACGACGCCGACCCCCGTCCAGGCCACCTCGACCCGGTGGTCGAGGCCGCGCGAGAGGGCCGCGCGGTACTCGGTCGTGCCCCGCTGGAAGTACTCGGTCGGCATCAGCGAGAGCGGTCGCGCTCCCGGATGGCGCCGGGCCAGGTGGGCGGCGACGGCGTCGGCGACCCGGGCCTGGGCCCGCGCGGCGGCCGCGGGGCCCGAACCGAACCGCTCGGCGTCCTGCTCGCAGTGCCACTCGCTGTAGCTGACGTCCTGGAACTGCAGCTGGAACGCGCGCACGCCGAGCGCCCACATGGCGTCGATCTTGCGGGTGAGGCCGGCGACGTCCCGGTCGGACGACAGGCACATGGCCTGGCCGGGGGAGACGGCCCAGGCGAGCGTGACGTGGTTGGCGCGGGCCCGCTTGGCGAGCGCGCGAAAGTCGGCGCGCCGGCCGGCGGGGTAGGGCTCGCGCCAGCGGGCCTGGCGGTAGAGGTCGTCGCCGGGGGCGTAGAGGTAGCGGTTCTGTTTGGTGCGGCCCATGAAGTCGAGCTGGGCGAGGCGCTGCGCGCGGGTCCAGGGGGTGCCGTAGAACCCCTCGGTCAGACCGCGCACGGCGGTGCCGGGCCAGTCCCGGATCCGTACGCCGGGCACCCGGCGCGGGCCGTCCCCCGCGCCGATGAGCTGCCGCAGGGTCTGTACGCCGTGGAAGAGGCCGTCCGCGCCGGCGCCCGCGAGGGCAATGGTCTCGCGCCCGGCGACGCGGCCGACGGCCAGGCGGTAGCCGCCCGCGGGCAGGTCGCCGCGCTCGCGGACGCCGAGGGAGCGCAGGGCCGGTTCGGCGCCGGCCCCGCCCGCGCGGACGACGAGGGCGCCGCCCGCGGGGAGCGGATGGCCGTCGCGCACCTCGGTGATCCGCCGGGCGCCGGCGTCGCGCAGGAGGGCGCGCAGGGTGCGCAGGGCGTACGGGTCGGCTTCCGGTGCGACGAGGACGACGTCGTCCCCGACGGTGACGGCGCTTCCGGCGGCGCTCATGGACTGGGGGCGCGGCCAGACGGCGGGCAGGCCGGTGCGGGGGCCGGCGTCCGGGGAGGCGACGGGGGCGTCGGAACTGCCGGGCGTACCGGGTGGTCCGGGGGCCGCGAGGGCGCCGGGCGCGCCGCCGAGTGCTCCCACGATCACGGCGCCCCCGACGGCGGCCGCACCCTTCCTGCGCCGCAGCTGCACGGCCCTCGCCCCTGCTCTCGTTCCCGGGGGTCCTTGCGGTCCCTCGCCTCACCTGTGGCAGCGAGCCCACCACCGACGTGACGGGGGTGTCAACGGGACCCGGTATCGGTCGGGTGATTCTTCGCGGAACCTGCGCGAATCCTGGTGGCGGGGGGTTCGGACTCGGCGGTACGAGGACCGGCGCCACCGCGGAATCGGGCGTTCCGCGGGCCTCCATAAGGGCCCCTGCACCGCGGAGATTCTCCCGGGCGCCACCGCTTCGGAGCCGGTTCTTCCGGGGGCGGTGGGGGCGCGGGAAAACAACTCCCGCGAGGGGAACCTGATGTGACCCAGGACACGTTGAGGCAACGTATACGTCTGCGACCCCGCGCATTGGGTAGGGCTGCCGAGACCTGCCCCCTGAGAAGGAGCTCCCCCATGACCGCTTCCGCGAATCTTCTGCTCTCCGCCCTCTCCAAACAGGTGCCCTACCCCGACGGGGCCGTCTACCCGGACCAGCTCTCCTACCCGGACCGGCTCTCCTTCCCCGACCAGGTGTCCCACCCCGACTCGGGCCTCGACGGCTCGTGCTCCTGCGGCTGCATCGAGCCGCCCCTGACCAGCGAGCCCCCGCTCGCCGACGCCGCGCCGCTGACCAGCGAGCCGCCCCTCGCCGACGCCGCCCCGCTGACGAGCGAGCCCACCTCCACCGGCATGGCCTCGGGCCTGGACTTCATGGCGGTCTGATGGCCCTGACCCGGCTGGCCGCCTCCTACGGCGTGGCCACCTCCTACTCCCCGTCCCCGGGGCGCACCGTTCCGGCCGCCGACGCCGCGGTGATCGCGGCGCTCGCCGCGCTGGACGTGGACGCGAGCACCCCGGAAGCGGCCGGGTCCGCACTGGCCGCGCGCGAGGCGGAGCTGTCCGCGCGCCTGCTGCCGCCGACGGTGGTGGCCTGGACGGACGCCCCCGCGCCGACGACGCGCGCCCCCGCGCCGACGACGCCCGCGACCAGGCCGACGACGCCCGCGACCGCGCCCGACCGGCCCGCCGCCCCCGCCACCTGCGCGCCCCTGGCCGCACTGCCGCCGGGGTCACGGGTACGGGTGGAGCCGGAGGACGGCGGGGTCACGGTCTGGGAGGTGCCGCAGCCGGACGGCCACCGGGGCCCGAGCGGGACGCTCCCCGCCCCTTTGCCCCACGGCGTGCACCGCCTCCGTGTACGCGCCCCGGACGGCCGTGACGCGGACGCCCACCTCATCGTCGCGCCCCGTCGGCTCAGGACTCCCGGGCGGCGTACGCACGGGCTGCTGGTCCAGCTCTACTCCCTGCTGTCCCGTCGCTCCTGGGGCATGGGCGACCTCGGGGACCTCGCCGAACTCGTCGCCTGGTCGGGCCGCGACCTGGGCGCCGGCTTCGTCCAGGTCAACCCGCTGCACGCGGCCGTGCCCGCCCCGCCGGGGGGCCCGGGCGGCGACCCCTCCCCGTACCGGCCCTCCTCCCGGCGCTTTCCCGACCCGGTGCACCTGCGCGTCGAGGCCGTCCCGGAGTTCGCGTACCTGCGGGGCGAGGCCCGCGACCGGGTCGACGCGCTGCGCCGCAGGGCCGCCGAGCTGAGCGAAGGGGTGCTGCGCGAGGGCGCGTTGATCGACCGGGACGCCGTCTGGGAGCTCAAGCGCGAGGCCCTCGAACTGCTCCACGAGGTCCCCCTGGGCCCCGGCCGCCGCGCCGCCTACAGCGCCTTCCTCGCCGATCAGGGCGCCGCCCTGGAGGACCACGCCACCTGGTGCGCCCTCGCCGAGGCGTACGGCCCCGAACCGCACTCCTGGCCCGCCGCCCTGCGCGACCCCGCCTCGGCCGAAACGGCCCGCGCCCGGCGCGAGTTGATGGACCGCGTCGACTTCCACAGCCGACTTGCCTGGCTCACCGACACCCAGCTGGCCGCCGCCCAGCACGCCGCGCGCGAGGCGGGCATGGACATCGGGCTCGTGCACGACCTCGCGGTCGGCGTGCACCCCGGCGGCGCCGACGCCTGGGCCCAGCAGCGCCACTTCGCCCCGCACATGACCGTCGGTGCGCCGCCGGACGCCTTCAACGCGCTCGGCCAGGACTGGGGCCTGCCGCCCTGGCGCCCCGACCGCCTCGCCGAGTCCGGTTACGCCCCGTACCGCGCCCTCCTGCGCGGCCTGCTGCGCAACGCCGGTGCGCTGCGCATCGACCACGTCATGGGGTTGTTCCGGCTGTGGTGGGTCCCCGAGGGGCGCAGGCCCACCGAGGGGACGTACGTGCATTACGACGCCGAGGCGATGCTCGCCGTCCTCACCCTGGAGGCGCACCGCGCGGGCGCCCTCGTCATCGGCGAGGACCTCGGCACCGTCGAGCCCGGCGTCCGCGAGACGCTGCGCGAGCACGGCGTGCTCGGCACCTCGGTGCTCTGGTTCGAGCGGGACTGGGAAGGCACCGGCCGGCCGCTGCCCGCCGCCGACTGGCGCGCCGACTGCGTGGCAACCGCCACCACCCACGACCTGCCGCCGACCGCCGCCCGGCTCACCGGTGAACACGTCCGACTCCGGCACGATCTCGGCCTGTTGACCCGCCCGCTGGCCGAGGAGCGGGCCGAGGCCGCCGCCGACGTGCGCGAGTGGCTCGGCCTGCTCTCCCGGCTCGGCATGCTGCCCGGCGGCACGGGTTCCGAGGAGGACGAGGTGCGCGCCGTGCACCGCTTCCTGCTGGCCACCCCGGCCCGGATGATCGGCATCTGGCTGCCGGACGCGGTCGGCGACCGCCGTCCGCAGAACCTCCCCGGCACCTGGGACCAGTACCCCAACTGGCGGCTGCCCGTCGCCGACACCGCCGGACGCCCCGTCACCCTGGAGGAGCTGACCGCGTCCCCGCGTCTGCACGCGCTCATGGCGGTGTTCCGGGAGGGCGCGGGGCCGGCCGGGAGCCCCCGTACGGCACCCCCGGGCGCGCACCCCGTTTAGGAGTTCGCTACGTTGGCACCGTGGACAAGAAGAACGCACTGCGTGCCGGCGCCCTGGCCTCCGGCACGACGCTGATGATGCTGCTCATGTCGTCCCCCGCCTTCGCGGCCCGCGACGACGGCGACGACCCGGGCTCCGGCCTGAGCGTCATCGACACGCTCGGCCTCTATGTCGCGGCGCCCCTCGTGCTGTTCCTGGTGATCGCGGGCCTCGTGATGGTCGGCGACAAGTCCCGCAAGCAGCAGAAGCAGGGCTGACCCCGGCGCCGTGACGTCTCCGGATCGCGCCAACAAACGTAGGCCAACAAGCGTTGACACCTCCTGGGCGTAGTCCTATGGTGGCCAACAAGCGTTGACCAACAGGCGTTGGCATCCAGGAGGCAGCCATGAACGGCACCACCGGAACGACGAACACCACAGGCACGTCCGACGGCGCGGGTACGACCCACGGCACCGTCGTGGTCGTCGGCGCGGGACCCACCGGACTGCTGCTCGCCGGGGACCTCGCCGCCGCGGGCGTCCCCGTCACGCTCGTCGAGAAGCGCGCACACGGCATCAGCAACCTCTCGCGCGCCATGGTCGTGCACGCCCGCACCCTGGAGCAGCTGGACGCCCGCGGCCTCGCCGACGAGCTGGAGGCCAGGGGCGAGCCGCTCGGCACGGTGCGCCTCTTCGGGCGCTTCTCGCTCGACCTCGCGGGGCTGCCCTCCCGCTTCCGCCACGTCCTCGTGCTCGCGCAGTACGAGGTCGAGCGGGTCCTGGAGCGGCGCGCCGTCGAGGCCGGGGTGCGCTTCTCGTACGAGAGCGAGCTGGCCGGACTCGCCCAGGACGCGGACGGCGTGACGCTCCAACTCCGCGGCCCCGGCGGCGAGTCGGGCACGCTGCGGGCCGCCTACGTGGTCGGCGCCGACGGGCTCCACAGCGGGGTGCGCCAGGCGGTCGGGCTGCCCTTCCCCGGCCGGTCCGTCATCCGCTCGCTCGTCCTCGCCGACGTACGGCTCGCCGAACCGCCGGAGACGCTGCTCGCCGTCAACGCGGCCGGGGACTCCTTCGCCTTCATCGCGCCCTTCGCCGACGGCTACCACCGCGTCATCGGCTGGGACCGCCGCCGCGACGTCCCCGACAGCGCGCCGCTCGGCCTCGACGAGGTCAAGTCCATCGTCCGGCAGGCGCTCGGGCGGGACTTCGGGATGCACGACGCCCGCTGGATGTCCCGCTTCCACAGCGACGAACGGCAGGCGCCCGCCTACCGGGTGGGCCGCGTCTTCCTCGCCGGGGACGCCGCGCACGTCCACTCCCCGGCCGGCGGCCAGGGCATGAACACCGGACTCCAGGACGCCGCCAACCTCAGTTGGAAGCTGGCCGCCGCCGTCAACGGCACCGCTCCGGAAGGCCTGTTGGACACCTACCAGGCCGAGCGCCACCCGGTCGGCAAGGCGGTGCTCCGCAGCAGCGGCGGCCTGGTCCGGCTCGCGATGGCCAAGCGCCCGTGGACCCGGGCGGCGCGCGCCGCGGCCGCCACCGTGGTGAACAGCATGCCGGTGGTACGCGCCAAGGCGGTCGGCCAGGTCACCGGAGTCGGCATCGCCTACCCCGCCCCGAAGGGCGCGCACCGCCTCGTCGGGCGGCGCGTCCCCGATGTGGCGCTGAAGGAGGGGCGGCTCTACGAGGCCCTGCGCGCAGGGGAGTTCGTACTCATCTCCCCGGCGGACGCGGGCCACGCCACGGGCCGCGCCGTGCCGGCCCACTGGGCGAGCGGCCGCCGCACGACGGTCCTGGTCCGCCCCGACGGATACGTGGCGTGGGCGGCCGAGGACGCGGCGGCGGGGGCGGTGCGGGAAGCGCTCGTCCGTCACGCACTCTAGGATCGTTCGCTTCTCCTTAAAAGATCAGGCAAAAGTATTCGATGGACCTGATGGTTCATGGGGTGTCACGGTGGTCCCCGCAACGACGCGACCGACCGCCGAACCGAGACACCCCGCAGGCGCGGGGAGCGAAACGCCCCGCAGGCGCGGGGAGAGAGACAAGGGATACCCCGTGGCACTCCTGGACCGGACCCCCGCACGCACCGCACCCACCGCTCACCCCGCGGCGCGCCCCATCGGCGTCGGGCTCGCTCTCGCGGCCCTCGCCACGGTCGTCTGGTCGGGCAGCTTCGTCACCTCCCGGGCCCTCCACGACAGCGTGCCGCCCATCCAGCACGCGTTCTGGCGCTGGATCATCGCCATCGCCGCGGTCGCGCCGTTCGCGGTCCGGCAGACCTGGCGGCAGCGCGCTCTGCTCCGCGCACACCTCAAGTACCTGCTGGTGGCCGCCCTGTTGGGCGTCACCGTCTACAACACCCTGGTGAACCAGGCCGGCATGACGACCACCGCGGGCAACATGGGCATGATCATGGCCGCGTCGCCGGTCCTGATGGCCCTCTACGAACGCCTCGGTGGCGCCCGGCTCGGCGCCCGCCGCGTGACCGGCATGTTCGTCGCCTGCGCCGGAGTCCTCCTCCTGGTCAGCAAGGGCTCGCTCGCCATGGACTTCGCGGTCGGCGACCTGTGGGTCATCGCGGGCGCGGTGTCCTTCGGCTCGTACAGCGCACTGCTCAAGCGCAGGCCCGCGGAGATCGGCGGACTGCCCTTCCTCTTCTCGACGTTCGTGCTCGGCGCGCTGATGCTGCTGCCGGTGTTCCTCGTCGACTTCGCGGTCGAGGGCGGCTTCGAGCCGACGCCCGGCACGGTCTCGCCGCTCCTGTACGTGGGCGTGGTGTCGTCGGCCGTCGCCTTCTTCGCCTGGAACAAGGCGATCTCGATCATCGGCGCCGCCCGCGCCGGGGTCGTCTACTACCTCCAGCCGGTCTGCGTCGCCCTGCTCTCCTTCGCGCTCCTCGGCGAGGCGATGGGATGGCTGCAGGTGCTGTGCATGGGGCTGATCCTGGGCGGGGTCGTGCTCGGCGCGGCCCGCACGAAATAGGGGGTGCGGTCGGTGGGGTCCGCGCTCCTGACCAGTAGGTACGTTGGCCTCATGAGCGAGTGGGACATCAAGAAGCTGCAGATCCTGCGCACGTTGAGCGAGCGGGGCACCGTGACGGCGACGGCGCAGACGCTGCGGATGACGCCGTCGGCCGTCTCCCAGCAGCTGTCCAACCTCGCCAAACAGCTGGGCGTGCCGCTCCTGGAGGCGCACGGGCGGCGGGTCAGGCTCACCGACGCCGCGCATCTGGTGCTGCGGCACGCCGAGGCGGTCTTCGCCCAACTGGAGCAGGCGGACGCCGAGTTGGCCGCGTACGCGCAGGGCGAGGCGGGGGAGGTGCGGGTCGGGGCGTTCTCGACCGCCGTGCCCGCGCTGGTCGTGCCGGCGGTCCGGGCGCTGCGGGGGGCGGCGCCCGGCATCTCCGTACGGGTGCGGGAGACCGAGGCGGCCCGGGCGTACGAGCTCCTCGCGGCCGGCGAGGTCGACATCGCGCTCTCCCTGGCCGTCCAGGCGCCCGCCGCGGCCGACGCGGACACCCGCTTCACCCGGGAGTCCCTGCTCGCCGACCCGCTGGACGTGGCGCTGCCCGTGGATCACCCGCTGGCGTCGGCGGCGGACCTCAGGCTCGCCGATCTGGCGGCCGAACCGTGGATCTTCGGCGGCAGCGGCCCCTGGTCGGACATCACGCGGGCGGCGTGCGAGGGCGCGGGGTTCGACCCGGAACAGGCCCATTCGGCGTCCGGCTGGACGGCGATCCTCGCGATGGTGGAGGCGGGGATGGGCGTGGCGCTGGTGCCGAGGCTGGCGGCGGTGCGGCGGGACGGGGTGGTGATGCGGGACCTGGCGACGGACCGCCCGCGCCGCCATGTGGTCGCGGCGGTGCGGAGGGGGGCCGCGTCGGGCGCGGCGGTGTCCCGCGTGTTGCGGTCCCTGCGGGAGGCGGTGCCGGAGCGGGACCGGTAGGGCGGGGGCGGTGGAGCGGGGCCGGTAGGGCCGCGGTTCTTGCCGGGTTCTTGCCGGCCCGGCATACGCTGTCGCCCATGACGCAAGAGGACGGCGACCTGGACAGCCTCGTACGCAAACGGATCCGCGCGTTGCGCCTCGCGCAGGGGTGGTCGCTGGAGGAGCTGGCCGTCCGGGCCAAGGTCAGCCAGTCCACGCTCAGCCGCATCGAGAACGGCCGGCGCCGGCTGGCCCTCGACCAGCTGGTGACCCTTGCCCGCGCCCTTGACACGACCCTCGACCAGCTGGTCGAGACGGCGACGGACGACGTGGTGTCGAGCCCGGTCATCGACGCGGCCCATGCGCGGATGAGCTGGCTGGTCAAGGCGGAGCCCGGCGTGACGGTCATGCGCCAGCGGATGACGGGGCGGCCGCCGGAGAACCTCTCGCGCATGCGGGCGCACCCAGGGAGGGAGTGGCTCGTGGTGCTGTCGGGCACGGCGACGCTGCTCCTCGGCAACCGCCGGTTCCGGGTCGAGACCAACCAGTGCGCCGAGTTCCCGACGATGCTGCCGCACGCCATCGGCGCGGAGGGCGGGCCGTGCGAGGTCCTGGGCATCTTCGACCGCGACGCGCGGCGCGGGCATCAGCGCGGGGAGGAGGGTGGGCCGGAGAGGTCCTAGGGGACCCAGAGGTCCTGGAACGGCCTCACGCTCACCCGCCCCGGCGACTTACGGCTTGCGCGTTCGGCAGCGTAAAGGGCCATCGTCTTGCGCATCCCGGCAGGGGAGGCGGATCCGCACCACGACCGCCTTAGCGTGCACGTATGACCCACTCCACCGCACACCACCACAGCCACGACGCCGAGACCGACGCCAACACGGGTGCCTACACCGACGTCGACCAGTCCGACCTCCTCGACCTGGACGCGGACGTCCTCGCCGAGCACATCGCGTCCCTCACCGCATGGCTGCCCCTGACCGAGGCGCCGCGCCGCGTCGTCGACCTCGGCAGCGGCACCGGTACCGGCACGCTCGCCCTCCTGGACCGCTTCCCCGGCACGTACGTCACCGCCGTCGACTCCTCCGACGCCCACCTGCGGCGCCTGCGCGAGAAGGCGGAGGCGCGGGGCGTGGGCGAGCGCGTACGGACGGTCCTGGCCGACCTCGACACCACCTGGCCGGAGCTGGACGCCCCCGATCTCGTCTGGGCGTCCGCCTCGCTGCACCACATGGCCGACCCCGCGCGGGTCCTGCGCCAGGTGCACGACTCGCTCGCGCCCGGCGGCCTGCTCGCCGTGGTCGAGCTGGCGGGCTTCCCCCGCTTCCTGCCCGCGGACGCGCCGGAGGAGGCGCCCGGCCTGGAAGAGCGCTGTCATGCGGCGACCGAGCACCACCACGCCACGCACATGCCGCACCGCGGCGCCGACTGGGGGCCGCTGCTCACCGCCGCCGGGTTCACGGTCGAGGCCGAACGCACGGTCGCCGTCGACATCGACGGCGCGGGCTCCGAAGCGGTCGGCCGCTACGCCCTGGAGGGCCTGCGGCGCATCCGAGGCACCGTCGACGAGGTGCTCTCACCGACCGACATCGCAGCGCTGGACCGCCTCCTGGAGGAGGAAGGCCCCCACAGCATCCTGAACCGCACCGACCTGGCGGTCCGCACGGAACGCCAGGCCTGGGCGGCCCGCACCTGAGACCCGGGACGCCTGCCGGGAGGCGCCGACCAGTTCGCCCCGGCCCGGCAGCACGTGGCGGAGCAAACGGGCGGGACGCTCACCCTGGCGTCGGGCAACAGGCCTGGGCGGCCCCGCGCCTGAGACCCGGGGTGCTTGCGGTGAGGCGCCGACCGGTTCGCCCCGGCCCGGCAGCACGTGGGGGAGCAAACGGGCGGGACGCTCACCCTGGCGTCGGGCAACAGGCCGGGGCGGCCCGGACCTGAGGCCGGGGGCGCTTGCCGGGAGGCGTCGGCCAGTTCGACCCGGCTCAGCGTCACGTCGCGGAGCAAACGGGTGGGTGGGCGGAAGGCATCCGCCGCGCAGCGGCGGCCCTGCCCGCCCCCGAGCCGCCCCGGCCCGCCCGCCCCAGGGCAAGACGCCCACCCCGGCGCCGGGCAACAGGCCTGGGCGGCCCCGCGCCTTAGATCCGGGGCGCTTGCCGGGTGGCGTCGGCCAGTTCGGCCCAGCCCAGCGTCACGTCGCGGAGCAAACGGGTGGGTGGGCGGGAAAGTATCCGCCGCGCAGCGGCGGCCCGTCCCACCCCCGAGCCACCCCGGGCCCGCCGGCCCGCCCGCCCGCCCCAGGGCAAGACGCCCACCCCGGCGCCGGGCAAGAGGACCCCGTCCCCCCGCCCGGCCAGAGGGCTACGCGTCGGCAGCCCGCGCCCGCAGCGCACGCTCCACGCCCGCGCGGGACTCCGTGATCAGGCGGCGCAGTGCCGGGGACGGGTCCGCCTCGGCGAGCCAGGCGTCCGTGGCGTCCAGCGTGGCCATGGAGACCTGGAGCGCGGGGTAGAGGCCCGTCGCGATCTGCTGCGCCATCTCGTGCGAGCGGGAGTCCCACGCGCCCTTGACCGCCGCGAAGAACTTCTCCGTGTACGGGGCGAGCAGCTCGCGCTGGTCGGTCTGGACGAAGCCGCCGATCACCGCCTCCTGGATGGCGTTCGGCAGCGTGTCGGACTCGACGACCGACGCCCAGGCCGCGGCCTTCGCCTCGGGGGTCGGCAGCGCCGCCCGCGCGGACGCCGCGTACCGCTCGCCCGCCGCCGTCTTGTCCCGCTCCAGCTCCGCCGCGATGCCCGCCTCGTCGAGGCGGCCCGTCGCCGCGAGCCGGGCCACGAACGCCCAGCGCAGCTCGGTGTCGACCGCGAGCCCCTCGACCGACTCCGAGCCGTCCAACAGGCGCTCTAGCAGGGCGAGTTCCGCGTCCGTGCGGGCCGTCGCCGCGAAGGCGCGGGCCCACGCCAGCTGGTGGTCGCCGCCCGGCTCGGCCGCCCGCAGATGGGACAGCGTGGCCTCGGTCCAGCGGGTCAGCGCGGCCTCGCGGCCCGCCGGCGCCGCGTACAGGTCGAGGGCCAGCTTCACCTGGCGGTGCAGCGACTGCACGACGCCGATGTCGGACTCCTTGCCGATGCCGGAAAGGACGAGGTTCAGGTACTCCCGGGTCGGCAGCTCCGCGTCGCGCGTCATGTCCCACGCCGACGCCCAGCACAGCGCGCGCGGCAGCGACGCCTCGAAGTCGCCGATGTGGTCGGTGACGAAGGCCAGCGACTCGCTGTCCAGGCGGACCTTCGCGTACGACAGGTCGTCGTCGTTGAGCAGGATCACCGCGGGGCGGCGCTTGCCCACCAGGGCGTCCACGGCGGTCAGTTCGCCGTCGACGTCCAGCTCCACGCGGTCCGTGCGCGCCAGGCGGCCGGTCGCCTCGTCGAGGTCGTACAGGCCGATCGCGATGCGGTGCGGGCGCAGCGTCGACTCGCCCTTCGCGCCCTCGGGCAGCGCCGGCGCCTCCTGCTTGACCGCGAACGACGTGATGACGCCCTGCGTGTTGACGTCCACGACCGGGCGCAGGACGTTGATGCCGGCCGCCTCCAGCCACTTCTTCGACCAGGTCTTCAGGTCGCGGCCGCTGGTCTCCTCCAGGGCGCCGAGCAGGTCCGACAGGCGCGTGTTGCCGAACGCGTGGCGCTTGAAGTACGCCTGCACGCCCTGGAAGAACTCGTCCTCGCCCACGTACGCGACGAGCTGCTTGAGCACCGAGGCGCCCTTGGCGTACGTGATGCCGTCGAAGTTGACCAGGACGTCGTCCAGGTCACGGATGTCGGCCATGATCGGGTGCGTGGAGGGCAGCTGGTCCTGCCGGTAGGCCCACGTCTTCATGGAGTTGGCGAACGTCGTCCACGAGTGCGGCCACTTCGAGGCCGGCGCGTACGCCTGGCAGGCGGCCTCGGCGTAGGTGGCGAACGACTCGTTCAGCCACAGGTCGTTCCACCACTCCATGGTGACCAGGTCACCGAACCACATGTGCGCCAGCTCGTGCAGGATCGTCGCGGCGCGCACCTCGTACGCGGCGTCGGTCACCTTCGAGCGGAACACGTACTGGTCGCGGATGGTCACCGCGCCCGCGTTCTCCATCGCGCCCGCGTTGAACTCCGGCACGAAGAGCTGGTCGTACTTGGCGAAGGGGTACGCGTAGTCGAACTTCTCCTGGAACCAGTCGAAGCCCTGCCGCGTGACGTCGAAGATCGCGTCCGCGTCGAGGAACTCGGCGAGCGACGGACGGCAGTAGATGCCCAGCGGCACGGACTGGCCGTTCGGACCCTCGTACGTCGAGTGCACCGCGTGGTACGGGCCGACGATCAGCGCGGTGACGTACGTCGACATGCGCGGCGTCGGCTCGAAGGACCAGACGTCGTCCTTCGGCTCGGGGGTGGGCGAGTTGGAGATCACCGTCCAGCCGCTCGGCGCCTTCACGGTGAACCGGAACGTCGCCTTGAGGTCCGGCTGCTCGAAGGAGGCGAAGACGCGGCGGGCGTCCGGCACCTCGAACTGCGTGTACAGATAGGCCTGCTGGTCGACCGGGTCGACGAAGCGGTGCAGGCCCTCACCGGTGTTGGTGTAGTCGCAGTCGGCGACGACCCGCAGTTCGTTGCGGCCGGCCCGCAGGTGCTTCAGCGCGATGCGGGAGTCACGGAAGACCGAGGCCACGTCCAGCGCGTGGCCGTTGAGCACCGCTTCGTGGACCGCGGGGGCCACCAGGTCGACGAAGGTCTCGGCGCCCTCCTCCGCGGCGTCGAAGCGCACCGTGGTCACGGACCGGTAGGTACCGCCCTCCTGCGCGCCGGTGAGGTCGAGCTCGACCTCGTACGAGTCAACGGTGAGCAGCTTCGCGCGCTGCTGCGCCTCTTCGCGGGTCAGATTGGTGCCGGGCACGCGGTCATCTCCTCGGGTACGACGTCCGGGCCTTCGTGAGGGGGACGTCTCGGGTCTCTCGGATCTTCGGGGGTGCGACTTTTCAGGGTTTTTCAGGGGTGCGACTTGTCGTGTTTCCGGCCATCCTTCCATGGGGCACCGGATGGCCGCCCGGGCCATTGTTCTCCCGCTGCCGTGCCGTTACGCTCCGCGCGTTCGCACCGGTCCGCGCCGGCCGCCGACCACGGCCCCGCGGACGGTCAGGGACCACAGGGGGATGCCGGAGATGCTGGGGATCGAGGGGCCGCCCGGCGGCCCGTGTCCGGACAGCGCGGGCCGGACCGCGCGACGGCCATGACCGACGTACTGGTGGCGGGCGCGGGCATCGGCGGGCTCACCGCCGCGCTCAGCCTGCACGCGGCGGGCATCGAGGTCCGCGTGGTGGACGCCACCGACCATCTGCGCCCCGTCGGCGTGGGCATCAACCTGCTGCCGCACGCCGTACGGGAGTTGACCGAACTCGGACTCGGCGGCGAGCTCGCCGCGACGGCCGTCGCCCCCGACGCGATGGCCCACTTCGACCGGCACGGCAACCGCATCTGGGCCGAGCCGCGCGGTCTCGCCCTCGGCTACCACTGGCCGCAGTACTCCATCCACCGCGGCGCCCTGCAGCTCATCCTGCTCGACGCGGTCCGCGACCGGATCGGCGACCACGCGGTGCGCACCGGCACCGCCTTCGTGCGCCTGGCCGAGCGCGAGGGCGGCGCGCTGCGGGTGATCCTGCGGGACCGGGGGCGGGGCAGGGAGTACGCCGTACGGGTGCGGGCCCTGGTCGGCGCCGACGGGCTGCACTCGACGGTGCGGGCCATGCTGCACCCCGGCGAGGGGCCGCCGCTGTGGAACGGCGTCCGGATGTGGCGCGGCACCGCCGACTGGCACCCGGTGCTCGGGGGGCGGACCGTCGCGGTGGCGGGCAGCAACGCCACCGCGAAGCTCGTCGTCTACCCGATCTCCCGCCGGGCCCAGGAGCGGGGCAGGGACCTGCTCAACTGGGTGGCGGAGGTGCGCTCGCCGCTGACCCGGCACCACGGGATGGCGGGGCCCGCCGACTGGAACCGCTCCGGACGGCTCTCCGACGTCCTGCCGCACTTCGCGGGCTGGCGCATCGGCGACCTCGACGTCCCCGCGCTGCTCGCCGGCACGCGGCACATCCTGGAGTACCCGATGGTCGACCGGGACCCGCTCGCCCGGTGGGGCCGCGGCCCGGTCACGCTGCTCGGCGACGCGGCGCACCCGATGTACCCGGTGGGGTCCAACGGCGGCTCCCAGGCGATCCTCGACGCCCGCGTCCTGGCCCGCTGCCTCGCCCACTGCGCGCCGGACCGGGAGGCGGGGCTGCGGGCGTACGAGGAGTTGCGCCGCGAGC
Organism: Streptomyces sp. NPDC005863; assembly: GCF_042871345.1. Classification (NCBI taxonomy): domain Bacteria; kingdom Bacillati; phylum Actinomycetota; class Actinomycetes; order Kitasatosporales; family Streptomycetaceae; genus Streptomyces; species Streptomyces sp. NPDC005863. The sequence goes on along the minus strand of NZ_JBIAII010000003.1, from coordinate 847,656 downwards.
CGGTCAACGCGCTGGTCCTCGCCAACCGGGACATGCCGGCGGACCGCATCCTGCACGCGGTCGCCCTGCGCGCACCGGACGGCTTCGACCACGTGGAGGACGTCCTGACCCCGGCCGAACTGGCGGAACTGGACGCGGCGTACCGCCGGACGACGGGCGAGGACGTACGGGAGCTGAACGGGCGGGGGTCGTGGGGGGTGGGCTGACCGCCACCGGGGGCCTGAGGGCGACCCGCGCCAACCCCCGGACTCCCTGTCCGAATCCCGCCAGCGCCGCCCCCGCCCGCGCGCGAGGCTCGACCCATGACCAGCACCCGCACGGACACCCCTACGGACATCCCCTCGGACCTCCCCACGGCCACTGTGTACACCCCCCGCCCCATCGCCCCCGAAACCCTCCGCCGGCTGCGGGAGACGGACGACGCCGGGCAGCCCTGCGCCCCGTACGTCGACCCCGAGGGCGGCGACCCGTTGCGGTGCTGTCTGCGGCCCATCGCCCCCGGTGAGCGCGTCGCCCTCGTCTCGTACGCCCCGCTGCGCCGCTGGACAGCCGAGACCGGTGCGGCCCCCGGCGCCTACGACGAGCAGGGGCCCGTCTTCATCCACGCCGACCCCTGCGCGGGACCGACGGGAGAGCGCACGGGCTACCCCTTCTCGCGCGCCGGATCCCTGCGCACCCTGCGCCGCTACGACAGGAACGGCCACATCGTCGGGGGCCGCCTCCTGCGGATCCCGCGGGACGAGGAGCAGGGCTTCGACGCCGCGTTCGCGGAGGCCTTCGCCGACCCGGACGTGGTCCTCGTGCACGTCCGGGCGGTCGAGTACGGCTGCTTCCACTTCGAGGTGCGCAGGCCCTGATCGAGGCAGTCAGGTCGGGGCAGGTCGGGGCAGGGCAGGTCAGAGCGGGCCGACCGCGGCGAGCGCCCGCGCGAACTCCCGTACCCGGCCCGTCTCCCCGTCCCGGTGCCACACCATCCCGAGCACCGAGTCGGGCACCCCGTCGACCGGCACGAAGACCACGTCCTTGCGGCCGTGGTACTCCGCCGTCGGGCGGCACAGGAGCATCGCCCCCCGATCCGCCGCGACCAGCGTCAGTCCCTCCTGGAGCGTGCGGACGGCCGGGGCGGCGGGGGCGGCCGTCGACGGGGCGTGTGCGGCCCGCCAGTACCCGGGCGCCGGCGCGGCGGCGGAGATCAGCGGCGTCCGCGCGAGATCCGCCGCCGTGAGCGAGGCCCGCCCCGCGAACGCGTGCCGCACCGACACGGCGACGCTCTGCCGCTCGCCGGCGAGGACGGGTCCGACCACCAGATCCGGCTCGTCGACCGGCAGCAGCACCACCGCCGCGTCCACGTCGCCCCCACGCACCGGCCCGAAGGGGTCGGAGAACAAGATCTCCACGACCTCCGTGGCACAGGCCGGATGCCGCTCCTGGAACGTCCCGATGGCGCGCATCAGACGGTCGTCGGCCGTTCCCTGGAAACCGATCCGCAGCGTCCCCTCGACACCCCGCGCCGCCGCCCTCGCCCGCTCGACGACGCCCGTCAACTCCACGTAGGACGGCCGGAGTTCGGAAAGAAAACGCTCCCCGAGTGTGGTCAGCGCCACCCGGCGGCTCGTACGCTCCACCAGGCGCGCGCCGATCCGCCGCTCCAAGGCGGCGAGCAGCTGGCTGACGCGGCTCTGCGACACGAGGAGACGCTCACCGGCCCGCCCGAAGTGCAGCTCCTCGGCGAGCACCAGGAAGCACTCCAGCTCCCGGATCTCCAGTCCCCTCCCGCTCATGACGCGCGGTCCCTCTTTCCCGTGCTCGCCCTTTTCCGTGCTCGCCCATGTTCGTGCTCGCCCCGACGGCCGTCCCGGTCGATTAATCCGGCTCATACAAGGATGAGATCTTCCGCGTTGTTCCCGAGCGGGCATCCCCACAGGGTGGAGGCCATGTCACAGAGCGCCCATCTCCCCCTGCGGACAGGCACGTTGCCGCCCCCGCACACCCGCCTCGCCGTCCTCGTGGTCGCCGCCGCCACCTTCACCGTCGTCACCACCGAGATGCTGCCCGTCGGGCTCCTCACCTCCGTCGGCTCGGGCCTGTACGTCTCGGACGGAATCGCGGGCCTCGCCGTCACCCTGCCCGGCGTCGTCGCCGGACTCGCCGCCCCGCTGCTGCCCGTCGCCGCGCGCCGCGTAGACCGGCGCACCGTCCTGGCCGCGCTGATGATGCTGCTCGCCGCCGCCAACGTGGTCTCCGCGCTCGCGCCCGCCTTCGGCGTCCTGCTCGCCGCGCGGGTCCTGGTGGGCGTCTGCATCGGCGGCGTCTGGGCCGTCGCGGCCGGCCTCGGCGTGCGCCTCGCCGGCGAGGAGGGCGCGGGGCGGGCCACCGCGGTGATCTTCAGCGGGATCGCGGTGGCCTCCGTGCTGGGCGTGCCCGCGGGGACGCTGCTGGGCGAACTGGCGGGCTGGCGCTGGGGGTTCGCGGCCCTCGCGGTGCTCGCCCTCGCCGTCGCGGGGCTGCTCGTCGCGGTCCTGCCCCGGCTGCCCGCGCACGGGGGGATCGGGCCCGGCGCGTTCCGGGGACTGCTGCGCATCGGCCGGCTGCGGGCCGGACTGCTCGCCGTCACGCTCCTGGTCACCGGCCACTTCGCCGCGTACACCTACATACGCCCCGTCCTGGAGCGGGTGCCGGGCATCGGCGCGGGACTGATCAGCGTGCTGCTCCTCGCCTACGGGACGGCCGGCATCGTCGGCAACTTCGCGGGCGGCGCCGTCGCGGCCCGCGATCCGCGCCGGGCGCTGCTGATGATCTGCGCGCTGCTCACCGCCGTGGTGCCGCTGATGGTGCCCGCGGGCGGCTCGCCCGCCGCGTCGGTGGCGGTGCTCGTGGTGTGGGGGCTGGCGTACGGCGGGGTCTCGGTCTCCGCGCAGAACTGGGTGATGGCCGCCGCCCCGGACGCCCGCGAGGCGGCGTCCGCGCTCTTCGCCGGGGTGTTCAACGGGGCGATCGCGCTCGGCGCCTTCACCGGCGGCCGGGTCGCGGACGGCCACGGGGCGGGCGGTGTGCTGTGGCTGGGCGGCGGCCTCGCGGCGCTCGCGCTGGTCGCGGTGGCGTGCGCGGGGCCGCGCGGCGGGCGGCCCGGCCGGTACGTGAAGGGGGCGGCCACCGGCGCACGGTGACCGCCCCCCATCGGCGTACGGCAGGAACTCAGCCCTTGAGCTCCGCGGCGACCAGCTCCGCGATCTGCACGGCGTTCAGCGCCGCGCCCTTGCGGAGGTTGTCGTCGGAGATGAAGAACGCCAGGCCGTTCTCGACCGTCTCGTCCTTGCGGATGCGGCCCACGAACGCGTCGTCCTTGCCCGCGGCGACCAGCGGCGTGGGCACCTCGGTGACGACGACGCCCTCGGCAGAGGAGAGGATCTCGGTGGCCCGCTCGGGGCTCAGCGGCCGCGCGAAGCGGGCGTTGACCTGGAGGGAGTGGCCGGTGAAGACGGGCACGCGGACACAGGTGCCGGAGACCTTCAGCTCCGGGATCTCCAGGATCTTGCGCGACTCGTGGCGGAGCTTCTGCTCCTCGTCGGTCTCGTTCAGGCCGTCGTCGACGACGGAGCCCGCCATCGGCAGGACGTTGTACGCGATCGGCGCGACGTACTTGTCGGGCTCGGGGAACTCGGCCGCCGTGCCGTCGTGGGTGAGCTTCGGGGCGTCCTCGCCGACCTTCTTGACCTGCTCGAAGAGCTCCTCGACGCCGGCCAGGCCGGAGCCGGAGACCGCCTGGTAGGTCGCGACGACCAGCGCTTCGAGGCCGGCCTCGGCGTGCAGCGGCTTCAGGACCGGCATCGCGGCCATCGTCGTGCAGTTCGGGTTGGCGATGATGCCCTTGGGGCGGTCCTTGATCGCGTGCGGGTTCACCTCGGAGACCACGAGGGGGACCTCGGGGTGGCGGCGCCAGGCCGAGGAGTTGTCGATCACCACGGCGCCCTGCGAGGCGACCTTCTCGGCGAGGGCCTTGGAGGTGGCGCCGCCGGCCGAGAACAGCACGATGTCCAGGCCCGTGTAGTCGGCCGTGGAGGCGTCCTCGACGGTGACACCGTCCAGGACCGAGCCGGCGCTGCGGGCCGAGGCGAACAGACGCAGCTCCTCCACCGGGAACTTCCGCTCGGCGAGGATCTTGCGCATGACCGTGCCGACCTGACCGGTGGCTCCGACGATTCCGACCTTCACAGGGACTTCCTCCGTATGTGCGTGCGGCCCGGTGACCCCGGCCTGGGCTTGCTCCATCATGCGTCTGTCCAGGGCCGCGTTGTCCAATCCATTGTCCGGGGTGCGGGACGCCACATTCGCGGGCGGCCGCCGTGAACGTTCCGGGCCGCCCCGGCGTCGTAGGGGAAACGCGGGGACGGGAGGGGCACATTGCTGCGCAGAAAGGCGCGCCGCGCGCCGCAGGCGGGGACGGCGGCCCGGGGGACGGATCCGCTGGACGCGGCCCAGGAGGACCGGGTCCGCGCGGTGCTCGCGCTCGGCGGTGTGCCGCACGGTGACCTGTCCGACGGGGTGCAGCAGGTCCGCCTGAAGCTCCTGGAGCGGGCGGCGGACGGGCGCGAGGCGCCGCGTGACGTGTCCGCGTGGGCGGCCGTCGTCGCCTCCAACCTGGCCATGGACTGGCACCGGGCGCGGCGCCGCCAGGAGCGGCTCGGCGAGCGGCTCGCGGTGCTGTGGCGGGAGGCCGGCGACGAGGACGGCGCGGAGGCGCGGGCCACCTCGCTGGCCGTCGCGCAGGGCCTCGGCGAGCTGCCCGCCGCCCAGCGGCAGGTGGTGGTGCTGCGCTTCTACGCGGACCTGCCGGTCCGGGCCATCGCCGAGGAGCTCGGCATCCCGGAGGGCACGGTCAAGAGCAGGCTGCACACGGCGGTACGGCTCCTGCGGGCCCGCCTGCACGAAGGGGAGGTGGTGTGAGGGTGCCGGAGAACGACCTCGACGCGCTGATGCCGGCGATCACGGGCGAGCCCGCGCCGGCCGAGGCGCTGCGTGACCCCGGCTTCGCCGCCGAGCACGCGGCGGCGGCGGCGGACGTGGCGCTCCTGCGCGAGCGGCTCGGCACGCTGGGCGCCACCTTGGCGGCCGACCCTGGCCCCGGCCTCGGGTCCGCGCCCGCCCTCGCGCCGCCCGGACGGATCCGCGCCCGGCGCCGGTCCACCGTCGCCCTCGGCGCGGTCGCCGCGACGCTGGCGGCGGTGGTGGTGGGCGGGCTCGGCTGGCTCGTGGTGGACGCCGGGCAGGGCGGTGGGGGCGACCGGGACGCGGCGCGGGGCACGGCGTCCGACGGCAAGCCGGGCCGCGCGGGCGGCGGCGATGCGGACCTCAGCCCGGAGGGCTTCGTCGCCTGCTCGCGGCTGATCGTGGAGGGCACGGTCACGGCGGTCGACCCGGTGCCGGGCGCCTTGCAGGACCGGGTCACGGTCGACGTCACCCGGTACCTGAAGCCGGCGTCCGGGAGCGACACGGTCAGATTCCCGATGGACCGTTACGCCGAGCCGCGCCTGCGCCGGGGCGACCGCGTCCTGGTCACCGTCGACAAGGGCTCGGCGGAACCCGCCAACTGGGCCGTCGGCACGGAGCGCGACCGCCTGCGCACGATGATCCTCAAGGCGCTCCCGGCCGCAAGAAAGATCACCTGCGGCTCGGCCCCGGGACCGGGCGACTGAGGGCCGACCGCGCCCCGACGACGGGGCCGACCCCACCCCCACGCCCCCCGGACGGGAAAAGTCCCGCCGAAACGCTCGCTGACGCGGCATCTCGGCGGGACTTCTCAGTGGCGTCCGCCGGGGCGGACAGAGGTTACGGCGTGACCTTCTCGACCTTCACGCTGCCGCTGCCCGCCGCCGTGCCGCCCGCGTTCAGCAGGGACACCTCGCCGAAGAGCTCACGGCCCGCGGCGGCCGGGGCCTTCGCCTCGACCTGCGCGTCGACCTTCGCCGACGCGCCGTTGGCCAGCTTCACCGTCTTCGTCTCGTCGACGGTGACCTTGCCGAGCGCGTCCGAGAAGAACACGTCCCGGTAGTCGTACGCGGTCGTCCCGGACGGCACCGAGTAGCCCGTCACCTCGATCGTGTACGTACCGGCGGCGGGCTTGGTCAGGCTGACCGACTCGTCCGAGTCGCCCTCCGCCGACGAACCCACGACCACGCCGTCCTTCTTGACGGCCAGGTCCAAGTCGGCGGCGATGTCCGCTGGCGCCCCGATGGCGGCGTCCAGACGCTCCGCGCCCTCGGGCACGACCACCTCGGTGGTCTGCGTCTCACCCTGCTTGATGCTGGGCCGCGCCGACTTCGCCGAGCCGAGCGAGCCGCCCTTCAGCTTGCCGTCGACGGCCGCGAAGTTGTTCGTCACCGTCCACGAGACGGGCGCCGGCGTGCCGACCTTCGCCTCGGGGACCGTCTGCACGGCCGGGTCGAAGGCGACGCCGAGCGCGGCGACGGTCAGCCTGTACGGGTTGTCGAGCAGCGGCGACGTACGGCGCGACTCGACCTCGATCTCCCAGACGCCGGCCTGCGGGTCCGGGTACGCCCGCAGGTCGGGGCGGCAGGTGTCGGCCGGATTCTCGTAGTTCGGGTAGCAGACGATCGACGAAGTGGAGTCGACCGGGACGCCGTAGGGGTGCACCGCGATGAAGCGGGTCTGGCTCTTGCCCTTCAGGCCGCCGAGGGCGACCTCAAGGGACTTGGCGCCCTGGGGCACGGTCACGAAGTAGGACTTCGTGCTGTTGCGCTGCGTCGAGCCGGACGCGGTGAAGGTGTACGCCGGCTTGGCGAGCGGCGCCGAGACGACGACGGTCGACATGATCTGCTGGTCGACGCCCTCGGTGCGCTCGTCGTCGACGGTGAGGATCGCGCTGTGCAGTCCGGCCGACTTCGCCTTCGCCTGGACCTTGACGGTGACCGGCTTGTTCAGGCCCAGTGTCACGTCGCCCTTGCCGAGGAGCTTGAAGGTGGACTCGTGGTTGTTGACCAGGTCGAGCTCGTGACGGATGCCGCGGTTCGGGCCCGAGGTGCGGGTGACCGTGACGTCGTACGTCCGCTTCTGGCCGGTCTTCAGGCCGCCCTCACGGTCGTAGATGCCGGTGCCGGGCTTCTTCAGCTCCTGGTCGAGGGCGGTGTCGACGGGGGCCTTCACCGTGTACGTGTGCGCCGTGGCGTCGTCCTCGATGGACTTCCAGGCGTGCACGACGTCGATGAGGCCGGTGCCCTGCGCGTACGCCTGCTCGCCGGGGATGTGGCGCGCGGTCGAGGTCAGCGCGGTGCGCAGCGTCGCCGGGGTGAGGTCGATCTTCTCGCGTTTGGCGGCGGAGAGCAGCAGCGCCGAGGCGCCCGCGGCCTGCGGGGACGCCATCGAGGTGCCCTGCAGCATCGAGTAGCCGGCCGGCAGCTTGTACCCGGCCTCGGCGACCGGGGAGCCCGGCAGCCAGGTCTGGGTGGTGTTGATGGCCGCACCGGGCGCGGAGATGACCGGCGCGAAGCCGCCGTCCTCACGCGGGCCGCGCGAGGAGAACGGCATCATCGCGTACTTCTTCCGCACGGCCGAGCCGTAGTTGGCGGCCCAGGTCTCCTTGGAGATGGCCGCGCCCACCGAGATGACCTTGTCGGCGAGGCCGGGGTCGCCGATGGTGTTGGCGCCGGGTCCTGAGTTGCCCGCGGAGATCACCAGCTGCACGCCGTAGGTGTCGATGAGGCGGTTGTAGAGCTCGGCGCGCGCGTTGTTGCCGTCGTTGAGCGCCGGGAGGCCGCCGATCGACATGTTGACGATGTCGACGCCGCGCTTCGTCACGAGGTCGATCATGCCCTCGGTGAGCGCGACGTTGGTGCAGCCGCCGGTCCAGGTGCAGGCGCGCGAGGAGACCAGCTTGGCGCCGGGCGCCGCGCCGTTCATCTTGCCGCCGAACAGGCCGTTGGCCGCGGTGATGCCCGCGACGTGCGTGCCGTGCTCGGACTCGATGACGCCGATGTTCACGAAGTCGGCCTTCTTGCCGACCCAGTCGCCGCCGTACGGGTCGGTCGGCACGTCCTTGCGGATCTCGACGACGAACGGGACGCGCTCGGCGACGTCGGTCGCCGGGTCGTCCTTGCCGAAGTAGGCGACCTGGTGGTCGTCCTTGTACGGCTTCATCGGCTTGTCGTCGGTGAAGTCGTTGTCGTCGTCCAGGTCGACGCGGACCGTGCCGGACGCCGGGTCGTACAGGACGCCCCAGCTGTCGGTGGTGTCGCCGTCGCGGTTGAGGTCGCCCTTGGCGTCGCCGCCCGCGGTGGCCGACTCACGGAAGCGGTTGACCTGGAAGGAGCCCGCCGGGGCCTTCCACGTCTCGCCGTCCCAGGTGAAGACGGGACCGGTGACGGGGTTGGTCATGCGCCGCCAGGTGCCGTCCGCGTCCACGATCGGGTCGGTCGCCGTCACCCAGTCGGTGATCTTGCGCTCGCCGGTGCTGGTCTTCTTCAGCGCGGGGTGGCCGAGGTCGATGCCGGAGTCGAGGATGCCGATGGTGACGCCCCGGCCGTCGGCCTTGCGGTGCTTCTGCACGAAGTCGACGGCGCCGGTCTCGGCGGAGGGGTTGTACGGGTTCTTCGCCGGGGTCCTCCTGCCCGGGCCCGGATACGTGCCGTGCGCCGCGGACCCGGCGCCCTTGGCGTGGTCGGCCGCCGGGGTCGGGTCGTCCAGTTCGATCTCGTGGCGCAGGTCGATGGCGTGCACCGACGACAGCGCGGCCGCGGACTTGATCGCGGCGTCCGCCGCGCCGGTCGGCACGGTCGCGCGGACGTAGCCGAGCTTGTCGTAGGTGCGGCCGACCGAGCCGCCCTTGACGGCGTCGAGCCGGCCGGCGACCTGCTCGGTGGCGCCGGGCGCGGTGGCGACCATCATCGTGACGGTCTTCTCGCCGGCCGCCTCGGCGTCGGCGAGCAGTTCGGCGTCGGCCGGACCGAGCTTGCCGGCCGCGGACTTGGGCGCGGGCACGGGGGACGGGGTGTCGTCCGCCGCGAAGGCGAGGGGTGCGGCCCCGGTCGCGCAGAGCGCGGCGGTCAGGCCGACGGCTATCGCGAGGCGGGGCGCGCGTCTCGCGCTCGTACCGGAACGGGAACTGGATCTGGGCATCGGCATCCCTGCGTGAAGGTCGGGAGGAGGGTCGATATCGGGCCGGAAACCGGGAAGTTCCGGAATCCGGGGCCGGATGACCGCTCAGCCTTACGCAAGTGACAGCTGTTTGGGGAGAGTTGTCCGAGCTGTGATCAGGGCGTGACGCAATTCCGCCAAGCGCCATGGCGGACAGATGAGTTCATAGCCGGACATGACACGAGGATGTCGCCCCTGACGGGCGGCGGAGAGCCGGGCAGGCCCTAGCGTCGACGGGGTGCATAAAGAACTGAGGGTGGCGGCCTACGCCGTATGCGTACGGGACGGCCGGGTCCTGCTGGCCCGCTGGGTGGCCGCGGACGGCGCCAGGCGCTGGACGCTGCCCGGCGGCGGCATGGACCACGGCGAGGACCCGTACGACACCGTCGTCCGGGAGGCCGACGAGGAGACCGGCTACGTCGTCGAACCGGTCGCCCTCCTCGGCGTCGACTCACTGCGCCGCCGCTATCCGCGCCGGCTCGGCGCCGTCGCCGACTTCCACGGGCTGCGGCTCGTGTACGAGGGGCGCGTCACCGGCGGCGCCCTGCGCAGCGAGACCGACGGGTCCACCGATCTCGCCGCCTGGCACCCGCTGACGGCCGTGCCGGACCTCGACCGCGTCGGCCTCGTCGACATCGGCCTCGACTTGTGGCGCACCCGCCCCGCCGACGGCCACCGGTCCGGCTCCGCCGGGGGAGAGCACACCACCGGCGAGGGCGACCGCACCGGCCCCGGCACCGGGCGCGGCGCGGCCCCTGCCGACGGTCGGCGCGCCGCCCCGGCCGAGGGTCACGGCTCCGGCTCCGGCTCTTGCGAGGGCCGCGGCTCCAACTCCGGCGACGGTCGCCGCTCCGGCTCCGCCGATGAACAACCCCCGGGCCCCGGCCCCGACGGCGCGCGCTGACCCCGTTCCCCGCCTTCCCTTCCCCGCGAGGTGAACACGGAGTGACCGCTTCCTCTCCGGCCGGAGAGGACCTCGTGACCGCGCAGGGTGCCGGGTGATCCACGTACGGTGATCGGCGTCGCGCGTTGCGGCCTCGTTCACGCACAGGTCACCCCCGCTGCCAACGATCCAGTACGAGCGGGAAGTTCGCCGGCCGCACCAGGGCCCGGGCCTCCCGCGACCACTGCCGACGCGTTCGCACCCGGGGAGACCGCGCATGCCGCGCATACGCTCTGTCGCCACCGCAACCGCCACGGCCGCAGCCGACGCGGCCTCCACCGTCGCCCGCCTCGACCGCCGCGCCTTCCTCGCCGCCACCGGGGCGATCACCGTCTCCGCCGGCGTCGGCTACGCGCTGGGCCCCGGCGCGGGCTCCGGCAACGCCGCACCCGCCGGCCGCGCCACCATCCCGCGCTCCCGGCCCGCCCCCGCCGCGCCCCTCGCCCCGTACAAGAACGGCACCACCCTGCTCACCGCCGCCGCCCCGCGGGGCACCACCGGCTACCGGCGGCTCGGCGACGGACCCGCCTGGCCGCGCGTCGTCCGCGGCGACCTGGCGCAGGCGCGGGCGGGCCGCGAGGGGCGGCGCACCGCGCTCGCCGCCTTCGTGCAATTCACCGACCTGCACCTCGTCGACGTCCAGCACCCGCTGCGCTACGAGTACTTGCGCGCCCAGACCGCGAGCGCCTGGCGGCCCCACGAGTCCCTGTCGGTGGCGGGCGCCGTCGCGCTCGTCGAACGCGTCAACGCGCTGCGCGGGGCGCCCGCCACCGGCGCGCCCCTGCACTGCGTCGTGACCACCGGCGACAACACCGACAACAACTCCCGGTCCGAACTGGACTGGTTCCTCACGGTGATGAGCGGCGGCCGCATCATCCCCAACACCGGCGACCCGCGCCACTACGAAGGCGTGCAGGACAGCGGGCTCGCGCTGTACTGGCACCCGGACGCCGCCCTGCGCGACGCCGACAAGCGGCGCGGCTTCCCGCGGCTGCACGGCTTCCTCGACGCCGCCGTCCGCGAGGTCAACAGCCCCGGCCTCGGCCTGCCCTGGTACTCCACGGTCGGCAACCACGACGCCCTGCCCGGCGGCTGCTGGGCGCCCCGGGACCCGTACTTCACCGAGTTCGCCACCGGCGGCCGGAAGCTGATGTCCCTGGACGAACAGCGCGGGGCCGCCCTCTGGAAGGCCGTCAAGAAGGGCCACGACCCCAAGGGCGCACACTTCAAGGAGCTGCTCAAGAGTGAGGCACGGCGGATGCGGAGCGTCACGCCGGACCCGTCCCGGGCGCCGTTCACCCCCGCCGAGTACCTGCGGGCGCACCTCGACCCGGCCCACAAGGGCCACGGCCCCGTCGGCCACGGCTACACCGAGGAGAACCTCGCCGCCGGCACGCAGTACTACTCCTTCCGCGTCAGCGACGACGTGCTCGCCATCAGCCTGGACACCACCGACCCCGGCGGTCACTACGAGGGCTCGCTCGGCACCGCCCAACTGCGCTGGCTGGAACGGGAACTCAAGGCCAACGAGCGGCGCGCCGGCGGTCCTTCGTACGTCGTGGTCCTCAGCCACCACACCAGCAGGACCATGCGCAACCTCCGCGCCGACCCGGGACACCCCGGCGAGCGACGGCACGGCGGCGACGAGGTCGTCGAACTCCTCGGCCGGTACCGCTCCGTCCTCGCCTGGGTCAACGGCCACAGCCACAAGAACGCCATCACCCCGCACGCCACCCCGCACGGCTCCTTCTGGGAGGTCTCCACCGCGTCGCACATCGACTTCCCGCAGCTCGCGCGGGTGGTGGAGATCAGCGACAACCACGACGGCACGGTCTCCGTCTTCACCACCCTCATCGAGTCCGCCGCCCCGCACCGCACGGACTTCACCGACCTCTCCCAGACGGGCCTCGCCGCGCTCTACCGCGAGCTCTCCTTCAACGCCCCCGGCGCACGGCCCACGTTGGGCGGCGAGCCCGGCGACAGGAACACCGAACTGATCCTCCGCAAGGGGTGAAGCGCAAGGGGTGAAGCCGGCCCCGCCGCGCCACGGCCCGCCGCGCTACCTGGGCAGCACCACGACATACGCCGCCGGTTCGCGGTCGACCGACGCCATCAGCGCCGTCCGCACCACGGTGGCCTGCTGCTCGACGGAGTCCCGCAGCTTCTTCGGCGTGACGTGCACGACGGTGATGCCGAGCCGCTCCAGATGCTCGCGCTTGCGGACGTACTCCGACCAGAGGGCGTCCTCGTCCTGGCGCGGGGCCCGGGTGTCCAGCTCCACGGTCACGGCGTGGTCGGGCCAGTAGGCGTCGACGCCGCCGAGGTGCGGGCCGCCGGGCAGCCGCAGATCGACGTTCCACAGCGGGTCGGGAAGCCCGTGCTCGGCCACCATCCGGTACAGCCGGTCCTCGGCGATGGCCCGCCCCTCGGCGAGCAGCGAGTCGACGGCGTCCACGACATGCGGCCGCGTGAGCAGCCGCGCCTCGTTCAACTCCCGCACGACCGCCGCCGGTTCGCAGTGCCCGCCGCGCACCGCCTCGGTGAGCAGCCGCCGCACCGCCTCCGCCTCGGCGAGCTGCGCCACGGCGTCGGCGAGCGCCCGCGGCACCGGCGCCACCGGAACTCCCGTGATCTGCTGGGAGGTCGGCATCGCCTGAGCGCGCACGAGCCGAGCGAACCCCACCGAACGCAGCCGCCGGGTGCGCGGCACCAGCACGTCGATGTGGTTCAGGGAGAGCAGCGGGGGAGCGGACGAGAAGTCGTGCAGGGCGAGCGCGGCGAGCCCCGTGATCATCGCGTCCGCGTACGGTGCGTGTGGCTCGCCCGCGCGGGGCTGGGCGGGCACGGCCCCGGCCGCACGGGCCGGCGGCCGCCCCGCGTACAGCAGCGCGCCGTGCAGACGCTCCTCGCTGGTCGGCGGCCCCGGGTGCAACAGGCAGACGCCCGGCAGCAGTTGCTGCCACGGTCCGCCGGGTCGGCAGTGCGCCCCGGCGTCCGCCGCGGAGATGCCGTGCTCGCCGAGCTGGGCGGTGCTCATGACGCGCAGCCGGACGTCGGCGAGGTGCGTGAGGGGGAGGGCGGAGAGTGGGGTGTTGTGGTTCATGACCCGGTCGTTCCCGCGCCCGACCACCGCGCTAACCGCTGTTACACGCCCGTCGACAAACCCGGACAAGCTCGCCCTAAAGCACGGGCGTTCGACGACCGATGAACACCGGCCCGCCACACGGTTCCTGACCTGCGGCGCGGCGCGGCGCGGCCGGAACGGCGGGGCGGGGAGAAGAGAGCGGGGAGGAAGGGAGCAGGGCGGGGAGAAAGGGAGCGGGGCGGCGACCCGCGGTCACCGCCGCCGCCCCCTCACCACGTCACCGCTCTAGCTCGCCGCCGCGGCGTCGCACGCCTGCGCCCGCAGCGAGCGGGCCAGGTCGTCCCGGGCCTCCAGGACCAGCCGGCGCAGTGCGGGCGCGCTCGCCTCGTGCCCGGCGAGCCACTCGTCCGCGGCCGCCAACGTCGCCTCGTCGCCCTGCAGATGCGGGAAGAGGCCCCGCACCACGTCCATGCCGATCTGGATGGACCGCTCGGCCCACACCCGCTCGATGGCGTCGAAGTACCGCGCGGCGTACGGCGCGACGAGCTCCCGCTGGGACGACTGCGCGAAGCCCGAGATCGTCGCCTCCACCAGGGCGTTGGACAGTGCGTCCGACTCCACCACGGCCGCCCACGCCTGGGCCTTGACCGCCGCGGAGGGCCGCGCGGCCAGGCACCGCACCTGGTGCCGCTTGCCGGACGCCGTGTCGTCGCGCGCCAGCTCCGCGGCCAGGACGTCCTCGCCGGCCACGCCGTGCGCGGTCAGCGGGGCGAGGAAGGCCCAGCGCAGCTCCTGGTCCACGTCCAGGCCGTCGATCTTGGCGTTGCCCGCCAACAGGCCCTCAAGCAGCTGGAGGTCGGCCGCCGAGGACGCCACCGTGGCGAAGAACCGCGCCCACGTCAGCTGGTGCTGGCTGCCCGGCGCCGCGATCCGCAGCTCCCGCAGCGCGCCCTCGGCGAGCGTGCGGGCGCCCTCCTCGCGCCAGCTCGGGGCGGCGTAGTGGGTGAGGGCGGAGTTGGTCCAGGCGTGCAGCATCTGCAGGACGCCGATGTCGCTCTCCTGCCCGGCGAACCGGAGCACCGACGCGATGAAGTCGCGCGCGGGCATCAGGCCGTCCCGCGTGAGACTCCACAGCGCCGACCAGCACAGGGCGCGGGCCAGCGGGTCGGTGAGGTCGCCGAGGTGCTCCCGCAGCGTCGCGAGGGAGTTCTCGTCGAAGCGGATCTTGCAGTAGGTCAGGTCGTCGTCGTTGACCAGGACCAGCTCGGGCGCCTCTTCGCCGGCCAGCTCGGCCACGACCGTGCGCGGCCCGTCGACGTCGACCTCCGCGCGGGCGTACCGCTCCAGGTCGCCGGCGGAGGTGCGGCGGTACAGGCCGACGGCCACGCGGTGCGGGCGCAGCTCGGGGTGGGACTCGGCGGCCTCCTGGAGGACGGAGAGCTCGGTGATGCGGCCCTCCGCGTTCAGGATGACCTGCGGGGTCAGGGAGTTGACGCCCGCCGTCTGCAGCCACGCCCTGGCCCAGCTCGTCATGTCGCGCCCGGAGGTCTCCTCCAGGACGGCGAGCAGATCGGCGAGGGTGGTGTTGCCGTACGCGTGCCGCTTGAAGTAGCGCCGCGCGCCCTCCAGGAACGCCTCCCGGCCGGCATAGGCGACGAGCTGCTTGAGAACGCTGGCGCCCTTGGCGTACGTGATGCCGTCGAAGTTGAGCTTGGCGTCCTCCAGGTCATGGATGGTGGCCGTGACCGGGTGGGTGGAGGGCAGCTGGTCGGCGCGGTAGGCCCAGGCCTTGCGGTTGTTGGCGAAGGTGATCCAGCCGTTGGTGAAGCGGGTGGCCTCCACCAGCGAGAAGCAGCCCATGAAGTCGGCGAAGGACTCCTTCAGCCACAGGTCGTCCCACCAGCGCATGGTGACCAGGTCGCCGAACCACATGTGCGCCATCTCGTGCAGGATGACGCCGGCCCGGCGCTCGTACGACGCCTGGGTCACCTTGCCGCGGAAGACGTACTCCTCGCGGAAGGTCACCATGCCGGGGTTCTCCATGGCGCCCAGGTTGTACTCCGGCACGAACGCCTGGTCGTACTTCCCGAAGGGGTACGGGTAGTCGAAGTTGTCGTGGAAGAAGTCCAGGCCCTGCTTGGTGACGAGGAAGACGTCGTCCGGGTCGAAGTGCGGGGCCAGGCCCTTGCGGCACATCGCGCCGAGGGGGATCTCCAGGCGGGTGCCGTCGGCGAGGACGCGCTCGTAGGAGTCCGTCACGTAGTGATAGGGGCCGGCGACGACCGCCGTCACGTACGTCGAGATGGGCTTGGTCTCGGCGAACCGCCATACGCCGTCGACGAGTTCGCCCACGCCGTTGGACCACGCGGTCCACCCGTCCGGCACCTGCACCTGGAAGCGGTAGGTCGCCTTGAGGTCGGGCTGCTCGAAGTTGGCGAAAACCCGGCGCGCGTCCGCCGGCTCGTACTGCGTGTAGAGGTAGACCTCGCCGTCCTCGGGGTCGACGAAGCGGTGCATGCCCTCACCGGTGCGGCTGTAGACGCACTGGGCGTCCACCACCAGTTCGTTCTCCTCGGCGAGGTCCTCAAGCGCGATCCGGGCGCCGTCGAAGACCTCGGAGGGGTCCAGGTCCTTGCCGTTCAGCGAGACCGCGGTGACGCTCGGGGCGATCAGGTCGGCGAACGTCGTGGCGCCGGGATCGGCGCTGCGGAACCGGATCGTGGTGACCGAGCGGAACGTGCGCGGCTCCTGACCGCTCTCGCCGATCGCCGACCGCAGGTCGAGGAAGACCTCGTAACCGTCGACGGAGAGCAGCGCGGCCCTCTCGCGGGCCTCGTCGCGGGACAGATTCTCACCGGGCACGGGCGGCACTCCTTTGTGACTCGCATGTCTGTGATTCGCCTGACTCGTACGAATGTCTACGATCCTCGCATGCGCCGTCGGCCCCCGACATCCGGGAATGCCCTGATGCGCCACCGACGTTTCCCCGGCCAGATGCGAACGGATTCCCTAGGGAGAGACATGTCCGAGAACGGCAGCAAGACCCCCGTCGACTTCTGGTTCGACCCGCTGTGCCCCTGGGCCTGGATGACGTCCCGCTGGATGCTGGAGGTCGAGAAGGTCCGTGATGTGGAGGTCCGCTGGCACGTGATGAGCCTGGCCGTCCTGAACGAGGACAAGCTCGACGATCTCCCCGAGGAGTACCGCGAGATGCTGGAGACGAAGGCCTGGGGCCCCGTCCGCGTCGTCATCGCGGCCCAGCAGAAGCACGGCGACGAGATCCTCGGCAAGCTGTACACCGCGCTCGGCACCCGTTTCCACAACCGCGGCGAGGGCCCGACCCGCGAGGCGGTCGTCGGCGCCCTGGCCGACGCGGGCCTGCCCGCCGACCTCGTCGAGTACATGGACTCGGACGCCTACGACACGGAGCTGCGCGCCTCCCACAAGGAAGGCATCGACAAGGTCGGCCAGGAGGTCGGCACGCCGGTCATCGCCGTCCCCGGCGCCGACGGCGAGCAGGTCGCCTTCTTCGGCCCGGTCGTGACCCCCGCCCCCAAGGGCGAGGCGGCGGCGAGGCTCTGGGACGGCACCTTGCTGGTGGCCTCGACCCCGGGCTTCTACGAGATCAAGCGGACCCGCACCCAGGGCCCCGTCTTCGACTGACGCCCCAAGCCGCGGCGCGCACCGAAAGACCCCCGTGAGTCACGTCCTCACGGGGGCCTTTCCTTCTTCCGCCCACCCCGGTGAAGGTTGAGAAGACGATCACGAGGCAGGGCGCTGTCGGGCTGTCACCGGGGGAGCGGACGACAGCCCTGGCTCACGGGGCGAGCAGCAGGCTGTTGACCCGCTCCTTGGCGGCGGCGTAGCGCTTGGCCACGTCCTGCCAGTTGACGACCTGCCACATGGCCTCGATGAAGTCGACCTTCTGGTTCTTGTACTGCAGGTAGAAGGCGTGCTCCCAGGCGTCGAACACCAGGATCGGCGTCGAGCCCTGGCCGACGTTGCCCTGGTGGTCGTAGACCTGCTCGACGATGAGGCGGTTGCTGAGCGGCTCGTAGGCGAGCACGCCCCAGCCCGAACCCTGCGTCGTCGCCGAGGCCTTGGTCAGCTGGGCCTTGAACTTGGCGAACGAGCCGAAGGACTCGGCGATGGCGTCCGCGAGCTCACCGACGCCGTCGGCGGCCAGCGGCTCGCCGCCGCCACCGTCCTTGGGGCTGTTCATGTTGTGCCAGTAAATGCTGTGCAGGATGTGACCGGAGAGGTGGAAGGCGAGGTTCTTCTCCAGGCCGTTGATGGCGCCCCACGTCTCCTTGTCGCGCGCCTCCTCCAGCTGCTCAAGGGTGTCGTTCGCGCCCTTCACGTACGCCGCGTGGTGCTTGTCGTGGTGCAGCTCGATGATCTGCGGGTTGATGACCGGTTCGAGCGCCGCGTAGTCGTACGGAAGTTCAGGAAGCGTGTAAATGGCCATGAGTCCGAGCCCTCCGACTGCTGCTCTGCTGTGGTGCGCTGTGGTGTTTCTCAACTTATTGCAAGTCCTTCGCAACTGCAGGCTAGCAGCAGGAGTGCCGTGAAGTTGATCAGCCCTTTGTCCTAGGTCCGAACGGGAACAGGAGCGGCTGGTGGGGGACACGAAAAAGTCCCGGACCCCTTGGTCCGGGACTTCCTCGTGCTGGCAGCGGTCGTCAGACGGCCGCCGCGCGCTTCTCCGCCGCCTTCTGCCGTACGAAGCCGATCACCGCGAGCGCCAGTGTCAGCGCGCCGGTGGCGAGCAGCTGCTTGCGGGTGTCCGGCTGGTCGGTCATCAGATAGAAGACGTACGCCATCGCGGCCAGCGACACCCAGGTCAGGAAGGGGAACGCCCACATCTTCACGACCAGCTTCTCCGGGGCCTCGCGCTCGGTGCGGCGGCGCAGGATCAGCTGGGAGACGGCGATGAAGATCCAGACCATCAGGATCATCGCGCCGATCATGTTGAGCAGCCAGGGGAAGACGTCGTCCGGGCGCCAGTAGCTGAGCAGCACGCAGACGAAGCCGAAGACCGAGGAGGCGAGCACCGCCAGGCGCGGCACGCCGCCCGAGACCTTGCCGAGCACCTTGGGGCCCTGGCCGCGGGCGATCAGGGAGTACGACATGCGCGACGCGCCGTAGATGTTGGCGTTCATCGCGGAGAGCAGGGCGATCAGGACGATGACGTTCATGATCTCGCCGGCGCCGGGGATGCCCAGGTGGTCGAGGGTGGCGACGTACGGGCCCTTGGCGACGACCTCCTTGTTGTCCCACGGCAGCAGCGTGACGACGACGAGCATCGAGCCGACGTAGAAGACGGCGATGCGCCACATCGCCGTGCGCACGGCCCTGGCGACGCTCTTGACCGGGTTCTCGGACTCGGCGGCGGCGATCGTGACGGTCTCCAGACCGCCGTACGCGAAGACGGAGGCGAGGAGGCCGATGATCAGGCCGTCCGTGCCGTTCGGCATGAACCCGCCCTCGCCGGTGAGGTTCGCCGAGCCGGGGGCGGAGACGTCCGAGCCGGGCAGGATGCCGAGGATCGCGAGGACGCCGATGCCGAGGAAGAGCGTGATGGCGCCGACCTTGAGGGCGGCGAACCAGAACTCGAACTCGCCGAAGTTCTTCACGGCCGTCAGGTTCGCGCCGCAGAACACCAGCATGAAGAGGGCCACCCACACCCACTCCGGACTGTCCGGGAACCAGCCGACCATGATCTTCGCGGCGCCGATGCCCTCCAGACCGACGGCGACGCAGAGCAGGAACCAGAAGCCCCACCCCGCGGTGAAGCCCGCCCAGGGGCCGATCGCCCGCTCGGCGTGGACCGAGAACGAGCCGGACGCCGGGTTCGCGGCCGACATCTCGCCCAGCATGCGCATCACGAGCATGACGAGCGAACCGGATATCGCGTAGGCGAGGACGATCGAGGGTCCGGCCGCGGCGATGCCCGCCCCGGAGCCGACGAAGAGACCGGCCCCGATCACTCCGCCGAGCGCGATCATGGAAAGATGTCGCTGCTTGAGGCCGTGGACGAGCGGGGAGTCGGCCTGCGGTGCTGCGTCAGGTGCTGTGTCCTGCGGGGTGGACGTCCGAGACATGGGCGTGCCCTGTTCAGTAGCCGAGACGGGGGAGAGAGCGGCCCACAGTCTGAGCGCCGGTACCGCTGACAGGGAACAGCTGACCGCTATACGGACACGACGCTCACACCTCGTGAAGGGGTACGCACAACACGTTCACCTGTTGTTAACGTGCTTCCCGCGCCACTCCCGCAGCCCCGCCACCGCAAGCACGAGCCCCGTCGCACCCGCCGACCACAGCAGCTGCGGCCGCGCGCCGTCGTCGGTCAGCATCAGCACGAGCACGGCGGCCATCGCGGCCAGCGCCGCCCACGTCAGATACGGGAACGCCCACATCCGAAGCACCAGCCGCTCCGGGGCGTCCCGCTCGATGCGCCGGCGCAGCCGCAGCTGCGAGACGGCGATCAGCGCCCACACGAAGAGGAGCACCGCGCCCACCGAGTTGAGCATGTAGAGGAAGACGGAGTCCGGCCACTCCAGATTGAGCAGCACCGACACGAACCCGAAGGCGACCGAGGCGAGCACCGCCCGGCGCGGCACCCCGCCGCCGCCCACCCGCAGCAGCGCCTTCGGCGCCTCACCGCGCTCGGCCAGCGAGAAGACCATCCGGGACGACCCGTAGAGGTTCGCGTTGAGCGCCGACAGCAGCGCCACGAACACCACGATGTTCATGACCTGCCCGGCGGACGGCACCCCGATCGAGTCGAGGACCGTGACGTACGGGCTGACGCCGGCGCGCTGCGCCGTCCACGGCAGCACCGTCACGATGACGAGCATCGACCCGACGTAGAAGAAGAGGATGCGGTAGACGGCGCTGCGCACCGCGCGGGCGACCGAGCGCACCGGGTCGTCCGACTCGGCCGCGGCGATCGTCACGACCTCCAGGCCGCCGAACGCGAAGACGACGGCCAGTACTCCGGAGACCACGCCCGACCAGCCGTGCGGCAGGAACCCGCCCTGCCCGGTGAGGTTCGCGAGGCCCACCGCGTCGGTGTCCGGCAGCACCCCGAAGACCGCGAGCAGACCGAGCACCAGGAACGCGACGATCGCGCAGACCTTCAGGGTCGCGAACCAGAACTCGAACTCGCCGAAGTTCTTCACCGAGGCGAGGTTGGCCGCGGTGAAGACCACCATGAAGATCAGTACCCAGGCCCACTGCGGCACCGCGGGCGCCCAGCCGTGGGCGATCTGCGCGGCGCCGGTCGCCTCCACGGCGAGCACGACCACCAGCAGGAACCAGTAGAGCCAACCGACGCTGAACCCGGCCCAGCGGCCCAGCGCGCGCTCCGCGTGCACGGAGAACGAGCCGGACGCGGGCATCGCCGCCGACATCTCGCCGAGCATCCGCATCACGCACATCGCGAGCGCGCCCGCGATCAGATACGAGACGACGATGCCGGGGCCCGCGACGGAGATCCCCGCGCCCGACCCCACGAAGAGCCCGGCGCCGATGACGCCGCCGAGCCCGAGCATCGTGAGGTGGCGCTGCTTGAGGCCGCCGGACAGCGGCTCGTTCTCGGCACCGAGAGGCCCGCCGGCGGGGGGTGCGGCCGTGGCCTGGGGGTCGTGCATGGTGCTCAACGCTGCTCTCGGTGCTCAAGGAGTTGGCAGGAACCTACAGTCTCCCCGGGCGGCGGCCCCCCGCGCAAAACGAGCCACCCACCCGCTCACCTCCGTGACGAGCGTCACGCCGGGCGAGGTGTACGGGCATCCCTTTGTGCAGAGCCCACCAAGGCCCTGCCCCCGGGTTGTCGCCCGGAGACCGTGTGGCGGCGGCCGGCCCTGGGATAGCGTCATCGCGTCCCAACCTG
Organism: Streptomyces sp. NPDC005863; assembly: GCF_042871345.1. Taxonomy (NCBI): domain Bacteria; kingdom Bacillati; phylum Actinomycetota; class Actinomycetes; order Kitasatosporales; family Streptomycetaceae; genus Streptomyces; species Streptomyces sp. NPDC005863. The sequence goes on along the minus strand of NZ_JBIAII010000003.1, from coordinate 826,587 downwards.
CCCACGCCCCCGCGGAGTCCCCGATGAGCATCGCCGCTGCCCCCACCCGCCCCGGCCAGGTCCTCGCCGACCTGCTGCCCGCGTCCCGCGTGAAGGACGCCGCCCTCGTCCTCGGCGGCGCCGCGCTCACCGGGATCGCCGCCCAGATCGCGGTGCCCGTGCCGGGCTCCCCGGTGCCGGTGACCGGGCAGACCTTCGCCGCGCTGCTCGTCGGCACCGCGCTCGGCGCGGGCCGCGGCTTCCTCTCGCTCGCGCTGTACGCCCTCGTGGGCATGGCGGGCATGCCGTGGTTCGCCCAGGCGGGTTCGGGCGTCGCCGCCCCCTCCCTCGGCTATGTGTTCGGCATGCTGCTCGCCTCCACGGTGGTGGGCGCCCTCGCCCGCCGCGGCGGCGACCGCTCGGTGCTGCGCACCGCGGGCACGATGGTCCTCGGCTCCGCGATCATCTACGCGGTCGGCGTGCCGTACCTGGCCGCGGCCACCGGCATGTCGCTGACCCAGGCCGTCGCCGCCGGGCTCACGCCCTTCCTGATCGGCGACGCCCTGAAGGCCGCGCTCGCGATGGGCGCGCTGCCCACGGCGTGGAAGTTCCTCGACCGCTGAGCCGGTCGCCGGACCGGTCGCAGGCCGGTCAGCCGAGGCTGTAGTTCCGCCTGAAGAGGTTCGCCGGGTCGTACGTGGCCTTCAACGCGGCGAGCCTCTTCCGCGTCTCTGGGTCGTAGAGCCCCTCGGGGCGGTCGGCGCCGCCGAAGACGAAGTTGAGCGAGCGGCCCAGGGTCTGCGGCGCCACGTGCCCGAACGCCGCCGCGTGCACCGCGCGCAGGTCCGCCACGTCCACGCCGTCCACCAGCGGCGACAGGAGCCGGACCAGCCAGCCCGCCTCGCGGTAGGGCACGGCGTTCCGCGCGGGCCTGGCCAGCGCGCCGCCCAGGTGGTTGAACTGCAGGATGTGCATCGAGGCCGCCCGTGGCCCGGCCAGCGCGAGGATCTCGGCGGCCGCCGCCGTGTCGAGGTGGCCGAGGACCGCGTTGTCGCCGTAGTAGGCGTGCGGGAAGTCCGGGTCGCCGTGGATGGCGGGGCTCTCGGTGTACGGCATCTCGTGCAGCGTGTCCGAGACGGTGGGCCCGAGCTCCCGCAGCGGCGCCACCAGGCGCTCGCCCTCCGCCGCCGAGCCGGTGAACGCGACCCGGATCAGGAGGAGATAGCGGCCCTTGAGGTGCGGCGGCAGGTGCGGCAGGTCGGGGTACACCAGCGCCGCGAGCGACGAGGTCAGCTCGTCGGGCAGGGCCCGCGTCCACTCCTCGTAGCCGCGCAGCACGGCGGCCGGGTCGACCGCGGTGCCGTCGAATCCGAGCGCGCCGCCGTACAGCCGCGCGACCGGCACCAGACCGATCTCCAGGCCGGTGACCACGCCGAGGTGCGCGCCGCCGCCGAGCAGGCCCCAGAAAAGCTCCGGGTCGTCGTCGGCCGTGACGTGGCGCGGGACGCCGTCCGCGGTGACGACGTCGACGGAGCGGACGTGGTCCGCTGCGTAGCCGAACTCCCGGCCCAGGATGCCGAGTCCGCCGCCGAGCGTGTAGCCGACGACGCCCACACCGGGCGCCGTGCCGTTCAGCGGGGCCAGGCCGTGCGGCGCCGCGGCCTCGACGACCTGGCCCCAGCGGGCGCCCGCGCCGACGGTGACGGTGCGCGCTTCGGGGCCGACCCGCACGGTGTCCATCCGCCGCGTGTTGATCAGGACGCCGCCCTCGAAGGCGCCGGGGAGGCCGTGGCCGGTGGCCTGCACACCGACGGGCAGGCCGGCCCCGGCGGCGTACGAGACCGCGGCGACGACGTCCTCGGGGCCCGTGGCGCCGACGACGAGGTCGGGCCGCGTCGCGAAACCGGTCTGCATGCCGGCGAGTTCCTCCGCGTAACCGGCGTCGTCCGGCCGGAACACGAGTCGCTGGGCGGTGAAGTCCACGGGAGCCTCCGTTGAGCGGCGTGCGTCTGCCGAGCCGCGTGTTTCGTCCGACGGGGACAGCATCTCCCAAGGGTGTGACAGCGGGAGTCAGACCCGTCGTCGGCTCGCCCGTGACTCCACCGAAATTCCCGTGCGCCGCGAACCACGCTGTGGCGGGCGGCGGTTGGCTTGGGGCCGAGTGGCGACACGGCGACGCCCCCGCGGTGAGGGTCGCGGGGGCGTCGTTGCCGCGGGGCGGCGCTGGGGTCAGCCGGCGGCGCGGGGCCGCAGCTTCTCCCGTACCAGCGAGAAGGCGATCACGAACGCGGCGGCGAGGAGCGAGAGCAGCACCTGCTTGCGGCCCGCCTCGTCGGTGAGCATGTAGACGAGCACGAACGAGATCATCGCGATGGTGACCCACGTCAGATACGGGAAGAGCCACATCTTCACGACGAGCTTCTCCGGCTGCTCGCGCAGGATGATCCCGCGCATCCGCAGCTGCGTGAAGCTGATGATCAGCCACACGAAGAGGGCCACCGCGCCCGAGGAGTTGAGCAGGAAGTCGAAGACGGTGTCCTTCCACTGGTAGTTGAACCAGACGGCGACGAAACCGAAGACGACGGAGCCGAGGATCGCGGCCTGCGGCACACCGCGGGAGTTGGTCCGCGCGAAGGCCTTCGGCGCGTCACCGCGCTGGCCGAGCGAGAAGGCCATGCGCGAGGCGGTGTAGAGGCCGGAGTTGAGGCAGGAGAGCACCGCCGTGAGGACGATGACGTTCATGACCTGGCCGGCGTGCGGGATGCCGATCGAGTTCAGCGCGGCGACGTAACTGCCGTCCTTGGTGATCGACTTGTCGTTCCACGGCAGCAGGGTGATGACGACGAAGATCGAGCCCAGGTAGAAGACGCCGATGCGCCAGATGACGCTGTTGGTCGCCTTGGTGACGGCGCGCTGCGGGTCCTCGGACTCGCCGGCGGCCAGCGTGACGATCTCGCTGCCCATGAAGGAGAAGACGACCATCAGCACACCGGTGAGGATGGCGCCCGCGCCCTTGGGCATGAAGCCGCCCGCGTCGGTGAGGTGTCCGAAGCCGTCGCCGGGGTTGTCGGAGCCGGGCAGCACGCCGAAGACGGCGAGCAGACCGATGACGACGAACGCGCCGATCGCGACGACCTTGATGCCCGCGAACCAGAACTCGAACTCGCCGTAGGAGCCGACCGAGACGAGGTTGGTCGCGGTGAGCACCAGCATCACGATGAGCGCCCAGCCCCACTGCGGGACCGCGGGTATCCAGCCGTTGAGGATCACGGCGCCCGCGGTGGCCTCCACCGCGAGGACGACGACCCAGAAGAACCAGTACAGCCAGCCGATGGAGAAGCCGGCCCAGCGGCCGAGCGCCTGGTCGGCGTAGGTGGAGAAGGAGCCGGAGGCCGGCCGTGCGGCGGCCATCTCGCCGAGCATCCGCATCACGAGGACGACCATCGTGCCGACGAGGGCGTACGAGACGAGGATGGCGGGCCCCGCCGCGGCGATGCCGGAGCCGGAGCCGACGAAGAGACCTGCACCGATCACGCCGCCGATGGCGATCATGGAGAGGTGGCGGTTCTTGAGACCCGCTTTCAGGCCGTCGCCGCCATGGTCACCACTGTCGCCAGACCGCGGATCCCCAGGGGATGGAGGGTTGCTGTCTGCCTTCGCAAGGGAGGGTTGCGAGGTCATGGACGAATCCTTAAGTTCTCGGGTCACGAGCCCCCGCATTCAAACTCAGGGGTCAACGGGACGGAAGTCCTGAATCCGGATCGTTGTATTCCGACGAAAGGCCTGGACCAAGGTCCCGACCTGGGAGATCAAGGACCGGCCCCGGTCGCGGCTACCCGCTTCGTGACGTGCCACACTCGGACCCATGCGCGTGTACCTCGGCTCGGATCATGCCGGCTACGAACTCAAGAACCACTTGGTCGAATGGCTCAAGAGCCACGGCCACGAGCCCGTCGACTGCGGGCCCCACATCTATGACGCCCAGGACGACTACCCGCCGTTCTGCCTGCGTGCCGCGGAGCGGACCGCCGCGGACCCCGACGCCCTCGGCATCGTCATCGGCGGCTCCGGGAACGGCGAGCAGATCGCCGCGAACAAGGTGAAGGGCGTACGGGCGGCTCTCGCCTGGAGCGAGCAGACCGCGGAGCTCGGCCGTGAGCACAACGACGCGAACGTCATCTCCATCGGCGGGCGGATGCACACGCAGGAGGAGGCGACGAAGTTCGTCGAGATCTTCCTGAAGACGCCGTACTCGGGTGAGGAGCGTCACACTCGCCGCATCGACATGCTGTCGGCTTACGAGGAATCCGGCGAGCTGCCCCCGATCCCGTCCCACCACCCCCAGCCGTAGGGATCGCCACGGGGCTCCGCCCCGGACCCCGCTCCTCAAACGCCGGAGGGGCTGATTCCCAGCCCCTCCGCACCGCACCGTGAAGGAAAGTCATGCCGGAGGGGCACACCATTCATCGGCTGGCGGCCGATCACCGGGACCGGTTCGAGGGCCGTGTCGTCCGGGCGACCAGTCCACAGGGCAAGTTCAGCGACAGCGCCGCCCTCGTCACCGGCCAGGTCATGGACACCGCCGAGGCCCACGGCAAGCACCTCTTCCTCGGCTTCGCCGGCACCGGCTGGGTCCACGTCCACCTCGGCCTCTTCGGCAAGTACACCCTCGGCGAGACCCCCGCCCCGCCGCCGACGGACACCGTCCGGCTGCGGCTGCTCAACGACGCGTACCACTCCGACCTGCGCGGCCCCACCACCTGCGCCCTCGTCACGGACGAGGAGAAGCAGGCGATACACGAACGGCTCGGCCCCGACCCCCTGCGGGACACGGACGACCCGGCGAAGGCCTACCGCCGCATCTCCCGCAGCCGCACCACCATCGCCGCCCTCCTCATGGACCAGAAGGTCATCGCGGGCGTCGGCAACGTCTACCGCGCGGAGGTCCTCTTCCGGCACGGCGTCGACCCGTACCTGCCGGGCAAGGACGTCAGCGAGGAGCTGTGGGCCACCCTCTGGGCGGACCTCGTCGAGCTGATGCACGAGGGCGTGCGGCTCAACCGCATCGACACGGTCAGGCCCGAGCACACCCCGGAGGCGATGAACCGCCCGCCGCGCGTCGACGACCACGGCGGCGAGGTGTACGTCTACCGCAGGGCGAACCAGCCCTGTCACCTCTGCGGCGACGACATCCGCACCGCGGACCTCGCGGCCCGCAACCTCTTCTGGTGCCCCACCTGCCAGCGCCCCGCCTGAAGCCGTCCGCTAGAAACCGTGCGGCAGCCAGGGGGCCACGTCCGAGCCGAAGGCCACCGACGCCTCGGTCAGCGCGCCCTGGCGCAGCTCCCGCACCCGGCCCGCGGCCGCGAGTGACGTGAGGGAGACCCCGCCGAGGTAGGCGGAACCCAACTCCCGTACGGACAGGGCGAGGTCGGGTGCGTCCTCGGTGCGCTCGCAGGAGGCGCCCTTCGCGTCGCCGGTGAGCCGCCAACGCCCCGCGTTCCAGGGGCAGAAGGCGTCCTCGACCTCGAACACCACGTCCAGGGGCGTCTGGTACGTACGCGTCTGAAGGGCCGCGCCCACCTCCACGAGCCGCACGTGCAGCGAGTCCCGCACCGACAGGTCGCAGCGGCGGACGTCGGAGACCAGTTGCAGCACCGCGTCGTCCACCGGCCGGCTGTGGGCGAGCACGGACGTCGTCAGGTCGACGCCGAAGAGGAACTCCCACAGCGCCGCGTTGGCCGCCGGGTCCAGGGCCTCCAGATCGTGCAGGTGCACCACGCCCTTGGGGCCCTTCCAGTCCCAGTCGGGCTTCACGGCGAAGCGCGCGTACCCGACGAGCTCGCCCGCGCGCTCGGCGACCACGCACTGCAGCGGCGAGGCGCCGTTGCGCTCGCCGGGCGGGTCGAGCAGCCGCAGCCGCTCCCAGCCGGGGCGGCGGGCCAGCATGCCCGGACGCGCCGTCACCACGCGGGCGTAGAGCGCCTCGCACGCGTCGTGGACGTCGGCGGGCTTCGCGTACCGCAGGCGTACGTCATCCGTGCCCGGCGGCAGGGACAGCCGCACCCGGGTCGTGTCGATGTCGGCCTTCAGCTGCTGGGTGGCCGCGCCGTACCCGAACCGGCCGTAGATGACCGGCTCGGACGCGGTGAGCACGGCGAGCGGCTCGCCCGCCGCGCGGACGTCGTCCAGCTGCCGCCGCATCATCGACGTCAGGATCCCGCGCCGCCGGTGCGTGGCCGCGACGCCGACCATCGTCACGCCCGCCGCGTCGGCCAGGGCGCCGCCCGGCACCGCGAGCCGGAAGGAGAACGCCCCCGCCGTCCCCACGCACGTCGCGCCGTCCCAGACGCCTGTCGACCGGTCGAACTCGGTGAGCGTGCGCCACAGCTCCCGCTCCTCGGCCGACTCGGCGACACCCCCGAAAGCCAGCTCAAGCGTGCCGTACCACGCATCCCAGTCGGCCTCGGCGAGCACCCGCACGTCTGTCGTCATATGCCATGAGTACCAGGGCGATACGTCCGGTGCGACAGGATTTCCACGCTCCGGACCGGCCCGTCCACGGCCGTCCACGGCCGTCCACGACGCTCCTCCGACGGGGGACAACCGGGACCTCCCGTGCGAAGGGAGCGGCTCGCTGGATAAGGTCCACGAGCAATGGCGGTACGAGGAGAACGGCGCGGACGTCGCGAGCGGGGTGAGCGGCGGGCCGAGGCCGACACGTTCACGGCCCGGATGAAGAAGAGGCTGCACCGGGTCCGCATAGTGCTGCGCAAATCCGGGGTCGACTACTTCCGCGGCGACGGCTCCGACTGGGTCGCCCTGGCCGGCCTCCTCCTGACCGTCCCCGTGATCACCTGCGGCACGATCGTCAACAGCGTCTGGTGCTCGCCGGCCGCGCTCGTCCTGCCCATCGTCGCGGGCGGCCTGCTGCTGCGCCCCGCCAGCCTGCTCGGCCTGTACGCGGCGTCGGCGGTGGCCCTCATCGTGGAGTCCGTCCAGCTCGGCCCGTACCCCGAGGGTGTCTCGCGGGTCACCCCGGGCACCGTCCTGGTGGTCGCCGCCTGCGGTTTCTTCGGCCTGCTCATCGCGCAGTTCCGCAGCCGGGTCGGCGTGCCCTGGCGCGGCGGCGGCACGATGCTCTTCGACCTGCGCGAACGCATCCGGGTACAGAGCAAGCTGCCGAAGCTGCCGCGCGGCTGGCACCGCGAGATGGCGCTGCGCCCGGCCGGCGGCCAGTCCTTCTCCGGGGACTTCGTGGTCGCGGCCCGCACCAACGGCGGCCGCACCCTGGAGGCGGTGCTCACCGACGTCTCCGGCAAGGGCATGGACGCGGGGTCGCGCGCGCTGCTGCTCTCCGGCGCCTTCGGCGGCCTGCTCGGCTCGCTGCCCCCGCACGCCTTCCTGCCCGCAGCCAACGGCTATCTGCTCCGCCAGGACTGGGACGAGGGGTTCGCCACCTCCATCCACCTCGTCCTCGACCTGGAGACCGGCGACTACGAACTCTTCTCCGCGGGCCACCCGCCCGGCCTCCAGCTCAGCGCGGGCAGCGGCCGCTGGGAGGAGAAGACCGGCCAGGGCCCGCTCCTCGGCGTGTACGACGGGGCGCAGTTCGACCCGGTCAAGGGCGTGCTGCGCCCCGGCGACGTCCTGATGCTCTTCACGGACGGCCTCGTCGAGACCTCCGACCGCGACATCGCCGAGGGCATGGACCGCCTGACGGGCGAGGCCGACCGCTATGTGGCGGGCGGCTTCCACGGCGCGGCCTGGCACCTCATCGAAGCGGTGGCGAAGGACGTGAACGACGACCGGGCGCTCCTGCTGATCTGCCGGGAGGCGTAAGCGTGCGTGCCGTGCGTACGTTGTTCCGCGGCGACGTCAGGGTCTGTTACTCCCAGTGGTACGTCGTGAGCGACCCCGACCGGTGGGAGAGCGACGTCCCGTACGACCCGCGTTCGGGACAGACCTCGGGCCTGTGCGGCGCGGCCGTGCCCGGCCACCTCTTCCTGACCACCGGTCTGCACACCGGACCCGTCGGCTGCACCGTCGAACTGCACGAGAGCGAGCCGGAGCTCGACGAGAGCTGGGAGGAGATCGCCGAGGTCTCCTTCCGCCCCACCCACCACGAGGTGGCGCTCGAACTGTGGGGCGGGGACGGCAGCTTCCCGCTCGCCCTCGGCCCGGCCGACTTCCGTGTCCGGCACAGTGCGAGCGGCATGGACGAGGCCCGCGAGCGGGAACTGGAGTGCCTGGACGGTCTCGTCATCGAGCGGCACCTCCTCCAGTTCTGGCCCGCGCCACCCGCCCGCGACCGGCTCATCAAGCAGACCGGCTCCAGCGCGGCGTACTGGCACGAGGTCGCGAGGGACACCCCGGATCCGCCGACGCCCGGACAACTCGCCGAGTCCCGGCGGCTCGCCCGCGAGGAGGAGGAGCGCGCCGCACAGGACGCGCTCCGGGACGCGTGGGGCGGGCACCTCCCGAGTGAGCGGCTGCTGACCGTCCGCGGAAACGTGGCGGGCATGCAGGAACTCGCCCCCGAACTGGCCGTCGCCCTGGACCGGTTGTCCCCGGAGCGGCAGCGCGCCGTCGCCCGCTGGGCCATGCGCCGCGCGTACGAGAAGGCCGGGCTGGCCGCCGTCGACTGGATCGCCCCGGCGCTGGCGGCGGCCGAGCGCGGGGAGCCGCTGCCCGCGCCCTTCGACGTCCAGGACCGCGTGGGCCGCGTGGCGCGCCGCGTGATGGACGACCCGGCCGTGCCGGACACCACCGTGCCCCCGGCCCGCCCCGAACATCCGGCGATCCGGCAGCAGTTCCTGGCGCTGCCCGCCCTGACCGCCGCGGTCGAGGACGACCCGTTGCAGGCCGCCCTGGACGCCCTGTTCGCCGCCGCCGTCACCTACGGCTCCGACTACGGCACGCTGTTCGCGGAGGCCCGTTCCTCCTTCCCCGAGGAACTGGGCCCGGCGGCCTCCGCCACGTAGCCCCGGCCGCCCGGCAGCACCCGCGCAAGCCACTCCGAGCGGCCCGCCGCCAGGGGGCCCAGGACCGCGAGCAGCAGGACGTATCCCGCGATGAAGGGGGAGAGGCGGTCGTCGAGGCCCGCGCCCGCCGCCATCGTGGCGAGGATCAGGGCGAACTCGCCGCGGGCCAGCAGGGTTGTCGAGATGTTCGCCGCCGGGCCCGCCCCGAAGCCGTACACGCGGGCCGCGCCGAGTCCGGCCAGGACGTTCATCGCCAGCGTCACCGCGACCGCCGCGAGCACCGGCCACACGACCGCGGGCAGGTCGCCGGGGTCGATGGAGAGGCCGAACGCGAAGAAGAAGATCGCGCCGAACGCGTCCCGCAACGGGTGGACCAGCGCGCGGATGCGGTCGCCGGACGCCGTGCTGCCCAGCATCAGGCCGACCATGAACGCGCCGATCGCGTCGGCGACGCCGAACCACTCGGAGACCCCGGCCACGAAGACGGCGGCGCCGAGGAAGGAGATGACGAGGAGTTCGTCGTCCCGGGTGTCCATCAGCCGCCCCACGGCCTTGGTGCCGAAGCGGGCCGCGAGTGCGAGCAGCAGCAGGAAGCCGAAGGCCTTGCCGCCGTCAAGGACCGCGGCCGAGAGGCTGTCCGCGCCGGACAGGATCGGCTGCAGTGCCGCGAGGTAGAGGGCCAGGAAGATGTCCTCGACGACGATGATGCCGAGGATCGGCTTGGTCTCCGGATTGCCGAGCCGGCCCGTGTCGACCAGGACCTTCGTGACGATCGCGGAGGACGAGATGCCGAGCACCCCGGCGAGGACCAGCGCTTCGGAGGTGCCCCAGCCGAGCGCGAATCCGAAGCCCAGGCCGGCGCCGACGTTCAGGGCGAGGTAGGTGCCTCCGGCGAGGGCCATCTTGCGGCCGCCCGTCCTGAGGTCGTCCAGATGGAATTCCAGGCCCAGGTAGAAGAGGAGCAGGACCAGGCCGAGCGCGGAGAGCATCTCCAGGTCGTGGGGGTCGGAGACCAGGACCACGCCGGGGGTGTGCGGACCGAGGAGGATCCCGGCCAGGATGAAGAGGGGGATGGTGGGGAGTCCGATGCGGCCGCCGAGGCGGGCGAGGACGGCGGCGGCGAGAAAGGCGCCGCCCATGGCTATCAAGGTGTCTGCGTGTCCGATGGGCCCGTTCCTCCCGTGGGGATGGCGTGGACGATGGCGAGGAAGATCGCACGTGAGTTGGCAAAGGGAGCGTCAAGAAAGCGTCAATAGTTAGATTACCAAACGACTGGCGGAGGCTTCCTGAACGCACGAGGTGGGGTTCTCCCCACCCCGGGTCCGCCAGCCGCCCTCATGGTCCACAGCACCCCCGTCTCCGTACGTTCGAGAGGTCGAATTCGTCACGAGAGGTGGACACGGACATGGGGCTGCGGCGGAAGAGGAACCGAGTCGCCGAGGAGGACGTACGCGTCCCCGGCGGGGCGCCCGGCGCCGGCGACTGGGCCGTCGAACTGCGCGGTGTCCGCCGCCGGTACGGGCGGGGCTCAAGCGCCGTGCACGCCCTCGCCGGCATCGACCTCGCCCTGCCCCGCGGCAGCTTCACCGCCGTCATGGGACCCTCCGGCTCCGGCAAGTCCACCTTCCTGCAGTGCGCCGCGGGCCTCGACCGGCCGAGCGCGGGCACCGTCCGCCTCGGCGGCACCGAGATCACCGGCATGAGCGAGAACAAGCTCACCGCACTGCGCCGCACCCGCCTCGGCTTCGTCTTCCAGGCCTTCAACCTGCTGCCGTCACTCACCGTCGAGCAGAACGTCGTCCTGCCGATGCGCCTCGCGGGCCACCGCCCCGACCGCCGCAAGGCCGCCGAGATGCTCACCCGGGTCGGCCTCGGCGACAAGGGACGCCGCCGCCCCGGCCAGCTCTCCGGCGGCCAGCAGCAACGCGTCGCCATCGCCCGCGCCCTGGTCACCGAGCCCGACGTCATCTTCGCCGACGAACCGACCGGCGCCCTGGACACCACCACCGCCGCCGAGATCCTCGGCCTGCTGCGCTCCGCCGTCGACCGGATGGGCGCCACCGTCGTCATGGTCACCCACGACCCGTCCGCCGCGGCCCACGCCGACCGCGTGCTCTTCCTCGCCGACGGCTCCGTCGTCGACCACCTCGACGGCGCCTCCGCCGGGCGGATCGCGGACCGCATGACCACCCTGACCGCCCGCACCGCCCCGGCCTGTTCGGGGGTGGCCGCGTAATGGCGTACCGGCCCAACGGCCTCGCCCGCGCGGCCGTCCGCTTCAAGCCCGCGGCGTTCGCCGGGACCTTCGTCGCCCTGATGATGGCCTCGCTGATCGTGGCCGCCTGCGGCATCCTCCTGGAGACGGGGCTGCGCGCCTCGATGCCCTCCGCCCGTTACGCCGGCGCCCCCGTGGTGGCCGCCGCCGACCAGGCCGCGCACTTCACCACCGGCAGCGGCGAGGACCGCTCCGACACCGCCACCCCGCTGCCCGACCGGGCCCGTGTCGCCGACTCCCTGGTGGCCAGGGCCGCTTCGGCGCCCGGCGCGCGCACCGCCGTCCCCGACGTCACCTTCCCGCTGCACTCCGGCGGCAAGGACGTCACCGCACACGGCTGGGGCTCCACCGCCTTCACCGGCGAGCAGCTGACCGCGGGCCGCGCCCCGCACCCCGGCGAGGTCGTCCTCGCCGCCCCCGGCGCCGCCGTGGGCGACCGCACCACGCTGACCACCGCGGACGGCCCGCGCGACTTCCGGGTCTCCGGCACCGTCCGGTCCGCCTCCGGTACCTCCACCGCCTGGTTCGCGGACGCCGAGGCCGTCCGGCTCTCCGGCCACCCGGGGCGCGTCGACGCCATCGCCGTCCTGCCGAAGCGGGGAGTGTCGGCCGAGACCCTCAGGGCGCAGGTGGCGCACGCCGTCGGCGGCAAGGCCGAGGTCCACACCGGCGACGGTCGCAGCGCCGCCGAGGGCTCCGAACTCGCCTATGCCAAGGAGATGTTGACCGGACTGGGCGGCTCCTTCGGCGGGATCGCCGCGCTGACCGCCGTGTTCACCGCGGCCGGCACCGTCGCCCTCTCCGTCGGCCAGCGCGCCCGCGAGTACGCCCTGCTGCGCGCCATCGGCACCACCCCGCGCCAGATCCGCCGCACCATCGCCACCGAGACCCTGCTCGTCGCGCCGCTCGCGGGCGCCGTCGGCCTGCTGCCCGGCATCGCCCTGGCCCGCTGGTGGTTCGGGCAGCTCAAGGAGAAGGGCGCGATCCCCGGGGCCGTCGACCTGTCCGTCTCCTTCATCCCCCTCGTCACCGCCGTCGGCGCCGCCGTCCTCACCGCGCTCGGCGCCGGATACCTGGCCGCCCGCAGGCCCTCGCGCATCAAGCCCGGCCAGGCCCTGACGGAGGCGTCCGTGGAGCGGGTGCCGCTCGGCTGGATCCGTACGCCGCTGGGCATCGCGGCGGCGGCCGGGGGCGGCGTCTTCGCCGGGTTCGCCGCGCACAACACCGGCGAGGACGCGGCCAACGCGGCGCTCGGCGTCGTCATGCTCTTCATGCTCGCCGTCGCCCTGCTCGGCCCGCTGGTCGCCCGCGGCTGTGCCGCCCTGTTCGGGCTTCCGCTGCGCGGCGCCGGCGCGCCCGCGTCGCTCGCGGCCGCCAACTCCCGTACGAACGCCCGCAGGCTGGCCTCCGCGATCACCCCGATCGTGCTCGCCATGGCCTTCTCCAGCGTCCTCGTCTTCATGCACACCAGCGAGGACCGGGTCGCCGCCGACCAGCAGCGCGCGGGCATCACCGCGGACCACATCCTCACCTCCGATACGGGCCTCGCCCCGGACGCCGTCGGGAAGGCGGCCGGGACGGACGGGGTCACCTCGGCCGTCGGCCTGCTCAAGACGACCCTGCTCGTCCCGGTCGGCTCGGGCGGCGACCGCTGGCTGGAGTCGGCGTCGGCGCAGGGCGTCACCGGCACCGCCGCCGACCTCGGCGCAGTGCAGGACCTGAAGATCGAGACCGGCACCCTCCGGCTCGGCCGGGGCGAGATCGCCGTCGACAGCCGCCTCGCCGACTCCGCGCACGTGAGCACCGGCGACCGCCTCGACATCCGGCTGCCCGACGGCACCAAGGCGGCGCCGAAGATCGTGGCGACGTACGGCAGGGGCCTCGGCCTCTCCCAGGTCACCATGGCGGCGGCCGACCTGAAGCGGCACGTCACCTCGTCCTTCGCCACCGAGATCTGGGCCAAGGGCGGCTCCGCGCAGGCACTCTCCGGACTCGGCACCCTCACGGACCGGGACGGGTACGCCACCGCCCGCTCCCTGGACCGCGAGCTCAACGCCTGGGCCAACACCACCATGGCGGCCGTCCTCGGCGGCTTCGCGGCGATCGCCGCCGTCAACACCCTGGTGATGACGGTCCTGGACCGCCGCCGCGAACTCGGCACGCTGCGCCTGATCGGCTCCACCCGCCGCCAGGTGCTGCGGATGGTCCGCTGGGAGGCGCTGCTCGTGGCCTGCGCGGGCATCGTCATCGGCTCGGCCATCGCCCTGGCCACGCTCGTCCCGATGATGAACGGCCTGACCGGCCAAGGCCCTTACATTCCGCCGCTGGTGTACGGGTCGTTCGTGGCCGCGGTCCTGGGGCTCGGTCTCGCCGCCACGACGCTGCCCGCGCGGGCAGCGCTAGGGTCTGTCCGGCGGGTCAGGTCGTAGTCGGGTGGCCTGCGCGTTTCGGTGCTGGTGAGCGGGGTCTGGTGCGTCGAGATGCAAGGCGGAGGAGGGCGGCAACGCGGAGCGTTGGCAACCGACGACAACGCCGCAGATCGGCGTGCCAGACCCCGCGCCCGCGACAAGACCCGCCGGACAGGCCCTAAAGTCGGCGGCATGACGCCCGCAGCCCAGGACCGCACCCCGGAGCCGGAGCCGACACCGACGCCGATGCTGACGGTGGCGGAGGTGGCCGCCCTGGCCCGGGAGGCGCACGCCGCCCAGACCGACAAGGCGGGCCGCCCCTACACCGAGCACCTGCGAGCGGTGGCGGACGGCGTGCGCTCGCGCGGCGGCGACGACGAACAGATCGCCGCCGCCTGGCTGCACGACTCCGTCGAGGACGGCGCCCTGACGGAACAGTGGCTCAGGGGCGCCCCGCTGACCCGCCGCACGAAGGACATCGTCCTGGCGCTCACCAAGGTCGCGGGCGAGCCGCAGGAGGCGTACGCCGCGCGCATCCTGGCGACGGACGGGGCCCGCCTGGTCAAGGAGGCGGACCTGGCGCACAACGCGGACCCGGCCCGCCTCGCCGTGCTCGACGCGACGACAAGGGCGCGCCTGACGGTGAAGTACACCGCCATGCGCGCCCTGTTGGGGATCGGGGAAGGCCCCGAGGGGTCCCGTTAGCCGGACTTGGCCCGCTCCCTGGCCAGCGCCGCCGCGTCCCGCTTGAAGGCCCACTCCATCTTGGGCTCCATCGCGAAACGGAACATCCGCTGCACCGGAGGCGTGCACAGGACGGTCACCACACTCGCGGCGACCACCGTCACGAAGATCTCGCCGGCCGGCTGGTGCAGCCAGTCGTAGGTCTCGAACCAGCCCCCGAAACGGGAGCCCTTGGCGAGGAAGCCGTGCAGCAGGTAGCCGTACAGCGTGCCGGCGCCGAGGACCGTGAACCACATCTTGCGGCGCGGCACCCACGCGAAGAAGCACGCGGTGAGGACCACGGAGCAGCCGAAGAGCGCCAGCGTCATCACGATGCCGACCCACCACGGGACGCCCAACTCCTGGGCGCTGTCCCGGCGGTAGAACCACACCGAGGTCATCCGCGGGGCCGCCCAGTACGCGAGCAGCAGCGCGCCCGCGAAGACCGGCACCGACAGGATCCGCACCTCACGGCGGCGCACCAGCTGGAAGTACTCGGGCTTCATGAAGAGGCCGAGCACGAAGAACGGCATGAACTGCAGGACGCGCTGCAGATCGAGGTCGTCGCCGATGTCCGGTGAGATCACCGCGAGCATGGCGATGGCCAGGGCGAGCGGCACCGGCCAGCGCACGATCTTCCACAGCGGCACGGTGAGCCGCCACACGAAGAGCGCCACCAGGAACCAGGTGAGGTACCAGGGGTCGAGCAGGCTGATCGGCTGGCTCGGGTCGTTGTCCGCGTACCGCTTGAAGAGGGTGTACGCGACCTCGAAGATGACGTACGGCACGGCGATGCCGGTCACCAGCCGCTTGAGCCGGTCGGGCCGCATGTCGAAACTGCGCGAGAAGTAGCCGGAGATCAGGATGAACGCCGGCATGTGGAAGGTATAGACGGTCATGTACAGCGCCTCGGCGGCGCGGCTGTGATCCGTCAGGGGTTCCCATGCGTGGGCCATCGCCACGAGGACGATCGCCAGGTACTTGGCGTTGTCGAAGAACGCGTCGCGTTGCTTGGCGGGCTTCGATCCGCTCTGAGCCGTGCGGTGGCCGCCCGTGGTGGGGGGAGCGGGAGCGGCCTGCGGGGTCGGATGGTGGGCGCGGGGAGTGGGGACTCCGGCCATCGGCACCTGGGCCGGGGGGAGCGGCGCCCGGTGGCGTCCGTGCGGGTGCACCGAGTTGGTCACAGGCCCTCCCACCATGCGCTCGGTGAGACGACCCGGGACCGCACTGCGCCTCTGGGGGTGATGGCAGCGTGGAACATCTGAGGCACCCTAGCGTCGAGGCGCCGTATTCGTAAAACCCTCATCACTTATCCCGACTCAATCTCTGTCCGACGCAGATCCGGCACGGAGTGGAATCCCGCTTATCGGGTACCGGATACCCTGGATTCGCGCCGAGTCGACAAAGAGATGCGGTCACTTTCTGTCCGTTACGTCGCAACTCATCCGGTTTAAATGGTGCATAACGTCCGCGGGCGACTCTGGTGAAATGTCCGGTTGGCCGGGGAGTTCGGCGGAGTTACGCGCCTGTGATGTGCTTCTGATGTGTGTCTGACGACAATTCGAATTTCCTGCGAACGTCGTGTGTGGCCACGGCAACGATCAAGCCTGATTTCCGTCGGGGGTCGGCCGTCGAAATGCTGTACGAGGGTGTGCGGTTCATGCGCCGCACGGGCCGCGCGGCGCCGGGGGCCCTCGAAGCTCTGGCCGACGATGTGTCACCGGCCGCATACAGCGGGCCTGTTGGTGGCACGATGGTCGGTGGCGGGGGTGTGCGGGGTCGTACCCCCCGGGCCGGGAGAGTGACCGACCTAGGGTGTGATCAGTGTGGCCATTTCGCTGTCAGTGGTACTGCTGTTGGCGATCATCCTTGTGGTGCTGATCCGCGGGGGATCGCTCAAGGCGGGCCCCGCGATCGTCGCGGTGCTCTTCGGCTTCTTCCTCGCCTCGACCGGCATGGCCCCCTCCATAAACCGCTTCCTGAACGAAGTGGCGGAGACCATCAACTCGATCAGTTTCTGAGGGTTCGTCCAGGCTCAAGTCTTGTTCACTCCCCGAGGCAGGGGGCGCGCTTCGCACGCCCCCCACGGTCCGCCGCTCAAGAAGTCCGTTGCAGGGCCCTGAGCGAGGCCACCAGCCGGTCCACCTCCTCCGACGTGTTGTAGAGCGACAGCGAAGCGCGCGCCGCCGACTCCAGGCCGTAGTGCGCGAGCGCGGGCTGCGCGCAGTGGTGGCCCGAGCGGACCGCGATGCCGTCCCGGTCCAGCCAGTCGGCGACCGCCGCCGGGTCGTGCCCCGCGAGGGTGAAGGTCAGCACGGCGATCCGCTCGGCCGCCGCCCCGATCAGCGAGAGCCCGGGCACGCCGGCCATGGCCTGCTCCGCGTACGCCATCAGCGCGTTCTCGTACGAGACGACGGCGTCCCGGTCGAACGAGGTCAGCCAGTCCAGCGCGGCCAGCAGCCCGACCACCCCGCTGATGTGCCCGGTGCCGGCCTCCAGGAGGTGCGGCGGGGGCGCGAACGTCGTCCGGTCGAAGGAGACGGACTCGATCATGTTGCCGCCGCCCTGCCACGGCTTCATCGCCGCCATGACCTCGGGCCGCGCGTACAGCGCGCCGATGCCGGTGGGCGCGAACAGCTTGTGCCCGGAGAAGGCGTAGAAGTCCGCGCCGAGATCCTGCACGTCGACGGGGAGATGGGCCACCGCCTGCGCGCCGTCCACGAGCACCTTGGCGTCGTAGCGGTGGGCGAGCGCGGCCATCTCCTTGACGGGCGGGACGGTGCCGAGGACGTTCGAGGCATGGCTGATCGCGACGAGCCGGGTGCGGTACGAGAGCAGATCGGCGTAGGCCGCCCGGTCGATCTGCCCGGTCCCGTCCAGCGGCACCGGGACCACCCGGGCCCGCGTCTCCTTGGCGATCAACTGCCAGGGGACGATGTCGGAGTGGTGTTCGAGGACCGGGACGAGGATGTCGTCGCCCGGCCCCAGGTTCGCCCGCCCCCAGCTCTGCGCGACCAGGTTGATCGCCTCCGTGGTGCCGCGCACGAAGGCGATGGTCTCCGGCCCCTCGGCGCCCAGGAACGAGGCGACGGCGGCGCGCCCCGCCTCGTACAGGTCCGTCGCCTCGCGGGCCATGGTGTGCGCCCCGCGGTGGATGTTGGAGTTGGCGGTGCCGTAGTAGCCGGCGAGGGCCTCGATGACCTGGCGCGGCTTCTGGGTGGTGGCGGCGTTGTCGAGCCAGACGAGCGGGTGGCCGTTGACGGTGCGGTGCAGCACCGGCACGTCCTGGCGGGCGGCCTCGGGGGAGAAGGCGCCGGGCGGGGTGGTCGTCGCGGCGGGGGGTGCCGGTACGGAGGAGGGTGCCAGTACGGATGGGGGTGCCGGCACGGATTGGGGCGCCGGTACGGAGGGCGCCAGTACGCGTCCCAGGCCCTGAACGTCAGGAATAGTCATGGTACTTGGCCACCTCGACGTTCTGCAGAACGGCGACCGCGTCCTCCACCAGGACCGCGGTGTTGAAGTACGCCGTCATCAGGTACGACGTGATGCCCTTGTTGTCGACGCCCATGTTCCGCATCGCCAGGCCCGGTTCGACCTCGTCCGGCACCTCCGAGGGCCGCAGCCCGACGACGCCCTGCTCCGCCTCGCCCATCCGCATCAGAAGGATCTCGGTGGTGCCCGCGTGGATCCCGCCGCCGCCCGTGAAGCGCACCTTGTCCGACGGGATCAGCGGCACCCCGCGCCAGGTCAGCAGCGGACTGCCGAACCGGGTGTCGGTCACCGGGGGCACGCCCCGGCGCGTACATTCGCGGCCGAACGCGGCGACGGCCCTCGGGTGCGCGAGGAAGTAGCCGGGCTGCTTCCACACCCGCGCGAGCAGCTCGTCCAGGTCGTCGGGGGTGGGCGCGCCGGTGCGGGTCTGCACGCGCTGCCCCGGCGAGACGTTGTTGAACAGGCCGAACTCGGGGTGGTTCAGGAGCGCGGACTCCTGCCGCTCGCGCAGGGCTGCGATGGTCAGGTTGGCCTGCGCGCGCGTCTGGTCGATCGGTCCGTTGTAGAGGTCGGATACGCGGGTGTGCACGCGCAGGACGGTCTGCGCGAGGCTCATGTGGTACTCACGGGGCGCGTCCTCGTAGTCGACGTACGTGCCGGGCAGATCGGGCTCCCCGACGTGCCCCGACGCGAGGTCCACCGGCACCTCGCCGCCCGCCGTGCCGGGGTCGCTCGCGTTGTACGCCGTGAGCTCCGCGTGCAGCGTCTCGTCGCGGTCCGTGAGCGCCGTGAGGGCGCTGCGCTCGGCGCAGAGCGCGGTGCCCCGGGTGAGCGCCTGCACGCGGTACGGCATCGGCTCGGACCTGCTCCACGCGCCCAGGTCGAAGAACTGCCCGTCGCCGACCACCTCCAGCAGCGCGTCCTCGCCGTACCGCCCCGAGACCCGCTTCTCGGCCCGCCCCTGCACGATGATCCAGAGCCGGTCCGCGGCGTCGCCCTCCTGCACGACGACCTGCCCCGCCTCGAAGGTGACCTCCGTGAAGGCGTCGGCGAGAGCGGCGAGAGCGGCGTCGTCGGCCTCGCGCAGATACGGCACTTCGCGTAAGTCGCCGGGTACGACACGGGCGGTGCCGTTGTCGTCGTACGTGCTGACGCGGTCGTCGCCCAGCACGAAGGAGCGGCGGCGGTTGACGCGGTACACGCCGGCCTCGATGTCCACCCAGGGCAGGGCGCGCAGCAGGTAGCGGGGCGTGATGCCGCGCATCTGCGGCGCGGTCTTGGTGGCGGTCGCCAGCTGCCGTGCGGCATCCGGGCCCAGCGAGAGTCGTTCGGTCATCGGAACCTCCGTGAAGTCGGGTGAAGCGGACCGATCGTCTGGTCCGTGCTTCCTGCCCCACAAGGGGGCATATGCCTGCAACACAGTGGAAAGGCGGGAAACCGCCCTCGCCGGCGGGCGGGGCACCGGGCTGAGCGGCGCACTGTCGTCCAGGACGTCGGACGGCGGCCTTCCGCTCGCCCGGCATTCGTCCCGATCCGTCCCTGGGGGCGAACTATGCGGCGCTGAAAGAAGCCGTTATGGGCCGCGCGCGAGCCCCGTCCGCCCCCGTAACGCGAAGACCCCCGGAACGCGAAGAACCCCGGGCCTCGAAAGGTCCGGGGTTCTCACACAGAGCGGGCGACGGGAATCGAACCCGCGTAGCTAGTTTGGAAGACTAGGGCTCTACCATTGAGCTACGCCCGCACGGATCGCGCCACCGGCGCGGACGCCGCGGCACGAGAGGCATCGTAGCGGGTCGTGGGCGTTCGCCGCACGCCCCCCTCACCTGCCCCCGGTTAACCGGGGGCCGTACGGCCTGCGGGCATGTACCCTACGTGTCGCACCGACGGGGTGTGGCGCAGCTTGGTAGCGCGTCCGCTTTGGGAGCGGAAGGCCGTGGGTTCAAATCCCGCCACCCCGACCACCTTGTTCGTCGTTCCCCGCGCTCGTTTCGCCTCCGCGGGACCCCTCTCCAAGATCGCATTGTGGCTCGGCTCCCGCTTGCCGTTACTATGCAAGCTGTGTGCCCGTGTGTCTCTGAGCCGGGCAGAATCCCAAGAAGTCAGCCCCAAGGAGACCGAACCGTGAAGAGCGCCGTGGAGACCCTGAACCCGACCCGGGTTCGGCTCACTGTTGAGGTGCCCTTCGAGGAGCTCAAGGACAGCCTCGACGCGGCCTACAAGAAGATCAACCAGCAGGTCACGGTGAAGGGCTTCCGCAAGGGCAAGATCCCGGCCCGAGTCATCGACCAGCGGTTCGGCCGCGGCGCCGTCCTCGAAGAGGCCGTCAACGACGCGCTCCCGAAGTTCTACACCGAGGCCGTGAACGAGGCCGAGCTCAACGTCCTGGGCCAGCCCGAGGTGGACATCACCGAGCTGAAGGACAACGAGACCCTCAACTTCACCGCTGAGGTCGACATCCGTCCCGCGATCGAGATCCCGGACTACTCCGGCATCGAGGTCGAGGTCGACGCGGTCGAGGTCAGCGACGAGGACGTCGACAAGGCCGTCGAGGAGCTGCGCGAGCGCTTCGCCTCCACGTCCCCGGTCGAGCGTGCCGCCGAGGACGGCGACGTCGTGACGATCGACCTGGAGGCCAAGGTCGAGGGCGAGGTCCTGGAGGACGGCGTCGCGTCCGGCGTCTCCTACACGATCGGCTCCGGCGAGCTCCTCGAGGGCATCGACGACGCCGTCAAGGGCCTGGAGGCCGGTGGCGAGGCCACCTTCACCTCCGAGCTCAAGGGCGGCTCGGCGGCCGGCAAGGAGTCCGAGGTCACCGTCAAGGTCACCCAGGTCGCCGCCCGTGAACTGCCGTCCCTGGACGACGACTTCGCGCAGCTCGCGTCGGAGTTCGACACCCTCGACGAGCTCAAGGCGGACAGCCGCAAGCGCCTCGAGAACATGAAGCAGTACGACCAGGCCACGCAGGCCCAGGAGCGCGTCCTGGAGAAGCTGCTCGAGCTGGTCGAGGTCCCCGTCCCCGAGAAGCTCCTCGCGGACGAGATCCAGACCCGCAAGCACAACCTGGTCAACCACCAGCTCGGCCAGATGGGCCTCGACCTCGCGAAGTACCTGGAGATCCAGGGCAAGAGCGAGGAGGAGTTCGACGCCGAGACCAAGGAGCAGGCCGAGAAGGGCATCAAGACGCAGTTCGTCCTGGACGAGCTCGTCAACAAGGAGAAGCTGAACGTGAACCAGGAGGAGCTCACCGAGCACCTCATGCGTCGCGCGCAGTCCTCCGGCATGTCCCCCGACCAGTTCGCCCAGGCCGTCGTCGAGGGCGGCCAGGTCCCGATGCTGGTCGGCGAGGTCGCCCGCGGCAAGGCCCTCGCGGTCGTCGTCGAGGCGGCCACGGTCAAGGACACGAACGGCGAGGTCGTCGACCTGGACGACGACGAGGACGAGACCGCCGAGACGGTCGAGGCCACGGAGTCGGCTGACGCCGAGGAGAAGACCGAAGCCTGAGCTTCGCTCTGACACGCACGACGAGGCCCCCGGGACCAGTCCCGGGGGCCTCGTCGTCCCCCGCCGGACGCGCCTGCGGCCCGGCGGGGGCCGGCCGCGCAGTTCCCCGCGCCCCTTACGGGGCGCCCCGGGCGACGGGCGTGCTTTTAAGGGGCGCGGGGAACTGCGCGCTCAGCCAGAAACAACCCGCACCCGCCGTACTCCCGCCCGCGGCCCCCGCGCCTGCGGCCCGGCGGGGGCTGGCCGCGCAGTTCCCCGCGCCCCTAACGGGGCGCCCCGGCGACGGGCGTGCTTTTAAGGGGCGCGGGGAACTGCGCGCTCAGCCAGGAACAGCCCGCACCCGCCGTGGTCCCGCCCGCGGCCCCCGCGCCTGCGGCCCGGCGGGGGCTGGCCGCGCAGTTCCCCGCGCCCCTGACGGGGCGCACCAGGCACCGCCCCCCCCGGGCCCAGACGGGGCCGTCGGCACCATCCCCCCGCCCCCGACGGGGCGCACCCGGCCCCGTCCCCCGCGGCCCAAACGGGGCCGCCCCGTACCGTCCAAGGCGCCCCCGCCAGAACCTGCGCTCACAGCGAACAGCCGCCTTCGCGGGATTCCCCGGACGGGGCTGAGCGTTAGGGTCCATGAATACGAGGGCAGGGGAGTCCCCGAAGCCGCCCCGGAGCGGCGAGCACGCGGGGTCCCAGGTCCCAAGAAGACGTGAGACGGCCCGGCGCCGTCGTAAGACGAGCAGGTGGATACGTGACGAATCTGATGCCCTCCGCCGCCGGCGACCCCTCCATCGGTGGTGGCCTCGGCGACCAGGTCTACAACCGGCTGCTCGGCGAGCGGATCATCTTCCTCGGCCAGCCGGTCGACGACGACATTGCCAACAAGATCACCGCACAGCTGCTGCTCCTTGCGTCCGACCCGGACAAGGACATCTACCTCTACATCAACAGCCCCGGCGGCTCGATCACGGCCGGCATGGCGATCTACGACACCATGCAGTACATCAAGAACGACGTGGTGACGATCGCGATGGGCATGGCGGCCTCGATGGGCCAGTTCCTGCTCAGCGCGGGTACGCCCGGCAAGCGCTTCGCGCTGCCGAACGCCGAGATCCTGATCCACCAGCCGTCCGCCGGCCTCGCCGGCTCCGCGTCGGACATCAAGATCCACGCCGAGCGGCTGTTGCTCACCAAGAAGAAGATGGCCGAGCTCACGGCACACCACACCGGCCAGACCGTCGAGCAGGTCACGCGCGACTCGGACCGCGACCGCTGGTTCGACCCGCAGGAGGCCAAGGAGTACGGCCTCATCGACGACATCATGTCCAGCGCCGCCGGTATGCCGGGCGGGGGCGGCACCGGAGCCTGAGCCCCGTGCTCAGCGCCCCGAAGCCAGCACCCAAGCCCCTCCCTTCTCAGGAGAACCAGAGATGAACAACTTCCCCGGCAGCGGCCTCTTCGGACGCGCGCAGGCCGAGAGCGGCCAGGCCGAGTTCACCGGCGCCAGCGCCGAGTCCCGTTACGTGATCCCGCGCTTCGTCGAGCGCACCTCGCAGGGCGTGCGCGAGTACGACCCGTACGCGAAGCTCTTCGAGGAGCGCGTGATCTTCCTCGGCGTGCAGATCGACGACGCGTCCGCCAACGACGTCATGGCACAGCTCCTGTGCCTGGAGTCGATGGACCCGGACCGCGACATCTCGATCTACATCAACAGCCCGGGCGGTTCGTTCACGGCCCTCACGGCCATCTACGACACGATGCAGTTCGTGAAGCCCGACGTGCAGACCGTCTGCATGGGCCAGGCCGCCTCCGCCGCCGCCGTGCTCCTCGCGGCCGGTACGCCGGGCAAGCGCATGGCGCTGCCGAACGCGCGCGTCCTGATCCACCAGCCCTACAGCGAGACCGGCCGCGGTCAGGTCTCCGACCTGGAGATCGCCGCCAACGAGATCCTCCGGATGCGTGCGCAGCTGGAGGAGATGCTGGCCAAGCACTCCACGACGCCGATCGAGAAGATCCGCGACGACATCGAGCGCGACAAGATCCTCACGGCCGAGGACGCGCTCTCGTACGGCCTGGTCGACCAGATCATCTCCACCCGGAAGATGAACAATTCCGCGGTCGCCTAGCGCAGAGCTGTAGCATCTGCCGCTCCTTGGCACGGTTTGTGCACGACTCGCGTCGAAGTGAACCGTGCCAAGGGGGGCCCGAACGGGGGGCCCGGCAAGGTACCGTCGGATATGAGGCACCAGGAGCCGCTGAACGTGGCGTCTCCCAGGCGAAGGGGAAGCACCTCGTGGCACGCATCGGTGACGGCGGCGATCTGCTCAAGTGCTCGTTCTGCGGAAAGAGTCAGAAGCAGGTCAAGAAGCTCATCGCAGGCCCCGGTGTGTACATCTGCGATGAGTGCATCGACCTCTGTAACGAGATCATCGAGGAAGAGCTCGCGGAGACGAGCGAGGTGCGCTGGGAGGAACTCCCCAAGCCTCGCGAGATCTACGAATTCCTTGAGGGCTACGTCGTGGGCCAGGAGCCCGCGAAGAAGGCCCTCTCGGTAGCGGTGTACAACCACTACAAGCGGGTCCAGGCCGGAGAGAACGGCGGCGCGCAGGGCCGCGACGACGCGATCGAACTCGCGAAGTCCAACATCCTGCTGCTCGGCCCGACGGGATCCGGCAAGACGCTCCTCGCGCAGACGCTCGCGCGCATGCTGAACGTCCCGTTCGCCATCGCGGACGCGACGGCGCTGACGGAGGCCGGCTATGTCGGCGAGGACGTCGAGAACATCCTGCTCAAGCTGATCCAGGCGGCCGACTACGACGTCAAGAAGGCCGAGACCGGGATCATCTACATCGACGAGATCGACAAGGTCGCCCGCAAGAGCGAGAACCCGTCGATCACCCGCGATGTCTCGGGCGAGGGCGTCCAGCAGGCCCTGCTGAAGATCCTGGAGGGCACCACGGCCTCCGTCCCGCCGCAGGGCGGCCGCAAGCACCCGCACCAGGAGTTCATCCAGATCGACACGACGAACGTGCTCTTCATCGTGGGCGGCGCCTTCGCCGGCCTCGAGAAGATCATCGAGTCGCGGGCGGGCGCGAAGGGCATCGGCTTCGGCGCCACCATCCGCTCCAAGCGCGAGATGGAGGAGAAGGACCAGTTCGAGGACATCATGCCGGAGGACCTGGTGAAGTTCGGGATGATCCCCGAGTTCATCGGCCGCCTCCCCGTGATCACCTCGGTCCACAACCTCGACCGCGAGGCCCTGCTCCAGATCCTGGTCGAGCCGCGCAACGCGCTCGTGAAGCAGTACCAGCGCCTGTTCGAACTCGACGGCGTGGAGCTGGACTTCGAGCGTGAGGCCCTGGAGGCCATCGCGGACCAGGCGATCCTCCGCCAGACCGGCGCGCGCGGTCTGCGCGCCATCATGGAGGAGGTCCTGCAGTCGGTGATGTACGAGGTGCCGTCCCGCAAGGACGTGGCCCGCGTCGTCATCACGGCGGACGTCGTCCGCTCGAACGTGAACCCGACGCTGGTGCCGCGCGAGGCGCGGGGCGGCGGCGCGGGCGAGCAGAAGTCCGCGTAGCCGCAAGGCTGTTCGGGCCGTACGCCGAAGGGGCGCCCAGCGAGTGATCGCGAGGCGCCCCTTCGGCGTGACCGGTGAGTCCGACCGCAGCGCGGGTCAGGACTTGACGCGGACTTCCTTGCGGACCTTGAGCGTCGTGGCCGAGGCCTTGCTGAACGACACCTTGCCCGCCATCGCCTCGACGACCTCGACGGGCACCACGACGGCAAGGGTGCTGTGGTCGCTCCAGATGCAGACCGGCATGTGGATCTCCTTCGGTCCCGACGACGTGCCGGTGCCGGCGTTGTCGTTCTGGATCACCGACTCCTGGCACTTGAGGGCCGCGGCGCTCGTGCTGAAGTCCTTGGGGCTGCCGACCAGTTCACCGGTCTCCGAGGCCTTGCCCTGGGAGTCCTGCTTCAGCTTGGCGAACATGTCGTCGACGACCTTCTCGGGGTTGTCGATCTTCCCGTACACGCCCATGAACTGGATGGCCTTCTGTCCCAGCGGGTTGCTGTCGTCCCCCGACTGGTAGGCGGCGCTGACGTCCTGCGGGTCCTTCACACCGGCCTTCTCGGCGGCCGCCAGGTCGCTGGCGTTGAAGCCACCGCTGTCGTCGTCGCTCTTCTTGTAGTCGCCGAGGATGGTGGCGGGGGTGGTGAGGGTGTGCGGCCCGTCGTCCTTGATGCCACCGTCCGCGACGTTCGAGGAGCCGTCCCTCTTGCCGCCCTTGTCGTCGCCGCCCGCGAAGGCGAAGTATCCGCCGACCGCCGCGGCGGCGACCACGACGACCGCAGCGATGATGAGCCCCATCTTCTTCTTGCCGCCACCCGGCGGCGGGGGCGGCACCTGCCCGTACGGGGCCTGCGGCTGTCCGTAGGGGGCCTGCGGCTGCCCGTAGGGGCCGGGCTGCGGGGCCTGCTGGGGGTAGCCGTAGCCGGGCTGCGGCGGGGGAGCCTGCTGAGGGTAGCCGTAGCCGGGCTGGGGGGCCTGCGGCGGCTGACCGTAGGGGCCGGGCTGCTGCGGCGGAACACCCTGCGGCGGCTGCCCGTACGGTCCGGGCTGCTGGGGCGGCTGCCCGCCGTACGGGCCCGGCTGGTTGTGGCTCATGGGGTTCCCCCTCCGAAATGCTTATGTGTTCCTGACATCCTGACGCAACGGGGCCCGGTCCGATGACCGGGCCCCGTGGACCTGAGGTGTCAGGTGTGTGAGGGACGGGGGGAGGGGCCCGTCCCGCGCGGCGTCAGCGCTTCACGCGGACCTCGCCGCGGAACTTGGCCGTGGTGGTCGCGGCCTCGTCGAGGTCGGCGGACTTGCCGGAGACCGCGCCCGCGACGTCCGTCGTGACGACGTAGCCGATGGTGCTGTGGTCGCCCCAGATGCAGGTCGCCGCGGACATCTCGCTCGGGCCGGCCGCGCCGGCGGAGGTGTCCGCGGAGCCCGTGCCGGACCCCATGGCGATCTTCATCTCCTGGCACTTCAGGACCGCGCCGTCGAGCTCGGCGGGCTCGTACTGCTTCGGCTCGCCGACCAGCGTGATCTTGCGGCCGCCGCTCTCCGACGACGAGCCGTTCTTCTCCTTGGCGTTCGTGAACATGTGGTCCACGACGCCCTCCGGGTCCTCGATGTCGCCGTAGACGCCGCCGAAGCTCAGGATCTTCTGCGACATCGGGTTGTCCTCGCTGCCCGACTTGTAACTGGCCTGCACGTCCTCGGGGTTCTTCACCCCGGCCGCCTCGGCCTTGTCGAGGTCGATGCTGCTCGGGGCGCCGTCGCCCTCCCCGTCCTTCTCGTACTCGCTCATGACGGTCTGCGGCGTGGTCAGCTTGTGCGGGCCGTCGTCCTTGACGCCCCCGTCCGCGACGTTCGACGAGCCGCCGCCCTTGCCGTCCTTCTCGTCGCCGCCCGCGAGGAGCAAGTAACCGCCGACGGCCGCAGCGGCCACGACGGCGACGGCCGCGATGACGAGCCCGGTCTTCTTCTTGCCGCCACCCGGAGGCGGGGGCGGGACCTGCCCGTACGGGGCCTGCTGCCCGTAGGGGGCCTGCGGGGGGACCTGGCCGTAAGGGGCCTGGGGCTGCTGCCCGTAGGGGCCGGGCTGCTGGGGCTGGCTGTATCCACCCTGCTGCGGGGCCTGCTGCGGCGCCTGCGGGGGGTAGCCGTAGCCGGGCTGGGGAGCCTGCGGCGGCTGCCCGTAGGGGCCCGGCTGCGGGGCCTGGGGCTGCTGCCCGTACGGTCCGGGCTGCTGGGGCTGCTGCCCGCCGTACGGTCCCGGCTGGTTGTAGCTCATTACTGGGGGTCCCTCCCGAGGCTTATGTATGCCGAACATCCTGTCGGATGGGTGCGGGGGGCGGGACGGCCGGGCGGGATCGATGCGGAGTTGTTGAACGGTTGTGCCAGAGGGTGGACGTACGAGGGCCCGGGGCGGTGCGCCGCCCCGGGCCCTTCCTCCCCAAATGCGCCGCTACGCCTTGACGCGGGCCGACTTGCGCAGGTCGGCGGCGAAGTCGGCGACGTCGTCCACGGCCATGCCGCCACCGTCCCCCTTCGCCATCGCCGCCACGTCGACCCCGAACACGATGCCGTACGTGCTGTGGTCGGCCCAGATGCAGATCGGCAGCTTCGTCTCGTCGCCGCCGTCCTTGATGCGGGCGGTCTGGCACTTCATGACGGCGCCGTCGAGGCCGTCCGGCTCGACACTCTCGGGGCTGCCGACGAGATCGACCTCGTCCCCCTCGTCGGTGGCCTTGGCCGACTCCTTCTCGGTGTTCTCGTCGGCCTTGACGAAGCCGTCGTCGACGGCCTGCTCCGGGTCGTCGATGTCGCCGTACATCCCCTGGAAGCTCATCTGCTTCCCCTTCAGGGCCGCGCCGGATTCATACGTGGCCGACACGTTGTGCGGGTTCTTGATGCCGATCTCCTCGGCGTTCTTCTTGTCGCCGGAGCCGAGCGGACCGCCGTCGGGAGCACCCGCCTCGTCGCCCTTCTCGTACGCGCCCACGGAGGCCGGCGGCACCAGCTTGTGTGCCCCGTCGTCCTCGACGGAGGCCGAACCGCCCCCGCCGAACGCGGCGTACGCGCCGAAACCGATCCCGGCGACGGCGAGCACGGCGACGACCACCCCGATGACGAGTCCGGTCTTCTTCCTGCCGCCGGCCGGCGGCCCCGGCGGCGGGGGCGGCACTTGGCCGTAGGGCTGCTGCCCGTAGGGGCTCTGCGGGGGCTGCCCGTACGGGCCGGGCTGCCCACTCCCGTAAGGTCCCGGCTGCTGCGGCTGCTGCTGCCCGTAGGGGCCCGGCTGTCCGCCCCCGTACGGGCCCGGCTGCTGTCCGTCGTACGGGCCTGGCTGGTGGCTCATGGCGTGGGTCCCCCTCGGAATGCTGACGTGTCCCGGACATCCTGAACGAAGCCGTGACCCCGTGGGGAGCCCGCCGGCAACCGTTATCGAAGATTCCGGTTTCGGCACCGCTCCCCGGCCCCCCTAAACTGACCGCGTGACCGAGAACGCTCAGCAGCAGCCCCCAGCGACCACTCCCGAACTGCCGACCCAGTACGCGCCGGCCGAGGTAGAGGGGCCGCTGTACGAGCGCTGGGTAGAACGCGGTTACTTCTCCGCAGACGAGAAGAGCGAGAAGCCGCCGTACACCGTCGTCATCCCGCCGCCCAACGTCACCGGCGCGCTCCACCTGGGCCACGCCTTCGAGCACACGCTGATCGACGCCCTCACCCGCCGCAAGCGCATGCAGGGCCACGAGACGCTCTGGCAGCCGGGCATGGACCACGCCGGCATCGCCACGCAGAACGTCGTGGAGCGCGAGCTCGCCAAGGAGGGCAAGTCCCGCCACGACCTCGGGCGCGAGGAGTTCATCGAGCGCGTCTGGAAGTGGAAGGGCGAGTCCGGCGGCCAGATCTCCGGGCAGATGCGCCGCCTCGGCGACGGCGTCGACTGGGAGCGCGAGCGCTTCACCATGGACGAGGGCCTCTCGCAGGCCGTCCAGACCATCTTCAAGAAGCTCTACGACGACGAGCTGATCTACCGCGCCGAGCGCATCATCAACTGGTGCCCGCGCTGTCTGACGGCGATCTCGGACATCGAGGTCGAGTACCAGGACGACGACGGCGAGCTCGTCTCGATGAAGTACGGCGAGGGGGACGACACCATCGTCGTCGCCACCACCCGCGCCGAGACGATGCTCGGTGACACCGCCGTCGCCGTCCACCCCGAGGACGAGCGGTACAAGCACCTGGTCGGCAAGCAGATCAAGCTGCCGCTGACCGACCGCACCATCCCGGTCGTCGCCGACGAGCACGTCGACCCCGAGTTCGGCACCGGCGCCGTCAAGGTGACCCCCGCGCACGACCCGAACGACTTCGAGATCGGCCAGCGCCACAGCCTGCCGAACATCGCCGTCATGGACGAGCACGCGGTCATCACCGTGCCCGGCCCCTTCCAGGGCCTGGACCGCCTCGAAGCCCGCTCCGCCATCGTCGGCGCGCTGCGCGCCGAGGGCCGCATCGTCGCCGAGAAGCGCCCGTACACCCACTCCGTCGGCCACTGCTCGCGCTGCAAGACCACCATCGAGCCGCGCCTGTCCATGCAGTGGTGGGTCAAGGTCGGCCCGCTCGCGCAGGCCGCCGGTGACGCGGTCCGCGACGGCAAGGTCAAGATCCACCCGCAGGAGATGGAGAAGCGGTACTTCGACTGGGTCGACAACCTCCACGACTGGTGCATCTCGCGCCAGCTCTGGTGGGGCCACCGCATCCCCGTCTGGTACGGGCCGAACGGCGAGGTCGTCTGCGTCGGACCGGACGACAAGGCCCCCACCGGCGAGGGCTGGACGCAGGACAACGACGTGCTCGACACGTGGTTCTCGTCGGGCCTGTGGCCCTTCTCCACGCTCGGCTGGCCCGAGGAGACCGAGAGCCTCGCGAAGTTCTACCCGAACTCCGTCCTGGTCACCGGCTACGACATCCTCTTCTTCTGGGTCGCCCGGATGATGATGTTCGGCCTGTACGCGATGGACGGCACCCCGCCGTTCCACACGATCGTGCTGCACGGCATGGTCCGCGACCAGTTCGGCAAGAAGATGTCGAAGTCCTTCGGCAACGCGGTCAACCCGCTGGACTGGATGGACAAGTACGGCTCGGACGCCCTGCGCTTCACCCTCGCCCGCGGCGCCAACCCCGGCACCGACGTGCCGATCGGCGAGGACTGGGTCCAGGGCTCGCGCAACTTCGCCAACAAGATCTGGAACGCCACGCGCTTCGCGATGATGAACGGCGCCACGATCGAGGGCGAGCTGCCCCCGGCCGAGCAGCTGTCCGCCACCGACCGCTGGGTGCTCTCGCGCCTGAACGCGACGGTCGCCGAAGTCGACGCGCTCTACGACGACTTCCAGTTCGCCAAGCTCTCCGACGCCCTCTTCCACTTCGCGTGGGACGAGGTCTTCGACTGGTACGTGGAGCTCTCCAAGACGACGTTCATGGCGGGCGGCGAGGGCGCGAAGGTCTCGGCCCGCGTCCTCGGCGAGGTCCTCGACGTCACGCTGCGCCTGCTCCACCCGATCGTCCCGTTCGTGACGGAGACGCTGTGGACGGCGCTGACCGGCGGCGAGTCGCTCGTCATCGCCGACTGGCCCGCCACTGTGCTGGTTCCAGGGGCTGACGCCCCGGGCGGCTTCCGCGATGCCGGTGCCGAGCGGGAGATCGAGACCCTCCAGCAGGTCATCACCGAGGTCCGCCGCTTCCGCGCCGACCAGGGTCTGCAGCCGGGCCAGAAGGTGCCGGCCCGCCTGACCCTGGACGGTACGGCGCTCGCCCCGCACGAGGCGGCCATCCGCCAGCTCCTGCGCCTCCAGCCGGAGGGTGACGCCTTCACGGCGACGGCGACGCTGCCGGTCTCCGGCGCCACGGTCGCGCTCGACCTGTCCGGCACGATCGACGTCGCGGCCGAGCGCAAGCGCCTCGCCAAGGACCTCGCCGCCGCCGAGAAGGAGAAGGCGCAGGCCGAGGCGAAGCTGGGCAACGAGGCGTTCCTGGCGAAGGCCCCGGACAACGTGGTCGACAAGATCCGCGGCCGCCTCACCAAGGCCGAGGCCGACATCACGCGGCTGCAGGCGCAGTTGGAGGCCCTGCCGGCCGCGTAGCACCGCGTACGCACACGAAGGCCCCGGGACCGGCAGCGGTCCCGGGGCCTTCGCGCGTCGTCTCGGCCTCAGGCCATGAACAAGCTCAGGTGATGGACTCGGCCATCGGTCCCGTCGCCTGCCGGCCGATGGGGCCGAGCTCCTCCGGGGGCTGCGGCACCAGATCGAGGCCGAGCCGTTCGAGCTCCGCCTCGGCCAGCGCGTCCAGGGTCTGCGGATCGCCGTTGCGCCAGCCCTCGGCGAGGCTGCCCGGGGTCGCGCCCGCGATGTTGGCCGCGGTCGCGGCCACCTCGTGGAGCGGTCTGAGCAGGGTGCGCAGGGCGAGCAGCTCACGGCCGTCGTCGGAGGCGGCCAGGTCACGGGCGGCGCCCGCCTGCCGGATCCAGCGCAGCCTGCGCGGCAGCCAGACGGCGAGGACGAGGCCGACGGGCAGGACGAAGAGGGCGACCGCGCCAACGGCCACGGCGGTCCGCACGGCCAGGGGATCCATCGCGTCGACGGCGTCGGCGACGCGCCGCAGGGCGAGGTCCACCCGGCCGCCGACCAGCGGCAACGGCGCACGGTGCTGCTGCAGGGCGCGGGGCAGGGCGAGCAGACAGGCCAGCCGGTACGTGAGCACGGCGGCGGCGGCCCACAGCGCGGTCCACAGGAGGACCCCGGCATCGCCGGCGAGCTGATGGGTGCGCCTGGCGGGATTCTGGGCATACCACATGGTCCGATTTGACCCCTTTGTGGTGCCGGGGTGTGGCAGCCGCGCCGAAAGGACACCCGTTGTGTGCAGGGACCGGCACTATCACCCGTAAACGGCCGGGGTGCGCCAAATCACCAAATCAAGGACCTAAGTCCGGTGGAACGGGCCGAAAGACCTTGGATGATGGAAGGCATGCGCATCCTGCCCGCCGCCCAGGCGATACGCCAGGCGGCGGCCCCGGTCGGCCGTCTCGTCGACCGCTGGTCCCGGGCACCGCGCGCGCTGGACGTGCTCACGGCGCTCAGCGCCTTCGCCCTGATGAGCCTGGACGTCCCCGGTCTCGCCGAGGCGGACAACTCCCTCAACGGCCCGCTCGCCGTCCTGGCCCTGGCGGCCGGCGCCGCCACCCTGCTGGTGCGGCGCAGGCTGCCCTGGCTGACGTACGGGATCGCGCTGCTCTTCCTGGGCTGGCTGCACGAGCTGACGCTGGCCCAGTTCGTGCTGTACTCCCTGGGCCGCTACCGGGGGCGTCTCGCGGGCACGCTCGGAGTGATCGGGTACGTCGGGTTCGCCTTCGTGATGTTCAACCTGCCGGGCTGGCCGGTGCACCGGGGGGCCACGATCGGCTCTTTCCTGAGTCTGGTCGTCCCGATCGGTGTGCTCGCGGCGGGCGTCGGTGTCGCGGCGAACCGCCAGGATCTGGTCCAGGCCCTGGCCGCGCAGCGCGCGGAGACGGACGCGCTGCACGCCGTCCAGCAGGAGCGGGTGCGCATCGCGCGGGACGTGCACGACTTCGTGGGCCGTGAGCTGACCCTGTTGAGCGTGCGGTCCCAGGTGCTGGCGCGGCGGGCCACGGGCGGCGCCTTCGAGAACGAGTTCGAGGAACTCTCGGAGACGGCGCGCAGTGCGCACCAGATGCTGAACGAGATCATCGTGCAGCGCGGCACGGACGGGGCCCCGACGCCCGGGCTCGACGCGCTGCCCGGCCTCGCCGAGCGCAGTGGCCGCGCGGGCAGCCCCGTCGACCTGGTGATCGACGACGCGGCGCACCGCCTCTCGCCGCTGCGACAGGCGGCGGTGCACCGGGTGGTCCAGGAGTGCCTGACGAACGCGGCGAAGCACGCGCCGGGGGAGAAGGTCACGGTGCGGGTGGCGCTGCGGGGCGACCGCTTGCGGATCACGGTCAGCAACCCGCTCCCCACGACGGCCCCCGCCGCCGCGCCGGTCTCCGCGGGCACGGGAACGACGGGGATGGCGGAACGGATCCGCGCGGTGGGCGGCACGTTCGCGGCGGGGCCGCGGGGGGACGTGTACGAGGTCCTGGCCACCCTCTCGCCGGGCGAACTGACGACCACGTGACGGCGCGGCGTTTGCTGCGGGTGGGCGGGGGCTGGCCGCGCAGTTCCCCGCGCCCCTTAAGGGTGCGTTCTTCGTCTGCGGGTTGGTGGGGGTTGCTCGCGCCGTTCCCCGCGCCCCTTAGGTAGGCCTCGCGTCCGTCGTCCTCAGGGGGCTGCCTCAGGGGGCGATGCGGTGGACCACCCAGGGGCGCGGGGAACTGCGCGACCAGCCCCCGCCGGGCCGCAGACAAAAACACCCCCAGGGGCGCGGGGAACGGCGCGACCAGCCCCCACCCACCCGCAGGTGAAGAACCCACCCTTAAGGGGCGCGGGGAACTGCGCGAGCAACCCCCACCCACCCGCAGACAAGTACCGTCACCCCGGCCGGGAGGCCTACGCCGCTGACATCACCCGCTCCAGCCCATCGAAGTCCTCCACGCACTTCCCGCACCCCATGGCCACGCTGTCCAGCGGATCCTCCGCCACGAAGACGGGAATCCCCGTGCCGGAGGCGATCCTCAGGTCGAGTCCGGGGAGCAGCGCGCCGCCACCCGTGAGCACGATCCCGTGCTCCATGATGTCGCCGGACAGCTCCGGCGGGCACTCCTCCAGCGTCGTCTTGACCGCGGCGATGATCTGCTCGACCGGCTCGTCCAGAGCCGCCCGTACCTCACGCGCCGTCAGGTCGACGGTCTTCGGCAGGCCGCCCACCTTCTCCCGCCCCCGCACGGTGAACGTCCGCATCTCCAGGGCGTCCTCGCCCGGCACCGGCCACGCCGAGCCGACGCCGACCTTGATGTCCTCGGCGGTGCGCTCCCCGATGAGCAGGGAGTGCTCCTTGCGCACGTAGTCGGTGATGGCCATGTCGAGCCGGTCGCCGCCCACCCGCAGCGACTGGGCCGTGACGATGCCGCCCAGGGAGATCACCGCGACCTCCGTCGTGCCGCCGCCGATGTCGACCACCATCGAGCCGCGCGGCTCGGCGACCGGCAGGCCCGCCCCGATGGCCGCCGCCATCGGCTCCTCCACGATGTGCACGGCCCGCGCCCCGGCCCGCTGCGACGCGTGCACGATCGCGCGCCGCTCGACGGGTGTGACCCCGCTCGGCACGCACACGACCATCCGGGTACGGGGCCTGCGCCCCGGCACGGCCTTGCGCACGAAGTGCCGGATCATCTCCTCGGCGGCCTCGTAGTCGCTGATCACACCGTCCCGCAGCGGACGGATGGCGGTGATGGACCCGGGCGTGCGCCCGATCGTCTCCTTGGCCTCCGTGCCCACGGCGAGCACGCCGCTCTTGCCGCCCCGGTCCGCCCGGACGGCGACCACGGACGGCTCGTTGAGCACGATCCCCTTGCCGCGCACGTAGAGGAGGGTGTTCGCAGTGCCGAGGTCGATACCTATGTCCATGATCGCCAAGTTTGCCCGGCGGCCCGCGAAAGCGGAGGGACCAAAGTCCCGAATCGGACGGGCCGAAGGTCCCGACGAAGACGGCGGGGGCCGACCCGGAGGTCCTGACGGCACGTGTCGGTGGCGCTCCGTAGACTGACGTACGTGAGTGAGTTCCCCCCGCACGACGACAGCGCCGACCGACCCGCCGACGGCGACCCCTTCGAAGAGATCGTCGGTGCCGAGACGGACCGCGATCCCGACCTCGCGGTGATCGAGGCCGGCAGCCGCACCCTGCGCACCCAGGCGGGCCCGCCGGACGGCGACATCCCCGCCCGCCCCACCGACCCGGAGGTGGACAAGGCCCTGCGCGAGGTGGAGACGGAGCTCGCGGGCCGCTGGGGCGAGACCAAGCTGGAGCCCTCCGTCCGCCGCATCGCCGCGCTGATGGACGTCCTCGGCGAGCCCCAGCGCGCGTACCCCTCGATCCACATCACGGGCACCAACGGCAAGACGTCCACGGCCCGCATGGTCGAGGCGCTGCTGTCCGCCTTCGATCTGCGCACCGGCCGGTACACCTCGCCGCACGTGCAGTCGATCACCGAGCGGATCAGCCTGGACGGCGCCCCGATGGAGGCCGAGCGCTTCGTCGAGACCTACCGGGACATCAAGCCGTACGTGGAGATGGTCGACGCCAGGGAGGAGTACCGCCTCTCCTTCTTCGAGATCCTCACCGGCATGGCGTACGCGGCCTTCGCGGACGCCCCGGTCGATGTGGCCGTCGTCGAGGTCGGCATGGGCGGCAGCTGGGACGCGACGAACGTGATCGACGGCTCGGTCGCCGTCATCACCCCCATCGACCTGGACCACACGGACCGCCTGGGCTCCACGCCCGGCGAGATCGCCAAGGAGAAGGCCGGCATCATCAAGCCGGACTCGACGGTGATCATGGCCCAGCAGCCGGTGGACGCCGCGCAGGTGCTCCTGAAGAAGGCCGTCGACGTGGACGCGACGGTCGCCCGCGAGGGCCTGGAGTTCGGCGTCGTCTCCCGCCGGGTGGCGGTCGGCGGCCAGCTCCTGACGCTGCGCGGCCTGGGCGGGGAGTACGAGGAGATCTTCCT
This sequence comes from Streptomyces sp. NPDC005863, assembly GCF_042871345.1. Taxonomy (NCBI): domain Bacteria; kingdom Bacillati; phylum Actinomycetota; class Actinomycetes; order Kitasatosporales; family Streptomycetaceae; genus Streptomyces; species Streptomyces sp. NPDC005863. The sequence continues at coordinate 790,994 of NZ_JBIAII010000003.1, read as the reverse complement.
GCCGCTGCACGGCGAGTACCAGGCGCACAACGCCGCGGTGGCGCTCTCCGCCGTCGAGGCGTTCTTCGGCATCGGCTCGCAGCACGCCCGCCCGCTCGACATCGACACGATCCGCAAGGCCTTCGCCTCGGTCGCCTCGCCCGGCCGCCTTGAGGTGGTGCGCCGCTCGCCCACCGTCGTCCTGGACGCCGCGCACAACCCGGCGGGCGCCCGCGCCACCGCCGCCGCGATCAGCGAGGTCTTCGACTTCAGCCGGCTCATCGGCGTGGTCGGCGCGAGCGGCGACAAGGATGTGCGGGGCCTCCTGGAGGCCTTCGAGCCGATCTTCGCCGAGGTCGTCGTCACGCAGAACTCCAGCCACCGCTCGATGGACGCCGACGAGCTCGCCGGTCTCGCCGTCGAGGTCTTCGGCGACGACCGCGTACAGGTCGAGCCGCGTCTCGACGACGCCCTGGAGGCGGCGATCACCCTCGCCGAGGAAGAGGGGGAGTACGCCGGCGGCGGAGTCCTCGTCACCGGTTCCGTCATCACGGTCGGCGAGGCCCGACTGCTCCTGGGGAGGGGCTGATTCCTGTGCGTATGCTCTGTGCTTCGACGCTGATCGGCGAGTTCTTCGTGATCGGCTTCGCGGGTCTGGTCGCCATGAAGGACGAGGACCTGTCCATGGGCACGGTCTGGACGGTCTGCGGTGTCGCGATGCTGCTGAGCCTCCTGCTCTGCGGAATGATCACCCGGCCCGGCGGGGTGCAGCTCGGCTGGGCCCTGCAGATCGCGCTGATCGCGAGCGGCTTCGTGGTGCCGACGATGTTCTTCCTGGGCGCCGTCTTCGCCGCCCTGTGGTGGGCGTCGGTCCACTTCGGCCGCAAGATCGACGAGGCGAAGGCCCGGTTCGCCGCGCAGGCCGCGGAGGCCGAGGCGGCCTGAGCCCGCAGCCCTGCGGCACGCGGGCCCGCGGCGGCTCGGTATCGTGCCGGGCAACCCCCGCGGTCGTACAGAACGCGAAGACCGCGAGAACACCTCTTGGAGCCGCACATGAGCCAGCGCACCCTCGTCCTGCTGAAGCCCGACGCCGTCCGTCGTGGTCTGATCGGAGAGATCATCGGCCGCATCGAGCGCAAGGCGGGCTGGACGATCTCCGCGCTGGAGCTGCGTTCACTGGACCAGGAGACCCTCGAGCAGCACTACGGCGAGCACAAGGGCAAGCCCTTCTACGAGCCGCTGGTCGCCTTCATGTCGTCGGGGCCGGTCGTCGCGCTCGTCGTCGAGGGCGAGCGGGTCATCGAGGGCGTGCGCGCGCTCGCGGGACCGACCGACCCGATCGCCGCCGCCCCCGGTTCCATCCGCGGCGACTTCGGCACCATCGTCCGGGAGAACCTGATCCACGCCTCGGACTCCGAGGAGTCCGCGGAGCGCGAGCTGAAGATCTTCTTCCCGGGTCTCGTCTGACCTGCCGGGAAACCGCCGAGGCGGCGCGCCCCCGGAACGGAAAGACTTCGTCAGGATTTCCTGACGTGGCGTCAGGACGGGGGCGCGGCGGAGCGGGGACGGCCGGTGGATTTCGGCCGTCCTCTGGCATATGCAGCCCCGATCGGGGGAACCCGTGCCACCGATGGCACGTCTGAAAAGGCGAGGCGCCGCATCATCTGCTGACAATGGCGAAGACCCTAGCGCCGTGTTCGCGCAGCCGAGACTACGATGGAAGCCTCCACTGCCACACAGCACCCACCTCGCCTACCTAAAAAGCCATCAAACGCTCCAATAGGGAAGGCCAGACGCATCCTCATGGGGAACAACATGTCGTTCATCGGCCGTGACATGGCTGTCGACCTCGGGACCGCCAACACGCTGGTGTACGTCAGGGGTCGGGGGATCGTACTCAACGAGCCGTCCGTCGTCGCGATCAACACCAACACCGGTGGCATCCTCGCGGTCGGCGCCGAGGCGAAGAAGATGATCGGGCGCACCCCCGGCAACATCGTCGCGGTGCGCCCGCTGAAGGACGGCGTCATCGCCGACTTCGAGATCACCGAGCGGATGCTGCGCTACTTCATCCTGAAGATCCACAAGCGCCGCTACCTCGCCCGCCCGCGCGTCGTCGTCTGCGTGCCCTCGGGCATCACGGGCGTCGAGCGCCGCGCCGTCATCGAGGCCTCCTCGCAGGCCGGCGCGCGCCAGGTGCACATCATCGAGGAGCCCATGGCCGCGGCCATCGGCTCCGGCCTGCCGGTCCACGAGGCCACCGGCAACATGGTGGTGGACATCGGCGGCGGCACCACCGAGGTCGCCGTCATCTCGCTCGGCGGAATCGTCACGGCACAGTCGATCCGCGTCGCCGGCGACGAGCTGGACAACGCGATCATCCAGCACATCAAGAAGGAGTACTCCCTCCTCCTCGGCGAGCGCACCGCCGAACAGATCAAGATCACCATCGGCTCGGCGTACGACATGGACGCCGACGAGCACACCGAGATCCGCGGCCGCGACCTGGTCTCCGGGCTGCCCAAGACCGTCGTCATCTCCGCCGCCGAGGTCCGCAAGGCCATCGAGGAGCCGGTCAACGCGATCGTGGACGCGGTCAAGACCACCCTCGACAAGTGCCCGCCGGAACTGTCGGGTGACGTGATGGACCGCGGCATCGTTCTCACCGGTGGCGGCGCCCTGCTGCGCGGCCTCGACGAGCGGCTTCGCCGGGAGACCGGCATGCCGATCCACATCGCCGAGGACCCGCTCGACAGCGTGGCGCTGGGCTCCGGAAAGTGTGTCGAGGAGTTCGAGGCGTTGCAGCAAGTGCTTGACGCCCAGCCGCGCAGATGATCTGACGCGCCGACATCCGCCGTACGAGTGCCTGCCCTCTCGTGCGGCGGATCGTTGATATAGAGGCACAGCAGAAGAATTCCCCAGAAACCCGTGGATCCCGCAGAGTCCACGGAATCGATTGAGGAAGGCACGCCGCCGCACGTGAGGGACACACGAGAGAGTCGGCTGCTCCTGGTGCTGCTGGTCGCCATCGCGTTCGCATTGATCACGGTGGACATCCGCGGCGGCGAGGACTCACCGGTCGACGGTGCCCGCCGGGGCGCCGCGACGGTGTTCGGTCCGGTCGAGGAGGGCATGTCCTCCGCCGTCGACCCGATCGGCAACGCCATCGGCGCGGTACGCGACTCCGGAGAGCGCCACAACCGCATCGCCGAACTGGAGCGTCAGAACGCCGCCCTGAAGGCGAGACTCGGCAGCGACGACCGCAACCGCAGCCGGGTGCAGCAGCTCGACAGCATGCTGAAGAAGGCGGGCGCCGGGCAGTACGGCATCAAGGGCGCCGAGGTCATCGGGATAGGAGCGGCCCAGGGCTTCTCCTGGACCGTCACCATCGACGCCGGCGCGAACGACGGACTCAAGCGCGACATGACCGTCCTGAACGGCGACGGCCTGGTCGGCCGCATCACCACGGTCGGCCCGGGCACCGCGACCGTCCTGCTCGCCAACGACCCCGACTTCACCGTCGGCACCCGCATGGAGAAGACCGACGAGCTCGGCTTCGCCACCGGCCAGGGCGACCGCAACCTCTCCGTCCAGCTGCTCAACGGCAAGGCCGAGGTCAAGAAGGGCGACCGGCTCGTCACCTTCGGCTCCCGCAAGGACAAGCCGTTCGTGCCCGGCGTGCCCGTCGGCGAGGTCGTCCGCGTCGACCCCTCCGGCGGCGACCTCACCCGCACCGTCTACGTGAAGCCGTACGTCGGGTTCACCAAGCTCGACATCGTCGGTGTCGTCGTCGAGGCGCCGCGCGAGGACCCGCGCGACACCGTCCTGCCGAAGAAGCCCGAGAAGCCCAAGCCGACGCCGACGGTGACCGTCACGGCCACCCCGTCCGGACAGCCCCCGGCCGACGGCGCCGACGACGGCAACGAGCAGTAGGAGACCGGATCCATGCGCCTCAACCGAATCCTGCTGTCCACCGCCCTCGTCGTCGTCGCCCTGGTCATCCAGGTCTGTGTGCTCGCCCGGCTCCAGCTGCCCGGCGCGGTCCCCGACCTGGTGCTGCTCACCGTCCTCGGCCTCGCCCTGGTCTACGGCCACGTCGGCGGCGCCCTCGTCGGCTTCTGCGCCGGGCTCCTCTCCGACTTCGCGCCGCCCGCCGACCACGCCGCCGGGCGGTACGCGCTGGTGCTCTGCGTCGTCGGCTACCTCGCGGGGCTCGCCAAGCCCGACCACGGCAGACTCCGCTCCGCCACCGGACCGCTCGTCGTGGTCGTCAGCGCCGCCATCGGCTCGACGCTGCTGTACGCGGGCGTCGGCTCGCTCGTCGGGGACACCGCGGCCCGCCATGTGGGCCTGGTCGGCCTGCTGTTCACCGCGGCCCTCTACGACCTGCTGCTCGCGCCCTTCACGGTGCCGCTGATCATCGCGCTGGCCCGGCGCGCCGAGAACGACCCGCTCGGGGAGGGCTCGCCCGCCAACAAGGCGGCCGACGTCTCCGCGGGCTGGCTCTCCTCCGGCACCGGACTGCGCATCGGCAACCAGCGCGGCGGCGGCCTCCGGGCCAAGGCCGCCAAGGCCCGGGTCGCTCGCGCCGGGCGCATCAAGGGGGTCAAGCGCCTGTGACGGCGACTGACTTCGACGGCACACCCCGGGGAGGGGAGAAGTGACCAACATTCCGGAGACCGGACGGACCCCACGCGTCCAGATCCGTCTCATCGTCATCCAGATCCTCGTCTTCTCCCTCCTGCTCACCCTCGGCGGCCGCCTCTGGTACCTCCAGGTCCGCAACGGCGACGAATACGCCGAGGAGGCCTCCGGCAACCACGTCCAGCAGGTCGTCCAGCCCGCCGTGCGCGGCTCGATCCTGGACGCCCGCGGCGTGCCGATCGCCGACAACGAGACCCGACTGGTCGTCTCCGCGTCCCGCACCGACCTGATGAAGATGAAGGACGACGGCAAGGCGGTCCTCGCCAAGCTCGCCGACGTCCTCGACCTGAAGCCCGAAGAGGTCGAGGGCAAGGTCCGCCTCTGCGACGCCAAGACGCCGCAGCCCTGCTGGAACGGCTCGCCGTACCAGCCGATCCCGATCACCGACGAGGCCACGCCCAAGCAGGCGCTGCAGATCCGCGAGCGCTCCGAGGACTTCCCCGGCATCACGGCCGAGCCCACCGCCGTCCGCCGCTACGCCGCCCCCGGCAAGTCCAACACCGCACAGGTGCTCGGCTACCTCTCGCCCGTCACCGACGACGAGATCAACAAGGCCAAGGACACCGACTCGCCGTTCCTGCGCTCCGACATGGTCGGCCGCTCCGGTCTGGAGCGCACGTACGACAAGCAGCTGCGCGGCAAGGCAGGCGTCACCCGCTACGAGGTCGACAACCTCGGCCGCGTCATCGGCAAGGCCAAGTCCGACGAGGCCCAGCCCGGGGCCAACGTGGTCACCAGCATCGACGCGCGCGTGCAGGCCGTCTCCGAGTACTGGCTGAACGACGCGATGAAGAAGGCCCGCCAGGAGTTCGACAAGAACACCGGCGAGAACTACAAGGCCGACGCGGGCGCCGTCGTCGTCATGGAGAACAAGACCGGCCGCGTCGTCTCCATGGCGTCCAACCCGACGTACGACCCGAACGCCTGGGTCGGCGGCATCTCCGGCAAGGACTACGCCCAGCTCACCGGCAAGCAGTCCAACTACCCGCTGCTCAACCGCGCCATCCAGGGCCAGGCCGCCCCCGGCTCGATCTTCAAGGTCATCCCGACCACCGCGGCGGTCAACGCGGGCTACGACTTCAACGGGCGCTACCCGTGCCCCAGTTCGTACTCCATCGGCGGCCAGACCTTCCAGAACTACGAGTCCAAGGGCCACGGCAACATCACCCTCGGCCAGGCCCTCGAGGTCTCCTGCGACACCGTCTTCTACAAGCTGTCGCACGACCAGTGGAACAAGGACGGCGGCAACAAGCCGGCCAAGCACCCCAAGGACTGGTTCTACAAGACCGCCCACCAGTTCGGCCTCGGCAAGGAGACCGGCATCGACCTGCCCAACGAGGTCACCGGACGCGTCCCCGACCGCCAGTGGAAGAAGGACTACTGGAAGGCCAACAAGGACGCCTGGTGCAAGCAGGGCAAGAAGACCGGCGGCGACTACGCCGAGCGCATCGCCTACGAGAACTGCCTCGAAGGCATGAAGATGCGCGCCGGTGACTCCGTCAACTACTCCATCGGCCAGGGCGACACCCTCGTCACGCCGATCCAGATGGCCACCATCTACTCCGCCATCGCCAACGGCGGCACCCTGCACGACCCCACCGTCGGCAAGGCGATCGTCAGCGCCGACGGCAGGCGGGTCGAGGAGATCCCGCCCACGTCCCACGGCAGGCTGCCGATGGACGCCGCGCTGCAGAAGGACATAGACGGTGCCCTCGCCGATGTCGCCACGCGCGGCACGGCGGCCTGGCGGTTCCAGGGATGGCCGCAGAAGAAGATCCCGATGCACGCCAAGACCGGTACGGCCGAGGTCTACGGCAAGCAGACCACCTCGTGGTTCGCGACGTACACCAAGGACTACACGATCGTCATGACGATCTCCCAGGGCGGTACGGGTTCCGGTGCCTCGGGACCCGCCGTGCGGCAGATCTACAACGCGATCTACGGCCTGGACGACGAGGGCAAGCAGGACGGCAAGAAGGCGCTGCTGCCCGAGCCGCAGAAGAAGCTGCCGAAGATCGAGACCGACGGCTCCATCAAGTCCCCGAAGATCAAGCCGTACAAGCCGGCGGCGCCCAAGCCGCCCGCCGAGGAGCAGCAGCTGGCCGGGCCCCCGGCCGAGAAGTGGAGGCGGGACTGATGACCGGCAACGGCTTCTCTGTCTCCGGGTACGGACCCCAGCGCTCCGGCGTCTCGCGGCTGCTGGCCCGCGACTCGATAGTGCGCCGGCTCGACTGGCCGATGCTCTTCGCGGCGATCGCGCTCTCCGGGATCGGCACCGCCCTCGTCTACTCCGCGACCCGCAACCGCACCGAGCTCGTCGGCGACGACCCGTACTCCTTCGCGCTCAAGCACCTCCTGAACACCGGCATCGGCTTCGCCCTGATGATCGGCACCGTCTGGCTCGGCCACCGCACGCTGCGCACCGCCGTGCCGATCCTCTACGGCATCTCCGTCTTCCTGGTGCTGCTCGTGCTCACTCCGCTCGGCGCGACGATCAACGGCGCGCACGCGTGGATCGTGCTCGGCGGCGGCTTCTCGCTGCAGCCGTCCGAGTTCGTGAAGATCACGATCATCCTGGGCATGGCGATGCTGCTCGCGGCCCGTGTCGACGCGGGCGACAAGGACATCCCCGGCCACCGCACCGTGTTGCAGGCCCTCGGCCTCGCCGCCGTGCCCGTGGCGATCGTGATGCTCATGCCCGACCTCGGTTCGGTCATGGTGATGGCGATGATCGTGCTCGGCGTGCTGCTCGCCTCGGGCGCCTCCAACCGCTGGGTGTTCGGGCTGCTCGGCACGGGCGTCGCCGGTGGCGTCGCCATATGGCAGCTCGGTGTCCTCGACGACTACCAGATCGCCCGGTTCGCGGCGTTCGCCAACCCCGCGCTCGACCCGGCGGGCGTCGGCTACAACACCAACCAGGCGCGCATCGCGATCGGCTCCGGCGGCCTGACCGGCACCGGCCTGTTCAAGGGCTCCCAGACCACCGGGCAGTTCGTCCCCGAACAGCAGACGGACTTCGTCTTCACGGTCGCGGGCGAGGAGCTCGGCTTCGTCGGCGCGGGCGCGATCCTCCTGCTGCTCGGCGTCGTGCTGTGGCGTGCCTGCCGCATCGCCCGCGAGACGACCGAGCTGTACGGCACGATCGTCGCCGCCGGGATCATCGCCTGGTTCGCCTTCCAGTCCTTCGAGAACATCGGGATGACCCTCGGCATCATGCCGGTCGCGGGCCTCCCGCTGCCCTTCGTCAGTTACGGGGGTTCGTCGATGTTCGCGGTCTGGGTGGCCGTCGGCCTGCTCCAGTCGATCAAGGTGCAACGGCCGCTGTCGGCCTAGAAGAGCCCCTGGTCCGTCCGGGCCATGTTTGCCGTCGTCTTTCGCGTCCAGATTCAATTCATGGCGGAGACGAAGCGCGAGATCGAGCGGAAGTACGACGTCGGGGCGGACGCGACGCTGCCCGACCTGACCGGCGTGGCCGGGGTCGCGGACGTCGTCGACAGAGGCGTCGTGGAACTCGACGCCGTCTACTGGGACACGGCCGACCAGCGCCTGGCCGCCGGATCGGTCACCCTGCGGCGCCGCACCGGCGGCGCCGACGAGGGCTGGCACCTGAAGCTGCCGGTCTCCCTCGCCGACGGCGTGCGCGACGAGATCCACGCGCCGCTCTCCGACGCCGTGCCCCGCGACCTCGCCGGCCTGGTGCGCTCCCGGGTGCGCGGCGCCGACCTGCTCCCCGTCGTCCGGCTGCTGTCCACCCGGACGCTGAGCCACCTCGTGGACGCGGACGGCACCCTGCTCGCCGAGGTCGCCGTCGACCGGGTGCTCGCCGAACGGCTCACCGCCGACACCGGCACCGCCGAGTGGACCGAGGCCGAGGTGGAGCTGGCCGACGGCGCCGACCCCGCGCTCCTCGACAAGGTCGAGAAGAAGCTGAGGAAGGCGGGCGCCCGCCGCTCCGCCTCGCCGTCCAAGCTGGCCAGGGCGCTCGCGGAGACCGCGCCCCCGGACGGCGACGCGGGCCGGGCCCGTACCGAGACCGCCGTGGGCGGCGGCAAGAAGGGCGCCAAGAAGGCCGGCAAGAAGGAGGCCGTCGCCGAAGCCGTGCGGGAGGCCGCGGCCGAGGGCTCCGGGAGCGCGGGGGACCACGTCCTCGGCTACCTCCGCGCCCAGTGCGACGCGATCGTCTCCCTCGACCCCGCCGTCCGCCGCGACCTGCCCGACGCCGTGCACCAGATGCGCGTCGCCACCCGCCGGCTGCGCAGCGCCTTCAAGTCGTACCGGAAGATCCTCGACCGCACCGTCACCGATCCGGTGGGCGACGAGCTCAAGTGGCTGGCGGGTGAGCTGGGCGTCGCCCGCGACCAGGAGGTCCTGGCCGCCCGCCTCACCGACCGCGTCGACGCGCTGCCCGCCACCCTGCTCCTGGGCCCGGTGCGCGGACGGCTGCGCGTCTGGGACGTCGCCCGCCGCACCGGCGCCCGCGGCCGCACCGTCGCCGTCCTGGAGTCCAAGCGCTACCTCGCCCTCCTGGAGACCCTCGACGCGCTGCTCGCCGCGCCCCCGCTGCGCCCCGCCGCCACCAAGAAGCCGGCCAAGGCGCTGCCCAAGGCGGCACGCAAGGACTACGCGCGCCTCGCCGCCCGTATCGAACACGCGCTCGCCCTGCCCCCGGGCCACGAGCGCGACCTCGCCCTGCACGCCGCCCGCAAGGCCGCCAAGCGCGCCCGGTACGCCGGCGAGTCCGCCGTCCCGGCGCTCGGCAAGCCCGCACGCCGGTTCGCCGAACGGATGAAGGCCGTACAGGGCGTCCTCGGCGACCACCAGGACAGCGTGGTAGCCCGCGACGAGCTGCGGGCCCTCGCCATCCAGGCACACATGGCGGGGGAGTCCGCCTTCACCTGGGGGCTTCTGTACGGGCAGGAGGAGGCGGCGGGCGCGGACCGGCAGCGGGAGCTGCCACCGGTGTGGGCCAAGGCCTCCCGGCGGAAGGTGCGGGCGGCGCTGGGCGAGTGAACGCCGGGGTACGCTTGATGGTCACCCCTGCCCGCTCATGAAGGTTCGCGATGTCTGCCGAGTCGGTCTTCCCACAGCTCGAAGCTCTGCTCCCGCATGTGCAGAAGCCCATCCAGTACGTCGGCGGTGAGCTGAACTCCACCGTCAAGCAGTGGGATTCCTGCGACGTCCGCTGGGCGCTCATGTACCCGGACGCGTATGAGGTCGGACTGCCCAACCAGGGCGTCCAGATCCTCTACGAGGTCCTCAACGAGCGTGAGGGCGTGCTCGCCGAGCGCACCTACAGCGTGTGGCCGGACCTGGAGGCCCTGATGCGCGAGCACCGGGTCCCCCAGTTCACGGTCGACTCGCACCGCCCCGTCGGCGCCTTCGACGTCTTCGGCCTCAGCTTCTCCACCGAGCTCGGCTACACCAACATGCTGGCCGCCCTGGAGCTCGCCGGCATCCCGCTGGCGGCCGGGGACCGCACGCTGGACGACCCGATCGTGCTCGCCGGCGGCCACGCGGCCTTCAACCCCGAGCCGATCGCCGAGTTCATCGACGCGGCGATCATCGGCGACGGCGAGCAGGCCGTGCTCGACATGACCGCGATCATCCGGGAGTGGAAGGCCGAGGGCCGCCCCGGCGGCCGCGAGGAGGTCCTCTTCCGCCTCGCACGCACCGGTTCGGTCTACATCCCGGGCTTCTACGACGTCGAGTACCTCCCGGACGGCCGCATCGGCCGCGTCGTGCCCAACCGCAGCGGTGTGCCGTGGCGCGTGTCCAAGCACACCGTCATGGACCTCGACGAGTGGCCCTACCCCAAGCAGCCGCTCGTCCCGCTCGCCGAGACCGTCCACGAGCGGATGTCCGTGGAGATCTTCCGCGGCTGCACCCGCGGCTGCCGCTTCTGCCAGGCCGGCATGATCACGCGCCCCGTGCGGGAGCGAAGCATCACCGGCATCGGCGACATGGTCGAGAAGGGCCTGAAGGCGACCGGTTTCGAGGAGGTCGGCCTGCTCTCGCTCTCCTCCGCCGACCACAGCGAGATCGCCGACGTCGCCAAGGGCCTCGCCGACCGGTACGAGGAGGACAAGATCGGCCTGTCCCTCCCCTCGACCCGCGTCGACGCCTTCAACGTGGACCTCGCCAACGAGCTCACCAGGAACGGCCGCAGGTCGGGCCTGACCTTCGCCCCCGAGGGCGGCTCCGAGCGCATGCGCAAGGTCATCAACAAGATGGTGTCCGAGGAAGACCTCATCCGCACCGTCGCGACGGCCTACGGCAACGGCTGGCGCCAGGTGAAGCTGTACTTCATGTGCGGCCTGCCCACCGAGACCGACGAGGACGTGCTGCAGATCGCCGACATGGCGATGAACGTCATCCAGAAGGGCCGCGAGGTCTCCGGCTCCAACGACATCCGCTGCACGGTCTCCATCGGCGGCTTCGTGCCCAAGCCGCACACCCCCTTCCAGTGGGCCCCGCAGCTCTCCGCCGAGGAGACCGACGCCCGCCTGGAGAAGCTCCGCGACAGGATCCGCGGCGACAAGAAGTACGGCCGCTCGATCGGCTTCCGCTACCACGACGGCAAGCCCGGTATCGTCGAGGGCCTGCTCTCGCGCGGTGACCGCCGCATCGGCGCCGTCATCCGCGCGGTCTACGAGGAGGGCGGCCGCTTCGACGGCTGGCGCGAGCACTTCAGCTACGAGCGCTGGATGCGCTGCGCCGACAAGACGCTGCCCGAGGTGGGCGTCGACGTCGACTGGTACACCACGCGCGAGCGCGGCTACGAGGAGGTCCTGCCCTGGGACCACCTGGACTCCGGCCTCGACAAGGACTGGCTCTGGGAGGACTGGCAGGACTCGCTGGACGAGACCGAGGTCGAGGACTGCCGCTGGACCCCGTGCTTCGACTGCGGCGTGTGCCCGCAGATGGACACCCACATCCAGATCGGCCCGACCGGCAAGAAGCTCCTGCCGCTGACGGTCGTCAAGTAGCGCTCCCGCGCGAACGGATGCCGCATCTCGCCCTGCCCACCGCCCGGGTGCACCGCTCCTACCTCGCCGCGATGCAGGAGCTCCGGGCCGAGGGGCAGGGCGGGCCCGACGACGACACGACGCTCGGCAGCACCCTGCGCCGCTACGGCGACCGCTGGCGCGACCGGGCCGTCTTCGAGTCGTACGTCGCCGAGGTGCGCGCCGCGGCCTACCCCGCGGCGCCGCACTCCGTCCCCGTCACCACCCTCTGGTACGTCGACGGCGCCGACTACTTCGGCCGGCTCACCGTCCGCCACACCATCGGCACCCGCTTCCTGCGCGAGTACGGCGGCCACATCGGCTACGACGTGCGCCCCACCGCCCGCCGCCGCGGCCACGCCACCGACATGCTGCGCGGCTGCCTCCCGTACGCCGCCGAACTCGGCCTGGAATCCGTCCTGGTGACCTGCGACACCGACAACACCGGTTCGCGCAAGGTCATCGAGGCGGCCGGCGGCACGTTCGAGGACGAGCGGGGCGGCAAACTGCGGTACTGGATCAGCACCGCCCGGATCCGAACCGGCGCCCCGCGCGTCTAGGAAACCATGGACCTGGAAAAGCGGCCTCAGCCGCAGCAGCCCGCCGAGCAGGTGGTCGCGCGGCCGCCCGCGGCGCCCCCGCCGCAGGCCGAGGGCTGCCTCGCCGTCGCGATCCGCGTCCCGGTGCGGATCGTGGTGCTCGTACTCGTCGTGCCGGTGCGCCTGGTGTGGGACGCGCTCGCCGTGTGCGGCCGCTTCCTGTGGCTCAAGGCCCTGCGCCCGGCAGGACGCGCCGTCGCCACCGTGCTGACCTGGCTGTTCAAGTCGGTCTTCGTCTGGCCCTGGGTGGGCCTGTGGCGCTATGTGCTCGTCCCGGTCGGCAAGGGCCTCGCCTGGCTGGGCCACGTCCTGCTCGTCGTCCCCCTGACCTGGCTGTACGCGCACGTGCTGACGCCGATCGGGCACGGCATCGCCTGGGTGGCGCGCGGAATCGGCGCCGGGATCAGCTTGCTGGGGCGGGGGACCACGGCTGTGGTGCTCGGCATCGGCGCGGGCATCGCCTGGCTGGGGCGGATGCTGCTCGTGGTCCCCGCGGTGTGGCTGTACGCGCGCGTGCTGACGCCCATGGGGCACGGCATCGCCTGGCTCGCCCGGGGGATCGGCGCCGGGGCCATGGTGGCCGGGCGCGGTGTGGGGCGCGCCCTGGTCTGGCTCTTCAAGGCCGTCTTCGTCTGGCCGTGGGTGGGCCTGTGGCGGTACGTGGTCATGCCGGTCGGGCTCGGACTGGCCTGGCTGGGGCGGGTGTTGCTCGTGATCCCGGCGGTGTGGCTGTACGCGCGCGTGCTGACGCCCATCGGCCACGGCATCGCCTGGGTGGCGCGCGGGATCGGCGCGGGCATCGGCCTGCTGGCGCGCGGCCTGTGGACCGTCGTCACGACACTGTGCCGCTGGATCCTCGTCGTCCCCGTGGTCGCCCTGTGGCGGTGGGTGCTCGCCCCCGTCGGCCGGGCGATCGCCGTCGTCGCCCGCGAGGTCGGCGACGCGCTCGGCCACGCCTGGCGTGTCGCCGGGCACATCTCCCTCGTCGTCGGACGCTTCCTCGGCAGACTCCTTCGGTGGATCTTCGTCGAGCCGGTGCGCTGGGCCTACCGCTCGGTGCTCACGCCCCTCGGGCACGTCGTCCGCGACGCGGTGTGGCGCCCCGCAGCCGAGGCCGCCCGCAGCGTCGGCCGCACCACGCGGCAGGCCCTCGCCACGGCCCGGCAGAGCGTGCGCCAGGCCCGTGCCGACGTACGCCGGATGCTGTTCGGGGCACCGAGGGAACCGGCGCCGGTGGCGGCGTCGCCCGGCGAGCCCGCACCCGTTCCGGTGGCCCGGCGGGAACCTGACACGCCGCAGGCACGTACTCTAGGTAGCAGTACGACCGCACTCACGAAGGACTGAGCGACACTGGGCAAGCGACAGCCCGTAGGCCCGCCGCCCGCACCCGCGGTGCAGCGCATCCGCCTGCGCTACACCAAGCGCGGCCGCCTCCGGTTCACCAGCCACCGTGACTTCCAGCGCGCCTTCGAGCGGGCGCTGCGCCGCGCCGAGGTGCCCATGGCGTACTCGGCGGGGTTCACCCCGCACCCGAAGGTGTCGTACGCCAATGCCGCACCCACCGGCACGGGCAGTGAGGCGGAGTACCTGGAGATCGCGCTCACCGCGCCGCGCGACCCGGACAAGCTCCGTGAGCTCCTCGACGAGTCGATGCCCACCGGGCTCGACATCGTCGACGCCGTCGAGTCCCACACCTCGGGCCTCGCCGACCGGCTGACGGCGTCCGTCTGGGAACTGCGTCTGGACGGGGTGGAACCCGCCGAGGCGGGGCGTGCCGCCGAGCTGTTCACGGCCGCCGAGCAGGTCGAGGTCCAGCGCCGCACCAAGAACGGCATGCGCACCTTCGACGCGCGCGAGGCCGTCGTGAGCCTGGCCCCGGTCACCGACGGAGCGCCGATCACCGCCGACACCGATAGGCCGACCGACAAGCCCTGTGCGATACTGCGGCTGGTTGTTCGGCACGTGACACCTGCCGTACGACCTGACGACGTCCTGTCCGGTCTCCGAGCCGTGGCCGACCTGGCGCCGCCGGTCCCCGCTGCGGTGACCAGGCTGGCGCAGGGGCTTTTCGATGAAGAGACCGGCACGGTGACCGACCCGCTCGCGCCCGACCGCGAGGCAGTCACGGCCGCATCAACCACGGCCGCCGTAACTGCCGCCGCGAAGGTGCCGGCGCCGGAAGGCCCCCGTTAAGGACGTACGTCACCGCGCAGCCCTCGTACTCGGGAGCCACCTGGGTCGGGCAGCGCACTGACCGAGACTTTCGCCAGGCCGTCCGCACTTGGGCGTACGGAACCGGCGAGACAAGACAGAGAGCTCCCGTGCGGCGCCCACGCCCCCGGATGGCGGCCCCGCGCACACAGCGCGAGCCGCGGCCATCACCGGACCAGGCGCGGCGCCCGGGAGCGTGACGGGAGAACCGCCCGCATGCTTGAGCCGAACGACCCCACTGAGGGCTCGCAGAACGACACCCCCAGCGACACCCTGCCGCCGCGCCGCAGGCGCCGCGCCGCGTCGCGTCCCGCGGGCCCGCCGACGGGCGCCGCCGAAGCCGCGGCACCGGCCATAGCGGCCACCCCCGCCCCCCAGAACGCCGCCGACGACGCGGACGAGGTCGAGGAGACCGAAGAGGCGGCCGCGGCCACCGAGGCCCCGGCCCCCGAGCCGGAGGCCGCTCCCGCGCCCCGTGCCCGCCGCCGCGCGACCCGTCGCGCCTCCGCACCCGCCGGTGCGCCGCAGGGCGCCGCCGCGCAGGTGACCGAGCCCGCCGAGACCCCGGCCCCCGCCGCGGCCGAAGCGCCCGCCGAGGCCGAGGCCGAGCCGGAGGCCGCTCCGGCGCCCCGTGCCCGCCGCCGCGCGACCCGTCGCGCCTCCGCACCGGCCGGCGCCCCGCAGGGCACCACCGTCGAGGCGACGGCCGCCGTCGAAGAGGCCGCAGAGGCCAGGACCGAGGTCGAGAACATGACCGCGGCCGAGCCCGAGCCGGTCGCCGACGAGCCCGCCCCGCGCCGCGCCCGCCGCCGCGCCACCCGCGGCGCGTCCGCCCCCGCGGGCGAGCCGAAGGCGGCCGCCGAGGAGCAGGCGCCGAAGGCCACGAAGGCCACGAAGAAGGCCCAGGAGCCGGCCGCCGAGAAGCAGGCGCCCGTCGAGGAGCCCGCAGCCGAGACCGAGGCCCCGGCCCCGCGCCGCCGCCGCGCCACCCGCAAGACCGCCGCCGCCGGATTCTCGGCCCCGTCGGGCCACAAGGCCCGCAAGGCCCAGGCCGCGGGCGACGAGTCCGGTGAGGACGGCCGCAAGCCCGCCCGTCCGGCCGTCGCCGTCTTCCAGGCCCCGGTCTTCGCCGAGCCGATGTTCCAGACCCCGGAGCGCGCCGCCGCCGCGGCCGCCGCCGAGGCCGCCGAGCCGGAGCCCGCCGAGCCCGCCGCCCCCGTGGCGGAGGAGGAGCAGACCCCGCGCCGTCGCCGTCGCCGCCGCGCCGCCGACGAGCAGCCCGCGGCCGCCGAGGAGCGCGAGCCCGTCAAGGCCGCCGAGCAGCGGCGGACCGACGCCGAGCCTGCCGAGCCCGCCGCCGAGGCCGCCGAGCAGGGCGACGACGACTCGGACACCGACGCGGAGGAGGCCGGCGAGCGCCAGGGCCGCCGCCGTCGTCGTGGTGGCCGTCGCCGCCGCCGCGGTGACTCCGCCGACCAGGACGGCGAGCAGCACGACGTCTCGGGCGAGTCCGAGGACACGGCCGCCGACGAGGCGGACCACGCCGACGAGGACGGCTCCTCCGCCGAGCAGGCCGATGACGACTCCGAGGACGACGAGTCGGCGTCGGAGCCGGGCGGTTCCGGCTCCAGCAGCAGCCGTCGCCGGCGCCGCCGCCGTCGTCGCGCCGGTGACTCCGCCGAGGGCGAGCCGGGCGACGGCGACCCGGAGCGTACGGTCGTGAAGGTCCGCGAGCCGCGCAAGAAGGAAGAGCGCGAGCTCGGCACCGGCGTCGACGAGGTCACCTCCATCAAGGGCTCGACCCGCCTGGAGGCCAAGAAGCAGCGCCGCCGCGAGGGCCGCGAGCAGGGCCGCCGCCGCGTGCCGATCATCACGGAGGCCGAGTTCCTGGCCCGCCGTGAGGCCGTCGAGCGCGTCATGGTCGTCCGCCAGAACGGCGAGCGCACCCAGATCGGCGTCCTCGAGGACAACGTGCTCGTCGAGCACTACGTCAACAAGGAGCAGGCCACCTCGTACGTCGGCAACGTCTACCTGGGCAAGGTCCAGAACGTGCTGCCGTCCATGGAGGCCGCCTTCATCGACATCGGCAAGGGCCGCAACGCCGTCCTGTACGCCGGTGAGGTCAACTTCGAGGCGCTCGGGATGGCCAACGGCCCCCGCCGCATCGAGTCCGCCCTGAAGTCGGGCCAGTCGGTCCTCGTACAGGTCACCAAGGACCCGATCGGCCACAAGGGCGCCCGCCTGACCAGCCAGGTCTCGCTGCCCGGCCGCTACCTCGTGTACGTGCCCGAGGGCTCGATGACCGGCATCAGCCGCAAGCTGCCCGACACCGAGCGCGCGCGTCTGAAGACGATCCTCAAGAAGATCGTCCCCGAGGACGCCGGCGTCATCGTGCGCACCGCGGCCGAGGGCGCGAGCGAGGACGAGCTGCGCCGTGACGTCGAGCGGCTCCAGGGGCAGTGGGAGGACATCCAGAAGAAGGCCAAGATGTCCACCACCAGCTCCCCGAGCCTGCTGTACGGGGAGCCGGACATGACCGTCCGGGTGGTCCGCGACATCTTCAACGAGGACTTCTCCAAGGTCATCGTCAGCGGCGACGAGGCGTGGCAGACCATCCACGGCTACGTCTCGCACGTGGCGCCCGACCTGGCCGACCGGCTCTCGCGGTGGACCTCCGAGGTCGACGTCTTCGCGACGTACCGGATCGACGAGCAGCTGGCCAAGGCGCTGGACCGCAAGGTCTGGCTGCCGAGCGGTGGTTCGCTGGTGATCGACAAGACCGAGGCGATGATCGTCGTCGACGTCAACACCGGCAAGTTCACCGGCCAGGGCGGCAACCTCGAAGAGACCGTCACGAGGAACAACCTGGAGGCGGCCGAGGAGATCGTGCGCCAGCTCCGGCTGCGCGACCTCGGCGGCATCGTCGTCATCGACTTCATCGACATGGTCCTGGAGTCCAACAGGGACCTGGTCCTGCGGCGCCTGCTCGAATGCCTCGGGCGGGACCGTACGAAGCACCAGGTCGCCGAGGTCACCTCGCTGGGCCTGGTCCAGATGACCCGCAAGCGGGTCGGCCAGGGCCTCCTGGAGTCCTTCTCCGAGACCTGCGTGCACTGCAACGGCCGCGGCGTCATCGTGCACATGGAGCAGCCGTCCTCCGCCGGTGGCGGCGGCAAGCGCAAGAAGCGCGGGCGCGGCGGTGACCAGCAGGACCACGGTCACGACCACACCCACGAGCACGAGCACGAGACGGCCGACGACACCGAGACCGCGGCCGAGGTCGAGGCCGAGGTCGCCGCTCCGGTGGCGCTGCCCGCGCCCGAGTTCGTCCCGGACGAGGAGCTGTACAGCAGCGCGGCCGAGGCCGAGGCGGCCGCTTCGCGCGGGGGCCGTTCGCGGCGCCGTGCGACCCGGCGCGCGTCGGCTCCGGCGGGCGCTCCCCGCGCGGAGTCCGCTCCCGAGGAGGCCCCGCAGGCGGAGGCCGCACAGCCGGACGCCCCGAAGGCGTCGGCGAAGAAGTCGGGCCGTCGCTCCAGGGCCGCGGAGAAGGCGGCCGAGCGGGCCGAGCGAACCGCCAGGGCCGAGGCCGAGACCGCCGAGGTCCCGGTCGTCGAGTCCGACGTCGCCCGCACCGAGGCCCCGGCCGTCGAGGACCCGATGGTGGGCTCCCCCCAGGCCGTCGAGGCGGCCCAGGAGGCGCACGCCGAGGCCCCCGCTCAGGACGACGCCGCGCCCAAGGGACGTACGCGCCGTCGTGCGGTCCGCAAGGCGACGTCGCCGGCCGGTTCGCCGAAGGCCGCCGAGGGCACCGCGCCCGAGGCAGCCGAGGTGGTCGTGGCGGAGGCGCCCAAGGCGGAGCAGGTCGCCGAGCCGGTGGCCGAGCCCGTGGCCGAGGCGCCCGCCGCCGACGCCGCGCCGCCGCGTCCGCGCCGCCGTGCGGTCCGCAAGGCCACCGCGCCGATCGCCTCCGCGGAGGCGGCCGTCATGGTCGTCCCGTCGGCGGAGAAGCCCGCGGAGCAGCCCGCCGAGCAGACCGGGACGGAGGCCGAGGCCCCCGCCGCGGAGGCCGCCCCGGCGAAGAAGACGGCGCGCAAGGCCGCCAAGAAGGCGCCGGCGAAGAAGACGGCCGCCAAGAAGACCGCGGCCAAGAAGACGGCCGCCAAGAAGACGACGGCCAAGAAGACGTCGAAGGCGACGGCGAAGAAGACCGCGGCGGCGGAGCAGTCGCCGTCCGGTGTCTCCGCCGGAGCGGCCGACGAGGGCTGACCTTCACGGCCCGGTGCCCCCTGTTCCGCATCCGTGCGGGGCAGGGGGCACCGGTCTGTGGGGGCCCGTACGGGGCTTGTCCGGAAAAACGGGTTCCGCTGCACGAAAGCGTGAAGTGGGGCCCCCTCCCTTGGAGTGCCGGGGGATACCTGTAAAACTCATGCGGTCTGATAAGTGAACAGCGACGTGAACGCGCGGTTGGGGAGACCGTGCGCCGCGTCAGGGGAGGGATGACAGATGGCGCACACGCGCCTGCGAGGCACGGGACGACACCGTGCCGTGAAACCGGTCAAGGGCGGCCGCCAGGCCGTGGCGCTGGCCACGGTGCTCTCCGCGGCGGGCATCCAGGCCGCGGGCTCCGTGGGGACCGCGTCGGCGGACACCGGGCCCACCTGGACCGAGGGGCCGATCTTCAACGACCCCAAGGGCTCCGTCGACGAGCAGTACGCGGTCCGCACCCGGCTGGTCGAGCTGACGCACTCCGCGGTGCCCGGCTCGACGATCAAGGTCGCGGTCTACCACGTGTGGGAGGCCACCGTCGTCGACGCGCTGATCGACGCCAAGAACCGCGGCGTGCACGTGCAGATCCTGCTGGACTCCACCAGCAAGACGGACCGGCCGACGAACACCTCGTACAACGAGCTGAGGACGGCGCTCGGCACCAACACGAGCAAGTCGTCGTTCGTCTCGCTCTGCCCGACCGACAAGTCCTGCCTGGGCAACCCGGCGTACGGCAAGTCGATCATGCACAACAAGTTCTGGCTGTTCTCCGAGGTCGAGGGCGCCAGGGACGTGGTCGTGCAGACCACGTCGAACTCGACGCCGTCGGCGCACACGAAGTTCTACAACGACGCGCTGCTGCTGCCGGACAACCCCGCGATGTACGACGCGTACGCGGAGTACTTCACGGACATGGTCGGCAAGCGCTGGCAGGACTGGGACTACCGCACGGTCAGCAGCGGCCGCTACAAGTCGTACTTCTTCCCGCGCAACGGCACGGTCAACGAGACCGACACCATGTACTCGGTCCTGAACAACGTGCAGTGCACGTACAAGGACGCGGCGGGCGCCACGAAGCACACCCAGGTCCGCGCCGCGATCTTCAAGATCACCCGCAAGCAGATCGCCGACAAGCTCGTCTCGCTGAAGAAGGCGGGCTGCTCGGTGAGCATCCTTTACGCGGAGACCGACAGCGCCAAGAGCCAGGGCGGCACCCCGGGCACCTGGGAGCAGCTGCACAAGTCGGGCGGCCCCTCGGTGCGCTGCTTCAACGACGACCGGGACCCGCTGCACCCGGGCACCCCGCTCACGACGCCCTACATCATCCACTCGAAGTACCTGCTCATCGACGGCATGTACGACGGCAGGCGGAACAAGATCTCCTTCACCGGCTCGCAGAACTACACGGCGCCCGCGCTGCGCGAGAACGACGAGGCGATCGTCAAGATCGACGACGACTCGGTGCACGACACGTACCGCTCGCACTTCGACCGGACCCGGGCGGTGGCCTGGCCGGGCAGCGCCGACAAGACGGATCTGTGCAAGGGCGTCAAGCCGCTGCCGCCGGACGGCGAGCCCACCGTCAGGTGACCCCGGCCGTCCTGGGCGGGGGAGGAACGGGGCCGGTTTGACCCTTCCGGGTGGGCCCCGTAACCTTGACCGTCGGCGTGTTCCTATGCACCGCCACCCCCTGTAAACCTTTTTCCTCTCGTGGCCCGGGCCGTGTCGGCCCGTTCCGGGAGAGAGGCCGTTCCGCTCTTCGGGCGGGCGGCTGGACTGCGGGGGCACCGTTCCGAGCGAGAGAGAGATCCGCGTGTACGCCATCGTGCGCAGCGGTGGTCGCCAGCACAAGGTTGCTGTCGACGACATCGTTGAGGTTGACAAGATTTCCACTGCCAAGGTTGGCGACACGGTCGAGCTCTCGACCCTGCTCGTTGTCGACGGCGACGCCGTGACGAGCGACCCGTGGGTGCTGGCCGGCATCAAGGTCCAGGCCGAGGTCGTGGACCACCACAAGGGCGCGAAGATCGACATCCTTCGCTACAAGAACAAGACCGGTTACCGCCGTCGTCAGGGTCACCGTCAGCAGTACACGGCGATCAAGATCACCGGTATCCCCACGGCTGCGAAGTAAGGGACTGAGACAAGATGGCACACAAGAAGGGCGCATCGTCCACTCGGAACGGGCGCGATTCCAATGCTCAGCGGCTCGGCGTGAAGCGCTTCGGCGGTCAGACCGTCAACGCCGGTGAGATCCTGGTCCGCCAGCGCGGCACCCACTTCCACCCGGGCTCGGGCGTCGGCCGCGGCAAGGACGACACCCTGTTCGCGCTGGACGCCGGTGCGGTGGAGTTCGGTACCCACCGCGGCCGCAAGGTCGTGAACATCGTTCCGGTCGCCTGAGTCCGTCTTCACTGACTGACCAGTCGCTCGTCGAGCGAGTTCTGCGAGGGCGGACCTCTCTTCCCGGTGTATCGGGAAGCGGGTCCGCCTTTCGCGTGTTAGACGTAAGACATTTCCGTACGCCCCCTCTGCCGTGAAGGCGTGGGGGGACCCCCAGGAGGCACCGAACCATGACCACCTTCGTGGACCGCGTCGAGCTGCATGCCGCCGCGGGTAACGGGGGCCACGGCTGTGCCTCCGTCCACCGTGAGAAGTTCAAGCCGCTCGGCGGCCCGGACGGCGGCAACGGCGGCCGTGGCGGTGACGTGATCCTGGTCGTCGACCAGGACGTCACCACGCTCCTCGACTACCACCACAGCCCGCACCGCAAGGCCACCAACGGCCAGCCCGGCGCCGGCGACAACCGCTCCGGCAAGGACGGCCAGGACCTCGTGCTGCCCGTCCCGGACGGCACCGTCGTCATGGACCGGGAGGGCAACGTCCTCGCCGACATGGTCGGCCAGGGCACCACCTTCGTGGCGGGCCAGGGCGGCCGCGGCGGCC
This sequence comes from Streptomyces sp. NPDC005863, assembly GCF_042871345.1. Classification (NCBI taxonomy): domain Bacteria; kingdom Bacillati; phylum Actinomycetota; class Actinomycetes; order Kitasatosporales; family Streptomycetaceae; genus Streptomyces; species Streptomyces sp. NPDC005863. Next base: position 769,285 of record NZ_JBIAII010000003.1, on the reverse strand, counting down.
TCGGCAACGCGGCGCTGGCCTCCGCGCGGCGCAAGGCCCCCGGTTTCGCGCTGCTCGGCGTGCCCGGCGAGGAGCGGGACGTCGTCCTTGAGCTCAAGACCGTCGCCGACGTGGCCCTGGTGGGCTACCCGAGCGCCGGCAAGTCCTCGCTGATCTCCGTGCTGAGCGCCGCGAAGCCGAAGATCGCGGACTACCCGTTCACGACGCTCGTCCCGAACCTCGGCGTGGTGACGGCGGGCTCGACCGTCTACACCGTCGCCGACGTGCCCGGCCTCATCCCCGGCGCCAGCCAGGGCCGCGGCCTGGGCCTGGAGTTCCTGCGCCACGTCGAGCGGTGCAGCGTGCTCGTGCACGTCCTGGACACGGCGACCCTGGAGTCCGACCGCGACCCCGTCTCCGACCTCGACGTCATCGAGGCCGAGCTGCGGGAGTACGGCGCGGGCCTGGAGAAGCGCCCCCGCATCGTCGTGCTCAACAAGATCGACATCCCGGACGGCCAGGACCTCGCCGACCTGGTCAGGCCCGACCTGGAGGAGCGCGGCTACCGCGTCTTCGAGGTCTCCGCCGTCGCGCACAAGGGCCTCAAGGAGCTCTCCTTCGCCCTCGCCGAGCTGGTCGCACAGGCGCGTGCCGCGAAGCCGAAGGAGGAGGCGACCCGCATCGTCATCCGGCCCAAGGCCGTCGACGACAGCGGCTTCACGGTCACCCGCGAGGAGGTCGACGGCGAGCCGCTGTACCGCGTGCGCGGTGAGAAGCCGGAGCGCTGGATCCGCCAGACCGACTTCAACAACGACGAGGCCGTCGGCTACCTCGCGGACCGCCTCAACCGCCTCGGCGTCGAGGACGAGCTGATGAAGGCCGGTGCCCGCAACGGCGACGGCGTCGCCATCGGCCCGGAGGAGAACGCGGTCGTCTTCGACTGGGAGCCGACCATGATGGCCGGCGCCGAGATGCTCGGCCGCCGCGGCGAGGACCACCGCCTGGAGGCGCCCCGGCCCGCCGCGCAGCGCCGCAAGGACCGCGAGGCGGAGCGGGACGATGCGCAGCGCGAGTACGACGACTTCGAGCCGTTCTAGCCCGACATGTGAGAGGGCCCCCGAGCAGCAGCTCGGGGGCCCTCTCACATGTTCACATCAGGTCACGCGGTGACCGAGTCCTCCGCGCCGTTCTGCTCGGCCTGCTCCGACGCGTCCTGCTCGGCCTCCTCGGCCGCCTCCTCCGCGGCGCGCTGGCCGGGGATGTCCGCGTCGACGCGCTGGTCCATGCGGGCGCGGCGGGCGTCCGCCTGGGCGCACAGGGCGAGCGCGGCGGCGTTGAAGCGGACCAGCGAGGGCGGGTCCGAGGGGCCCAGGAGGTGCTCCTTGAGCTCGGCGCGCGCCTCCGCGTGGGAGTCGAGCTCCGGGGCGCGTACGGCCTTCAGGAGGGCCGTCACGCCGTCCGCCTCGGGGGTGAGGATCGTCGCCGCCGACGCCGTCGGGAAGCTCGCGCGGAACTCCGCCTCGGACATGCCGGCCGTGTTGGCGACCGCGTACGGCTTCTCGCTGCTCAGCCAGTCGGAGACGACCGAGGAGACGTCGCTGACCAGGACGTCGGCCTGGTTGAAGCAGGAGAAGATCGCGGGGCGCGCCGCGGTGACGATCTGGTGCTCCCACTCGGGGAAGGACGCCCAGAACGCGGTCTCCCACGCGGCCGTCGCCGCGGCCACCGCGGCCTGCTGGTCGCCGTCCGGGGAGCCCTGGAGCATCATGCGCTCCTGTTCGTCCGCGCTCTTGCGGAAGGAGCGGGCGGTCAGCCGGTCCAGCTCCTCGGTGCGCCGGGCCAGCTCGGCCGCGGCCTCGGCGCCGGGCCGGGCGCCGGAGCGCTTGGTGTTGGCCGCGGCGATCATCGCCTTGATGCGCTCGTTCGCGGCGCCCGCCGCCGGGTTCTGCGAGCCGGTCATCGGGTGCGGCTTGTAGAGGAGGCGCACGCCGGGGTCGGCGAGCAGCTCACGGACGATGTTCTCGCCCGCGAGGACCACCGAGGTGTTGCCCGGGTTGCCGTCCCAGCCCTCCCAGGTGGGGGCGTACAGGACGGTGGTGAACGCGCCGGTGGGCGCGCCGGAGTAGGGGCGGATCGGGGACAGCTGGGGGCGGCCGACCTCGACCACGTCCTTGTCCTCGACGCCGATGTCCGCCAGCTGGTAGCGGTCGCGGGCCGCGGGGCCCGCCACCCACACCTCGTCGTACGCCTTCGCGTACGGGTTGCAGGAGGAGAGCTTGTCGCTCTCGCCGTGGTTGATGAAGGCGTGCTTGATCGTGGGGATGCGAAGGACCTGCGAGGTCTTCGCGGCGTTCGCCGGGTGCAGCATCATCTTCAGCGTCGACGTCTCCAGGGAGAACATCGTCGCGACCTTCGGGAAGCAGATGATCGGGACGTCGGTCGCGTCGATCTTCTGCACCATGAACCGCTCACGCAGCACGATCAGCGGCTTGCCGTCGAGCTGGGCGAGGGTGGAGAGCCACATGTTGGCCTGGTACGCGGATGTGGTGCCGCCGGAGAAGTACATGGCGACGGTCGGCTTGTACCGCGCCAGCCACGCGTCGAGCCACTCCATGACCTTCTCGTCGTTCTTGGCGCGCTTCTTCGGCAGCAGCCAGGTGGCGAGGTAGAGCGCGCCGGCGCCGATCAGCACCAGGGAGACGGCGAGCCCGATGCCGCCCCAGTACGCGTCGGTGGTGCCCGCGGTGACCAGCAGGCCGGCCGTCGCCGGGACCGAGAAGGTCAGCAGCCGGTGGGCCTGGCGGCGGGAGAGGATCCGCGGCGGCGCGGCCGTCAGGTGCAGCTTCGAGGTGTCGATGTTGCGCGTGACGATCGGCAGCGAACGAGTCCGGCGCACCAGGACGGCGACGGCCTGGCAGCCGAAGTGCAGGGCGTAGAAGGCGAGCAGCGCGATGGTCAGCGGGGACTGCTCGGCCAGCGGCTCGATGCCGTCGATGCGCAGCAGCCCCACCAGGATCAGCATGTCGCGGAGCAGCTGGCGCACCGTGACATCGAAGCGGATCTTGCCAAGGAGGGAGAGGAGGCCCGGCTGCTTGTACTGCAGATAGATGTCGAGCGCGAGATTCGCGGCCGCCGCGGCGATGAACACCGGGACGTAGGGGATCAGCGCGGTCGCGAGCTGCGTCGCGAAGAGCGCGAACATCGCGAACAGCGCTGTCAGCTGCACGATGCGTCGGGGGGCGAGTCCGGCAGAGGGCACGGGCTTGGGCTCCTGGCGGGGATGGAGGGGATGAAGGGGGAGTGGGGGGAAGTCGACCACTGACCGTATGACGTGCAGTGGCCTACTAGCAATCTTCCGTGACGTCAATCACCGGATAAAGGGGCAAAGGGACTGAACCTCGAGGCCGTTTTCTGCCTCTGACTCGAATACGCTCATGTGTTTTCCATGGTGCGGTCCGTTCCTCGAAACGGACGGGCGCCCCGCCCATGCGCTCACGTAGATTGCAGGTCCGGAGCACGCAGGTCCGGGGCATCGGGAGCATTTGGGGAAGAGCGTGGCAGCGGCAAGGCAGTCAGTGGCAGAGGCCCGGCGGGTCGTCGTCAAGGTCGGGTCGTCGTCCCTGACGACCGCGTCGGGGGGCCTGGACGCGGACCGCGTCGACGCGCTCGTCGACGTCCTGGCCAAGAGCCGGGGCGGCGGTGAGCGCGAGATCGTGCTCGTCTCCTCCGGCGCCATCGCCACGGGACTCGCCCCGCTGGGCCTGGTGCGGCGCCCCAAGGACCTCGCCCGGCAGCAGGCCGCCGCCAGCGTGGGCCAGGGGCTGCTCGTGGCCCGCTACACCGCCTCCTTCGCGCGGTACGGCGTACGCGTCGGACAGGTGCTCCTCACCTCCGACGACATGGCCCGCAGGGCCCACCACCGCAACGCCTCGCGCACCCTCGACCAGCTGCTCGCCATGGGCGCGCTGCCGGTCGTCAACGAGAACGACACCGTGGCGACCGACGAGATCCGCTTCGGCGACAACGACCGGCTCGCCGCCCTCGTCGCCCACCTCGTCCACGCCGACCTCCTCGTCCTCCTCTCCGACGTGGACGGCCTCTACGACGGGGACCCGGCGCGGCCCGGCACCTCCCGTATCGACGAGGTCACCGGACCCGCCGACATGGCGCACGTGGAGATCGGCAGCGCGGGCAAGGCGGGCGTCGGCACCGGCGGAATGGTCACCAAGGTGGAGGCGGCCCGGATCGCCGCCGCCGCCGGCATCCCGGTCGTCCTGACCTCCGCGAGCCAGGCCGGCGACGCCCTCGCGGGCCGCGCCACGGGCACGTACTTCCACCGCACCGGGCGGCGCTCCGCCGACCGGCTGCTCTGGCTGCAGCACGCCTCCGAGCCGCGGGGCGCCCTGATCCTCGACGAGGGCGCGGTGCGGGCGGTGGTCGAGGGGCGCAAGTCGCTGCTGCCCGCGGGGATCGCCGGGGTCGAGGGCGACTTCGCCGCGGGCGACCCGGTCGAGCTGCGGGACGCCGACGGGCGTGCGGTGGCGCGCGGTCTGGTGAACTTCGACGCCAAGGAGGTGCCGATGCTCATCGGTCGCTCCACCCGCGATCTGGCGCGCGAACTCGGACCTGCGTACGAGCGGGAGGTCGTGCACCGGGACGACCTCGTCCTGCTCCACGGGTAGCCCCGGAAAAGCCCAGGTCGGCTCGGACCGCCCGCCCCACGAGCCCCGTACGCCCCGGCCGAAAACCGTCGCGCACGGCCTTGGGGGACCGGCCCCCGCGAGGTGAAACTCCCCAAAACCGCCCCGCGGCGCCCCTTGGCCTGCTCAACTTTGTTGAAGACAGTTCCGCACGACCATTGCGTATCCGCATCACCATGCGTAAGGGAGGCCGTCGTGAGACGAGTGCGTCCGGGGCCGGCGTCCCGTGGGTCGGCCGAGCGGGCGCTGACGAGCGTCGCCGCAGGTGCGGGGTACGAGAGCGAGGCGCACCGCGCGCGGCAGAGCGACCAGGGCGAGGGCCTGGAGAGCGAGCCGGTGCAGACGCCCCGGCTGTGGCACGTCACCCTGAGCGTCTCCGGGGCGGCGGCCCCGCTGGACGAGCTCAGACGGGGCCTCGAACAGCTCGCCCACGACCACCCCTTTCTGCTCACCAGCAGATACGCGCCGGACCACGCCGAGATCCGCTACTGGGAAGAGGCCCGCGACCTGCACGACGCGGCCGCCGTGGCGCTGCGCCTGTGGGGCGAGCACCGGCAGAGCGCACAGCTGCCGCCGTGGGAGATCGTGGGGCTCGAAGTGATCGGCCGCGACACCTATCACCAGCGGATAGCCGAGGGCTACGGTCCGTTGCCGGCCGCCCCCGTGGGCGTACACCCGTTTTGAGCCGTCGTCCCGAGGGGCGCGAAGTCGCCTTCCGCCGGTCTCGGGGACTGGAACACCGGATGGACGCCGGGCGCGCGGCGATTACCCTGCGGGCATGACGTCGCTCTCTCCCGTCTCGCCCTACGACAACCTCTCGCCGGTCGCCCGCGCCGCCTACCGCGCCCGCGGCGCCGCCGCCACCCTCGCGCCACTGCCGCGCGCCGCCAAGGACGACGCGCTGCTCGCGATCGCCGACGCGCTGGAGGTGCGCACCGCCGAGATCGTCGAGGCCAACGGCAAGGACATCGCGCGGGCCCGCGAGGCCGGGACCGACGAGGGCATCATCGACCGGCTCACCCTCACCCCCGAGCGGGTCCGCGCCATCGCCGCCGACGTGCGCGACGTGGCCGCCCTGCCCGACCCGGTCGGCGAGGTCGTCCGCGGCTCGACGCTGCCCAACGGCATCGACCTGCGCCAGGTCCGCGTCCCGCTCGGCGTCGTCGGGATCATCTACGAGGCCCGTCCGAACGTCACCGTGGACGCCGCGGCCCTCTGTCTGAAGTCCGGCAACGCCGTGCTGCTGCGGGGCTCGTCGTCGGCGTACGCGTCGAACACCGCCCTGGTGCGCGTCCTGCGCGACGCGGTGCACGGCGCGGGCCTGCCCGCGGACGCCGTCCAGCTGGTGCCCGGCGAGAACCGCGACTCCGTCCGCGAGCTGATGCGCGCCCGCGGCCTCGTCGACGTCCTCATCCCGCGCGGCGGCGCCTCGCTGATCAGGACCGTCGTCGAGGAGTCCACCGTCCCGGTCATCGAGACCGGCACCGGCAACTGCCACGTGTACGTCGACGCCGAGGCCGACATCGACATGGCCGTCGACATCCTGGTCAACTCCAAGGCGCAGCGCCCCAGCGTCTGCAACGCCGCCGAGACGCTCCTCGTGCACCGTGACATCGCCGACGCGTTCCTGCCGCGCGCCCTGGACGCCCTCGCCGACGCCGGCGTCACCGTGCACGCCGACGAGCGGGTGCTCACCTACGCGGACGGCACCAAGGCCACCGTCGTGCCCGCGACCACCGAGGACTGGGAGACCGAGTACCTCAGTCACGACATCGCGGCCGCCGTCGTCGACACCCTGGAGCAGGCCGTCGAGCACATCCGGCTGTGGACCTCCGGGCACACCGAGGCCATCGTCACCACCTCGCAGCGGGCCGCGCGCCGCTTCACCCAGCTCGTGGACTCCACCACGGTCGCCGTGAACGCCTCGACGCGCTTCACCGACGGCGGGCAGTTCGGCTTCGGCGCGGAGATCGGCATCTCCACCCAGAAGCTGCACGCGCGCGGTCCGATGGGGCTGCCCGAGCTGACCTCCACGAAGTACATCGTGACGGGCGACGGCCATGTGCGGTGAGCCGTCGGCCGGTTGACGGCGAGCCCGGTCGAATTCCCTTTCCTGCTGCCCAAATTGCCCCGTCCAGGTCTACTCTGGAGGGGTGCCGGAGGACGTGGGGGGCACGCCGTCGTCTCCCGACGGCTGGGAGCCCGACGACGACCGCGACCACGGGGGTGCGGACGATGAGTTCGCCTCCGTGGTCTTCGACGAGGAGTTCGTGCGCGCCGCGGAGGTCCATGAACCCTCCGCCGTGGAGCGGCTGTTGGCCGCCGCGCAGGCGCGCGCCGAGGCCTCCGAGGCCGAGGCCCGGCGGGCCCGAACCCGGGGCCGCGGCGCCGACGCCGCGGACGACGATCTCTACGAGGACGGCTTCGGCCCCGACGACGGCGCCGACATGGGCCGCGACGACCTCGACGACGCCTTCGCGTACGACTCCCTCGACCAGAGGTACGGCCGCCCTGGCCGCCACCCGGGCCGGCTCCGCTGGCACCGGCCCATCGCGTGGATGCTCGCCCTCCTGATGGGCATCGGCATGGTCGCCCTCGCCTTCACCGCCGTCTACCGCGGGGCGTCGTCGGACCGCAGGGACGAGGTGCCGTCGCCCGCCTCGACCGAGGTCGGACAGAGCGCGGAGAAGGAGCCGCCAGGACCCTCCGTCTCGGCCGGGTTCGGCCAGTCCGAGATGCCCGCGGTGCCCCGCAGGCCCTGACCGGGACCCCGCTCGGCCTGCTGCTCCGCCCCCGCACGCCACCCGCACGCCGCCGTGAGCAGTTGTCGGAAGTTGTCGTGTACCAGGGCGTTTACCCGGCGGCCCGGAGACCTACCCTGAAGGTATGGGCGGGCCAACAGAACCACCGGCGGGGACGCCCGAGGGCGGCACTCCCGGAGGTGGCGAGGACGAGTACCGATCCGTTGTGTTCGACGAGTCGTTCGTCCAAGCTGCCCGGCTCCAGGAGTTCTCCGCGCGGGAGCGCCTGGACGATCACACACGCGCCGTGCGCCGCCGCCCCGGACTGCACAAGATGCTGTCCCGGCAGCTGGTGATCCTCGTCGTACTGATCGCGGTCGCCTTCGGCACGGCGATCTACATGGGCGTACGCCAGCCGTACCAGTCCCCGGTGGCCAGGCGCCCCGAGCCGCTGCGCATGACGGTGATCCCGCTCGCGCCCGGGGGGTCCGTGCCCGGCGCGAAGAGCGTCAAGAGCCTGTACGCGCACAGCCCCGCCGCACAGTTCCGGGTGGGCGCGGGCGGCATCAACCTCCCTGCCGTGCACCGCACTTCGCACTTCTCGGACAGTCAGGTGATGGCCGCGCTGATCACCGTCAAGGACTACCTCGTCGAGTCGTCGCTCGACCCCGAGGTGCTCACCGGCGGCTCCGCGCGGTCCGTGCGGATCCTGCTCGACCCGGGTCAGTTCAGCCAGTTCGACCGCAGTTTCGCCCACCCGGCGGCCGACGGGCGGCACGCCGCCACCGGCTGGCTGGTGCGGTTCGACCCGGCGCGGACCGCGCTCGCCGACCGGCGGGTCAGGGCGGACGGCACCCTGCGCCTCACCGAGACCGACCGGGACACCCTTGAGGTGACCTCGGACCACACCTTCGTGTACGCGCTGCGGCCCGCCGCCGGGGCGAGCCGGGCGGGCGGCGCGAGCGGCGCGGACCGGGCCGACGCGTCCCTGTTCACCGTCCGCCGCGAGCTGCACTTCCGCTTCGACCGCGACGACCTGCGGATGCACCGCGCCGAGGTGATCACCTCGGCCACCCAGGCGGGACCGCTCGCCTGCGCGGCCGACACGGCGAACCACCTGCGGCCGCTGCTGGCGGGCGAGCGGGCCAAGGCGGGCGGCCCGTCGGCCGGCACCGATCCGTACGCGACGGGCGACGCGACGGCGCTGTGCGGGACGCTGGCGGCCTCGGCCCAGCCGTCGCTGTCGGCGTCGTGAGGGCCGCGGTTACCTGGGGTCGTCGTCCGGCGCGTCGCCGTTGCCGGGTGCGCCTGCATCCCCGGGTGTGCCGCCGCCCGGCTTGCCGCCCCCCTGCCCCGTGAACTTGCCGCGCAGCTTGCCGCCCAGGTCGCCCGCGCCGCCCGCGATGTCGTTGACCAGCTTCATCAGCGGGTCCTTGCTGTGCCGGACGTCGTCCGCGTACGACGACGCCGACTGGCGGAAGGAGTCGGAGACCGAGGTGTCCCCGTCCTCGTCGCGGCGGGGGTAGTGGCCGTCCATGATCCGCTGGAAGCCGTGAGCCGCCGGGGAATCGGCCCACTTCTTCAGCTCGGCGGCCCGCACCGTGGCGAAGGGGTGCGTGCGCGGCAGCACGTTGAGAATCTTCAGCACGGAGTCGCGCAGGTCGCCCCCGGCCTCGTACTCCTCGGCCTGCTCAAGGAACGCGTCCACGTTCATCTCGTGCAGGTGGTTGCCGCCCGCCAGCTTCATCAGGCCGCGCATCGACGCCCGGAGGTCCTGGCCGACCAGCAGCCCCGCCCGGTCCGCCGACAGCTCGGACTTGCGGAACCACTCGCGCAGCGCCGTCACGATCGCCATGATCGCGACATTGCCGAGCGGGATCCACGCGACCTTCAGCGCGAGGTTGGTGAGGAAGAGCAGGATCGTGCGGTAGACGGAGTGGCCGGAGAGGGCGTGGCCGACCTCGTGGCCGACGACCGCCCGCATCTCCTCCTCGTCGAGCAGCTCGACGAGCCCGGTGGTCACCACGATGATCGGCTCGTCGAGGCCGATGCACATCGCGTTCGGGTTCGGGTCCTGGTTCACGTACATCGGCGGGACCTTCTCCAGGTCCAGGATGTAACAGGCGTCCCGCAGCATGGTGTTGAGGTGCGCGAACTGGGCGTCGGAGACCCGTACCGAGTCCGACAGGAACAGCAGCCTGAGGCTCCGCTCGGGCAGCAGGCCGCTGAGCGCCTTGAAGACCGTGTCGAAGCCGGTGAGCCTGCGCAGGGCCACGAGGGCGGAGCGGTCCGCCGGGTGCTCGTACGCCCGCGACGAGATGCCGGGGAAGCGCCTGCGCTGCCGGCCCGGCACGCGCTCGTGGCCCCCGCCGGCCCCGCCGCGGTGGTTGTCGTCGGTCATGCCGCATCCCCCATGTGTCGTCCTCTCGTGCCCCCGAGGTGGAGTCCAGCCTAGGCGGAGATACCGTGACAGGGCAGCGCACAGAAGGAGTCATCCGTCATGGAGCACAACCCCGGGGCCGTCTGGCTCACCGAGGCGGCCAAGGCCGCGGAGCGGCAGGGTCCGGGCAATCTGCTGCGGATCGTGCTGATCGTCATGGTCGTCGGCTGCGTCCTGGTCGGCTGGTTCCTGCTGCGCGGGTACCGCCAGAGCAGCGACAACGGCTCGGTCCGCGGCGCGGAACACGTGCCGGAGCGGGGCCCGAAGAGCCCAGAGAGCGCGCCCGGCAAGGGCGCGGAGCGCCCGAAGAGTCCGGAGAGCGCGTCCGGCGACGACGTGGAGAGTCCGGCGAGCGGGTCCGGCGAGCGGGCGAAGAGCGCGTCCGACAAGGGCGCCGAGGACCGCAACGGCTGAGTCGGCGTGAGCCGGAACGAACCCCCCGCTTACGATGGGCCAGAAGTCTTTATGTCCATCCCACCTCCGGATAGGTCCTGCCTGAGATGAGCCTCCACAGCAACGCCGCCCAGCTGGTCACTCTCGCCTCCGAGGGCGGCGAGCACGGCGGCAACCACGAAAGCCTCAGCCCTCTCCTCACCGGAGGCGGCGCGTTCGTCGTCCTCCTGCTGCTCCTGTGGATCACCACCCGCTTCAACCGGGACCGCTGAGCGAACAGGGTCCGTCCGCCGGGCCGGTAGGGTCTGCACGCATGGGAGAGCAGGGCATGCCTACCGGTCCGGAGACCGGCCGAGCGACCGGTCCGGTGAGTGACGGCAAGCGCCGCCTGGGCGTCATGGGCGGAACGTTTGATCCGATCCACCACGGACACCTCGTCGCGGCCAGTGAGGTCGCCGCGCAGTTCCACCTCGACGAGGTGGTGTTCGTGCCGACCGGCCAGCCGTGGCAGAAGAGCGACAAGCAGGTGTCGCCCGCGGAGGACCGTTATCTGATGACGGTCATCGCGACCGCCGAGAACCCGCAGTTCTCGGTGAGCCGCATCGACCTCGACCGCGGCGGCGCCACCTACACGACGGACACGCTGCGCGACCTGCGTGCCCTCAACCCCGACACGGACCTCTTCTTCATCACGGGCGCCGACGCCCTCGGCCAGATCCTCACCTGGCGGGACACGGAAGAGCTGTTCTCCCTCGCGCACTTCATCGGGGTGACCCGGCCCGGCCACACCCTGGCCGACCCCGGGCTGCCCAAGGGCGGTGTCTCCCTGGTGGAGGTGCCGGCCCTGGCCATCTCGTCCACGGACTGCCGCGCGCGGGTCGCCAAGGGAGACCCGGTCTGGTATCTGGTGCCCGACGGTGTGGTGCGTTATATCGACAAGCGCGAGCTGTACCGCGGCGAATGAGCCGAGAGGGGCACCGGTGAACGACCGACAGTACGACCCGTATGCGGGCAGCGACCCGTATGCGGGCGAGTACGCGGACGGGTACGCGGAGGGATACGCCGCCGACCAGTACCAGGTCGTGGGGTACGACGAGTACGGGCGGCCGGTGTACCAGCAGGTGCAGCCTCAAGTGCCTCAGCAGCAGACGCCGCAGCAGGCACAGCAGGCACAGCAGGCGCAGCAGGCGCAGCAACATCAGGGGTACGGGTACGACCCCTACGCGAGCGGCCGGCAGCAGGGCTATGAGACCGGGGCCTACGGAGCGGGCGGGGCCGGGGCGTACGACGCGTACGGCAACGCCGGGACCTCGTACGACACCGGCTGGATCCCGCAGCAGCAGCAACCCCAGCAGCAGCAACCCCAGCAGCAGCAACCCCAGCAGCATCAGCACCCCCAGCAGCACCAGCAACCGCAGCAATCCCAGCAACATCAGCAACAGGCCCAGGTGCCGCCGCCCCAGCCCGCCCCGGAACCCGAGCCCACGCCGGAGCGCGCACCCGAGGGTGAGCACAAGGACGCGTACAAGACCGAGCAGTTCTCGTTCATCGAGGAGCCGGACGAGGAATCCGAAGACGTCATCGACTGGCTGAAGTTCACCGAGAGCCGGACCGAGCGGCGCGAGGAGGCCAAGCGGCGTGGCCGCTCCCGGGTCGTCGCGCTGATCGTGGTGCTCGCCCTCGTCGTCGCGGGCGGCGTCGGCTACCTGTGGTTCGCGGGCAAGCTGCCGGGCCAGGCGGACGGTGAGGGCGCCGCGGCCGCGGCCTCCGGAGCGCAGAAGCGCGACGTGATCGTCGTCCACCTGCACAACACCAAGGGCGGCGGCACCTCCACCGCGCTCCTGGTCGACAACGCCACCACCAAGCAGGGCGCCACCGTCCTGCTGCCCAACTCCCTCTCCGTGTCGGACGACGACGGGACGCCGACGACGCTCGGCAAGTCCGTCGACGACGACGGCTCGACCGGCACCCGCGAGTCCATCGACACGGTGCTCGGCACCGAGGTGGAGGGCACCTGGCGGCTCGACACCCCGTACCTGAACAACCTCGTCGAGCTCGTCGGGAACATCGACGTCACCACCGACACCGACGTGCCCGACCCCAAGGCGAAGAAGGGCGAGGCGCCCCTCGTGAAGAAGGGCGAGCAGCAGACCCTCAGCGGCCCGATGGCCGTCGCCTACGCCACCTACCGCGCGCCCGGCGAGACCGCGTCCGCCCAGCTCGACCGCTTCGGCCAGGTCATGCAGGGCGTGCTGCGCAAGCTCTCGTCGGACCCGCAGGCGGCCACGACCACCGTGCAGTCGCTCGCCCAGATCCTCGACCCCTCCCTGGAGGAGAAGGACCTCGGCGCCTTCCTCGCCAAGCTCGCCGACCGTGCCAAGGGCGGCGACTACAAGACGACGCTGCTGCCGGTGCGCCCGGACGGCACGCTGTCCGAGCAGGCCGGCGACACCGTGGTCAAGGACGTCCTCGGCGGCGCGGTGAAGAGCCCGGACGAGGGCGCGGCGGTGCGGGTCGGGGTCAAGAACGCCTCCGGGAAGAAGGCCGCGGGCCAGGAGGCCCGGGTCTCCCTGGTCAACGGCGGCTACACCTTCATCGACGGCGGCGCGGGCTCCACGGCCCAGGCCACCTCACAGGTCGTATACGCCGACCCGGCCAAGAAGTCGCAGGCCACCGAGGTCGCCAAGACCCTCGGCCTGCCGGCGGGCGCGGTCCGCAAGGGCACCCCCCAGGCCAACGCCGACGTCTCCGTGGTCCTCGGTCAGGACTACGGCCGGGGGCGGTGACGTAATCGTCTGGGGCGCTGTCGGCGGTCCGTGAGACCCTGGGGGTTGTATCCACCAGCCGAAGGAAAGCTCACCAGTGACCGCCACGGACCGCTCCACCGAGCTCATCACCGTCGCCGCCCAGGCGGCGGCCGACAAGCTCGCGCACGACATCATCGCGTACGACGTCAGCGACGTGCTGTCGATCACGGACGCCTTCCTGCTCGCGTCCGCCCCCAACGACCGCCAGGTCAAGTCGATCGTCGACGAGATCGAGGAGCAGCTGAACAAGCAGCTCGGCGCCAAGCCGGTCCGCCGCGAGGGCGACCGCGACGCGCGCTGGATCCTCCTCGACTACGTGGACATCGTGGTCCACGTCCAGCACAGCGAGGAGCGCGTCTTCTACGCCCTCGAGCGCCTGTGGAAGGACTGCCCCGAGATCGACCTGCCCGAGGACGCCAAGGCGACCCGCGGCAAGGGCGCCGAGCACGCCGAGCAGCAGGCCGCGGAGGAGGCCGACCTGGACGGTGAGCTGCGGTGACCAACCGCGGCTGCCGGATCATCCTGTGGCGGCACGGCCAGACCGCCTGGAACCTGGAGCGCCGCTTCCAGGGCTCCACGGACATCGAGCTGACCGAGACGGGCGTCGCCCAGGCCAAGCGCGCCGCCCGTCTGCTCGCCTCCCTGAAGCCGGACGCCATCGTCGCGTCGGACCTCCGGCGCGCGGCGGCCACGGCCGGTGAGCTCGCCGCGATCACCGGCCTGCCGGTCGCGTACGAGGAGGGCCTCCAGGAGACGTACGCCGGCGAGTGGCAGGGCCTGACGCACGACGAGATCATCGCCCGCTTCGGCGAGCAGTACACCGCGTGGAAGCGCGGCGAGGCGGTGCGCAGGGGCGGCGGCGAGCTGGAGACCGAGGTCGCCGACCGGGCCGCTCCCGTCGTGCTGCGCCATGCCGAGAAGCTGCCCGCCGACGGCACGCTGGTGGTGGTCAGCCACGGCGGCACCATCCGCACCACGATCGGTCGCCTCCTCGGTCTCGAACCCCACCACTGGGAGGGGCTCGGCGGTCTGACGAACTGCTGCTGGTCGGTCCTCGGCCAGGGCGCGCGGGGCTGGCGCCTCCTTGAGCACAACGCCGGCACCCTGCCGGAACCGGTGCTCGGCGACGACGACTGAGCACCCCTGACCCGCTCCGGCGGGCGGCCGGACCCGGATTTCACATTCCGGCTGGTCGCAGGCTAAAGTTCTTCTTGTTCGCCCGCCGAGCGGGAAGAACACAAGGGGCTATAGCTCAGTTGGTAGAGCGCCTGCATGGCATGCAGGAGGTCAGGAGTTCAATTCTCCTTAGCTCCACAGTCCCGAGAATCCCGTCCCCGTCAGGGGGCGGGATTTTCTTGTGCAGCGGTGGTGGCGGCTGCGGTGACGGTGGCGATGGTGGCGGCTCAGGTGGCTGGGGCCGAGGTCGCCGCCTATGTGGTCCTGAGCCCGCGCAGCCGCGCCGCGCGGACGCCGCTCTCCTCGTCATCCGGCGTGTACACGACGATCCGGCACTCCGGCATGCCGTCGACGCTCAGCGAGACCGACGTCATGCGCAGCTCGCCGACCACGCGGTGCCGGAAGGTCTTCACGCGCCGCCCCGGCGGTATCACGTCGCCGCTGCCCCACAGCTCGGCGAAGTACGGGCTGGCGGCGGACAGCCTGCGCAGGAACCCCTCCCAGACGGGCTCGCCCACATGCCGCCCGTACGCACTGCGCAGGGTGGCCACCATCATCGGCAGCTCCTTGTCGCGGAAGACCAGCGGGCACTCCTCGGCGGGCACGGTGAACAGGGACCACAGCACGTTCGGGACGCCGGTGCCGGGGGCCTGGGGGAGGAGGAACAGGTCGCGGTAGGCGGGGTTGGTGGCGAGGATGTCGTACCGCGCGTTGTACACCACGGCCGGGCGCGGGTCCATGGCGTCGATGATGCCCTGCACCTCCGCGCCGACCGCCCGCGCGGAGGCCTCGCGGCCCTGGGCGTACGGCACCTCGGCCAGGTGGTACAGATGCTCGCGCTCGGGCTGGTCGAGGCGGAGGGTGCGCGCCACGGCGTCCAGGACCTGGGGGGACGCGTTGATCGGACGGCCCTGTTCGAGGGAACTGTTCACTCCCTGGGACATGACCGGCGTCACACCGCCTGAACTGTCCGGGGCAGGTCCCTGGAGAAACCCTTGCGCTCTAGCGTCCGCATGAAGCCGAACACCGCCGCATCTTCGCTGGTCAGCGACGCCAGGCAACCGACTCCCTTGAAGGGAGGTATGAAGACCTTTGCCCTTGCCGGGGCGCTCCCGTCTCGTGCTGGGGACGTGCCGCCCGTCGTGATCAGGAAATCCACCCGCTCACGGGGAAGCGTGACCCCTGAGACCTCCGCCCCTGCCCGCGCTGAGCTTGCGTTCAGCCTCCGTCTGTCGCGCTCGTCTGATGAGTCGTCGTCGCTGGACGTCCAGCTTCGCGCCTGCCGCCTCAAGGCTGAAGCGCTGGGCTTCGATGAGGAGACCACTGCCGCCGCCGTGGCGAACGCCTACGTGGACGACGGCGTATCGGGCGGCTCTGCTCTTGAGGCCCGGAAGAAGGGCATGGTCCGGATCATGGCGGACCGCCCGAAGGTGGTCATCGCGTGGAAGCTGGACCGGTTCGCACGCTCCGTCCGGGAGTTTCAGAAGCTCTTGGACTGGGCTGACGAGAACGGCGTACGGCTGGTCACCTCCGACAGCCTGTTGGACTCCGCCGACAAGTCGGGTACCGGGCGGCTGATCGCAACGATCATCGCTGCCGTGGCGGAATGGGAACTGGGCATCATCACCGACCGCAGCGAAGCCGCCCACGAAGAGCGCCGCACGCAAGGCCGCTGGATCTCCGGGAAGGCCCCGTTCCCGTACAAGGTCGAACGCCGAGACGGCAAGGCGTACTTGGCCGAAGACACGGACGCATTCACTCTCGTGCGTGAGCAAATAGCCAAGCTCCTTGAGGGCGGCAAGGGGGCGACACTGGCCGGGACCGCGCGGGCACTGCCCATTGGCCGTCAGCAGTGGCGCAAGCTCCTTCGCAGCGTGATCCTGCGCGGGTGGCGCGAGCACAACGGGGAGCTTGTCACCGAAGCCGACGGCGTGACCCCGGTGCAGTTCGGCCCGGAGGTCATCGACGCCGCGACGGCCAAGCGCGTCCGGGACCGGTTGAAGGAGCTTGAGGCCGGGGAGCGGGCCGAACGGATGGATGCGCCGTGGCTTGCGGGCATGGTGGTCTGCGCGTGCGGCGCGAAGTGGAACGGCGGGCAGTCCAGCCGCAAGAAGCCGCTCTACAAGGGCTCGTGCGGGCACGGTTCGATCATGGCGCACCTAATAGAGCCGCTGGTCTTTGAGGACTTCCGCAAGCAGCACGGGAACACCCCGCTGTACGAAGTCACCTATTCCGGCGGTACCGATCACAGCGGGGAGCTTGCCGACCTGGACGCGAAGATCCGGCGCGGGAACGCGAACCTCCTCCTCATGGACGCCGACGACGCGGCAGACCTCCGCGCCCTGGTGTCGGACCTCAAGGCCACACACGCCCGCCTGACCGCAGAGCACGACCCGGAAGTAACCGAGACATGGACGCTCACGAACACACTGCTGTGGGAAGCGTGGGACCAGGCCACGGAAGACCAGCGGCGAACGATGCTCACCCACCACCGGTGCAAGGTCACCGTCCACTCTGCCAGGCATCCTGGCGGGCGCGTGGTCATCGACTGGGAGCCCGTGGCACACGAGGGTGAGGCTGAGTACGAGACGGCCGCGTAAGCCCACTCAGCGCCCCGTACGGCCCCGTTTGGTCCCCAGCGACCAGCGGGGCTCTCTCGTGCCCGCAGAAAACCCTTGCGCTCCAGGGTCAGCACGGGCAGGCAATCGACCGACTAGAACCGCTTCGAGACCGGCGAATCACGGCAGAACTCCCCAGCACTGTTCCGGGGTTACTCCGTGATTCGCCGTTTCCATTCTCGACTTACGCCGGATTTCATCGAAGGGAACTCATGGATACGCCGAGATTCGCCGCCCTACTCGCGAAACTCCGGGCGGCCGAAGCCGCCGCCTGGGACCAGATGCGCGGAACCGACGAACGAACCGTAGAACTGCACGCGCTCATAGCGGGGGCGTTGAGGGCCGCTGAGGCGCTGCGAGCGGGTGAGGCGTGCGCGGGCCCGGAATGCGGGCTCAGCGTCGAGTACAGCGGCGTAGGGCGACCGGCCCGGTACTGCTCGAAGCGCTGCCGGGATCGTGCCGCCTACCGGGCTGCCCGTCAGCGGGAGAGAGGGGGATCTTAGTTGGCTTGTTACTTATTTCTGTGACGCATAACAGTAATCCGTCTATCCCATAAGAACTCACAAGAAAAAGCTAGAGCCGTTACTACGTCATCCGTTTCGTCTCACCGACTTACGTCACGCGGAGGTCTGCCCGCATGGGCTACTACGACAGCGACAACCACACCGACGAATGCCAGCACTGCGGGGAGTCGCTGACCGGACGGCAAGAGCGCTACTGCTCCGCCGCTTGCCGACAGGCCGGATTCCGGGACAGCAGGAAGCCCCGCAAGCCGCGCGAGTGGAAGCCGTGTCCGCTGTGCGGCGAGCCGTTCGAGGTAACCCACCCGCTCAAGAAGTTCTGCGACTACGAGGGCGAAGCCGAACGCCACTGCCAGGACGCGCAAGACGACTTGGAGGAAGCGGAAGCGATAGCCGCCGTGGAACGCGAAGAAGCCGTTTGCGCCCATTGCGGGGAGCCTGCCGGGTGGTCGGGGCGTGGCCGTCCGCGCCGCTTCTGTTCGAACCGCTGCAAGACCTCCGACTACCGCAAGCGCAAGGCCGTCTGATCACCGACTCACGCGAGTCACTGCCCCGGCTTCACCGAACCGGGGATTTTTCATGTCTGAAGACCGGAGAGGCCCCGTGTACTACAACCCAACTGGCTTGACTGAGCACGAGATTGGCGCACTGATTGATACTCCTGATGAACTGACGGAGCACGTCACCCCGGAGGTTCGGCGGGCGTGGATGGAGTGGGATACCGCGCGCTTCATGCGGGGCGAGAACGGGGCCGTGGAGGTTCGCGCTGGCTTCGCCCGTGGCGGGTACCGGCTGATAGCCGACCCGTTCCGGCCCCTGTGGGAGTTCCCACCCGCACTGCGTAATGACGTGCTCCGGTCCCGTCAGATCATCCGCCGTCGTGAGGCCCGTCCCATGTCCTGGGTGACGAAGGGCGGCACTATCCGCATGGTGGACGGCGTGAAGGTATTCACGGGCGAATGCCAGGTGTGTGGCTCGACGTATGAGGAGAAGCGCCCGGAGGGGCAGAAGCGCCGTTGGCCGCTGATGTGTTCGGACGAATGCAAGGCGGAGCGGACCCGGCAGCGAAAGCGTGAGTGGGCGGCTAAGAACCGTGCTGCGAGTGATGCCGCGTAGACATTTACTAATACAGGTGAGGGGACGTTTACAAATTTCCCACTAACCCCCAGCCGGCGACCCCATTCAGGGATGGTCGGCTTTCTTGTTCCCGGAGGAAGGAAGCACGTTGTCTCACGCCGAACAGGCACGCGCCCACATGACGAAGCGCGACGAATACACAGACCTTCTCAAAAAGCTGGACCTTGACCCGGCGAAGCGTTCCCTGTCTGTTGCCGAACGCAAGACGGAGGGTGAGCTTCTTGACGGTATCGCTAAGGCTGACGGAGCGATGAAGAGGCACCTTGAGGCGGCTGCCGTTGAAGAGATCGCGATGCGTGCCACGTCTCCGCTCCAGCTCATGGGTACCACCCGCAAGCACGAACCGAAGGAAGAGCGCATGGCTGTTATTCCGGGTGCGCTTCTGGCTCGCTCTGTTGAGATTTCCCGTGGGATCACTACGACGGGCACGGGTAAGGCGTTCAGTCCGGAGGAGATGGCGAAGAAGTTCGTTGACCTTCTCGCCCCTCAGTCGGTGGTCATGGCGTCCGGTGTGAACCGGGTGCAGACGAACGCTGAGACCTACGCATTCCCTGTGATCCGCTCGGACTTCACGGCCGGTTTCGTGGGTGAGCTTGACGACCTACCCACTGGCGGTTTCGGTGCTGAGCCGCTGAAGGTGACGCCGAAGAAGATTGCCGCCGCTGACATGCTCGCCAATGAGCTTGTGGAGGATGGCGGTTCGGCGTTCATGGACCCGGTGGCCAAGTCGCTTATGCGGTCGGTTTCTCTGGGCTTCGACCGTGAGGCGCTGATTGGCACGGGAGTCAACAAGGGGTTCGTGGGAATCGCGAACACGCCGGGTATCCAGACTCTTGAAGCCAAGGGCGGATTCAAGGACCTTGACGCCTTCGTTGCCGCGTTCGGAAAGCTCGAAGCGGTCAACTCGAAGGCCACGGCCGTGGTGATGCACCCGACCACATGGGCGGGACTCATGGCGCTGCGGGAAACCTCCGGTTCGCTGAAGCCGCTTCTGAGCGAGTCGGCAGGTTCGCCTACCGCTGGCATTCAGCGCGCGATTCTGGGTGTTCCCGTGTGGATCTCCTCGTTCATGCCGGGCACGGATGTTCTCACCTATGAGGCGGACCAGATCTTTGCCGTGTGGCGCAAGGACGCGGGCTTTCAGGTTTCGGATCAGTTCGGATTCCTGAAGGACGGTACCGCCGTGCGCGCTATCGCCCGTGCCGCTATCGCTGTTCCGAACGCCGCTGCCGTCTGCAAGATCACCGTTACCGCCTAAGAGGAGTTCTCCACCATGCCTTTCTTCAACACCGATGAGCCGACCGTGACCCTTCGAATGACCGGTTACATGAGCTACGGCCCGACCACGGACGGCATTCCGTCCCACGTGCTCCAGAACGGCGAGACCTACGACGTTCCGCAGAGCGAGGCTGAATGGCTCCTCTCGGCTGAGCTTGCCGAACTGGCCTAACCCGCATGTTCGTTGAACTGCTCTCAGGGGTGCGCCTTGACCGCGTGCCCCTGGGGGCGGGTATGTGTGTTCAGTGCCCGGACGACATAGGGGGGTACCTCACTGCGAAGGGGTGGGCTCGCAAGAGGGCGGGTGCCCACAAGCTCAGCGATGGCCGCACGCTGATCGCATTCAAGGTGCGTGAGATTCCGGGCACGGCTGAGGAGTTGAGCGACTGGCCTTCGTGGATGCGTCCGGCATGGATGCGCCCCGATGGTCGGGCAGTGCCCAGCGGAGACAACAGGCCACGCGTTCCCGTGCGCTGCCGCACCTGCCAGCGAATCGGCTACCGACTCAAGGACCGATTGCCCGCAGACGCGCGGAGAGATGAGCGCTCGGATTGTTGGGTCATCGAATGCAAGCGGTGCACGGCGAGCGACACGAACGCGTGAAGGTGTCGGGTTCCCGAATTTTCCGATGGGTCGCAGCCGGCTGGGGGCGTATGCGGTT
The DNA here is from genome assembly GCF_042871345.1 of Streptomyces sp. NPDC005863. Taxonomy (NCBI): domain Bacteria; kingdom Bacillati; phylum Actinomycetota; class Actinomycetes; order Kitasatosporales; family Streptomycetaceae; genus Streptomyces; species Streptomyces sp. NPDC005863. Next base: position 748,834 of record NZ_JBIAII010000003.1, on the reverse strand, counting down.
TGAAAGTTCCCGATCAATGCCGCTGGCGATCCCAGCCCCAGCACGGAAAACGCGTCCGTAACGAACACGCCCTTCACCGTTGTTCGTCTTCCCCGAAAGGAGGAAATCCCTTGAAGGTCACCACCTGCCAACACAAGCCGTGCGGAAAGTCGTTCGGCAAGAACGCCGACGCAAGACAGCGCTACTGCTCCGCCGCCTGTCGAGTCGCCGCGTCACGCGCCCGCAAGGCAACGGCACCGAACGGCAGGCTTGCCACCGTGACGGCCCTGAGCGCCCCTGAGAACGCCCCGGAACGACTGGACGACGTACGGGCGCTCTGGGAGTCCCTGATTCGCCAGGTTGCCACTGACGGCTTCATGGTCATCGGTGCAAGCGGGCTCCCTGTCGCCCATCCGGCGCTGAGGTACTTCTCCGCGCTGCACTCCGCGATGCGCGACCTTGAGACCGGTACGGAGTCCAGCGGCACGGAAACCCCGCTCGAACAGATGCAGCGCCTTGCCCGGCAAGCCCTGGACGACTACGACGCGGAGCACGCCACGTGACCCTTCAACACCTTGTGAGTCCAGAACTCACCTCACTGGCCTGCCGGTTGGGCGAAGCGGCCGACCCGCCCACGCATCCCCTGTGGGTGCCGTTCACGGGTCTCTTCGCTGCGGAACTGGGCCGTGCCCCACTGCCCACGGACCTCTTCGCCTGCATGATCTGCCCGTGCCACTTCTGACCCCGCCCCCGTGGTTGGCCTCCTCTCGCGGGGGTCGCTGCGGGGGCTTTCGTCTTGGCCGGACAGGCGCTCTTGACGGGTCCGCTCCGGAGAGTGAAGGTCCTAGAACGACGTAGAACCCACAGCTAGCCGGAGGCGGTCATGGCACTACGGTTCATCGCGAAAGACCCCAACACCGACGGGGCGAACTGTCCGACGGTGTGGGTTGATGAGGAGCGTCAGGAACTCTTGTTCCAGGGTTGGGATGCAGACGGCGAAACGCTCGCTGACTGTCTCAAGGCTGGGCCGATTCCTGACGGTGAAGGCGTCGTTCGGCTGCCTATGCGAATGGTGGCCGCTATTCGGGAGGCATGTGATGTGGCGGAGCGCTCCACCGTTCGGTGAGCTGCTGGCGGGATGTCGGAAGTCGGCATTGCACCTTGAGATGCGCGACCACTACGACGACCCGGACGAAGCTCCCCGTGTCGAGGCATGGAAGGCAGGGAAGAGGCCGGACCCGAACAACCGCGATTCCTGGTGGCGTCCATGGCTGGACATGGTTTCGGAAACGGTAGGACGCGGGGTAGAAATCCGGCGAGCACGGATCGTGTCGGAACCCGTCAGTGAGTACACCCGCTATCTCTATGACGGAACCTTCACCAACATCGCTGCTGGCGAACAGATTCGCTGGTTGCCCCGGAAGAAGGCTTCGGGAATCGCCCTGCCGGGCAATGACTTCTGGCTGTTCGACGGCCGGTTGGTAAGGTTCGGCTATTTCTCCGGAGAGGGGGCCTATCTGGGAGACGAAGTAACCGACGACCCTTCGGTTGCCAAGCTCTGCGCCGAAGCCTTCGAGAATGTCTGGAGCAAGGCAACACCGCACGAGGAATACAAGGTCTGACGGATTCAACGACTCATGCCCGCGTCGCCTTCATCGAGCGTCCAAGCTGCCCGCAAGGCGGTCGCTGACCAACTACGGGAGATCCGCCGGGACGCCAACCTCACGGCCAAGGACGTTGCCGACCGAACCGGCTGGTACAAGTCCAAGGTGTCTCGCCTTGAGAACGCCGTTACGCCTCCGTCAGATGGCGATATCCGGGCATGGTGTCGCGCCTGCGAAGCCGACGGGATGGCCGCTGATTTGATAGCGGCCTCCCGGTCGGCCGACAGTGCATACGTCGAGTGGCGTAGGTTGCAACGCACGGGATTGCGACGGCTGCAAGAGTCCTATGTTCCACTCTTCGAGCGAACAGAGACGTTCAGGATCTATTGCTCAAACGTGATTCCTGGACTGCTTCAAACGGACGGGTATGCCACAGCGCTGCTCGGCTCCATCGCCGCATTTCGTGGAACGCCGGATGACGTAACGGATGCGGTCGCTGCACGGATGGAGCGCTCCCGGGTAATCCGTGAAGGAAATCACCGGTTCGCGTTGCTCGTTGAAGAGGCGGTTCTGCGGCATAGAGTCGGCGGAGCGGAAGTGATGGCGGGCCAACTCGGCTGCCTCCTTTCCGTGATGGCTTTTCCTTCCGTGTCGCTAGGCGTCATCCCCTTCTCCGCCGATCGGCGTATGTGGATGATCGAGACGTTCAGCGTTTACGACAAGAAGCGCGCGCAGGTGGAGACGCTGACCGCGCAAGTGAACGTGACCGCCCCGTCAGAGGTGGACCAGTACCTCAAAGCCTTCGGGGAGTTCTCGAAGCTGGCCGTCTTCGGATCGGATGCCCGATCCTTGATCACCTCCGCCATTGACGCGCTGGGGTGATGCTCGTGGAACTCCGTAGAACTGACTGTGAGTTGGGCTCTCTTCGTTCCTAGCGTGGTGTCCAGACGGACGACGCGAAGGGGTCGGCATGAGCGAGCCGAGAACGTACCCGAGTGCACCAGTGACCTTGCCGCTGAGGCTGGACCCTGATCCTGCCCCTGTCGATGGGTGCGCCGGGTGCACGGAGCTTGCCAAGGTCCGGGCCTGGGCCCGCGCGGGGAACGATCAGACCACCGTGACGGACTGCAACGTACTCATGGCGCGGCATCCGGACGGGCACTGATGACCACAGCGCCGGAACGTCCCCGCACAGCGCCACGTCGGACACCTCGACTCCGCAGGTCACTGCAAGGAGAAGCCCCGTTCCACCCGAAGCCCCGCGCGGGCCGGACAGGCGGGGAACCGCGTTGGTCCCTCTGGAACTTCGGTGACCTCTGCGGGACTTGTTCCGGGCACCGTGCCATCTGGTGTGACGGATGCTGCGGTTTCGCCGGATGCGACCTGTGCAGCTTCACGTTCAAGCGCCCCTGCCCCTCGTGCGTGGGAGGCGACGCGGAACCAATCCGCTGGTGAGACTCCGGTCCGTTGGACGACGGCGAGCAAGACAGTCCAGCGGTTCGGACGGCGACGTTCCCGACCGGATCAGCCTTCGTGCAGGGACAGGACGTGTCCCGTCTGAGCTGACGTGCTCAGGCACTCGCCCCGGTCCGCCCCTTAGCTGGGGTGCCGCACCTAGAAACCCGTGCGGTGAGGGCTTAGCCAACGGCCCCGTCGTGCATCACCCCCGTGGTGTGCGGCGGGGCTCTTCGCTGCTCAGGCGAACGCCACCCGGCACGTATCCCAAGGGGTGTACCTTTCGAGCCAGGTGTACCAGGTGACGCCGACCCCGGAGAGCTGGGCGACCTCCTCGCGGCGCAGCCCCGGAGTGCGGCGGCGCAGCCCTGGGGCCATGCCCACGTCGGCGGGCGTCACCCGGGCCCTGCGGCCCCGCAGGAAGGCGGCGAGCTCGGGTCGCCGCCGCGGGGGCGGGGTGGGGCGCCCTTCGGCGTGCGGTGCCGTTTCCGGCGCCGTTTCTGGCTCGGACATCCCTGCGGCGTGTGCCCCTGTCACTCCACGTGCGGTCGTCATCGTCGTCACGTCCCCCATCGTCCGTCGCCGCCGCGGCCGCTGACAGGTGCTGTCAGTACCAGCATCGGCGGGCTCTCGTTACCCGTACCGGATCGCCCGCACGCTCATGGCATGACGACGACCACCCCTCCCGCCCCCGCGGGTTCGACTCCCGCATCCAGTAAAGCGCCCGGCACCGACAAACGGCCCGGACGGCTGCTCGCGATCGTGCTGGCCGCCCAGTTCATGGCGCCGCTCGACGTGTTCATCGTCAATGTGGCGGCGCCCACCATCCGCGACGAACTGCACGCGTCCGGCGCCGGGTTGCAGCTGGTCATCGCCGGTTACACCATCACGTACGCGGTGCTCCTGATCACCGGTGCGCGGCTCGGCGACCGCCTCGGCCACCGCCGGGTCTTCCTCGCCGGGCTCGCTGTCTTCACCGCGGCCTCGCTGGCCTGCGGACTCGCCCAGAACACCGGGGAGTTGACCGGCTTCCGGCTGGTGCAGGGCGCGGGCGCCGCGGTCTTCGTCCCGCAGGTGCTCAGCCTGATCCAGCGCAACTTCGCCGGCGAGGCGCGGACGAAGGCGCTCGGGGCGTACGCGGCGGTCCTCGCGACCGGCGCCGCCGCGGGGCAGGTGCTCGGCGGTGTCCTCGTCAGCGCCGACCTCCTCGGCGCCGGCTGGCGTCCGGTCTTCCTGGTCAACGTCCCGGTCGGGATCGTGCTGCTGGTCCTCGCGGGGCGCGTACTGCCGCGCGACGCCGCCGCCATGGAGCGGGCGGCGGAGCGGACGCGGCCGCTCGATCTGCCCGGCCTGCTGCTGCTCGGCGCCGCCGTCTCGCTCTTCACCGTCCCGCTGGTGCTCGGACAGCAGCAGGACTGGCCGCTGTGGTCATGGCTCTCGCTGGCCGCCGCCGCGCTCTGCCTCGCGCTCTTCTGGACGTACGAGTCCCGGCTGTCCCGGCGCGGCGGGGCACCGCTGATCGCACCCCGGGTGCTGAGGTCGCCGGGCATGGGCCTCGCCGTCTTCCGGATCATCGCCGTGATGGCCGCGAACGCGGGCTTCCTGTTCGTCATCACCCTGCACATGCAGGGCGGTCTCGGCTACGGCGCGCTGCGGGCCGGCCTCACCTTCGCGCCGACCGCCGTGGTCTTCGGCCTGGTCGGGCTGACGTGGCGGCGCTGGCCGCAGCCCCTCCAACGGGCGCTGATCCCCGGCGGTTTCGTGCTGACCGCGCTGTCGACCGGCGCTGTGGGACTGTTGCTGCGGGACGGGGGTGACGGCGGCCCCCTGTTCTTCGTGGCCCTCGTCGGCGTGGGCGCGGGCCTCTCGCTCGGCTTCAGCCCGACCCTGACCCGGGCGCTCGCCACGGTCCGCGCCGAGGACGCGGCGGACGCCAGCGGTCTGCTCGCGACGGTCACCCAGCTCGGTCAGTTGACGGGAGTCGCCGTCTTCGGTGCGCTTTTCCTGAACCGGCTTGAGTCGGGAGGGGCTCCCGGGGCGTATACATCCGGTGACGCGCTCTGGGCGTGCGCCTGCGCACTGGCTGCCGCGGCCGCGCTGGGTGCCGTGTCCGGACTGGTACGAATGCGTCGCTGACCGGGTCGCTCAGAGCGTGGCAGAATCGGACGGCCGGAAGGAGACGCAGCCCGACGGGAGGGAGAGCGCGATGCCTGCGAGCATCCTCGGAGAGGTCGACCACCTCTCCGGAGCGGCGGCCGTACGAGAACGGGCCGCGCTGCGCACGCTCCTCAACTGCCCTTCCTGCGGCTCGACCCACGTCGCCCAGGTACTCGGTGACAACGGCGGGGTCTCGTACGTGTGTACCGCCTGCGGCCACAGCTGGAGCTGATCGATGGGTGCACACAGGCGGAAATGCGACTGGTGCGGCAGTGGCACACCGATCGTCCGCGACATGGAACCGGTCCATCAGGACTACCAGTACTGGTGCGAGGAGTGCGCACGGGCGCTGATCATAAAGGGCGACCCCATCGAGACGTACCGCGAACTCGAAGGGGAGCCGATCTACGGACGGCTGCTGGACGAGCACTGCACCCTCAAGCGGTTCTACTCGTTCGCGACGGCCTGACCGGCGCCCGCGACCGCGGGATCGTCGGCCCCGGCGGGGTCCTCGGTTCCGGCGGCGTGACCGGCGCCCGCGACCGCCTCGCCGCGGTGATCAGGAACCCCGAACCGAGCACTACGTAGAGGGCCGACAGCACCATCTGGCCATAATTCTGGCCGAGTTCGAGCCGCCCCACTCCATGCGGCACCCACCACAGGGCGTACGAACAGAAGGCCAGGTACGCGCCCCCGGCGGCCGCCCACCGCGCCCGGCCGCCCCGGCGCGCCGCCTCCGCCCCCAGAAGGAGCACCATCGGCACGCACCAGACCCAGTGGTGCGACCACGACACCGGGCTCACCAAGAGCGCCGTCACCGCGCAGGCCAGCGCGGCCCAGGCCCGCTCCCCGCGCAGGGCGGCGACGACCGCGACCGCGAGGCCGAGCGCCCCGATGACGGCGGCGGCCACGGCCCAGCGCGCCCCGGGTTCCCCGGTGTGCAGGAGCCGGGCGAGGACACCGCGCAAGGACTGGTTCGCGGTGTCCTCGGCCAGCCCGACCCGGCCCGCCTCGAACACCATCCGGGTCCAGAACCGGCGCGAGTCGTACGGCAGGACGACGGCCGCGAGGAGGGTGGCACCGGCGAACGAGACGGCGGCCACGCACGCGTGCCGCACGGGCGGCCGCCACGGGCCGCGCCGCACGGCCTCGGCGGCCCCGGTGAGGAGCAGGAACGCCACGAAGAGCGCCGGCGTCAGCTTGATCGCCGCGGCGACGCCGATGCCCACGCCCGCCCAGCGGTGGCCGGGACGCCGGGACAGGTCCCACAGGACGAGGACACCGAGCAGCAGATTGATCTGCCCGTAGCGCAGGGTCGTCCACACCGGCTCGCACCAGACGACGGCGGCCGACGCCCACAGAGCACCCTCCACGCGCGCGTGCCGCTCGCCGCGGAACAGGTCGCCGCGGGTCGGGTCGTTCTGGATCAGGCGCAGCGAGAGATGGGCGCAGCCGACCAGGAGGAGCAGGTTGCCCAGGGTCGCGAGGGTGCGCATGGCTGCCGTCGTCAGCAGGGTCAGCGGCGTGAACAGGAGGGCGGCGAACGGGGGGTAGGTGGTGGGCAGATGGGCCTCGGTGGTGCGCAGCGCGTAGAGGTCGCCGCCGCCGCGCACGGTCTCGCCCTCCGCGCGGTAGACCATCAGGTCGATCATCGAGACGTCGGCGGCGCGCTGTGCGAGCCAGAAGGCCGTGAAGGAGAGCAGGCAGGCCCCGGCGGCCAGAGCCACACGGCGGCGGGCGGCGGCGGGCGCGATCACGGTCACGAAGGCTGACAGTACCGGCCGTATCCACCCAGACCGGGAACGATTTGGTGGAGCACGGGTCCGACCGTGTAATGTTGGCGGAGCCGCCGGGGAAACCGGGCGGACAGGCAAGGGGCTATAGCTCAGTTGGTAGAGCGCCTGCATGGCATGCAGGAGGTCAGGAGTTCAATTCTCCTTAGCTCCACAGAATATGAGCGGGCCACCCGAATCGGGTGGCCCGCTTTTTCATGCCCCTCGTCTTCCTCGTCTCCTTCGCGTCCTGCGCGGCCGGGTGTCCCCGCCCTTGCCGGAGAGCACTGCCGTCACTGCCGTCACTGCCTTCCGCTGCCGAGCGCCCTGCGGCGTCGCCCTGGAGGCAGCGCCGCCGGCAGCGCGGGACCGGTCCGCGGTGTCGTCCGCTGCGGCTCCTCGACGCGCAGTGCGAGGGCGGGACAGCGGCGTACGGCACGCGCGGCACGCGCTTCGGAGTACCGCGGTACGGACGCTTCCGCCACCGAGGGGAAGCCGTCGGGGCCGAGCTGGATGAGCTCCGGGACGATGTCGGCGCACAGTCCGTGGCCCTGGCAGAGGGTCCAGTCGACGGCCAGCTTGCGGCCCGTGGGCGCCTCGGCCTGCGCCACGTCCGCCTGGAGGGGGAGGACCCCCGCGACCGGACGGCCGCAGCCGCCGCCCAGGACGTGGGCCGCGAGGTCGTCCGTGAACGTCGAGATCGTCGACTCCAGGAAGGCCGCCGAGCCGTCCGGGTGCTTGCACGCCCCGCGCCGCTTCACGGCCCGCGTCACCTCGCGCAGCGCTTCGAGAGCGGTCGGCCCGCCGCCCTGCAGCACGTCCGCGAGGCCACGGGCCGCGGCGGGCAGGCCGAGGTAGCAGGGGCCGCACTGGCCCGAGCTCTCGGCGGCCAGCCAGTGCGCGACGCGCAGCGACTCCCCGAGCGGGCAGGTGTCCTCGCCCAGCGGCAGGACGGCGCCCGCGCCGAGCGCGCCGCCGCAGGCGTCCAGGGAGGCGCGTGAGACGACCGCGTCGTGCGCCGTGACGCCGTCGAGCCATCTGCCGTGATAGCCGCCCGTGAGGACGCCCTGGGAGAGCGCGGGGGCGCCGGCGAGCTGGAGCACGTACTGCAACGGCACTCCGGTGGGCACCTCCACGACCATCGGCCGCGCGACCGCTCCGGAGAGGGTCAGCAGGACCGTGCCGGGCTCGTCGCGCAGACCGGTGCGGCAGTAGCGGTCGGCGCCGGCCCGGGCGGCGACGGCGAGTTGCGCGAAGGTCTCCGCGTTGGAGAGCAGGGTGGGGGCGCCGCCCACTCCGGAGTCGGCCGTGCGCACCTTGCGGCCCGGTGGCAGCGGCGGGCCGCCGTCCGCCGAGCGGACGAGGGCGGAGGACTCTCCGGTGACCATGCGCACCGGATTGCGCTGCACGCGCGCGCGGAGCGCCAGTCCGCGCCGGTCGCCCAGGCCGCGCTCGGCGAGCGCGGTGCGCATCGAGGCCTCGGTGGAGTCGCGTGTCACGCCGACCACGAGAGTGCGCGCCCCGAGGGCCTCGGCGGCCAGCAGGGCGCCGTCCAGGATGAGGTGGGGCGCGCGGTTGATGAGGACGGTGTCCTTGCGGCAGGCGGGCTCGTCCTCGCTGCCGTTGACGACGACCACGGGGCGAACACCGCGCCGTATCGCCGCGTCGGCGACGGCCCGCAGCTTCTGGGCGAAGGGGAAGCCCGCGCCGCCCCGGCCGCGCAGCGAGATGTGTTCCGCGAGCCGGGCGAGCGGCTCGCCCGCCATCGGTTCCAGGGGGCCGTGCACCTTCAGGTGCATGCCGAGGTCGAGGCGTTCGACGAGGTCGAAGCCCGAGGTGAGCAGGGGCAGGCCGACGACACGGACTTCGGGGACGTCGGGCAGCGGCGCGTTCACGGGTGGCCTCCGGTGGCGGCGTTCCAGGGCTCACCGGAGCTGGGGGCCTGGAAGGGCCGGGGCAGCGGCTCGGTGGCGGGGCCGGGGTCGTACACGGGGTCGTACACGGGATCGGGGTCGGGGTCGGGGGCGGGGGCGAGGGGCATGTCGTACGCGGGGTCGTAGACCGGCTGGGGCGCCGTGTCGTACGTGGGTGGCGGTGCGACGTAGGGGGATTCGGCGGGGGGTGGCGGACAGGGGGCGGGCCAGCGGCCGTCGGGGTCGGGGCGGGGCACGGTGACGGTGGGGTACGCGGCCGCGTGGGAGGCCAACGCGCGGTAGGCCGCCGAGATGCCGACGACGGGGTCGGTGGCCGGAGTGGTGGCGGTCGTGCCGGGCGGCGGGACGGAAGCGGTGTCCCGCGCGGGAGGGTCCTCCGGGGGCGGCGCGTCGGGCGCAGGTTCGAGCAGCGCCAGGATCCGCGCGGCGACCTTCCGCTTGATCGGCAGCGGGGCCGCGCGCAGGGCGACGGCCCCGGCGACGGCGACCAGGCACAGGCAGTACAGGGTGACGACCCAGGGCTTCGGCTGGCGGCCCGCGTACAGCCCGTGGACGAGCGCCGAGCACCAGGCGGGGTAGGCCAGCATGTGCAGCGCCCGCCAGCGCGACGCGATCCGCGCGGGAGAGGCGAAGGCGCTGCGCAGGGCGCCGGTGACCCCGGTGACGAGCATCAGCACGCCCGCGAGCGAGCCGAGGCCGATGAGTCCCGCGCTGCCGGTGACGCCGAGCCCGAAGGGCATCACGGCGCCGAACAGCGACACATGGTCGAGGGCGACCTTGATGGTGCCGTGCAGCAGCAGGAAGCCGACGGAGGCCACCGCGGTGGCCCGGTGCACGGCCTGGGCGAGCAGGCGCTGGCGCGAGTGCAGGAAGAGGCGGTCCGTGGCGACCAGGCCCCATAGGACGGCGGCGGTGAGCGAGACCAGGGACAGGACGCCGGCGGTGAAGTCGATGGCGGCCCGCAGGGCGTCGCTGCCCGCGAAGACGAGCACGGGTATCAGGAGCAGCGCTCCGGCGCTCAGGGCCCGCGAGAGCGGGAAGGAACCGGATGCGGACGAACGTGGAGACGATCGAGGGAGGGAACGGCTCTTGCGGTGCGGGTGCAGAGGGTTCATGGGGGCGGCTCCGAGAGGGTTCGGTCCGCCGCATGCTAAGTGGCTCCATACCGGTGGGTACGAGGTTTGAGTTATTGCGTTGTTATCAAAGCGCGACACGATCTTGGTGTTGCCCCGTTAGTGGCCGGTACGCGGAGTAACCCTTGGCCAGAGCTCGGCCCCTGTCGTCCCGGACGGCGTCCTCAGGTCGGGCCCGGGCGTCCCGGGCGGCGTCCGTGGAAGCTCGTCGCGGGCCGCGCGGGCGCTGCGGTACCCTGACGCCATGCGTGCCGTACGCCTTCTGCTTAGCGGGCCGCGCTGATCAGTCCCGACCGCCGGTGAATCGCGGTCGGCATCGGCGCGGCGTCCCCTCCTGTGCGAGGGGCATTTTTGTTTGACCAGCACGGTCAATTCCGCAGGCAGAGACGATCGATGGAGCTTTGAGGATCATGAGCGAGACGAATTCTGCTGCCGCCTCCGAGGTGGCCGCGCCGCACCGCTACACGGCCGCTCTGGCCGCTGAGATCGAGGCACGCTGGCAGGACTTCTGGGACGCCGACGGCACCTACGAGGCGCCGAACCCGAGCGGCGACCTGGCCGCGCGGACCGAGGCCGAGGCCGCGCTGGTGGCCAAGCCCAAGAAGTTCGTGATGGACATGTTCCCGTACCCCTCCGGAGCGGGCCTGCACGTCGGCCACCCCCTGGGATACATCGCCACGGACGTCTACGCGCGCTTCCAGCGCATGACCGGGCACAACGTCCTGCACACCCTGGGCTTCGACGCCTTCGGCCTGCCCGCCGAGCAGTACGCCGTGCAGACGGGCACCCACCCGCGGGTCTCCACCGAGTCCAACATCGAGAACATGAAGGCCCAGCTGCGCGCGCTGGGCCTGGGCCACGACAAGCGGCGGTCGTTCGCGACGATCGACCCCGAGTACTACAAGTGGACCCAGTGGATCTTCGTCCAGATCTTCAACTCCTGGTACGACGCCGACGCCGCCAAGGCCCGCCCGATCGCCGACCTGGTCGCGCAGTTCGAGAGCGGTGAGCGCGCCGTACCGGACTCCCCGCGCGCGTGGAGCGAACTGGACGCCGTGGAGCGCGCCGAGGTCCTGGGCCACTACCGCCTGGCCTACGCCTCCGACGCGCCCGTCAACTGGTGCCCCGGCCTGGGCACCGTCCTGGCCAACGAAGAGGTCACCGCCGACGGCCGCTCCGAGCGCGGCAACTTCCCCGTCTTCAAGGCCAAGCTGCGCCAGTGGAACATGCGCATCACCGCCTACGCCGACCGGCTGCTCGACGACCTGGACGCGCTGGACTGGCCCGAGGCCATCAAGCTGCAGCAGCGCAACTGGATCGGCCGCTCCGAAGGCGCCCGCGTGAGCTTCCCCGTGGGCATCGAGGGCGACGCCATCACCGTCTTCACCACCCGCCAGGACACCCTGTTCGGCGCGACCTACATGGTCCTGGCGCCCGAGCACGACCTGGTCGACAAGGTCATCCCCGAGACCTGGCCCGAGGGCACCCACGAGGTGTGGACCGGCGGCCACGCCACGCCCGCCGAGGCCGTCGCCAAGTACCGCGCGTTCGCCGCCGCCAAGTCCGACGTGGAGCGCCAGGCCGACGCCAAGGAGAAGACCGGCGTCTTCACCGGCGTCTACGCCACCAACCCGGTCAGCGGCGAGCAGGTCCCCGTCTTCATCGCCGACTACGTCCTGATGGGCTACGGCACCGGCGCGATCATGGCCGTCCCTGCGCACGACAGCCGCGACTTCGCCTTCGCCCGCGCGTTCAACCTGCCGATGCGCTGCGTGGTCGAGCCCTCGGACGACCGCGGCACCGACCCGAGGACCTGGGACGACGCCTTCTCCTCGTACGACGCGAAGCTGATCGACTCGGCCAACCCCGAGATCTCCCTGGACGGCATGGACGTCGACGGAGCCAAGGCCCGCATCACCGGCTGGCTGGCCACCCGCGGCATCGGCGAGGGCACCGTCAACTTCCGCCTGCGCGACTGGCTGTTCAGCCGCCAGCGCTACTGGGGCGAGCCCTTCCCGATCGTCTACGACGAGGACGGCGTCGCCCACGCGCTGCCCGAGTCGATGCTGCCCCTGGAGCTGCCGGAGGTCGACGACTACTCCCCGCGCACCTTCGAGCCGGACGACGCGGACACCTCCCCGGAGACCCCGCTGTCCCGCAACGAGGACTGGGTCAACGTCACCCTGGACCTGGGGGACGGGCCCAAGCAGTACCGCCGCGAGACCAACACCATGCCCAACTGGGCGGGTTCGTGCTGGTACGAACTGCGCTACCTGGACCCGCGCAACGACGAGCAGCTGGTCGACGCCGACGTTGAGCAGTACTGGATGGGCCCGCGCGAGGGACAGCCGACCGGCGGCGTCGACCTGTACGTGGGCGGCGCCGAGCACGCGGTGCTGCACCTGCTGTACGCGCGCTTCTGGTCGAAGGTCCTCTTCGACCTGGGCCACATCTCGTCGGCCGAGCCGTTCCACAAGCTGTACAACCAGGGCATGATCCAGGCGTACGTCTACCGGGACGCCCGCGGCTTCCCGGTGCCGGCCACCGAGGTCGAGGAGCGCGACGGGAAGTTCTTCTTCGAGGGCGAGCCGGTCAAGCGCGAGCTGGGCAAGATGGGCAAGTCCCTGAAGAACGCCGTCACGCCGGACGAGATCTGCGACGAGTACGGCGCGGACACCCTGCGCCTGTACGAGATGGCGATGGGCCCCTTGGACGTGTCGCGCCCGTGGGACACCCGCGCGGTCGTCGGCCAGTACCGCCTGCTGCAGCGGCTGTGGCGCCTGATCGTCGACGAGGCGACCGGTGAGGTCACCGTCGCCGACGTGGTCGAGGGCGACATCGACGCGAGCACCCTGCGTGCCCTGCACAAGGCGATCGACGGCGTCCGCCAGGACCTGGACGGCATGCGGTTCAACACCGCCATCGCCAAGATCACCGAGCTGAACAACCACCTGACGAAGGTGGGCGGCGCGGTGCCGAGGTCCGTCGCGGAGCGCCTGGTGCTGCTGATCGCGCCGCTGGCCCCGCACGTCGCCGAGGAGCTGTGGCGCAAGCTGGGCCACACCGACTCGGTGGTCCACCGGGACTTCCCGGTCGCGGACCCGGCGTACGTCGTGGACGAGTCCGTGACCTGCGTCGTGCAGATCAAGGGCAAGGTCAAGGCGCGCCTGGAGGTCTCCCCGTCGATCTCCGACGCCGAGCTGGAGAAGATCGCGCTGGCCGACGAGAAGGTCGTCGCCGCGCTGGACGGCGCCGGGATCCGCAAGGTGATCGTGCGGGCGCCGAAGCTGGTGAACATCGTTCCCGCGTAGCCGCGTAGCGCACGGCCGCATAGGGGTCTTCCCCTACGGGCAGGTTGGGGGTTCCGCTGGAACCCCCGGCCTGCCTTCTCCGTTTACCGTGGAAGGAGCCGAAGTTCCGGACGGGATGCGGAGAGGAGCGTCATGGAAGCCGTGGGCGCAATCGTGGCGCTGCTGGTGGTGCTCTTCCTGGTGCTGGGGGTGTACGCGACGGTGAAGGTGGTCCGCGCCGCCAAGCGAGGAGTGGACCGCACCATCCTGGAGGCCCGCAGGACCGTGGAGGACACCACGCTGCGGGCGAAGAGCTTCGGCCAGTTCGGCACGGCCGCCGAACTGGCCCAGCTGCGGCTCTCGTTGCGCTCGTCCATGCGCGCCACCCAGGACGTCCTGCACGCGGGCGCCGCCGAAGACGCCTCCCTGAAGGAGACGCTGAGCCTCTTCGACCGGCTCAGCACCCATGGGCACGAGCTGGACGACGAGCTCCGGCGCCTGGAGCGCGACCCGGACAAGGCCGCGCTCGCCGCACGCCTCCCCGATCTGCGGGAGCGCACGACGCAGATCACCAAGGCGGCCGACTCGCTGCGCTGGTCCGCGCGCGACCGGGCCCGCCGGTTCGCGGGCGACGACCTGGACGACCTGAGCACGCAGATCGATATGGAGGCGGGCGCGCTGCGGCACTGGACGACGGAACCGTCTTCCACCCAGTCCGCGGGACCGTCCGCGTCGACCGCCGGGCCGTCCCAACCCGCCGACTCGTCCGCACCGACCCCCGCGATCAACCCGCCCGCCTCTAGGCCCACCTATCCGTGGGAGAAGAAGACCAAGCCCGAAAGCACGACCTGATCCATCCGCCCGTCCGAGCAGTTTTCTCCGGAACCGGGTGCTCAGGGGCCGGGCTGCCGCCCGGCGGCACAGACAGGTAATCTCCAGCTCATGTCCCGCCATGTCGCGATCGTCACGGATTCAACGGCCTACCTGCCGCAAGGGACGATGGAGCGGCACGGCATCACCGCGGTGCCGCTGACCGTGGTCCTGGGGGACCAGGCGCTGGAAGAGGGTTCCGAGATCTCGGCCCGCTCCCTCGCCCAGGCGCTGCAGAAGCGGAAGTCGGTGACCACGTCCCGGCCCAGTCCCGAGGTCTTCGCGCAGACGTACCGCGAGGCGGCGGAGGCGGGCGCCACGGCCATCATCTCGCTGCACCTGTCCGCCGAGTTCTCCGGCACGTACGACGCCGCGGTCCTCGCAGCGAAGGAGGCACCGGTACCGGTACGGGTGGTGGACACCGGCATGGTCGCGATGGCCCTCGGCTTCTGCGCCCTCGAAGCGGCGCAGGCCGTGGAGGCGGGCGACTCGGTGGAGGAAGCGGTGACGGCGGCGGAGAAGCGGGCGTCCGGCACGTCCGCGTACTTCTACGTCGACACCCTCGAATATCTGCGCAGGGGCGGCCGTATCGGCGCCGCGCAGGCGCTGCTGGGCTCCGCGCTCGCCGTGAAGCCGCTGCTGAAGCTGGACGGCGGCCGCATCGACATGCTGGAGAAGGTGCGGACGGCGTCGAAGGCGATCGCCCGCCTCGAAGAGATCGTGGTCGAACGGGCCGGGACCGGCCAGGTCGACGTCGCGGTGCATCACCTGGCGGCGCCGGAGCGGGCGTCGACGCTCGCCGAGCGGCTCAGGGAACGGGTGCCGGGGCTCGCGGAGCTGCATGTGAGCGAGGTCGGCGCGGTGATCGGGGCGCACACGGGGCCGGGGCTGTTGGGGGCCGTGGTGTCGCCTCGGTGAGGTTCGCCTCCCTGGGCGCGGTTCACACTCGCGGGTGACGGAGTTATCCACAACTGCTGGGTAATCCACGGGAATTGACCAAGATCAACAACTTTTTCCCGTAATGCCTAACGTCGTCGGCATGACACTTCGATCACTCACCAGGACAGTTTCAGCGACGAGCGGGCCGGGGCGCGGCCCCATGTCCGACGGCCGCACGAGCCGACGCCACCCCCGCGGGCGAGTGCGGGGCGGCCGGGCCCCGGCGGGGGCGATGGGCGCGGAGGCGGTGAAGCTGCGTGCGGAGAGGCTCTTTGCCGAGGGGCAGGGGCAGGGGCTGGGGCTGGGACAGGGGCAGGGGTCGGTCTCAGGGCGGTCGGTCTCCGGGCAGGGGCGTGGGCCGTCGCAGGTGAAGACAGCAGCGCCGCCGCGGCCCGAGCCGCCACCACCGGCGCCGCCGCGTGCGCGGTGGCTGGACGGGGCGGCCACGGTTGCGGCGCCGGGGCCGGTGCCTGCGCGGAGGCCGTGGGGCGAGGGGGAGACCGCGCCGGAGCTCGCCCCCGGGTGGGCGCGGGGAGCCGGGGCGGCGGAAGCGCCGCTGGGCGAGGAGGAGCCCGCTCCAGACACGGGGACGACCGCGCGGCGCGGGCGGACCGGGGTCGGGCTCGCCGTCCGGGAGCGGCTGCCGGTGTGGCTGCAGGCGCGGTGCGGCCTCGAACGACGGGGTGTGATCGCACTCGTCGCCGTCCTGGTGATCGCGGCGACCTTCGCGGCTCAGCACTTTTGGGCGGGCAGGACCCAGCCGGTCCGGCCGCCCGAGGTGGTCCGTGCGGCGCGCACCGCCTCCGAGCGGGGCGCGGAGCCCGCCCCCGCGCCGGGACCGTCCCCGCAAGCGGGTCAGGCAGGACAGACGTCGACGCCCCCTGGTGGTTCCGGCGCCAAGATCGTCGTGGACGTCAGCGGAAAGGTCCGCCGGCCGGGTGTGCAGCGGTTGCCGGCCGGGTCCCGGGTGGCCGACGCCCTACGGGCCGCGGGCGGCGTCAAGCCCGGCGCGGAGACGGACGGCCTCAACCGCGCGCGGTTCCTCGTGGACGGCGAGCAGGTGGCGGTGGGCGTACCGGCGCCGGTCGCTGGGTCCGGCACGGGAGCCGGGGCGTCCGGAGGCGCGGGAAGCGGCGCGGCGGGAGGCGTCGGAGGGGCGACCACCACGGGCCCCGTCAGCCTGAACACGGCGACGGCAGAGCAGCTCGACGAACTGCCGGGCGTCGGACCCGTGTTGGCGCAGCACATCCTGGACTACCGCGCGGAGCACGGAGGTTTCCGCTCCATCGAGGAGCTCCGCGAGGTCAACGGCATCGGCGACCGGCGCTTCGCCGATCTCCAGGATCTCGTACGGCCATGACGCGCGCGGCAGTTCACCTCGCCTCCGGCCACCGCCTCGGCGCCGCACACCCGCGGCAGGAGGGCCCGGTCGACCTCCGGCTTGTGCCACCCGCGCTCGCGGCATGGGGGGCGGCCGCCCTGCTGCTGGACGCCCCACCCCGGTGGGTGATCGGCATCGTGGGGGGATGCGTCCTGGCAGCCGGCGCTCTCCTGGTGACCCTGGTGACGTGGACCGCGGCCGCGGGCCGGCGGCGATGGGGAAGACTTTCGGCGGCCGCCGTGCTCCTCTGCACCGCAGGGGCCGCGGCTTCGGCAGCACTGCACGGCGCGGACCTGCGCCGGGGCCCGATCCCCGGGCTGGCACGTGAGTACGCGCGGGTGGAAGCCGAGTTGCAGGTGACGTCCGACCCCCGGCGCACCAGGCCCCGAGTCGCCAGTGCGCACACGATGCCGCCTTCCGTGGTCCTGAACGCCGAGGTCGTCCGCGTCACGGAGACGGACGGCACGACGACCGAGACGCGCACACCGGTACTGGTCGTCGTACGCACAGAGGAGGAGCGGAAACGGGCCGGGCCCGGCGATGCCTGGCTGGGGCTGCTGCCGTCCACCCGGCTGCGGGTGGAGGCGAGGCTGGCCCCGCCCCTGCCGGAAGCGGACAAGGTGGCCGCCGTCCTCCGGGTGTCAGGGGAGGGGGCGCGGGCGCCGCGTGTGATCGGGGAGCCGTCCGGGGCGCAACGGGTGGCCGGGGCGTTGCGGGGTGGCTTGCGCGAAGCCACGGACGGGCTGCCGGCCGATGCCCGCGCGCTGCTCCCCGGACTCGTCATCGGGGACACGTCGCGCGTGCCGGCCGAGCTGGACCAGGCCTTCCGGGCGACCGACCTCACCCATTTGCTGGCCGTCAGCGGGGCGAACCTCACGATCGTCCTGGTCCTGCTCATCGGACCGCAGGGCACCGCCCAGCGGGTGGAACGACGCGGACTGGCGCCGAAGTTGGGCATCCCACTCCGCACGACGGCGTTGCTCGGCGGGGTGCTCACCCTCGGCTTCGTCATCGTCTGCAGACCCGATCCGAGCGTGCTGCGGGCCGCGGCCTGCGGACTGATCGCGCTTCTCGCCATCGCGACCGGGCGGCGCAGGTCCCTCATTCCCGCGCTGGCCACGGCGGTCCTGCTGCTGGTCCTGTACGACCCGTGGCTGGCGCGGAGTTACGGCTTCCTGCTGTCCGTCCTCGCCACCGGAGCGCTGCTCACCCTCGCGCCGCGCTGGGGTGACGCGCTGCGCGGGCGGGGCGTGCCGTCACGGTGGGCCGACGCGCTGGCCGCCGCGGCCGCGGCGCAGGCGGTGTGCGCGCCGGTGGTCGCCATCCTGGCGGCGCGGGTGAGTCTGGTGGCGGTGCCGTGCAATCTCCTCGCCGAGTTCGCCGTGGCGCCGGCCACGGTGCTGGGGTTCGCGGCCCTGGCTGCGGCGCCTGTCGCGATGCCGGTGGCCGAGGCGCTTGCGTGGTGCGCGAGTTGGCCGGTCGAGTGGATCGCGGAGATCGCCCGTACGGGGGCGGCGCTGCCGGGGAGCGGGGTCGACTGGCCGGACGGCTGGCGTGGCGGCTTCCTGTTGGCGCTCGCGACGGTGGCGCTCGTCCTGGCGGGGCGCAGGATCGTGCGGCATCCGTGGCTGATCGTGGCCTGCGCCGTGCTGCTCTTCCTGGTGGTCGTCCAGCCACCACCGGTCACCCGGGTGATCGCGGGCTGGCCGCCGCCGGGGTGGCGGATGGCGATGTGCGACGTGGGGCAGGGAGACGCCCTGGTGTTGGAGGCAGGGGACGGGGCCGGGGTGGTGGTCGACGCGGGACCCGACCCGGTCGCGGCCGACCGGTGCCTGCGTTCGCTCGGGGTCACTCGGGTGCCGCTGGTGCTGCTCACCCACTTTCACGCCGACCATGTCGCGGGGCTGCCGGGGGTGTTGCGAGGGCGAGAGGTGGGGGAGATCCAGACGACGGGGTTCCAGGAGCCGCCGGAGCAGGTGGAGTTCGTACGGGATCAGGCGGCGGCAGCGCGGGTGCCGGTGGTCCGGGCGGTCGTGGGGGAGCGGCGCCGGGCGGGCCCCCTGGACTGGCAGGTCCTGTGGCCGCCGGGTCCGTCCACTGACCCATCCGCTGCTCCATCCTCCGGCCCCACCGCTGCCCCACCCAAAGGCACGGCTGCGGGGCCGATGCCGAGACCTGAGGGACCGGGACCTGAGGGACTGAGGTCTGAGGGACCGAGACCCGAGGGGCCGAACGACGCGAGTGTTGCCCTGCTCGTGCGGACGGGTGGGCTGAGTCTGTTGCTCCTCGGGGATCTCGAACCGCCGGCCCAACGGGCTCTGTTGCGCTCGCCGGCTGCCGCGTGGCTCGGCTCCGTCGACGTGCTCAAGGTCGCGCATCACGGTTCGGCCCACCAGGATCCGGAGCTTCTGCGCAGGGTGGCGCCGCAGCTGGCGCTGATTTCCTGCGGTGCCGACAACTCGTACGGGCATCCGTCGCCGGTGACGGTCGCGGCGCTGCGGGCAGCGGGAGCAGAGGTGTTGCGCACGGACAGGGATGGGGCGATCGCGGTGAGGGGGTCGGGGGCGCGTTCGGGGGAACGGGCGGGGACGCGGACTGGGACGCGGACGGGGGCGCGGCTGGAGGTGGCGACGCGGCCGCCCTGACGCTCCTCCCCGGCACCGTTCCTCCCCGGCTCCGCTCCTCCCGGCACCGCTCCTCCGCGGCAACGCAGCACGTCGCCTCCACGGCAACGCGGCCGGCGCCCGCGCGGGGCTACCGCGGGGAACCCCGTCCTGACCTGGGGAGACGTATATCGTAGACAGGCAATTCGGGGTAGACGCGACAGTTCCAGCGCATCGGCCGCATTCCCTTGATCTGGGTCCGTGTTGCGTCTAAAGCCGCAACGGTGATCGAATGCCCTTTCGTTGCAGTGCGCAGGTGTTGTCAAGTAACGCGGGGATGTGTCGCAGGGTGTTCGGCCGTTGGCTGGGAAACCGTATGAATCGGGCCGGACGGACGGGGCCCTTGTCGGCGCTGACGGTGCCGTCGAAGGCGGGGGTGCTCAGTTGCCGGGTGCTCGACCCGGTCAACGAGCCGGTGCGGAACGCGGAGTTCGCGGTCAGCGACGCCATGGGGCGCAAGGTGGTCAGCGGGGGCACGGATCCGTTCGGCTCGTTCGTGACGGCCGTTCCGGCGGGGGACTACCGGCTCGCGGTGTCGGCGGACGGGTTCACCCCGTACCGGGCGAGCGCCACCGTGGGGGAGAACGCACACGCCTCCATCGGTGACGTCATGCTCCAGGTCGCCGCTCCGCCGACGCTGCCCGAGCCCGGGGAGTGGGAGATCGACCCGCTGCACTCGGCGGTCGGCTTCACCGCGCGCCACATCGGGCTCGCCCGTATCCGCGGCCGGTTCAACACCTTCGCGGGCGCGATACGGGTGGGGGAGCGGATGGAGGACTCCGCGATGCACGTCGTCATCGACGCGTCGTCCATCGACACCGCGGTCCAGATGCGCGACGACCACCTGCGGTCCGGCGACTTCCTGGACGTGGGACGCTTCCCGACGATGGAGTTCTACAGCGACCGCTTCGTGCACAAGGGCGGCAGCCGCTGGGCGATATCGGGCGGGCTGACGTTGCACGGGGTGACGCGGACGGTCACGCTCGACGCGGAGTATCTCGGGATCGGCAAGGGACTGGAGGGCGAGACGCGCGTCGCCTGCCGGGCCACCACGGAACTGCACCGTGACGACTTCACGATCACCTGGCAGACGATGCTCGCGCGCGGCATCGCGGCCGTCGGACACAGCATCACGATCGACCTGGACATCCAGATCATCCCGAAGACCTGAACGTCGCGACTGCGCGACCCGCACGACCCGCACGACCTGTGTGGCCCGCACGATCCGCACGACCTGCGCCACCCGCGCGACACCGCGCTCCCGGCCGAGGCGTCGCTACGGGGCTTCCAGCCAGCCCTCGTGCTCGGTGGCCAGGGCGTCGAGGGCCGTCGGGTCGAGCCGGGAGTCGGGGTCCTCGACCACGACCAGCCACTGGGCGTCCTCGGCGTCGTCCTCGCCGGCCAGGGCGTCGCGGACGAGCTGGGGTTCGTCGGCCACACCGAAACGGTCGGGGAGCTCTTCGGCCACCACTTCCGCGGCGTCGCGGTCGGGCAGTACCAGGACATGTCGTACGTCGGTCACGGCTCCATTCTGCGATACCGCCCGGGAGGGGCTGTCAGTGGCGCGTGGGATGCTGGACCGCGATGGCCAGGAAGACAGCAAACGACGATCCGCTCGCTCCCCTCACGCTCGCCGTGGGGCAGGAGGACCTGCTCCTCGACCGCGCCGTGCAGCAGGTGGTCGCGGCCGCCCGCGCCGCCGACGCGGACACGGACGTGCGCGACCTCACCTCCGACCAGTTGCAGCCCGGCACCCTCGCCGAACTGACCAGCCCGTCGCTCTTCGCCGAGCGCAAGGTCGTCGTGGTGCGGGGCGCGCAGGATCTGTCGGCGGACTCGGTCAAGGACGTCAAGGCGTACCTCGGGGCGCCGGTCGAGGAGATCACGCTCGTCCTGCTGCACGCGGGCGGCGCCAAGGGCAAGGGGCTGCTCGACGCGGCGCGCAAGGCCGGGGCCCGCGAGGTCGCCTGCCCGAAGATGACCAAGCCGGCGGACCGGCTCTCGTTCGTGCGCGGCGAGTTCCGGGTGCTCGGGCGTTCGGCGACGCCGGAGGCCTGCCAGGCCCTGGTCGACTCCATCGGCAGCGATCTGCGGGAGCTCGCCTCGGCGGTGTCGCAGCTGGTGGCGGACGTCGAGGGCACGATCGACGAAGAGGTCGTCGGGCGGTACTACACGGGCCGGGCGGAGGCCTCCAGCTTCACCGTGGCCGACCGGGCCGTCGAGGGCCGGGCCGCGGAGGCGCTGGAGGCCCTGCGGTGGTCCCTGTCGACCGGGGTCGCCCCCGTCATGATCACCAGCGCCCTCGCGCAGGGGGTCCGGGCGATCGGCAAGCTCTCCTCCGCGCGAGGGGGGCGCCCTGCCGATCTCGCCCGTGAGCTGGGCATGCCGCCCTGGAAGATCGACCGTGTGCGTCAGCAGATGCGGGGGTGGACCCCGGACGGGGTGGCGGCCGCGCTCACCGCGGTGGCGGCGGCTGACGCGGGCGTCAAGGGGGGCGGGGACGATCCGGAGTACGCGCTCGAGAAGGCCGTCGTCGCCATTGCTCGGGCCGCGCGGGCCCGGCGGGGCTAGCCCTGCGGGGGGGGGCGGGACCTTGAGGTGCGGGCCCCCTCCGGTACGGGCCCCCTTCGGCACGGGCCCCCTCCGGTGCGGGGCCCTCCGGGAGTGGGTGGGATTTCGTCTGCGGCTGCCTCGTGGCTTGTCGCGCAGTTCCCCGCGCCCCTGAGACCGGCACCGTGCGCGCCCCGCGCCGAGCGGCACACCCCGGACCGCAGCCACGACGCCCCTGACCGGCACCGGGCGCGCCCCGCACCGAGCGGCACACCCCGGAACACAAACAGCGCCCCGCCGGCCCCGGCACGGGCCCCGGCCCCAGCAGCCCCGGCCTCAGCAAGGCCCCGGCCTCAGCGCGCCCCCACCCCCGGCCTCAGCAAGGCCCCCGCCCCAGCGTGCCCCCACCCCCGGCCCGCCCCCGGACACAGCAATGCCCCCGGAGTGGGCCGGGGGCATCGTCGCAGCGTGGCGTACTGCTTGGTCTGTCCGCGATTCGAGGTAGAGGGCTCGAATTACCCTCGCGGAAGGATTGATCAGCGTTGATCAGCACCCCGGCGAACCGGGGCAGAGGCTTCAGCCCTTGAGGGTCGCGGCCTTCGTCGCAAGCGCCGACTTCTTGTTGGCGGCCTGGTTCTTGTGGATGACACCCTTGGAGACGGCCTTGTCGAGCTGGCGCGTGGCCTCACGCGTGAACTCGGCAGCCTTCTGGGCGTCACCGGCGGCAACGGCCTCGCGGGCCTTGCGGATCGCGGTCTTCAGGGAAGACTTGACCGCCTTGTTGCGCTGACGCGCCTTCTCGTTGGTCTTGATCCGCTTGATCTGGGACTTGATGTTCGCCACGAAAGAGCCTTTTCAGGTTCAGGTACTGCAGAGGTACTGCAGATGAGTGTTATGACACGCGCCTCGACGCTTGAGAGGGCTACGAGACACAGCTGCCCACGGTACCAGTCGCCCTCCGACCGGCCCAAACCGAGGGCCCGGAGCCCCGCCGCGGCCCCGCCGCACCCCTGCGACCGGCTCCGACCGGCCCAAACCGAGCGCAGTGCCCCGCCCATGGGACGATGGAGGCTACGTATAGATCCGACCCGAGGCGACAGGCGCCTCAAGAGACAGGACCCTGCGTGCCCGCGACCCCTAAGAATGTGCCCGAGCCGAGCCGTACGGACCCGGCGCTGATTCGCAATTTCTGCATCATCGCGCACATCGACCACGGCAAGTCCACGCTCGCCGACCGCATGCTGCAGCTCACCGGTGTGGTGGAGCAGCGGCAGATGCGTGCCCAGTACCTCGACCGCATGGACATCGAGCGCGAGCGCGGCATCACGATCAAGTCCCAGGCGGTGCGGCTGCCCTGGGCCCCGAGCGAGGGGCCGGATCAGGGCAGTACCCACATCCTCAACATGATCGACACCCCGGGCCACGTGGACTTCACGTATGAAGTCTCACGTTCGCTCGCGGCCTGTGAGGGCACGGTCCTCCTGGTCGACGCGGCCCAGGGCATCGAGGCGCAGACTCTCGCCAACCTCTACCTGGCGATGGAGAACGACCTCAAGATCGTCCCCGTACTGAACAAGATCGACCTGCCGGCCGCCCAGCCGGAGAAGTTCTCCGAGGAGCTCGCCAACCTCATCGGCTGCGAGCCGGAGGACGTGCTGAAGGTCTCCGCCAAGACCGGCATGGGCGTCGAGGCGCTGCTCGACAAGGTCGTCGCCGAGATCCCGCCGCCGGTCGGCGTCGCGGACGCCCCCGCCCGTGCGATGATCTTCGACTCGGTCTACGACTCCTACCGCGGCGTCGTGACGTACGTACGTGTCGTCGACGGCCAGCTGAACAAGCGCGAGCGGATCCGGATGATGTCCACCGGCGCCACGCACGAGCTCCTGGAGATCGGCGTCTCCTCGCCGGAGATGACCCCGGCCGACGGCATCGGCGTCGGCGAGGTGGGCTACATCATCACCGGCGTGAAGGACGTGCGGCAGTCCAAGGTCGGTGACACGATCACCTCCCTGAACAAGGGTGCGACCGAGGCGCTGGGCGGCTACAAGGACCCGAGGCCGATGGTCTTCTCGGGCCTGTATCCGCTGGACGGCTCGGACTACCCGGACCTGCGCGAGGCCCTGGACAAGCTGCAGCTCAACGACGCCGCGCTGGTCTACGAGCCGGAGACGTCGGCCGCGCTCGGCTTCGGCTTCCGCGTCGGCTTCCTGGGCCTCCTTCACCTCGACGTGATCCGCGAGCGCCTGGAGCGCGAGTTCGGGCTCGACCTGATCGCCACCGCCCCCAACGTGGTCTACCGCGTGATCATGGAGGACGGCACCGAGCACACGGTCACCAACCCGAGTGAATTCCCCGAGGGCAAGATCGACGAGGTGTACGAGCCGGTCGTGCGCGCCACGATCCTCGCGCCCAGCGAGTTCATCGGCTCGATCATGGAGCTGTGCCAGAACCGGCGCGGCGTCCTGCTCGGCATGGACTACCTCTCCGAGGACCGCGTCGAGATCCGCTACACGCTGCCGCTCGCCGAGATCGTCTTCGACTTCTTCGACCAGCTGAAGTCCAAGACCCGCGGTTACGCCTCGCTGGACTACGAGCCCACGGGCGAGCAGTCCGCGCAGCTCGTCAAGGTCGACATCCTGCTGCACGGCGACAAGGTCGACGCGTTCTCCGCGGTCACGCACAAGGACCAGGCGTACGCGTACGGCGTGCGGCTCGTCGCCAAGCTGCGCGAGCTCATCCCGCGGCAGGCCTTCGAGGTGCCCGTCCAGGCCGCGATTGGCTCCCGGGTCATCGCCCGCGAGACCATCCGCGCCATCCGCAAGGACGTCCTCGCCAAGTGCTACGGCGGTGACATCTCCCGTAAGCGGAAGCTGCTGGAGAAGCAGAAGGAGGGCAAGAAGCGGATGAAGATGGTCGGCTCCGTCGAGGTGCCGCAGGAAGCCTTCATCGCGGTGCTCTCCAGCGACGACAGCGGCGGCGGCAAGGCCAAGAAGTAGTCGTCGGGGCGCGGTCGAGGCGCTGCCACGCGGGCCCGGTGCACATGCGCACCGGGCCCGCGGCACGTTCCGGCGGGCCTGCTCGTTCCGTATGTGTGTCTGTGGGAAGTGACATCCAGTAGCCCCTTACGCGTCGGGCGTCCGGGCTCTACTCTGATCACCACTCGTAGGTTACTCGCAAGTTAAACAAGTAGCCCTGAGGGATGTAAGAAGCCAGCCGCCAGCCAGTTCGCCGCACTGTCGTGGGCCCGGAGGATGTCGTGAGCGACACACAGACCTTGATCGAGAACCGACCGCCCTCCGTGGCGCACCTCTTCCTGGAGCGCGTGGCGGCCACGCCGGACGCCGAGGCCTACCGCTATCCCGTCCCGGCGTCCTCCGGTGAGGGGCCCGACGAGTGGAAGGCGCTCAGCTGGGCGCAGGCCGCCGACCGTGTGCACGCCATCGCGGCGGGCCTGATCGAGCTCGGTCTGCGGGCCGAGGACCGGGTCGCCCTCGCCTCCTCCACCCGCGTCGAGTGGATCCTCGCCGACCTCGGCATCATGTGCGCCGGCGCCGCCACCACGACGATCTACCCGCAGACCAACGCCGGGGAGTCGGCGTTCATCCTCGCCGACTCCGGCAGCCGGGTGCTGGTCGCCGAGGACGCCGCACAGCTCGCCAAGGCCCGCGAGAAGCGCGCCGAGCTGCCCGAGCTGCGGCACGTCGTCGTGCTCGACGCGGCGGGCGCGGAGCCTGTCGACGGTGACCCCGATGGCTGGGTGCTGACCCTCGCCGACCTGGAGGCGCGCGGCGCGGCGCACCTGGAGAAGAACCCGGGCCTGGTCAAGGAGCGCATCGCGGCGATCACCGCCGACCAGCTCGCCACGCTCATCTACACCTCCGGCACCACCGGCAAGCCCAAGGGCGTGCGCCTGCCGCACGACAACTGGTCGTACATGGCCAAGGCCATCGCCTCGACCGGCCTGCTCGGCCCCGACGACGTGCAGTACCTGTGGCTGCCGCTCGCCCACGTCTTCGGCAAGGTGCTGACCTCCGGGCAGATCGAGCTCGGCCACATCACCGCCGTCGACGGCCGGGTCGACAAGATCATCGAGAATCTGCCGGTCGTGCAGCCGACGTACATGGCCGCCGTGCCCCGCATCTTCGAGAAGGTCTACAACGGCGTGGCCGCCAAGGCGCGGGCCGGCGGCGCGGCCAAGTACAAGATCTTCCAGTGGGCCGCCGAGGTCTCCCGCGAGTACGCGAAGACCAGCCAGGACAACTTCCGCAGGACGGGCACGCCCTCGGTGCCCTTCGCGCTGCGCGCCAAGCACAAGGCCGCCGACGCGCTCGTCTACTCCAAGCTGCGCGAGGCCTTCGGCGGGCGGCTGCGCGCCGCCGTCTCCGGCTCCGCCGCGCTCGCGCCCGAGATCGGCTACTTCTTCGCCGGCGCCGGCATCCACATCCTGGAGGGGTACGGCCTGACGGAGTCCTCCGCGGCCTCCTTCGTGAACCCGGGCGAGGCCTACCGCACCGGCACGGTCGGCAAGCCGCTGCCCGGCACCGAGGTGCGGATCGCCGACGACGGCGAGATCCTGCTGCGCGGCCCCGGCATCATGCAGGGCTACCACGGTCTGCCGGACAAGACGGCCGAGGTCCTGGAGTCCGACGGCTGGTTCCACACCGGGGACATCGGCGAGCTGTCCGTCGACGGCTATCTGCGGATCACCGACCGCAAGAAGGACCTGATCAAGACGTCCGGCGGCAAGTACATCGCGCCCGCCGAGGTCGAGGGCCAGTTCAAGGGCGTCTGTCCGTACGTCTCCAACATCCTGGTGCACGGCGCCGACCGGAACTTCTGCACCGCGCTCATCTCCCTCGACGAGCCCGCCATCCTCGACTGGGCCAAGGAGAACGGCCTGGAGGGCAAGTCGTACGCCGAGGTGTGCGCGGCCCCGGCCACGGTCGCCCTCGTCGAGGGTTATGTGAAGGAGCTCAACGAAGGCCTGCAGCGCTGGCAGACCATCAAGAAGTTCCGGCTGCTTCCGCGCGACCTCGACGTCGAGCACGGCGAGCTCACGCCCAGCCTGAAGCTCAAGCGCCCGGTCGTCGAGCGGGAGTACCGCCACCTCATCGACGAGATGTACGCGGGGTCGCGCGAGGCCTGAGCCCGCCGGGTGAGCCCGCGCCGCCCGCGGGCGGGACGTGGTGCCGTCTAGACGTCCCGCCCGCGGCGCATCTCCTGCACCAGCTCCTCCATGTGCGTGACGTGGCGGCGCAGTTCGAGGACGTCCTTGAGGCTGCTGGCCGCCATATGGGTCTCGATGGCCGTCAGACGGGCGGCCAGCTCGTCGAACTGACGCTGCTCCCTGGCCAGGATCCGCTCCAACTGCCGGTTTTTGCGGTGCAGTTCGAGGAAGACGGTGACCTTGGCGCGCAGCACCCACGGGTCGAAGGGCTTGGTGAGGTAGTCGGCGGCGCCCGTCGCGTAACCGCGGAAGGCGTAGCCCGCGTCGTTGTCGGTGCCCGTCAGGAAGATGATGGGCACGTCCTTCGTCTGGTCGAGCCGCTTGATGTTCGACGCGGTCTCGAAGCCGTCCATGCCGGGCATGCGGACGTCGAGCAGGATCACGGCGAATCGCTGGCGCAGGATCGCCTTCATGGCCTCCTCGCCGGAACGGGCCCGGACCAAGGGCTCGTTCAGGGATCCGAGGACAGCTTCGAGTGCCATCAAATTGTCCTCCATGTCGTCGACGAGGAGGATGCTCGCGCGGTTGTCGGTCGTGGCCTCAGCGCTCATGGTGACGGTGCCTCACTGGGGTGCCGGCGGAACAGCCTGCCCCTTCGGTGCGCACGGCTGTTCCGCGGCGGTGGATGCTGGGTCGGGGGAGATGGCCTCCCCGGTGTCGCCGGCCGCGCCCTCGGGGTCCAGGAGGGCGCAGACGACACCGAGGAGCTGGTCCACGTCCACGGGTTTCGGTACGTAGTCGGTGGCGCCCTGCGCGATGGCCTTCTCGCGGTCGCCGGGCATCGCCTTGGCGGTGAGGGCCACGATGGGCAGGCCCTGCCAGCGGGGGCTGCGGCGGATCGCGGCCATCGTCTCGTAGCCGTCCATCTCCGGCATCATGATGTCCATCAGGACGAGGTCGACGTCCGGGTTGCGCTCCAGCGTCTCGATGCCCTCGCGGCCGTTCTCCGCGTACAGGACGGGCATGCCGACGCGGCTGAGCACATGCGTGAGCGCGAAGACGTTGCGGATGTCGTCGTCGACGATGAGGACTCTGCGGCCCGGGAGTATGCGGCCCGGGCGCCCTTCCCGCCACTCCTCCAGCTTGGTCGGGGTGGGCCAGCTGTCGTCCGGCTCCAGCGTGCTGTGCGGGCGCTGGACGGCCTCTTCCACCGGCTCGGGCAGGAGCTGGGTGTGCGAGGCCGCGTACGCGATGGCGGCCGCGCCGTGGCCCGGGTGCACCACCGGCACGTACAGCGAGAAGGTCGAACCGCGGCCGGGGCGGCTCTCCGCGGTGATGCGCCCGCCGAGCAGGCCCGCGATCTCCCGGCTGATGGAGAGGCCGAGGCCGGTGCCGCCGTACTTGCGGTTGGTGGTGCCGTCGGCCTGCTGGAACGCCTCGAAGATCACCGGGAGTTGCTCGGCGGGGATACCGATCCCGGTGTCGCTGACCGCGAAGCAGAGCAGGTCGTCGTTGTCGTGCAGCATCCGGTCGCCGGCGCTCTCCTTGACCCGGCTGACCCGTAGCTCGACGCTGCCGGCCGAGGTGAACTTCACCGCGTTGGACAGGAGGTTGCGCAGGATCTGCTGCAGGCGCTGCTCGTCGGAGAACATCTCGCGCGGCACGTCCTCGCCCACCGACACGTCGAAGGCGAGGCCGCGGTCGAGGGTGAGCGGGCGGAACGTCGCGTGGACGTAGTCGAGGACCTTGATGAGCGGGAGCTTCTTGGGCCGTACGTCCATCCGGCCCGCCTCGATCTTCGACAGGTCCAGGATGTCGTTGATGAGCTGCAGCAGGTCCGAGCCCGAGCGGTGGATGGTCGTCGCGAACTGCACCTCCTGGTCGGAGAGGTGGTTGTCGGGGTTGTCGGAGAGCAGCCGGGCCAGGATGAGCAGGGAGTTGAGCGGGGTGCGCAGCTCGTGCGACATGTTCGCCAGGAACTCCGACTTGTACTGGGAGCTGGTGGCGAGCAGCGCGGCCTTCTCCTCCAGTTCGGCGTTGGAGCGGCGCAACTCCGCCTGCTGGCGCTGCAGTTCGTCCGAGCGCTCCTGGAGCTGGATGGCGAGCCGCTGCGACTCGCCGAGCAGCGACTCCGTACGGGAGTTGGCGATGATGGTGTTGATCGCGACGCCGATGGTGTTCACGAACTGGTCGAAGAAGGCCAGGTGGACGTCGGAGAAGCGGGAGAACGTCGCCAACTCGATGACGCCGAGCAGCTTGTCCTCGAAGAGGATCGGGATGATGACGACCGTGGCGGGCGCCGCGTCCCCGAGCCCCGAATGGATCTTGATGTACTCGGGCGGCACCTCCTCGACGAGGATCCGCTTCTTCTCCAGCGCCGCCTGGCGCACCAGCCCCTGCGCGGGCATCCCGCCGGTGTCGACGACCGAGCCCTGCGCCGCGCCGTACCCGGCGATGAACGCGAGGCCCTTGGCGGTGACCTGGGTGGGCGCCGGGGTCTCCGCGGTGTCCGGGTCGGCGAGGAAGAAGGCGCCGTACTGCGCGTTCACCAGCGGGGTCAGCTCGCGCAGGATCAGGTCGGCGACCTCCATCAGGTCGCGGTGGCCCTGCATCAGACCGGCCAGGCGGGCGAGGTTGGACTCCAGCCAGTCCTTGGCGCGGGTGGTCTCGCGGAGGTTGGAGACCATGAGGTTGATGTTGTCCTTGAGGTCGGTGACCTCGCCGCGCGTCTCGACGGTGATGGCGCGCGTCATGTCGCCCTGGGCCACCGCGGAGGCGACCTCGGCGATGGCGCGGACCTGGGTGGTGAGGTTCAGCGCGAGCTCGTTCACGTTCGTCGTCAGGCGCTTCCAGGTGCCGTACACGCCCTCGACCCGGGCCTGGCCGCCCAGCTGGCCCTCCGAGCCGACCTCGCGCGCCACCCGGGTGACCTCGGAGGAGAACGAGGAGAGCGTGTCCACCATGGTGTTGATGGTGGTCTTCAGCTCCAGGATCTCGCCGCGCGCGTCCACGTCGATCTTCTTGGACAGGTCGCCCTGCGCCACCGCGGTCGCGACCTGCGCGATGTTGCGGACCTGGCCGGTGAGGTTGTCCGCCATGTAGTTGACGTTGTCGGTGAGGTCCTTCCACACGCCCGATACGCCGAGGACCTGCGCGCGGCCGCCGAGCCGGCCGTCCGTGCCGACCTCGCGGGCCACCCGGGTGACCTCGTCGGCGAAGGCGCGCAGCTGCTCCACCATCGTGTTGACGGTGTCCTTCAGCTCCAGGATCTCGCCGCGCGCGGTGACCGTGATCATCTTGGACAGGTCGCCGTTGGCGACGGCCGTGGTGACCTGGGCGATGTTGCGGACCTGAGAGGTCAGGTTCGACGCCATGAAGTTGACGTTGTCGGTGAGGTCCTTCCACACGCCCGAGACCCCGCGGACCTGGGCCTGGCCGCCGAGGTTGCCCTCGGTGCCGACCTCGCGGGCCACGCGGGTGACCTCGTCGGCGAAGGCGGACAGCTGGTCGACCATCGTGTTGATCGTCGACTTCAGCTCCAGGATCTCGCCCTTCGCCTCGACCGTGATCTTCTTGCCGAGGTCGCCCTGGGCGACGGCCGTCGAGACGAGCGCGATGTTCCGCACCTGCGAGGTGAGGTTGTCCGCCATGAAGTTGACGTTGTCCGTGAGGTCCTTCCAGACCCCGGACACGCCCCGCACCTGCGCGCGGCCGCCGAGATTCCCCTCGGTGCCGACCTCGCGCGCCACGCGGGTGACCTCGTCGGCGAAGGCGGACAGCTGGTCCACCATCGTGTTCACCGTCGACTTCAGCTCCAGGATCTCCCCCCGGGCGTCGACGGTGATCTTCTGGCTCAGGTCGCCGTTGGCCACGGCGGTCGTCACCTGGGCGATGTTGCGGACCTGCGAGGTGAGGTTCGACGCCATGAAGTTGACGTTGTCGGTGAGGTCCTTCCACACGCCCGACACCCCGCGCGCCTGCGCGCGGCCGCCCAGCTGCCCCTCCGTACCCACCTCGCGGGCCACCCGGGTCACCTCCGCGGCGAACGCGGAGAGCTGCTCCACCATGGTGTTGACGGTCAGCTTCAGTTCGAGGAGCTCGCCGGTGGCCTCGACGGTGACCGTACGGGTCAGGTCGCCCTGCGCCACCGCCGTGGTGACCAGGGCGATGTCGCGCACCTGGGCGGTGAGCCGGGACGCCATCGTGTTGACGGCCTCGGTGACGTCCCGCCAACTGCCGGAGAGCCCGCGCACCTTGGCCCGCCCGCCGAGCCGCCCCTCCGTGCCGACCTCGCGGGCGACCCGGGTGACTTCCCCCGTGAAGAGGGACAGCTGATCGACCATCGTGTTGACGGCGCGGCCCAAGCGGCGCAGATCGCCCCGCAGCTCCCGGGTGCCGTCGTGCAGGTCGACGCGCTGGGTGAGGTCGCCGCCCGCCACCGCGTTCAGTACGCGCGTCGCGTTCGCCGCCGGGGCGACCAGCGCGTCGAGCAGGGTGTTGACCTCCGACACGCGCGCCGCCCACCGGCCCTGGCCCGGGCTCGCGGCGAACCGCTCGTCGAGCCGGCCGTGGCGTATGATCTCCCGCCGCACGCGCACGAGTTCGCCGTCGAAGTGCAGCGAACGGTCGAGCATCTCGTTGAAGGTCGCGTACAGCTCGGCGGTGATGCCGTCGCCGACCGGGTCGACCTTGGTGAAGTCCCCGTCCCGCGCGGCGCGCATGGCGGCGAGAAGCGGGCGCAGCTGACACATGGCTGAATCCGGACCGGATCCGACGCTCTGCGCGGGGACCGTGACGCGGTCTTCCCTCAGCGCAGGCATAGCACTGTTCTCACTCATAACGGCCCACTTCAGTGACTCGGTGCTTATGGGCATGGTCAGTCTGTCACCCTGTCGGTGTTGCCTGAGGCGTAATCGCCCGAACTGCTCAGGAGCCGAACCGTGGGGTCCATTCCGATGCAACGGGAGACCGAATATCGTTCCTCCGCCCTGGCGCCGGGTCGTGCCGGACCGCCGATGGTGGTGCGTACGTCGCTGCCCGGGAACCCTCTCGCGCCGGCCGCCGCACGCAAGTTCGTACGAGCGGCGCTCGCCGACTGGACCGAGCTCGGCCTGCCCGCCGCCAGGGGTTTCACCGACCGCCTCGCCGACGACTCGGTGCTGCTGGTCAGCGAGTTGGTGACGAACGCCGTCGTGCACGCGGGCACCGCCGTCGAACTGCTCTGCCGTCTCGACGACGCGGTGCCGGGCGAGAGCACGGAGACCCTCGTCATCGAGGTCTCCGACCACCACCCCTCCCGCGCCGTGCGCAGCGAGCAGCGCCCCCAGCCGCCCGGCACCCCCGAGTACGGGCGCGGTCTGCAACTCGTCGCGACGCTCTCCGAGTCCTGGGGCATCACCTACCGCGCGGGCACCAAGACCGTCTGGGCCCGGCTGCCCCTCGACGGCGTCGAGGCCGTCCACGAGATCGAGTCGTACGCGAGCGAGCAGGCGCTGCAGCGCGGACTGCGCGCCGCCGAGATCCTCGCGCCGCTGCCCAAGCACGCCCCGCACGACACGGAGTGGGTCAACCGCGGCGCGCTCACCTTCCTCGCCGAGGCGTCCGACCTGCTGGCCGGCCAGTTCGACGAGAACCTGGTGGCCGCCCTCGCCGGACAGCTGCTCGTGCCGCGGCTCGCGGACTGGTGCGCGGTGTGGCTGGAGGACGCGTCGGAAGGCGCGGGGCATGCGGCGACCGGGGCGTCCGGGGCGCGGCTCGCCCGCGTCTGGCACAGCAGCGAACACCGCATGGAGGAGCTGCGCCGCGTCCTGGAGAAGGAGCCGCCCCGGCTGCCCGAGGCGGCGGGCTCCAGCGCCTTCCCCGTGCCCTGGCCCGGCGAGGTCCTGCCCGGCGGGACCGCGGGCGCGGCGCTGGCCTACCGCCTGGTCGCGGGCGGCCGCGCGCTGGGCACGCTCGTGATCGGCCGGGCGGGGCTCGTCCGGTTCGCCGACGAGGTCACCGGCCTCATCGAGGACTTCGCCCGCCGCGTGGCGCTCGCCATCAGCACCGCGCGCCGCTACCAGCGCCAGGCCAACATCAGCCAGGTGCTGCAACGCGGGCTGCTGCCCAGCAAGGTCGCGGAGATCCCCGGCGTGGAGAGCGGCGTGGTCTACGAACCGCGCGACAAGGGCGGCCCCGGCGGCGACTTCTACGACGTGTTCCAGGCGGGCGAGGGCCGCTGGTGCTTCGCCCTCGGCGACGTGCAGGGCAAGGGCCCCGAGGCGGCCGTCGTCATCGGCCTCGCCCGCCCCTGGCTGCGGCTGCTCGCCCGCGAGGGCTACCAGGTCGCGGAGGTCATGGACCGGCTCAACCAGCTGCTCCTGGACGACGCGACGGAGGCGGCGGACGCGGCGGCGGCGGTCGTCGCGGTGGCGGGCGGCCAGGGCGTCTCCCCGGACGGGCCCACCTCGCGCTTCCTCTCGCTCCTGTACGGGGAGCTCGTTCCGTACGAAGGGGGCGTGCGCTGCACCATCGCGTGCGCCGGGCATCCGTTGCCGCTGCTCATGTCGCCCGACGGCGAGGTGCGGGAGGCGGCCACCCCGCAGATGCTGCTCGGGGTGCTCGACGACGAGACGTACACGAGCGGGACCTTCGAGCTGCGGGCCGGCGAGACGCTCCTGTGCGTCACGGACGGGGTGACCGAGCGGCGCTCGGGAGGGCTCCTGTTCGACGACGACAACGGCCTGGCACAGGCGCTGGCCGGCTGCGCGGGGCTCGACGCGGTGCTGGTGGCGGAGCGGATCCGGCGGCTCGTGCACGAGTTCTCCGACCGGCCGCCGGACGACGACCTGGCGCTGCTGGTGCTGCGGGCGGGGTGAGCGGAACGGCGGCCGCCCGCCGTGCGGGACAATCGAAGGTATGCCTTCCGCACTGCCCGACGGCGAGCCCATGCCCGAGGACGGGTCGCTCCCCGCGTCCGCCCTGGCCGGCGCGGCCTCCCGCCCCCTCGGCTTCTACCTGCACGTCCCGTACTGCGCCACGCGCTGCGGCTACTGCGACTTCAACACCTACACCGCGACCGAGCTGCGCGGCTCCGGCGGAGTGCTCGCCTCCCGCGACAACTACGCGGACACCCTGACCGACGAGGTGCGGCTCGCCCGCAAGGTCCTCGGCGACGACCCGCGGCCGGTCCGCACCGTCTTCGTCGGGGGCGGTACGCCGACGCTGCTCGCCGCGGGCGATCTCGTACGGATGCTGGGTGCCGTACGGGACGAGTTCGGGCTCGCGGACGACGCGGAGATCACCACGGAGGCGAACCCCGAGTCGGTCGACGCGGCGTACCTGGCGGAGCTGCGGGAGGGCGGCTTCAACCGGATCTCCTTCGGCATGCAGAGCGCGAAGCAGCACGTCCTGAAGATCCTCGACCGCACGCACACGCCGGGGCGGCCCGAGGCGTGCGTGGCCGAGGCGCGGGCGGCGGGCTTCGAGCACGTGAACCTCGACCTGATCTACGGCACGCCGGGGGAGACCGACGACGACTGGCGCGCCTCGCTCGACGCGGCGATCGGCGCGGGCCCGGACCACGTGAGCGCCTACGCGCTGATCGTGGAGGAGGGCACGCAGCTGGCGCGGCGGATCCGGCGCGGGGAGGTGCCGATGACCGACGACGACGTGCACGCGGACCGGTACCTGATCGCCGACGAGGTGCTCGGGGGCGCGGGCTTCTCCTGGTACGAGGTGTCCAACTGGGCCACGTCCGAGGCGGGCCGCTGCCTGCACAACGAGCTGTACTGGCGGGGTGCGGACTGGTGGGGGGCCGGGCCGGGGGCGCACAGCCACGTGGGGGGCGTGCGGTGGTGGAACGTCAAGCATCCCGGGGCGTACGCGGGGGCGCTGGCGGGGGGTGGGTCGCCCGGAGCCGGGCGAGAACTCCTCTCCGCGGAGGACCGACGAGTGGAACGCATCCTCCTCGAGCTCAGGCTGCGCGACGGCTGCCCGCTGTCGCTCCTCAGGGAGGAGGGGCTCTCGGCCTCGCGCCGGGCGCTGGAGGAGGGCCTCCTGGAACGCACCCCGTACGCGGAGGGCCGCGCGGTCCTCACCCTGCGGGGCCGCCTGCTGGCGGATGCGGTGGTACGGGACCTGGTGGACTGACCCTGGCCCCTGGGCCTCCCGCACCCTCGATCCGGCGCCCGGCGCCGGGGCGGGTGGGGCCCCCGCCGCTCCGCGCCGGGCCCAGGCGGGGGTGGGCTCCCCCGACCCCCCTCTGACGGCACAAACAGCCCCGCCGCTCCGCGGCGGATGTTCCCCACCCACCCACCCGTTTACCCCGCGCCGCATGGTTGGAGTAGGGGCGGGTGGGTGAACCCACCTCGCGCTGTGCGGCTGGAGTGGGGGCTGGGTGGGTGGGTTTTCGGGTCGCGGGGTTCGGTTGGGGTGGGTGGGGTCACCTCGTGCCGCTCGGCTGGAGTAGGCCCGGGTGGGTGGGCTTTCGCCGCGACGTCCGGTTGGGGTGGGGGCACCGGGTGGGTGGGTTTTCGCGTCGCGATGTCTGGCTGGAGTGGGGCTCGGGTGGGTGGGGTCACTTCGCGACGTCCGGTTGGAGTGGGCCGTGGTGGGTGGATTCACCGCGACGTCCGGTTGGAGTGGGGGCCGGGGGGGGTGGGTTTTCGCGTCGGGGGGTTCGGTTGGCATGAGGGCTGGGTGGGAGTCACCGCGCCGTCCGGCTGGAGTGGGGGCCGGGTGGGACGGTTTTCGCGTCGCAGGGTTCGGCTGGAGTGAGGCACCGGGTGGGTGGGGCTTCACCTCGCGGCGTACTGCTGACGTGGGGTGGAGGCGGGTGGGTGGGTTGTGTCCCCGCCTCGTACTGCTGGGGTAGGGCGGGCGTCGTGCGGTTGCCCGGGGCTGGAAGCGTTCACGCCCCGCGGTGTCGCCCCACCGGGCCGCACCCGCGTACGAGACGGGAGGGGACGTGGGGGTATGTGCGCACGGAGCACCGAGCACGCTGTAGCAATGTTGTTCGCGAGGCGTGGCGAACAGTGGATGGCGAGTACGCACATACCCCCGCGGCCCCGCACCCAAAAACAAACCCAAGGCGCAGACGCCCACGCTCCCGCGGCCCCGCACCCAAAAACAAACCCAAGGCGCAGACGCCCACGCCCCCGTGGCCCGCACCCACAAACGAACCCAAGGCGACACCCGCCCAGGGCACCCCCGCCAACCCCCTACGCCAGCGTCACGAAGTCGATCAGTTCCTCCACGCGGCCCAGGAGTGCCGGCTCCAGGTCCTTGTAGCTGCGCACCGAGCCCAGGATCCGCTGCCACGCCGCCCCCGTGTTCTCCGGCCAGCCGAGCGCCCGGCACACGCCGGTCTTCCAGTCCTGGCCCCGCGGGACCCTGGGCCACTCCGCGATGCCGACCGACGCCGGCTTCACCGCCTCCCAGACGTCGATGTAGGGGTGGCCCACCACCAACGCGTGCGCGCTCGTGACCTCCGCCGCGATGCGGGACTCCTTGGAGCCGGGGACCAGGTGGTCCACGAGGACGCCGAGGCGCGCGTCCGGACCCGGTGCGAACTCCGCGACGATCGCGGGCAGGTCGTCGATGCCCTCCAGGTACTCCACGACCACGCCCTCGATGCGCAGGTCGTCGCCCCAGACCCGTTCCACCAGCTCCGCGTCGTGCCGCCCCTCCACGTAGATGCGCCCCGCCCGGGCGACCCGGGCCCGCGCCCCGGGCACGGCCACCGACCCGGAGGCCGTACGGGAGGGCCGGGGCGAGGGCGAGGAAGGTGAACCCGCCGCGGGGCGGACCAGCGTCACAGGGCGGCCGTCCAGGAGGAACCCCCGCGGCTCCATGGGAAAGACGCGGTGCTTGCCGAAGCGGTCCTCCAGCGTCACCGTCGGCCCCTGCGCCGTCTTCTCGCACCGGATCACCGCCCCGCAGAAACCGGTGGTCAGCTCCTCGACCACGAGGCCGGCGTCCGCCGCCACCTCCGGTACGGGCTTCGGCTTCTTCCAGGGGGGCGTGAGATCGGCGGAGTACTGGCGCATTCTGCCGACGATAGGAAGAGTCGCGGCCGACCGGGTCACGACACGCCGAAGCGCTCCGCCAGCGTGTCGCGCTGCGCGCGGACAAAGGCCGCATTCACCGCGGCACCGTGCCCCGGCACGTACACCGCGTCCTCGCCGCCGAGGTCGAGGAGCCGGTCCAGCGCCGCCGACCAGTGCCGCGGCGCCGCGTCCGGACCCGCCTGCGGTTCGCCCGACTCCTCGACGAGGTCTCCGCAGAAGACCACCTCCCGCCCGCCGTCGGTGCCCGGCACCAGGACCGCCAGATCGTGCGCGGTGTGCCCGGGGCCGACGTTCGCGAGCAGCACCTGGACGCCGCCCAGGTCGAGCGTCCACTCCCCGCACACCAGATGGTGCGGGCGGACCAGGAGGTCGGCCGCCTCGGCCGCCGCCCCCGCGTCGAGACCGTGCCGCACCGCGTCCGCGCGCAGCTCGTCGCGCCGCTCGGTGAGGACCGTCTCGACGCCCACCGCCCCGTACACCCGCACCCCCGCGAAGGCCGCCGCCCCGAGCACGTGGTCGAAGTGCGGGTGGGTGAGTGCGAGATGGGTCACCCGGCGGGCGCCGCCGAGGACGCGGCGGGCAGCGGTGCGCAGGGCCGCGCCCTCGGCCAGGCTCG
The DNA here is from genome assembly GCF_042871345.1 of Streptomyces sp. NPDC005863. NCBI lineage: Bacteria > Bacillati > Actinomycetota > Actinomycetes > Kitasatosporales > Streptomycetaceae > Streptomyces > Streptomyces sp. NPDC005863. The sequence goes on along the minus strand of NZ_JBIAII010000003.1, from coordinate 711,275 downwards.
ACCCCGCCTCGATCATGAGCGCCGCGTCGTCGCCGACGACCAGCCCCGCCGTGCAGTCCCAGACGGGCAGCCGCCGCCGCCCCACCCGCGGCGCCAGCCGTTCCCAGCCCGCCGCTTCCCATGCCGGCCTCACGTCCATACGGTGACGCTATCCGCACCGGCCGTCTCCGGCAGGACACCGGGGGGCCGCCCTTGCCGGGGCCGTACCCCACGCCCGTACACTGACCCTTTGGAAGACTGGCACTCACCCGCGGGGAGTGCCAGGCGGGGGCTCGGGGGACACCGGGGCCCGTCGCGGACCGTGGACGACGCAGACAGCTGGAGGTGTGCGCGATGCTCAATGAACGCAGGCTCGAAGTGCTGCGCGCCATCGTCCATGACTATGTCGGGACGGAGGAGCCCGTCGGCTCCAAGGCGCTCACCGAGCGGCACCGTCTGGGGGTCTCCCCGGCCACCGTCCGCAACGACATGGCCGCGCTGGAGGAGGAGGGGTTCATCGCCCAGCCGCACACCAGCGCCGGGCGCATCCCGACGGACAAGGGCTACCGCCTGTTCGTCGACAGGCTCGCCGGTGTGAAGCCGATGACCGCGCCCGAGCGCCGGGCCATCCAGAACTTCCTGGACGGCGCCGTCGACCTCGACGACGTGGTGGGGCGCACGGTGCGGCTGCTCGCGCAGTTGACGCGGCAGGTCGCCGTCGTGCAGTACCCCTCGCTCACGCGGTCCACGGTGCGGCACGTGGAGTTGCTCTCGCTGGCTCCCGCGCGGCTGATGCTCGTACTGATCACGGACACCGGCCGGGTCGAGCAGCGGATGATCGACTGCCCGGCGCCGTTCGGCGAGAGTGCGCTCGCGGATCTGCGGGCGCGGCTCAACAGCCGGGTGGCGGGCCGCCGCTTCACGGATGTGCCGCAGCTCGTGCAGGATCTGCCCGAGGCCTTCGAGACCGAGGACCGCGGCACCGTGTCGACGGTCCTCGCCACCCTCCTCGAGACGCTCGTGGAGGAGACAGAGGAGCGGTTGATGATCGGCGGCACCGCCAATCTCACCCGCTTCGGACATGACTTTCCCCTCACCATCCGGCCCGTGCTGGAGGCACTGGAGGAGCAGGTCGTGCTCCTCAAGTTGCTTGGTGAGGTACAGGATTCGGGTATGGCCGTACGGATCGGTCACGAGAACGCCCATGAGGGACTCAGCTCCACGTCCGTGGTCTCGGTCGGCTACGGTTCGGGGAGCGAGGCAGTCGCCAAACTCGGCGTGGTCGGACCGACCCGCATGGACTATCCGGGAACGATGGGAGCAGTACGCGCAGTGGCACGTTACGTCGGACAGATCCTGGCGGAGTCGTAAGTGGCCACGGACTACTACGCCGTACTCGGCGTGCGCCGCGACGCTTCCCAGGACGAAATCAAGAAGGCCTTCCGCAGGCTGGCGCGTGAGCTTCACCCGGACGTGAATCCGGACCCGAAGACTCAGGAGCGCTTCAAGGAGATCAACGCCGCGTACGAGGTGTTGTCGGACCCGCAGAAGAAGCAGGTCTACGACCTCGGCGGGGATCCGCTGTCCCAGGCGGGCGGCGGCGGAGGCGCGGGCGGCTTCGGCGCCGGTGGCTTCGGCAACTTCTCCGACATCATGGACGCGTTCTTCGGTACGGCGTCGCAGCGCGGGCCCCGCTCGCGCACGCGCCGCGGCCAGGACGCCATGATCCGCCTGGAGATCGACCTCGACGAGGCGGCCTTCGGCACCACCAAGGACATCCAGGTCGACACGGCGGTCGTCTGTACGACCTGCAGCGGTGAAGGCGCCGCGCCGGGGACGTCCGCCCAGACGTGTGACATGTGCCGCGGTCGCGGTGAGGTGTCGCAGGTCACGCGGTCCTTCCTCGGCCAGGTCATGACCTCGCGGCCCTGCCCGCAGTGCCAGGGGTTCGGCACGGTCGTGCCCACCCCGTGCCCCGAGTGCGCCGGCGACGGCCGCATCCGGTCGCGGCGGACGCTCACCGTGAAGATCCCGGCCGGTGTCGACAACGGCACCCGGATCCAGCTCGCGGGCGAGGGCGAGGTCGGCCCCGGCGGCGGCCCCGCGGGCGACCTGTACGTGGAGATCCACGAGCTGCCGCACGAGGTCTTCCAGCGGCGCGGCGACGATCTGCACTGCACGGTGACCATCCCGATGACGGCGGCGGCGCTCGGCACGAAGGTGCCGTTGAAGACGCTCGACGGCATGGAGGAGATCGACATCCGGCCGGGCACGCAGTCCGGCCAGTCGGTCCCGCTGCACGGCCGCGGCATCACGCATCTGCGCGGCGGCGGCCGCGGTGACCTCATCGTGCACGTCGAGGTCCTCACGCCCACGAAGCTCGATGCCGAGCAGGAGCGGGTGCTGCGGGAGCTGGCGCAGCTGCGGGGCGAGGAACGGCCCACGGGGCAGTTCCAGCCGGGGCAGCAGGGGTTGTTCTCGCGGCTCAAGGATGCGTTCAACGGGCGGTAGCGCCTGGAGCGGTGACTTCGGCCCCCGGCGACGGTTCCTCCGTGCCGGGGGCTTTGTCTGTCGTCTCGTCCGCGGGTGGTGGGGGCTGGTCGCGCAGTTCCCCGCGCCCCTAAAAGCACCGCCCGCGCCCCCCCTGGCGGGCCGCGCAGCGGCCCGTTCAGGGGCGCGGGGAACTGCGCGAGCAACCCCAGGCGGCCCGCACCCGCCAGCGGGGTGTAGGGGGCAGACGGGCCGGCGCGCCCCTGGGGGCCGCGTAGCGGGCCCTGAAGGGGCGCGGGGAACTGCGCGAGCAACCCAGCACGGCCCGCACCCGCCGGGCGGGGGCCAGAGGGCAGACGAGGCGGCGCACGCCAGACGCACGCCCGGCGCGGGGTACGCGATTCGGTGCGGGTCAAGACGCGTGGCACGATGCGTGCATGAGCTCCGCACCTACCGATCTCTGCCGCCACCCGATCGTGCAGGCGCCCATGGCGGGCGGCGCCAGTGGGCCGCAGCTGGCCGCCGCCGTCGCCGAGGCCGGTGGGCTCGGGTTCCTCGCCGCCGGGTACAAGACCGCCGACGGGATGTACCAGGAGATCAAACAGGTGCGGGGGCTCACCTCGCGGCCCTTCGGCGTCAACCTGTTCATGCCGCAGCCCGACACCGCGGACGCCGCCGCCGTCGAGGTCTACCGCAGCCAGCTCGCCGGCGAGGCGACCTGGTACGAGACGGAACTCGGCGACCCCGACAGCGGACGCGACGACGGCTACGACGCCAAGCTCGCGATCCTGCTCGACGACCCGGTGCCGCTGGTCTCCTTCACCTTCGGCTGTCCCACCCGCGACGTCCTCGACGCCTTCGCCCGGGTCGGCACCCAGACCGTCGTCACCGTCACCACGGCCGAGGAGGCCCAGACCGCCCAGTGGGCCGGCGCCGACGCCGTCTGTGTGCAGGGCATCGAGGCGGGCGGGCACCAGGGGACGCACCGGGACAACCCCGAGACCGACGGCGCCGGGATCGGGCTGCTCTCCCTCATCACCCAGGTCCGCGAGACCGTGCAGATCCCCATCGTCGCGGCGGGCGGCCTGATGCGCGGCGCGCAGATCGCCGCGGTGCTCGCGGCGGGCGCGGACGCGGCACAGCTCGGCACCGCCTTCCTGGTCACCCCCGAGTCGGGCGCCAACCCGCTGCACAAGCAGGCCCTGACCAACCCCTTGTTCGTCCGCACGGAGCTGACCCGCGCCTTCTCCGGCCGGCCCGCCCGCGGCCTGGTCAACCGGTTCATGCGCGAGCACGGCCCGTACGCCCCCGCCGCCTACCCGCAGGTCCACCACCTCACCAGCGGTCTGCGCAAGGCCGCGGCGAAGGCCGGGGACGCCCAGGCCATGGCGCTCTGGGCCGGGCAGGGCCACCGGCTCGCCAGGGAGCTGCCCGCCGGACAGCTCGTGGAGGTGCTCGCCGCCGAACTGGCCGAGGCCAGGGCCGCGTCGGCGGGCGGCGCTCCGGGCCTGCCGGGAACCCCGGGCACTCCGGGCACGCCGGGCGGTGCGGTGTGACCGCGCCCGTCTTCGTCGTCGAGGACGTCACCGCGGGCGGCGACGGACGGTACGTACTGGACGGGCCCGAGGGGCGGCACGCCGTCTCCGTGAAGCGGCTGCGCGCCGGTGAGGACGTCGTCCTGACCGACGGGGCCGGGCGGTGGGCCCGGTGCGAGGTCCTCGGCACGGAGGGCAAGGACCGCCTCGTGCTGTCCATGGACGCCGTGTCGGAGGAGCCCGAGGAGTCGCCGCGCATCACCGTCGTGCAGGCCCTGCCCAAGGGCGACCGGGGCGAACTGGCCGTGGAGACCATGACGGAGACCGGCGTCGACGCCGTCGTCCCGTGGACCGCCGCGCGCTGCATCACGCAGTGGAAGGGCGACCGCGGCCTCAAGGCCCTCGCCAAGTGGCGGGCCACCGCGCGCGAGGCGGGCAAGCAGTCGCGCCGCGTCCGCTTCCCCGAGGTGGCCGACGCCGCCTCGACCAAGCAGGTCGCGGCCCTCCTCGCGGACGCCGACTTCGCGGCCGTCCTGCACGAGGAGGGCAGCGAGCCGCTGGCCACCGCCCAACTTCCCGCCGCCGGACACATCGTGCTGGTCGTCGGCCCCGAAGGGGGCGTATCGCCGGACGAGTTGGCGGCCTTCTCGGACGCGGGCGCGAAGCCGTACCGTCTGGGACGCAGCGTGCTGCGCACGTCGACGGCGGGGACGGCGGCGACCGCGCTGCTGCTCGGGCGGACGGGCCGCTGGTCCTGACCCCACCCCTTTGAAGGCTGACGGCCACATGGGAGGCCACGTTGGAACTCGCCCAGGTCCGGCTGCTCGTCACGGACTTCCCCGCCTGTTACCGCTTCTACGCCCATGTCCTCGGCCTCAAGCCCCAGTCGGGCGCCGAGGAGGGCCCGTACGAGAAGTTCAGCCCGGCCGTGGGCGCCGCGGGCATCGCGCTGCAGGACCGCTCGATGATGGCCGGACTCCTCGGCGAGCTGGCCGAGCAGGCGTCCGGGCACCGCTCGCTGGTGGTGCTGCGGGTCGACGACCTGGACGCGTACTGCGCGCGGATCGTCGAACACGGGGGCGTCCTCGCGCACGGCCCGGCCCCGATGACCGAACGCATGCGGGTGGCCCATCTCAAGGACCCCGAGGGGAACTTGGTGGAGCTCCAGGAGTGGCAGCTGCTGCGTTCCTGAGGAATCGTTCCCGCCGAAAGCCACTGGGCGCATCGGACGCAAACCGGTCTACCGCCCCGCCGCCCGCGGTGGCACCCTGCCGCACATGGGGGCATTGAGGCGCATACGACACCGATCGGCGTACCGCTCACCGTCACGGCCGGTCCGCGTGCGGCGGCTGGGGATCGCGGCCGCTCTGGCGACCGCCGCCGCGCTCGGCATGACCGCGTGCGATCCGGTCGACGCCGGGATGAACACCTCGGCGGTCGCGTTCACCACCGACCAGGTGGCCACCAGAGCGCTGGAGCGGCAACACGCCGACGTGGCCTGGCTCAGCTGCACCGGCCGGTTCGACGGCAAGGTGACGCCGGGGAACCAGAAGTCCGCCCGCGGCACCGCGATCCGTGTCGACTGCCAGGGCGAGACCGACAACGGCAAGAAGATCACCCTCAAGGGCAAGGTGCGCTCGCTCGTCGACGGCGACTGCGTCCGCGGCGACCTCAGGGCCTGGATCGACGGCAAGCAGTGGTTCCGCGTCGGCGTGCTGGGCAACTGCGCCGAGGGCGACGGCGACAACGGCGGGGGCGGCGGGACCGAGCCGTCCCAGCCCAGGCCGGCCCCGCCCCGGCCGACCCTCACTCACCGCCCGCCGCCCTCCCACGAGCAGCCCCGGCCCGCGCCCACCACCACCGTCACCGTGACCGTCACCGCGGACCCGCCGCCCAAGCCCACCTGCCCCTGCACGCCCGGCAAATGAGCCGGTGGCGGCGGCGGGCGGCACCGGGCGCGACACCGGGCGCGGTGTCGGGCAAGTGATCGAAACCGCTGTCGGCGCAGGCCGAGGCTGCCTAGGCTGGCCGGTGTGACAGAGGCAGCGCACACCACCGCGTATCTCCGATTCCCGCACATCCACGGCGAGTTGGCCGCCTTCACGGCCGAGGACGACGTCTGGGTCGCACCCCTGGACGGGGGCCGCGCCTGGCGGGTCAGCGCCGACAACATGCCCGTGAACCACCCCCGGTTCTCCCCGGACGGCACGACCGTCGCCTGGACCTCCACCCGCGACGGAGCCCCCGAGGTGCACATCGCGCCCCTGGACGGCGGCCGGTCCGAGCGGCTGACGTACTGGGGGAGCGGGAAGACCGCCGTGCGCGGCTGGACCCCCGACGGGCGGGTCCTCGCGGTCAGTTCGGCCGGCCAGGCCTCGCTGCGCCGCACCTGGGCGCGGGCCGTCCCGCTCGACGGCGGACCCGCGGCCACCCTGCCGTATGGCATCGTCGGCGACGTGGCGCACGGCCCCGACGGGCAGGTCCTGCTGCTCTCCGCGCCGATGGGGCGCGAGGCCGCCTGGTGGAAGCGGTACCGGGGCGGCACCGCGGGCAAACTGTGGATCCGGCGGCCCGGCGACGAGGGGGACGACGGCGACACCCCCTTCGTACGCGTCCACGAAGAGGTCGACGGGAACATCGAGTACCCGCTCTGGGTCGGCGGGCGCATCGCCTTCCTCTGCGACCACGAGGGCGTCGGCGCGGTCTACTCCTCGCTGCCCGACGGCTCGGACCTGCGCAGGCACAGCGGCGTCGACGGGTTCTACGCGCGCCACGCGGCCACCGACGGCACCCGCGTCGTGTACGCGTCCGCCGGCCGACTCTGGCTCCTGGACGACCTGGTGGAGGCCGAGCCGCGCCCGCTGGACATCCGGCTCGGCGGACAGCGCACCGACCTGCAGCCGCACCGGATCTCCGCCGCCCGCTCGTTCGGCGCCGCCGCGCCCGACCACACCGGACGCGGCAGCGCCGTCTCCGTGCGCGGCTCCGTGCACTGGGTGACGCACCGCGAGGGACCCGCCCGCGCGCTCGCCGCCGAGCCCGGCGTGCGCGCCCGGCTGCCCCGCACCTTCCGCGTGCAGGGCGAGGAACACGTCGTGTGGGTGACGGACGCCGAGGGCGACGAGGCGCTGGAGTTCGCGCCGGCCACCGGGGCCGCGCCCGGCGCCACGCCCCGCAGGCTCGCCGCGGGACAGCTCGGCCGGGTCCTCTCGCTGGCCATGGCGCCCGACGGCTCCCGCGCCGCCGTCGCCTCGCACGACGGCCGGGTGCTGCTCGTCGAGCGGGAGACCGGCGAGGTCCGCGAGGTCGACCGCAGCGAGGACGGCGACGCCTCCGGGCTCGTCTTCTCGCCCGACTCCGCGTGGCTCGCCTGGTCGCACCCGGGACCGGATCCGCTGCGCCAGCTCAAGCTCGCCAACACCGCCGACCTGTCGGTCTGTGAGGCCACCCCGCTGCGCTTTCGCGACTACGCGCCGGCGTTCACCCTCGACGGCAAACACCTGGCGTTCCTCTCCGCCCGCGCCTTCGACCCGGTCTACGACGAGCACGTCTTCGACCTCGCCTTCGTCGGCGGCTCACGGCCGCACCTGATCACCCTGGCCGCGGCCACCCCCTCGCCCTTCGGACCCCAGCGGCACGGCAGGGCCTTCGAGGCGCAGGACGGCGCGGGCGCCGAGACCCCCGACAGCGAGGGCGCACCCGTCACCCGCATCGACTTCGACGGCCTCGCCGACCGCATCGTGCCCTTCCCCGTCGAGGCCGCCCGCTACAGCACCCTGCGCGCCGCCAAGGACGGCCTGCTCTGGCTGCGCCACCCGGTGCGCGGCGTCCTCGGCGCCTCCCGCGCCACCCCGCACGACCCGGACCCGAAGACCGCGCTCGAACGGTACGACCTCGGCCGGCACCGCATCGAGGAACTCGCCACGGACGCCGACCACTTCGCGGTCACCGGCGACGGCAAGCGGGTGCTGCTGCGGACCGACGGAAAGCTGAAGGTCGTGCCGAGCGACCGGCGCCCCTCCGGCGACGACGACAGCGACTCGAACATCACCGTCGACCTCTCCCGGGTCCGGCACCTGGTCGACCCGGCCGCCGAGTGGCGCCAGATGTACGAGGAGACGGGCCGCCTCATGCGGGACAACTTCTGGCGGCCCGACATGGGCGGCGTCGACTGGGACGGCGTCCTGGAGCGCTACCGCCCCGTCCTCGCCCGCGTCGCCACCCACGACGACCTCGTCGACCTGCTGTGGGAGGTGCACGGCGAGCTCGGCACCTCCCACGCGTACGTCGTGCCGGGCGGGCACGGCGGCGCACACCGCCAGGGGCTGCTCGGCGCGGACCTGACGCGCGGCGACGACGGTCTGTGGCGCATCGACCGGATCCTGCCCTCGGAGACGTCCGACCCGGCGGCGCGCTCCCCGCTGGCCGCGCCCGGCGTCGCGGTCCGCCCCGGCGACGCGGTCATCGAGGTCGACGGCCGTCCCGTCGACACCGTCGCCGGCCCGGGACCGCTGCTCGTCGGCACCGCGGGCAAGCCCGTCGAGCTGACCATCTCGCCGTCCGGGGGCGGCGATCCGCGGCACGCCGTGGTGATCCCCGTCGACGACGAGGAGCCGCTGCGCTACCACGCCTGGGTCGCCGACCGGCGGGCCTACGTCCACGCACGCTCCGCAGGCCGGCTCGGCTACCTCCACGTGCCCGACATGCAGGCGCCCGGCTGGGCGCAGATCCACCGCGACCTGCGCGTCGAGGTCGCCCGCGAGGGCCTGGTCGTGGACGTGCGGGAGAACCGCGGCGGCCACACCTCCCAGCTCGTCGTGGAGAAGCTGGCGCGCCGCGTCGTCGGCTGGGACTCGCCCCGCGGCGCGCGCCCCTCCAGCTACCCGATGGACGCGCCGCGCGGCCCGGTCGTCGCCGTCGCCAACGAGTTCTCCGGCTCCGACGGCGACATCGTCAACGCCGCGATCAAGGCGCTCGGCATCGGCCCCGTCGTGGGCACCCGCACCTGGGGCGGCGTCGTCGGCATCGACAGCCGCTACCACCTGGTCGACGGGACCCTGGTGACCCAGCCGAAGTACGCCTTCTGGCTGGAGGGGCAGGGGTGGGGCGTCGAGAATCACGGCGTCGACCCCGACGTCGAGGTCGTCACCACCCCCGACGACCACGCGGCGGGCCGTGACCCGCAGCTGGACGAGGCGATCCGGCTGGCCCTCGCCGCGCTGGCGGAGAACCCGGCGAAGACGGCGCCGGCCCTGCCGGAGGCGGAGTGACCCTGCTCCGGGCGCCCTGGCCCGGCCCTGCGGCGTCCGTGCCCGGACCAGGGCGCCCGCGCCCGGGCCGATAGCATGCCGAAGGTACTGATCTTTCCCATCGTGCTCATGTCGAGCATCGTGCTCACGTCCAGCTAGGAGGCGGCCCATGGCGGGCGAAGCGCAAAGCGACTGCCTGTTCTGCAAGATCGTCGCGGGTGACGTGCCGGCGACCGTCGTCCGGGAGACCGAGACGACCCTCTGCTTCCGCGACATCAACCCGCAGGCGCCGACCCACGTCCTGGTGATCCCCAAGGTGCACCACCCGGACGCCGCGTCGCTGGCCGCCGCCGAACCGCGGATCGCCGCGGACGTGCTCCACGAGGCGGGCGAGGTCGCGGCCCAGGAGGGGGCGGAGAGCTACCGCATCGTCTTCAACACCGGCACCGGCGCCGGCCAGACCGTCTTTCACGCGCACGCGCACGTCCTGGGCGGCCGCGGCCTCCAGTGGCCCCCCGGATAGCGGGGCCGCACTCCTTGTCCGTACGCGAACTGGTGGTGCTCGGCACCGCCAGCCAGGTCCCCACCCGGCACCGCAACCACAACGGCTACGTGCTGCTCTGGGACGGCCAGGGCATCATGTTCGACCCCGGCGAGGGCACCCAGCGGCAGATGCTGCGCGCCGGGGTCGCCGCCCACGACCTGCACCGGATCTGCGTCACGCACTTCCACGGCGACCACAGCCTGGGCCTGGCCGGGGTGATCCAGCGCATCAACCTCGACCGCGTCCCGCACCCCGTCACCGCCCACTACCCGGCGTCGGGGCAGCACTTCTTCGACCGGCTGCGGTACGCGACGGCCTACCGCGAGACCGTGCGGCTCGGTGAGGTGCCGGTGGCCGGGGACGGGCCGCTGGCCACCACCGCCTCGTACACCCTCGACGCGATGAGGCTCTCGCACCCGGTCGAGTCCTTCGGCTACCGCGTCACCGAGCCCGACGGGCGCCGGATGCTGCCCGAGCGGCTCGCCGCGCACGGCATCAAGGGCCCCGACGTCGGACGGCTGCAGAAAGAGGGCAGCCTCGGCGGCGTCACCCTCGACGAGGTCAGCGAGGTGCGGCGCGGGCAGCGGTTCGCCTTCGTGATGGACACCCGGCTCTGCGACGGCGTGCACGCGCTCGCCGAGGGCTGCGACATGCTCGTCATCGAGTCGACCTTCCTCGACGAGGACGAACGACTCGCCACCGACCACGGGCACCTGACGGCCGGTCAGGCCGCCCGGGTGGCCCTCGACGCGGGCGTGCGCCACCTCGTCCTGACGCATTTCAGCCAGCGTTACCCCGACCCGGCCGCCTACGAACAGCAGGCCCGCGCCGCCGGCTTCGCCGGCGAACTCACCGTCGCCCGCGACCTGTTGCGCGTCCCCCTGCCCAAGCGCACCTGAACCACCCCTCCCCGAACTGAGCGAGACCGCACCATGCCGATCCCCAAGGCCGAACTCCACCTGCACATCGAAGGCACCCTCGAACCCGAGCTGGCCTTCGCCCTCGCCGCGCGCAACGGCGTCGAACTCCCCTACGCCGACACCGAAGAGCTCCGCAAGGCCTACCTCTTCGACGACCTGCAGAGCTTCCTCAACCTCTACTACCGGCTGATGGCCGTGCTGCGCACCGAGGCCGACTTCGAGGAGCTCGCGGACGCCTACCTCGCCCGCGCCGCCGCCCAGGGCGTGCGCCACGCGGAGATCTTCTTCGACCCGCAGGCGCACACGGCGCGCGGCGTCCCGATCGCCACCGTCATCGAGGGCCTCGCGCGCGCCCTGGACCGCAGCGAGGAGCGGCACGGCGTCTCCACGCGGCTCATCATGTGCTTCCTGCGCGACCAGTCCGCCGACTCCGCCCTGGAGACCCTGACGGCCGCCGAGCCGCACCTGCACCGGATCATCGGCATCGGCCTGGACTCGGCCGAGGTCGGCCACCCGCCCGCCAAGTTCAAGGAGGTGTACGCGGCCGCCGCCGCCCGGGGTCTGCGCCTCGTCGCGCACGCCGGCGAGGAGGGGCCGCCCGCGTACATCACGGAGGCACTCGACGTGCTGCGGGTCGAGCGCATCGACCACGGCCTGCGCTGCATGGAGGACCCGGACCTCGTGGAGCGCCTGGTCCGCGACCGCGTCCCGCTCACGCTCTGCCCCCTCTCGAACGTCCGGCTGCGCACCATCGACGTGCTGGAGGACCACCCGCTGCCGAAGATGCTGGACGCGGGCCTCATGTGCACGGTCAACTCCGACGACCCGGCCTACTTCGGCGGCTACGCGGAGGACAACTTCCACGCCGTGCGCGAGGCCCTGGGGCTCGACCAGGAGCGGCTGCGCACGCTCGCGCGGAACTCCTTCGAGGCGGCGTTCCTCGACCGGGACGCGGCGGACGAGGCGCTGCGGGCGCGGTACCTCGCCGAGGTCGAGGCTTATTCGTTCGACTGACGGCCGGGGGGCGGGATACCGTCCCGCTCATGGACACCATCGCGCAGATCTACGGCTGACACGACTCATCGGCCCCCGCCCGCCCCGCGTGCCGTCGCACGCCCCGGGGCCGTGGCGGTGGGCCGTCGTGTCCACATCCGTAGCTTTCCGTACGCGAAGGAACTCCCATGTCATCCCGTCGACTTGCCCGTCGCCGTGCCCACATCGCCATGATCGGCGTCCCGATGGTCAGCCACGTGCTGCCCGGCCTCGAGGTCATCCGTGAGCTGGTGGCGCGCGGCCACCGGGTCAGTTACGCCAACGACCCGGCGACCGCCGCTCTGATCGAGCCCACCGGCGCCGAACTGGTCGCCTGCGCATCGACGCTCCCGTTCCGCGACAACATCTGGCCCGAGGACCCCATCGAGGCCAGCTCGCTCTTCCTCGACGACGCGATGGCGGTGCTTCCGCAGCTCCACGCGGCGTTCGACGACGACCCCGCCGACCTGTACCTGTACGACATCGGTGCCTACGTCGCCCGTGCGCTCGCCGAGGCGCAGGGCAGGCCGCTCGTCCAGCTCTCGCCCACCTTCGTGGCCTGGGGCGGTTACCAGGAGGAGGTGGGCGCGGCCATCGCCCAACTGCCGGGCGCCGACGCCCTGGAAACGCGGTTCAAGGAGTGGCTCGCCGGGTGCGGGGCCACCACGCTGGACGTCGGGGAGTTCTCCGGTGTGCCGCCGCGGGGCATCGCCACCGTCCCGCGGGCCATGCAACCGCACGCCGACACCGTCGACCCCGACCGGATCGACTTCGTCGGGCCCTGCCTCGGCGACCGCGCCCGGCAGCAGAGCTGGACCCGGCCTGCGGGCGCGGACAAGGTCCTCTTCGTCTCGCTCGGCTCCTCGTACACCACGCAGCCGGAGTTCTACCGCCAGTGCGTGGCCGCCTTCGGGAACCTCCCGGGCTGGCACGTGGTGCTGCAGATCGGCAAGCACGTGGATCCCGCGGAGCTCGGCCCCGACCTGCCGGGGAACATCGAAGTCTGCTCCTGGGCGCCGCAGTTGGCGGTCCTGGAGCAGGCCGACGCGTTCGTCACCCACGCGGGCATGGGCAGCAGTTCGGAGGGCCTCTTCTACGGGGTGCCGATGATCGCCGTGCCGCAGGGCGCGGAGCAGCCGATGAACGCGGACCGGCTCGTGGAGTTGGGGGTCGCCCGCCGTGTCGACACGGGTTCCGCGACTGCGGGCGTGCTGCGGGACGCGCTGCTTGCGCTGACCTCCGACCCCGAAGTCGCGCGCAGGTGCGCCGCGTTGCGGGCGGAGGCCCGTGCGGAGGGCGGGGCGTCCAGGGCCGCCGACCTGATCGAGGCCGAGCTGTAACGCTCCGCCGGGCCGGGTGGCGCTCTGGCTGCGGCCTCGCCGCGGCTGGTCGCGCAGTTCCCCGCGCCCCTCTCGCAGTTCCCCGAGCCCCCTGGCAGGGCTCGGGGAACTGTCCCATTGACGGCGTGCGTTCGCGTACCTAGTCTCCGTTCTCATGTATGGACAGCGCTCCGGCAGTCTCGTCATCGAAGAGGTCCGTCTCACCCCCGTCCTCGTCGCCGACCCGCCGCTCCTCAACACCCAGGGCGTGCACCAGCCCTACACGCCCCGGCTGATCATCGAGGTGGTCACGGCCGGTGGAGTCACGGGGATCGGGGAGACGTACGGCGACACCGGATACCTGGACCTGGCGCGGCCCTTCGCCGCGCGGCTCGTCGGGCGCGAAGTCAGCGATCTGAACGGGCTGTTCACACTCGCGGACGAGCTGGCCGTCGACGCCGCCCGGGTCGACGACTCCGTGGACGGCGGCGGGCTGCGCGGCGTGCGCAGCGCGGACAAGCTGCGGCTCTCCGTCGTCTCCGGGTTTGAGGTGGCGTGCCACGACGCGCTCGGCAAGGCGCTCGGACTGCCCGTGCACGCGCTGCTCGGCGGCAAGGTGCGCGACACCGTGGAGTACAGCGCGTACCTCTTCTACAAGTGGGCCGACCACCCCGCCTCCTACGGGTGGGCCGAACACCCGGGCGTCACCAGCGAGCCGGACGACGGGTGGGGCGCCGCGCTCGACCCGGCCGGGGTCGTCGCCCAGGCCCGGCTCTTCACCGAGCGGTACGGCTTCACCTCCTTCAAGCTCAAGGGCGGCGTCTTCCCGCCCGACGAGGAGATCGCCGCGATCCGCGCCCTCGCCGACGCGTTCCCCGGCCTGCCGCTGCGGCTCGACCCCAACGGCGCCTGGTCCACGGCGACCTCGCTGAAGGTCGCGGCCGAACTCGGCGACGTACTGGAGTACTTGGAGGACCCGGCGCTCGGCACGCCCGCGATGGCGGAGGTCGCCGCCGGCACGCGCGTGCCGCTCGCCACCAACATGTGCGTGACGACCTTCGAGGAGATACCGGAGGCCTTCGCGAAGAAGGCCGTCCGGGTGGTGCTCTGCGACCACCACTACTGGGGCGGGCTGCGGCGCACCCGTGAACTGGCCGCGCTCTGCCGCACCTTCGGGGTGGACCTCTCCATGCACTCCAACACCCATCTGGGGATCAGCCTGGCCGCGATGACCCAGGTGGCGGCGACCGTGCCCGGCCTGCGCCACGCCTGCGACTCGCACTACCCCTGGCAGAGCGAGGACGTCCTGACCGAACGGCTGCGGTTCGACGGCGGCCGGGTGGCCGTCACCGACACGCCGGGCCTCGGCGTCGAGCTCGACCGGGAGCGGCTCGCCGCCCTGCACGCGCGCTGGCTCGACGCGGAGTTCCGGGCGATGCGGGAGCGGGACGACGCGGCGGCGATGCGGGTGGCCGACCCCGCGTGGGAGGCCCCTGCCGTGCCGCGCTGGTAGCGCCCGTCCGTTACGTTGCCTGCATGGTCGTACCCGTAAAGCCCACCATCGACCCGCTGAAGGCGGCCCGCAGAGCCGGTGATCCGGACTGCGACGTCTACCTCACCGGCACGGTCTTCCTCGACATCATCTTCACCGGCCTCGACTCCGCGCCGGTGCGCGGGACCGAGTCCTGGGCGCGCGGCATGGGGTCGAGCCCCGGCGGCGTCGCGAACATGGCGACCGCGCTCGCCCGGCTCGGTCTGCACACCTCGCTCGCCGCGGCCTTCGGCGACGACCACTACGGGGAGTACTGCTGGGACGCCCTCGAACAGGGCGAGGGCATCGACCTCACCCCGTCACGGACCGTGCCCGGCTGGCACTCGCCGGTGACGGTCTCCATGGCGTACGAGGGCGAGCGCACCATGGTGAGCCACGGCCACGAGCCGCCGCCGGACGCCGGCGCGCCGGACGGCGGCGCCCCCTCGTGCCCGCCCCGCGCCCGCGCCGCCGTCGCCTCCCTCACCCCCGGCGCCGGCGCCGCCCCGTGGATCGCGCAGGCCGCCCGGAGCGGGACGCGGATCTTCGCCGACGTCGGCTGGGACGACACCGGCCGCTGGGACCTCGCGGCCCTGCCCGACCTGCGGCACTGCGAGGCGTTCCTGCCCAACGCGGAGGAGGCGATGCGCTACACCCGCACCTCCTGCCCGCGCGCCGCGGCCCATGCCCTCACCGAACACGTGCCGCTGGCCGTGGTGACGCTGGGCGCCGAGGGCGCGTACGCGGTGGACCGCAGAACCGGCGAGACCGCCGAGGTCCCGGCCATCGCGGTCGAGGCGCTCGATCCCACCGGGGCGGGGGATGTCTTCGTCGCGGGCTTCGTCACCGGGACGCTCGCGGACTGGCCGCTCGCCGACCGTCTCGCCTTCGCGGGCCTGACGGCGGCGCTCTCCGTGCAGGAGTTCGGCGGCTCCCTTTCGGCGCCCGGCTGGGCGGAGGTGGGGGCCTGGTGGCGCCGGGTGCGGGAGGTCGAGGACCAGGATCCGCTGGCCCTGCGCCGGTACGCGTTCCTGGACGGCCTGCTGCCCTCGACGAACCGCCCGTGGCCGCTGCGGCGGGCGGTGCCGACGATCGGCTTCAGGTCGGCGTAGCCGGGCGGCGGGGGCGAGGGAGGCTCCGCGGGGGCCCCGGGAAGATCCGGTGGGCGGCGGTGGTTGCGAAAGCAGGCAACGGATGCGACGAAAAGACTTACGGCACTGACAGTGCCGCGTCGTACTCTTGGCAGTGCAAGGCTGTCACGCGGCCACCAAGCCCCGCACGAGGAGGATGAGCAGGCCTTCAGAGCCGGCCCATGACTCAGACACCCACGACTCACACCGACGGGCAGGACCAGGCCCGAGCCCACTTCACCGTCCCCGCGAGCCATCCGATGGTGACGGTCCTCGGCTCCGGCGACGCCCTGCTGCGGGTGATCGAGAAGGCCTTCCCGGCGGCCGACATCCATGTCCGGGGCAACGAGATCAGCGCCGCGGGCAGCGCCCCCGAAGTGGCCCTGATCCAGCGCTTGTTCGACGAGATGATGCTGGTGCTCCGCACCGGTCAGCCGATGACGGAGGACGCAGTGGAACGCTCGATCGCCATGCTGAGGGCGGACGAGAGCGGCACCGGCGCGGAGGAGACCCCCGCCGAGGTCCTCACGCAGAACATCCTCTCCTCCCGCGGCCGCACCATCCGCCCCAAGACGCTGAACCAGAAGCGGTACGTCGACGCGATCGACAAGCACACCATCGTCTTCGGCATCGGCCCCGCGGGCACCGGCAAGACCTACCTCGCCATGGCCAAGGCCGTGCAGGCCCTGCAGTCCAAGCAGGTCAACCGCATCATCCTGACCCGCCCCGCGGTGGAGGCCGGCGAGCGCCTCGGCTTCCTGCCCGGCACGCTGTACGAGAAGATCGACCCGTATCTGCGCCCGCTCTACGACGCCCTGCACGACATGCTGGACCCCGACTCGATCCCGCGGCTGATGGCGGCGGGCACGATCGAGGTGGCCCCGCTGGCGTACATGCGCGGCAGAACATTGAACGACGCGTTCATCATCCTCGACGAGGCGCAGAACACCAGCGCCGAGCAGATGAAGATGTTCCTCACCCGCCTCGGCTTCGACTCCAAGATCGTCATCACCGGTGACATCACCCAGGTCGACCTGCCCGGCGGTACCAAGAGCGGCCTGCGCGAGGTGCAGCGGATCCTCGACGGCGTGGAGGACATCCACTTCTCGCGGCTCACGTCCAACGACGTGGTCCGGCACAAGCTGGTCGGCCGTATCGTCGACGCGTACGAGCAGCACGACAGCCGCGACGGGAAGTAGACCAGCACCACCATGTCGATCGACGTCAACAACGAATCCGGAACCGAGGTCGACGAGCAGGCGATCCTCGACATCGCCCGCTACGCCCTCACGCGGATGCGCATCCACCCGCTCTCCGAGCTCTCGGTGATCGTGGTGGACGCCGACGCCATGGAGCAGCTGCACATCCAGTGGATGGACCTGCCGGGGCCGACGGACGTCATGTCCTTCCCGATGGACGAGCTGCGGCCGCCCATGAAGGACGACGACGAGCCCCCGCAGGGCCTCCTCGGCGACATCGTGCTCTGCCCCGAGGTCGCGACCCAGCAGGGCAAGGACGCCCCGACGCAGCACTCCATGGACGAGGAGCTCCAGCTCCTCACCGTCCACGGCGTGCTGCACCTGCTCGGGTACGACCACGAGGAGCCCGACGAGAAGGCCGAGATGTTCGGCCTGCAGGCCGCGATCGTCGACGGCTGGCGCGGCGAGCAGGGCCTGACCGGCCCCTCGCCGGCCCCCACGGTCTCCTGACGCCATGAGTCCTCAGCTGATCGCCGGTGCCGTCGCCCTCGTGGTGGTGGCCTGGCTCGCCGCCTGCGCCGAGGCGGGCATCGCCCGGGTCTCCAGCTTCCGCGCGGAGGAGGCGGCCCGCTCCGGGCGGCGCGGCAGCGCGAAGCTCGCGCAGGTCGCCGCGGACCCGACCCGCTATCTCAACGTGGCGCTGCTCGTGCGGGTGGCGTGCGAGATGGCCGCCGCGGCCCTGGTGACCTACGCCTGTCTGCGGGAGTTCGACGAGACCTGGCAGGCGCTGGCCGTCGCCATCGGCGTGATGGTCCTCGTCAGCTATGTCGCCGTCGGGGTCTCGCCGCGCACCATCGGCCGCCAGCACCCGCTGAACACGGCCACCGCGGCGGCGTACGTGCTGCTGCCGCTGGCCCGCGTCATGGGCCCCATCCCGCCGCTGCTGATCCTCATCGGCAACGCCCTCACGCCCGGCAAGGGCTTCCGGCGCGGACCGTTCGCCTCCGAGGCCGAGCTGCGCGCGATGGTGGACCTCGCCGAGAAGGAGTCCCTGATCGAGGACGAGGAGCGGCGCATGGTCCACTCCGTCTTCGAGCTCGGCGACACCCTCGTACGCGAAGTCATGGTGCCCCGCACCGACTTGGTGGCCATCGAGCGGTTCAAGACGATCCGCCAGGCGCTCACCCTCGCCCTGCGTTCCGGCTTCTCGCGCATCCCCGTCACGGGGGAGAGCGAGGACGACGTCGTCGGCATGGTGTATCTGAAGGACCTGGCGCGCAAGACGCACATCAACCGCGAGAGCGAGTCGGATCTGGTGTCCACCGCGATGCGCCCGGCGACCTTCGTGCCCGACACGAAGAACGCCGGCGACCTGCTGCGCGAGATGCAGCAGGAGCGCAACCACGTGGCCGTGGTCATCGACGAGTACGGCGGCACGGCCGGCATCGTGACCATCGAGGACATCCTGGAGGAGATCGTCGGCGAGATCACCGACGAGTACGACCGCGAGCTGCCGCCCGTGGAGGAGCTCGCCGACGGCTGCTACCGCGTGACGGCCCGGCTCGACATCGGCGACCTCGGGGAGCTCTTCGGCTTCGACGAGTTCGACGACGAGGACGTCGAGACGGTGGGCGGTCTGCTCGCCAAGCGCCTCGGCCGGGTCCCGATCGCCGGGGCGTCGGCGGTCGTGCCGCTGCCGGACGAGCGGGAGTTGAAGCTCACCGCGGAGTCGGCGGCGGGCCGGCGCAACCGCATCATGACGGTCCTCGTGGAGCCGGTCACGGTCGGCGGGCACGGCGAGGGCGGCGCGAAGGAGCGGGAGAGCGCATGACACCGGAGGCCCTGCGCACGTTCTGCCTCTCCTTCAACGGGGCGGTGGAGGAGTTCCCCTTCACCCCGGAGACCTCGGTCTTCAAGGTGGCCGGGAAGATGTTCGCGCTCACGGCGCTCGACGGGCGTCCGCTCACCGTCAACCTCAAATGTGAGCCGGAGATCGCCGTCCGGCTGCGGGCCGCGCATCCCGAGATCGTCCCCGGCTGGCACATGAACAAGCGGCACTGGAACACCGTCTCGGTCGCCGCGGGACTGCCGGACCGGCAGGTCAAGGAGCTCATCGAGGACTCGTACGACCTGGTGGTGGCGGGCCTGCCCCGGGCGGAGCGACTGCGCCTCGACCGCCCCTGAGGGGCGCGCACGGTCCGGGACGCACCGTGCAGAGTGTCCCGACAGCCCCTCGCCATCGGGGTGGCGGGGCGGCAGAATGGAGGGACAGGCGGATCCGAACCGCTCCCACTCCGGGCTGCCGGCCAAGGGAACTCGGAGTGGAAACGTCGTGCGTTGGCGTCCGCCGCAGCTGGCCCCGGCCCTCAGGTCGGGGTCAGTCCCTTTTCACACGTGGAGCACCCACCTGTCGATGATCTGCTGGATCACGTAGACGAGGCTGGCACTCTGGGCCGACAGCGCGACCCAGTCGGTCCACCTGCGAGGGGTTCGGCGCCCGTCCGGCTTCTCGGCCATCGGGCTGTTCTCCTTCCTGGTTCCACGCGAGTCGTGGATACCGCGGTGAGCCACGAACGGGTGGCACCAGGAAGGGGGAACCGACGTGCGACGGCACTCGATGGTGTGGTGGTGTGCCGTCTCGGTGCTGATCTCAACCTCCTTGCGGCGACGGCCAGTTGAGCAGGCTACCCTCTTCCATATCGTAGCCCGCACGTCGCGACATGGGTAGTGCTGTCGGACACGTCGCCGAAAGTGGGGTCGCGAAGTGCGATATAGCTACCCGAGAACTGTCGGCCCGTACGGCCCCGTGCGGTTGCCGCATCGGGGGACCTCGGGTCTCCTGACAGTGGCGTGAACTGTCGTCCCGGAAGGTCTCGATGAGTAAGCTGCTAGTCTGCTACGTTGCACCTCGCACGGTCCGGTTGGGGGTGGAGCCATCATGAGCGCACCAAGTGCGGCACTTCAGCGGCTCCGGCTGCGCACGGAGCTCCGCAAGGCACGGACCGCCGCCGAGCTCACCCAGCGGCAGGTGGCCGCCAAGATGGAGTGGAGCCCCTCCAAGCTGATCCGCATCGAGGCGGGTGAGGTCGGCATCTCCGTCAACGACCTGCGGCCGCTTCTGGAGGCGTACGGGATCAGGGACCGCCGGCGCATCGAGGCGCTGCTCGATCTCGCGCGGGGCAGCAGGAAGATGCCGTACACCGAGTACCGCGACCTGTACAGCAAGGAGTTCCTCAACTACCTCGCCCTTGAGGCGTCCTCCGCGATCGTGCGGACGTACAACTCCCTCCAGGTGCCCGGTCCGCTGCAGACCGAGGAGTACGGCCGGGCCATCATGCGCGCCTACGACAAGGGCATCTCCGACGAGGTGATCGACCGCGCCGTCGAGGTGCGGCTCTCCCGTCAGGAGACGCTGACATCGGGCGAGCGCGAGGTGTTCTACATCCTCGACGAGTCCGTGGTGCGCCGCCAGGTCGGTGGACGCGGCGTGATGCGGGCCCAGTTGGAGCGGCTCGCGGAGCTGGCCGACCTGCCGCGCGTGACGATCCAGATCCTCCCGTTCAGCGTCGGCGCGCACCCCGGCATCCAGGGCCCCTTCACGCTCTTCGAGTTCGAGGCCGACGAGATGCCCGACTCGCTCTACCTGGAGAACCCGCGCGGCGACTCCTACAGCAGCAACGCCCCGGAGGAGAGCGGGCGTTACCTGGAGAGGTTCTGGGAACTGGAGGACCTCGCCATCAAGGACCGCACGGTGGACCTGCTCCGGTTGCTCGCCGCCCGGGCCGAGGAGGGCGCCGACGACCTGGACCGGCTGGTCCCATCCGCCGAAGAAGGCTGATCCTTCCCCGACTCTCCCCGGGTGCGGGCACCTTGGCGTGAAACGCGTTGTTCAGATCCGTATGACGCGCCGTTATCCTGGAAGAGGTGCTACGTGCCTCTGCACCAGCCATGGCGGCTGGCCTTCCGCACCCGGGGTGGAGGACGAGCGTGGGCAGCACATGGGCATGGCGCAAGAGCAGTGCGAGTGGGGGCGCGAGCGACGACTGCGTGGAGATCGCCTGGACCGGGGAGACGGTCCTGATCCGCGACTCCGCGCGCCCCCGGGGAGCGGTCCTCGCGGTGGACCCGGCTGCCTGGACCGCCTTCGTCTCCTGGGGGCCGGCCCATCCGATGGCGGTGGCGGCGGAGCCGGGTGTGCTCCGTATGCTCGGGGCATGACTGAGAGTGCCGCGCTTGATGCCGAGGACCGCAAGATCGTGACCCTGGCCCGTTCCGCCCGGGCCCGCAACGGTGTGCCCGAGGGGGCGGCCGTGCGGGACGAGACGGGGCGGACCTATGTGGCGGGGACGGTTGCGCTGGCCTCGCTCCAGCTGTCCGCGCTGCGGACCGCGGTGGCGATGGCGGTGGCGTCCGGGGCGGAGTCGCTTGAGGCGGCGGCGGTCGTCTCCGGGTCGGCGGAGGTCACCCCCGAGGATCTCGCCGCCGTACGGGACCTCGGCGGGGCCGGGACGCCGGTGTTCCTCGCGGGGGCCGACGGGGAGGTCCGGGTGCGGGTGGAGGCGGGCTGAGGTTGTGCCTCCGGCGGTTCCTTCCCCGATCCCGCCCCTTCCCGAATTCCCCGGCTCCGCCGGCCGTGGCTCGGCCCCACGGCTTCAGTCCCCGCCGACTTCGCCCCCGGGGCTCCGCCCCGGACCCCGCTCCTCAAACGCCGGAGGGGCTGATTCCTCACACCGCGTCAGGTCCCCGTTCCCCCGTCCGCACCCGCACCACCGTCTCCACCGGTACCGCCCAGACCTTGCCGTCGCCGATCTTGCCCGTGTGGGCCGCGCGCACGATCGCGTCGATGGCCGCGTCCGCGTCCGGGTCCGTGACCACCACCTCGACGCGGACCTTGGGGACCAGGTCCACCCGGTACTCCGCGCCCCGGTAGACCTCCGTGTGGCCGCGCTGGCGGCCGTAGCCGCTGGCCTCGGTGACCGTCAGGCCGTCCACGCCGAGTTCCTGGAGCGCCGTCTTCACCTCGTTCAGGCGGAACGGCTTGATGACCGCGGTGATCAGCTTCATGCGACGTGGCTCCCCTTCTTCACCGAGGCGGAGCCCACGGGGCCCACCAGGACGCCGTGATCGTAGGCGCTCTCCGCGTGCTGTGTCTGGTCCAGGCCCGTCTGCTCGTCCTCCGCCGACACCCGGAAGCCCATCAGCCTGTCGACGCCCTTCCCGATGCCGTACGTGACGGCGAAGGTGTACGCCGCCACGGCGAGCACCGCCACCGTCTGCTTGCCCAGCTGCGCCGCGCCGCCCCCGTAGAACAGGCCCTCCGCGCCCCGCGTCATCGTGGCCGTCGCGAACAGGCCGATCAGGAGCGTGCCGACGACGCCGCCCACCAGGTGCACGCCGACCACGTCGAGGGAGTCGTCGTAGCCCAGGCGGAACTTCCACGCGACGGCGTACGAGCAGACGACGCCCGCCGCGAGACCGATCGCCGCCGCGCCGGGGATGCCGACCACCCCGCACGAGGGCGTGATCGCGACCAGGCCCGCCACCGCGCCGGACGCCGCGCCGAACGTGGTGGGGTGGCCGTCGCGGCGCTGCTCCACGAAGAGCCAGCCGAGCAGCCCCGTGCAGCCGGCGACCAACGTGTTGAGCAGGGAAGCCGCCGCCAGGCCGTTCGCGCCGAGCGCCGAGCCGCCGTTGAAGCCGAGCCACCCGAACCAGAGCAGGCCCGCGCCCATCAGGACCATGGGCAGGTTGTGCGGGCGCATCGCCTCCTTGCGGAACCCGATGCGCGGGCCGAGCACCAGGCACAGGGCGAGGCCCGAGGCGCCCGACGCGATCTCGACGACCAGGCCGCCCGCGAAGTCGAGGGCGCCGAGGGAGTCCGCGATCCAGCCGCCCGGACCCCACACCCAGTGCGCGACGGGAACGTATACGAGCAGCGTCCACACCGGCACGAACACCAGCCAGGCCGCGAACCTGGTCCGGTCCGCGACGGCGCCGCTGATCAGCGCCGCCGTGATGACGGCGAAGGTGAGCTGGAAGGTGGTGAAGAGCAGCGTCGGCACCGTGCCGGTCAGGCTGTCCGGGCCGATGCCCGCCATGCCCGCCTGGTCGAGTCCGCCGATCAGGCCGGCGAAGACGTCGTCGCCGAAGGCCAGGGAGTACCCGGCGACCAGCCACACCACGGTGACCAGGGCGATCGAGACGAAGGACATGAGCAGCATGTTCAGGACACTCTTCGTGCGGACCATGCCGCCGTAGAAGAGGGCGAGGCCCGGCGTCATCAGGAGGACGAGCGCGGTGGCCGCGAGCAGCCAGGCGGTGTCGCCCGTGTCGAGGTGGGGGGCGGCGAAGGACGTCATGGGGGGAGAGCGTCACCGCCGCGCGTTTCGTAACGGGCAACCGCGGGTTTCCGCCGTGTTTCGTGTCGCCGGGCCGGGACGTGGGCCGTCCTTCGCGCCGTCGCCGGGTCCCCGGCGGGCGGTGCGGTGCGGCGGGGCTCCGGGGATCAGGGACAATGGGCGCCATGAGCGTTCGTACCCCGTCATCAGCCGAGCCGTCCGAGGCCGTCCACCGCGCCGGCTTCGCCTGCTTCGTCGGCCGCCCCAACGCGGGCAAGTCCACCCTCACGAACGCTCTGGTCGGCAAGAAGGTCGCGATCACCGCGAACCAGCCGCAGACCACGCGGCACACGGTCCGCGGCATCGTGCACCGTCCCGACGCCCAGATGATCCTGGTCGACACCCCGGGCCTGCACAAGCCGCGCACCCTCCTCGGCGAGCGGCTCAACGACGTCGTGCGCACGACGTGGGCCGAGGTCGACGTCATCGGCTTCTGTCTGCCCGCGAACGAGAAGCTCGGCCCCGGCGACCGGTTCATCGCCAAGGAGCTCGCCTCCATCAAGAAGACGCCGAAGATCGCGATCGTCACCAAGACCGACCTCGTCGACAGCAAGACGCTCGCCGAGCAGCTCATCGCCATCGACCAGCTCGGCACGGAGCTCGGCTTCCAGTGGGCCGAGATCGTCCCGGTGTCGGCCGTCGGCGACCAGCAGGTCGGGCTGCTCGCCGACCTGATCGTGCCGCTGCTGCCCGAGGGCCCCGCGCTCTACCCCGAGGGCGACCTCACCGACGAGCCCGAGCAGGTCATGGTCGCCGAGCTGATCCGCGAGGCCGCGCTCGAAGGGGTGCGCGACGAACTGCCGCACTCCATCGCCGTCGTGGTGGAGGAGATGCTGCCGCGCGAGGACCGGCCCGCCGACAAGCCGCTCCTGGACATCCACGCGTTCGTCTACATCGAGCGGCCCAGCCAGAAGGGCATCATCATCGGCCCGAAGGGCAAGCGCCTGAAGGACGTCGGCATCAAGTCCCGCAAGCAGATCGAGGCGCTGCTGGGCACGCCGGTCTTCCTGGACCTCCATGTGAAGGTGGCGAAGGACTGGCAGCGGGACCCTCGCCAGCTTCGCAAGCTCGGGTTCTGAGACGCTCTTCGGCTGGGGGCGCGTCGTGGCTGGGCGCGCAGTTCCCCGCGCCCTTGACGGGTCGCGTCAGTCCACGCCCCTGATCCGCGTCACGAGGACCGCCCCCGCAAGACCCACCACCGCCGCCGTCAGGTACAGCGTCCGGTAGCCGCCCAGGTACGTCACGATCGGCGCCGCCATGGCCGGGGCCGCCACCTGGGGAAGGGAGTTGGCGATGTTGATGACGCCGAGATCCCTGCCCCGGTCCATGGCCGTGGGCAGCACGTCCGTCATCAGGGCGAAGTCCACCGAGGTGAAGACGCCGAAGCCGATGCCGAGCACCGCCGCCGCGACGAGCGCGCCCGGCCAGGTCTGCCAGAGCGCGAGCAGCCCCGTCGCCCCCGCCATCAGCGCCCCCGACCAGAGCACGAAGGGCTTGCGCCGGCCCACCCGGTCCGACCAGGCGCCGCCCACCACGACGGTGGCCAGCATCGTCGCGCCGTTCACCGCCGTCAGGATCAGGACGCCCTCGTCCGGGTCGGCGTAGTCGAGGCCGTCGCGCAGGAAGTACAGCAGGTAGAGCAGCACCACCGAGTTGCTGACGTTGATCAGGAACCGGGTCAGCCAGGCCCAGGCGAGGTCTGGGTGGCGGCGCGGGCTCAGCCGGAACCCGGCGAGGAACGCCCGCCGGTCCCACGGCGGCCGGTCGGCGGCCGCGAGCCGCGGATCACGGTGGCGTACGACATGGGGCGCCACGCCCACCACGGTGAACAGGGCGCACGCCGCGTACCCCGCGCCCGTCCCGCCCGCCACCGTCGCGAGCCCCGTGCCGACGACCACGCCGAGCAGCTGCGCCGCCCCCAGCCAGCCGCCCACCGAGCCCCGCTGCAGCCGGGGCACGTGGTCCGGGACGGCGGCGGTGACCGCGGCGAAGGCGGCGTTCAGGGTGAGCTGGACCAGGCACCAGCCCGCCGCGAGCCACCACACCGAGCCCGCGGCGGCGAGCAGCAGCAGCGCGACGGCGCCGCCCGCCGTGCCCGCCACGATCCACGGGGTGCGCCGGCCCCACCGGGACGTGGTGCGGTCCGAGACCGCGCCGAAGAGCGGGTTCGCGGCCAGCGAGACCACCGCGCCGGCCCCCGTCACCCAGGCGAGCACCGACTCCTTCGACGTGCCGGCGGGGGCGAGGTCCTCCGCCTGCACGGCGAGCAGGATCTGCAGCGGCCCGTACCAGCCCACCCAGATCGCGCCGTTGGCGAGGGACAGCGTGGCCGTCCAGCCCCGGCCGACCCGCTCCGTCGGCTCCCGCAGCGCGGCCCCGGTCATGGGCGGCGCGCCCGCAGCACCTCGCGCAGCCAGTGGTACGACGCCTTCGGGGTGCGCGTCTGCGTGGCGTGGTCGACGTGCACCAGGCCGAACCTGCGCCGGAACCCCTCCGCCCACTCGAAGTTGTCGATGAGCGACCAGACGAAGTAGCCGCGCACGTCCACCCCGGCGTCCAACGCCCGGTGCAGCGCCCGCAGATGGCCGTCCAGATAGGCGATCCGCTCCTGGTCGTCCAGGCCCTCGTACGAGCAGCCGTTCTCGGTGATCACCAGGGGCGGGAGACGGTCGGCGTAGCGGTCGCGGAAGGCGGTGAGCAGTTCGGTCAGGGCCTCGGGGACGACCGGCCAGCCGAAGTCGGTGACCGGGTGGCCCTCGATCTCCCGCGGCGAGAAGGGGAGTTCGGGCGGGAGCGCGACCCCGGCGAACTCCCCGCCGGTGCCCCCGGGGAGCGGGGCGCCCACCTTCGTCGGCTGGTAGAAGTTGATCCCGTACCAGTCGAGCGGCTCCGCGATGACCGACAGGTCGGCGTCGATGTCGTCGCCGGGCATGAGCTCCGCGATGCCGTCCGGATAGCGGCCGAGCAGCAGCGGGTCGGCGAAGAGGCGGTTGAGGAGCAGGTCGTAGAAGTCGGCGGCGGCCGTGTCCTCGGGGTCGGCGGAGGCCGGCCAGGTGGGGCCGTGCGAGTTGGCGATGCCGATGTCGTGGGCGCCGGCCGCGCGCAGTGCCCGTACCGCGAGGCCGTGCGCGAGGAGCTGGTGGTGGGCGGCGGGCAGCGCGTCGAAGAGGAGGCGCTCACCGGGGGCGTGCTGACCGAGGGCGTGGCCGAGCAGGGTGTGTTCCGCCGGTTCGTTGAGGGTGATCCACTTGGTGACGCGGTCGCCGATGCGGGCCGCGACCACCGCCGCGTAGTCGGCGAACCGCTCGGCGGTCCGGCGGTCAAGCCAGCCGCCCGCCTCGTGCAGGACCAGCGGGGTGTCCCAGTGGAAGAGGGTCGCGACGGGGCGTACGCCCGCGGCGCACAGTTCGTCCACCAGGCGGTCGTAGAAGTCGAGGCCGGCCGGGTTGACGGCGCCGGCGCCGGTGGGCAGGACCCGCGGCCAGGAGACCGAGAAGCGGTACGCGTCCACGCCGAGGTCACGGACGAGCGCGACGTCCTCGCGGTAGCGGTGGTAGTGGTCGCAGGCGACCTCGGCCGTGCTGCCGTCCTTCACGTTGCCCGGCACGGCCGTGAACGCGTCCCACACCGAGGCGCCGCGCCGGTCGGCGGCGCCCTCGATCTGGTGGGCCGATGTGGAGACGCCCCACAGGAAGTCGTGGGGGAAGGAGGGGAGGGGTTCGCTCGCCGGTGTCGCCGCACTCGCTGCCATGGGCGGGATCTTCCGGACCGGCGCGTGCCGAAGTCAATGGGCGTGCGGCTATAAGTTGAACAAAGCTCAGCTTTTCTCCGGAGCTGGGCGCCTTCCGTATTACGCGCCTTCCTTCAGCACCCGCGAGATCAGCTTCCGCTGCGGCTCGGTCAGCCGCGGGTCCGCGCAGTACACCGTCCGCCCGTCCACCGTCAGCTGGTACTGGAAGCCGTCCGGCACCCCGACGGGCGGCGTGCTCCCTCCCTCGGTCAGGGCCTGTTCGGCCAGGTCGTGCCAGTCCGGGGCATCGGCCAGCTCCGAGGTGTCCACCTCGGCGCGCCGGTCGATGCCCGCGAACCCTCCGGTCCGCCTCACCTGGATACGCATGGGTCCTGTCTACTGCACCGGGTGGGCGGCCGGTAGCGCGCCGTCAGCCGTCCGTGGCCGGCACCTTGACCGTGGACCACGCGTCGACGACGGCCTTGAGCTCGTCCCCGTCGCCGTACTTCGCGCGCGCCGCCGCGACGGTCAGCTTCGCGAAGTCGCTGAAGGACGCGTCCTGCGCCAGCTCGCCGCCGGTCAGCACGGCGTACCAGATCTCCCCGGCCCGCTCCCACGAGTGACCGCCGAGCGCGTCGGCGACCAGGTAGAACGCGCGGTTGGGGATGCCCGAGTTGATGTGCACGCCGCCGTTGTCGCGGCCGGTCTTGACGAAGTGGTCCATGTCGGCGGGCTGCGGGTCCTTGCCGAGCACGTCGTCGTCGTACGCCGTGCCGGGCTCCTTCATGGAGCGCAGCGCCGTGCCGGTGACGCGCGGGGCGAGCAGGCCCGCACCGATCAGCCAGTCGGCGTCGGCGGCGGTCTGGCCGAGCGTGTACTGCTTGATCATCGAGCCGAAGACGTCCGACAGGGACTCGTTGAGCGCGCCCGGCTGGCCGAAGTACGTGAGGTTCGCCGTGTACTGCGTGACGCCGTGGGTCAGCTCGTGGCCGATGACGTCCACGGGGATGGTGAAGTCCAGGAAGATCTCGCCGTCACCGTCGCCGAACACCATCTGCTCGCCGTTCCAGAAGGCGTTGTTGTACT
Source organism: Streptomyces sp. NPDC005863 (assembly GCF_042871345.1). NCBI lineage: Bacteria > Bacillati > Actinomycetota > Actinomycetes > Kitasatosporales > Streptomycetaceae > Streptomyces > Streptomyces sp. NPDC005863. The sequence goes on along the minus strand of NZ_JBIAII010000003.1, from coordinate 683,133 downwards.
CCTCGGAGTAGTGCACGGTCGCGTTCAGCGGCAGTCCGCTGCCGTCGATGGAGAGGCGCTCGTACGCCTTCTGGTAGAGCTCGAAGGTGGCGCCGAGGCCCGCGTACGCGCGGTTGACGGTGGCGTCCTTGCCGGGCTTGTCGCCCTCGCCGCGGACCTTGCGGCCGGGGAGCTCGGTGCGGTGCCTGGCGTCGTGGATGGTGCGGTGCGGCTTGCCCTCGGTGGCGTCCTTCGGCGCGGCCACGCTCGGGGCGCCCACGACGGTGGTCATGCGGCGCTGGGTGCGCTCGAAGGCGTCCCGCTGCAGGGTGCGGCGGGCGGGAGCGGAGAGTGCGGGGTCCTGGCTCTGGGCGAGCGTGTCCAGGACGTGGGGCGGCACGATGGTGCAGAAGACAGGCTCGAAGCCTGCCGGTTTGGCGGTCATGGCGTGCAATGTGGCACTGGGTCATGCCGCTGTCACTACCCGCAACCAGGATTAGTGAAATAGAGGTATTGATCACGCCATACCCGTTACCTTCCGGTGATCCCGCATACTGATACGGGCCCGCGCGTCACGGGCGTCTCGGCTAGGCTGCGGCACATCATGCGATTCGGGCTGCTCCTTCTTAGCTGCCGCGGCGAGGGCCTGTAGACGAGGCCGACCCCCTCCCCGCGGAGTTCGGTGTTGCGCTCAGACCGTCGGCCGTCCCTCAGCCGGAGAACCACTTCCGGCGAGGATCCAGCGGACATCCCTCCGAGGAGCCCACGCATCATGTCGAACTTCCAGCGCCCCACCGCCATGCCGATCCACAAGTACGGGCAGTACGAGCAGGTCGCCATCCCCGACCGCACCTGGCCCGACAACCGGATCACCGTCGCCCCCCGCTGGCTCTCCACCGACCTGCGCGACGGCAACCAGGCGCTGATCGACCCGATGTCCCCGGCCCGCAAGCGCGCCATGTTCGACCTGCTGGTCCGCATGGGCTACAAGGAGATCGAGGTCGGCTTCCCCTCGTCGGGCCAGACCGACTTCGACTTCGTGCGGTCGATCATCGAGGACGAGAACGCGATCCCCGAGGACGTGACCATCTCCGTCCTGACCCAGGCCCGCGAGGAGCTCATCGAGCGCACCGTGGAGTCCCTGAAGGGCGCCCGCCGGGCCACGGTCCACCTGTACAACGCGACGGCGCCCGTCTGGCGCGACGTGGTCTTCCGCGGCTCGCGCGACGCCGTGAAGCAGATCGCCGTCGACGGCACCCGGCTGGTCGTGGAGTACGCCGAGAAGCTGCTGGACGACCGGACGACCTTCGGATACCAGTACAGCCCGGAGATCTTCACCGACACCGAGCTGGACTTCGCCCTGGAGGTCTGCGAGGGCGTCATGGACGTCTGGCAGCCCGACGCCGGGCGCGAGATCATCCTCAACCTGCCCGCCACCGTGGAGCGCTCCACGCCCTCCACCCACGCGGACCGCTTCGAGTGGATGTCGCGCAACCTGTCCCGGCGCGAGCACGTCTGCCTCTCCATCCACCCGCACAACGACCGCGGCACCGCCGTCGCCGCCGCCGAGCTGGCCGTGATGGCCGGCGGCGACCGCGTCGAGGGCTGCCTGTTCGGCCAGGGCGAGCGCACCGGCAACGTCGACCTGGTCACCCTGGGCATGAACCTCTTCTCGCAGGGCGTCGACCCGCAGATCGACTTCTCGGACATCGACGAGGTCCGCCGCGTGTACGAGTACTGCACGCAGATGGAGGTCCACCCGCGCCACCCCTACGCGGGTGACCTGGTCTACACCGCCTTCTCCGGCTCCCACCAGGACGCCATCAAGAAGGGCTTCGACGCGCTGGAGTCCCGCGCCGCGGCCGCCGGCAAGACCGTCGACGACATCGAGTGGGCCGTGCCGTACCTGCCCATCGACCCCAAGGACGTCGGCCGCTCCTACGAGGCCGTCATCCGCGTCAACTCGCAGTCCGGCAAGGGCGGCATCGCCTACGTCCTGCAGAACGACCACAAGCTGGACCTGCCGCGCCGCATGCAGATCGAGTTCTCGAAGATCATCCAGAACAAGACCGACGCCGAGGGCGGCGAGGTCACGCCGGACGCGATCTGGAGCGTCTTCCAGGACGAGTACCTGCCGAACCCGGCGAACCCCTGGGGTCGGATTCAGGTCAAGAACGGCCAGACGACGACCGACACGGACGGCGTCGACACCCTCACCGTCGAGGCCACCCTGGACGGCGCCGACACCGTCCTGACCGGTTCCGGCAACGGCCCGATCTCCGCGTTCTTCGACGCGCTGCAGGGCATCGGCATCGACGTGCGCCTGCTGGACTACCAGGAGCACACCATGAGCGAGGGCGCGTCCGCGCAGGCCGCCTCGTACATCGAGTGCGCCATCGGCGACAAGGTGCTCTGGGGCATCGGCATCGACGCCAACACCACCCGCGCCTCCCTGAAGGCCGCCGTGTCCGCCGTCAACCGCGCGGCGCGCTAGTCCTCCGACCGGTTCCGCCCGGTTTCCACCCGGCTCCGTCCGCCGATCCGGCGGGCGGGGCCGCGTCGTCTCCCGGCCAGTTCCGGCTCGCTCTCCTGTACGAGAGGCTGACGCCGCATCACGGATGTGGCTAACATCACGCCAACGCGGCAATGCAGCCGGGGAGTTACGGAGGTGCGTGGTGCTGCCAGCTCGGGGACAGGACGGCCGAAATACCCGCATCCCCCTCAAGCCGGTCTCGCGCGGGCGAGCGCTGTGGAGACGTGTGATCGGCATGCACACGGCCTGGGACACCGTGGGTGACGGCGAGTTCTTCTGCCCGGCCTGCGGTGGTGACCGCAACTACCAGCGCCTCACAGGGCGGCGCCGCTTCGTCCTGCTCGGCCTGCCCGTCGTGCCGCGCGGCACCCGAGGACCCGTCGTCCAGTGCGCCGCCTGCCAGGACCTCTTCGACCCGGACGTCCTCGACCACCCCACCACCACCCGGCTCTCCGCGATGCTCCGCGAGGCCGTCCACACCCTGGTCCTCGCGGTCCTGTCCACCGGCGGGACCGCCGCCCGGCCCACCCTGGACACCGCCGTCGCCGCGCTGCATGGCGCGGGCCACGACGACTGCACCGAGGAGCAGCTCGTCGCGCTCGTCGACGCGCTCGCCCGGGACGCCGGACGCGCCACCGAACCCGACTGCGGACCCGGCCTCGCCATAGAGCTCCACGAGGCGCTCGGCCCGCTGGCCCCGCACCTCGCCCCGGCCGGCCGCGAGGCCCTGCTCCTCAAGGGTGCCCGCATCGCCCTCGCCGACGGCCCCTACACCCCGGCCGAACGCGACGTGCTCACCACGGCGGGCTGTGCGCTGACGATCTGTACGGAGGACGTGACCCGCCTCCTCGCGACGGCGCGCACGCCGTCCTGACGGGAGCCCGCCCGCCGGCCCGGCTCCGCGGGGGCGCCCGCGTACCCGAGGATGGAGCGGTGGAATTACCTGTCGCGGTCCGGGGCACGGCCTCCGGCGCCGCCGCCCGCCGGGCCCTCGTCGAGCGCCTCTTGGGGCCCGCCGTCCCGCGTGAACGGCTGCGCACCGACGCCCTGTTCGCCCTCGCCATGGCCGTCAGCTCGCTCGTGCTCGTCGTGCTCGTACGGGACAACGGCCACCCGCCCGGCGTGCTGGGCTGGCTGCTCCTGATCGCCGTCCACGTCACCGTCGTCTGGCGGCGCCGCGCCCCGCTGCGCGTGCTCACCGTCATGATCGCGTTCCTGCTGCCCTACCACCTGCTCGACGCCAACCACACCGCTCCCGTGGCGGCCACGATGGCCGGCCTGTTCACGGTGGCCTCCCGCTCCCGGCCCCGCGTCACCCTCCTCGTCGGCGTCGGCCTCATGGGCATCCTGCTGGGCCTGAAGTTCCGCGAGGGCCTGGCCGAGGGCGCCCAGTCGCTGCGCATCTCCGGCTGGATCGTGTCGTTCCTGCTGCTCGGCGTGTACGTGCGCATCCACCGGCAGTACGTCGGCTCCGTCGTCGAGCGGGCCGAGCGCGCGGAGCGCACCCGCGAGGAGGAGGCCCGCCGCCGGGTCGCCGAGGAGCGGCTGCGGGTCGCCCGCGACCTGCACGACCTGCTCGCGCACAGCATCACGCTGGTCGGCGTCCAGACCTCCGTCGCCGCGCACGTCCTGGCCGCCGACCCCGACCGCCTCGACCGCGCCGCCGTCGCCAAGGCGCTCGACGACGTGGCCGAGACCTGCCGCAGCGCCCGCGGCGAACTCCGCGCCACCCTCCAGGTGTTGCGGTCCGGCACCAAGGACGAGACCAGGGGGCCGCTGCCCGGCCTCGACGGGCTGCCCGACCTCGCGGAGTCGGCCCGCACGGCCGGCGCCCGGGTCGAACTGACGGTCGCCGAGTGCGAGGCGCCGGCCGCGGTGGGCGCCGCGGCCTACCGTATCGTGCAGGAGGCGCTCACCAACGTGGTGCGGCACGCGGGCGCGGGCAGCACCGTGCGGGTGTCGGTGCGCGCCCGGGACGCGGCGCTGTGCGTACGTGTCGCGGACGACGGGAGCGGGGGCGGGGCCGGGGACCGGGAGGACGGCCGCGCGCCGGGATTCGGGCTCCTCGGGATGCGGGAGCGGGCCCGCACGGTGGGCGGCACCCTGGACGCGGGGCCGCGGCCCGGGGGCGGCTTCCTGGTGTCGGCGGTGCTGCCCCTCGTACCCCTGGCCCCGGGAGGTCCGCGATGACCGTTCGTGTGCTGCTCGCCGACGACCAGACGCTGGTGCGCGCCGCGTTCGCGATGCTCGTCGACTCCGCGCCCGACATGGCGGTGGTGGGGCAGGCGGGCACGGGGCGCACGGCGGTCGAACTGGCCCGCGCCGAGCGCCCGGACCTCGTCGTCATGGACATCCGCATGCCGGACCTCGACGGCATCGAGGCGACGCGGCTCCTCGTGGCGGACGCGTCCCTCGCGGACGTGAAGGTCCTGGTACTGACCACGTACGACACGGACGAGCACGTCGTCGACGCGCTGCGGGCGGGCGCCTCCGGGTTCCTGGTCAAGGACACCCGGCCGGCCGAACTCCTCGACGCCATCCGCACGGTGGCCGCCGGCGACGCGCTCCTCTCGCCCGGCCCCACGGCCCGCCTGATCGCCCGGGTGCTGCGCGGCCCGGACACCGGGGAGCCCGTCAGGGGCGGGCCCGAGGGCCTCTCGGAGCGGGAGCGGCAGGTGCTGCGGCTCGTCGCGCGCGGCCTGAACAACCAGGAGATCGCCGACACGCTCGGGCTGAGCCCGCTGACCGCGAAGACCCACGTCAGCCGCATCATGGGCAAACTGAACGCCCGCGACCGGGCCCAACTGGTCATCACGGCGTACGAGACGGGGCTGGTCGCGCCCGGTTCGGTGGGGGCGCTCGGCGACACGTCCGTCAAGTGAGGGCGGCGCCCCGCGTGGGGGCGGGCCAGGTCAGAGCAGGTCCGCCGTCGCCAGGTGTTTGGCGACCCGTTCCGTTTCCGCGGGTGACAGCGGGATCTGGGGTTCCGCCGTGGCCGCGCAGTCGATCACGCCGCGCAGCCGCAGCGCCGCCTTGAACGCCCCGAGCGCCGCCGAACTGCCGCCCATCCGCGCCGGATCGCCCGCCGCCACCATCCCGAACAGGTCGCACAGCCGCTCCTGTTCGGCCCGCGCCCGCGCCCAGTCGCCCTCCCGGCAGGCCCGGTAGAGCCGCACGTACCCCGCCGGGTCCACGTTCCCGAGGCCCGGCACCACGCCGTCCGCGCCCATCGCAAGGGCCGCGTCGGCCGTCACCTCGGAGCCGGTGAGCACGCTGAACCCCGCGAGGCCCGGCGCCGCCCGCTTGCCGAGGACGACGTTCCGGAAGGCGCCCTCGGCCCCGCTGGAGTCCTTGAGGCCCGCGAGGACCCCCTCCCCGGCGAGCCGCAGGAGGAGGTCCGCGCCCAGCTTGGTGTGGACCGAGGCCGGGATGTCGTACGCGAAGACCGGCACCCCGCAGCCGCGCGCCACCAGCTCGAAGTGGCGGGCGATCTCGGCCGGATGGGTCCGCGTGTAGAAGGGCGCGGTGACCACGGCGGCGTCCGCGCCCGCGTCCGCGAGGGCGCGCGCGTGGTCCAGGACGCGCGGCGTGGTCATGTCGATGGCCCCGGCCAGGACCGGCAGCCGCCCGTCCACGTGCCGCACGACCGTGTCGACGACGAGGACGCGCTGCCGGTCCGTCAGATACGCGGCCTCCGAGGTGGAGCCGAGTACGAACAGCCCGTCGACCCCGGCCGTGACCAGGTGGTCGACGAGCCGGACCAGGGAGGACGTGTCGACCTCGCCGTCCGGGGTGAGCGGGGTGCAGACGGGCGGGACGACGCCGGTCAGCGGGGCGGGGACGGGCATGGCTGCTCCCTGGGGGTGACGGAGGAGGCCGTGGCGGCGGCCTGGGCGACGAGGTCGCGGTTCGACTCTCCCTCGTCCACGGGGTGAAAGCAGCGGAACCGGTGGCCCGGGCCCGCCTCGTGCGCGTCCGGCATCGCGGTGGCGCACACCTCGTCCGCCTTCCAGCAGCGGGTGCGGAACGGGCAGCCGCCCGGCGGCCGGGTCGCCGAGGGCACGGGGCCGGCGAGCGGGATCGGGTCGACGGGGTCGAGCAGGCCCGGCGTGGCCGAGAACAGCGCGCGGGTGTACGGGTGCCGGGCGCGGTCCAGGACCGTACCGGCCGGCGCCTCCTCGACGATCCGGCCGAGGTACATGGTGACGACCCGGTCGCTCATCCTGCGGACGGTCTGGATGTCGTGGGAGACGAACACCAGGGCCAGGCCCAGGCGTTCCTTCAGGTCCAGGAGGAGGTTGAGGATCTGGGCCCGCACGGACACGTCGAGGGCGCTCGTCGGCTCGTCCGCGACCACCAGGTCCGGTTCGAGCGCGAGGGCGCGGGCGATGGCGACGCGTTGGCGCTGGCCGCCGCTGAGCTGTCCGGGCAGCCCGTCGGCCAGGGCCTTCGGCAGGCCGACCAGGGCCATCAACTCCCGTACCCGCGCGTCTCGCTGGGCCGGGGTGCCGCGCTTGTGCACGTCCAGGGGGTCGCGCAGGATCCGGCCGACCGGGAGCCTGCGGTTCAGGGCGGTCGAGGGGTCCTGGAAGATCATGCCGGTGTGCGTGCCGATGGAGCTCCGGCGCTCGGCCGGGCTCATCGTCCACAGGTCGTGGCCGCGGAACGACACGGTGCCGGAGGTCGGGCGCTGGGCGCCGACGAGGACCTTGGCCAGGGTGGACTTGCCGCAGCCGGATTCGCCGACGATGCCGACGGTTTCGCCGGGGGCGGCCTGGAGGGTGGCGTCGGTGAGGGCGTACACGTGGTCCCGGGAGAAGAGGCCTCCCGAGCGGGCTCTGTGGACTACGTGCACGTCGTCCAACTGCACGATGGGGGTGGTCATTTCGGCTCCCGCCGCGTCGTGGCTGGTCGCGCAGTTCCCCGCGCCCCTTGGTGCGCCCTGGCGGGCGCGTCGGTGGTTGCCGGGTGGTGGCAGGCCGTCGTATGGGCGCGGTCGCCTGTCAGTGCGGGCGCCGTGACCCGGCACACCTCGTCCGCCAGCGGGCAGCGGTCCGCGAAGCGGCAGCCGGGCGGGAAGTCCGCCGGGGACGGGACCACGCCCTTGATCTGGGTGAGGCGCTGGGCCGCCGACTCCAGGGAGAGGACCGAGCCGAGCAGTCCGCGCGTGTAGTGGTGGGCCGGGTGCTCGACCAGGTCCGCCGTCACGCCCGTCTCGACGATCTGGCCGCCGTACATCACCACGACCCGGTCGGTGACGTCGGCGACGAGCGCCAGGTCGTGCGAGACGAGGACCAGCGCGAAGCCCAGCTCCTCGCGCAGCCGCAGCAGCAACTGGATGATCTGCGCCTGCACGGTGACGTCGAGCGCGGTCGTCGGCTCGTCGGCGACGATCAGTTTCGGGTCGCGGGAGAGGGCCATGGCGATCAGGACGCGCTGGCGCTGGCCGCCGGAGAGTTCGTGCGGATAGCTGCGCAGGGTGCGTTCGGGGTCGAGGCCGACCAGGCCGAGGAGTTCGGCCGGGGTGCGCCGGCCGCCCCTGCGGACGACCTGCCCCAGCTGGGCGCGGACGGTCATCGCCGGGTTCAGCGACGACAGGGCGTCCTGGTAGACCATCGCCATGGCGTGACCGAGCAGCCTGCGCCGGGCCCGCATCGGCAGGCCGGTGAGGTCTTGGCCGTCGAAAAGTACCCGGCCGCCGATCTCGGCGCCCTTGGGTTCCAGGCCCATCACCGTCAGCGCGGTGAGCGACTTGCCGCACCCCGACTCGCCGACCAGGCCGAGGACTTCACCGGGCCGTACGTCGAAGCCGATCCCGTCGACGACGCGGACGCCCTCGTGCCGGCCGGGGAAGGAGACGGTCAGCTCCCGGACGGACAGGACGGGATCGCCGCCGGGCAGGGGGCGGGCCCGGGAGCGGAGCCGGTGCGCCGCCGCCGTCAGGCCGGGCAGATCGAGGACCCGGCCGCTGCCGGGCTCGGGGGCCTCCAGGGGGTCCGCCGCGCGGGCCGCCCCCGCGACGTCGCGCGCGGACGGCGCGGCCCACGCGTCGGACACGCCCTCGGAGAGGATGTTCAGGGCGAGCACGGTGAGCAGCATGAGGAGGCCGGGGAAGACCGTCGCCCACCAGCCGCCGATCAGCACCATGTTCTTGCCGTCGGCGATGACGCTGCCCCAGGACGGGTCGGGCGGCCGCACGCCCGCGCCGATGAAGGACAGCGACGCCTCGAAGACGATGGCCTCGGCGACCTGCACCGTGCAGAAGACCAGGATGGGCGCCGCGCAGTTCACGGCGACGTGGCGGGTGAGGATGTGCGGGGTGCGGGCGCCGATGACGCGCTCGGCGACCACGTAGTCCTCGCCGTACTGGTCGAGCACGTTGGCCCGTACGACGCGGGCGATGGGCGGGGTGAAGAGGAAGGCGATGGCGCAGATCAGGACGAGGATGCCGCCGCCGAACACCGCGACGAGCACGGCGGCGAGCGCGATCCCGGGGAACGCCATCACGACGTCCAGGCAGCGCATCACCGTCTCGTCGACGGCCTTGCGGGAGGTCGCCGCGACCGCGCCGATCACGGCGCCGACGACGAGGGCGAGCAGGGTGGCGCCGAGCCCGATCGCCAGCGACCAGCGCGCCCCGTACATCAGCCGGCTGAGGATGTCGCGGCCCAGGCTGTCCTGGCCCATCCAGTGCCCGGCCGAGGGGTGTCCGGTGGAGTCGGTCTGCGGCTGCTGGTCGAGCGGGTCGTGCGGGGCGAGCAGCGGCGCGAACAGGGCGACCAGGACGACGAGGGCGACGACGCCGAGGGCGACCCGGGAGAGCGGGGGGAGCCGGCGCAGCGAGCGGAAGCGGATGCCGGGCACCGAGAGCCGGTCGGTCAGCTCCTTGCGGGTGGCGAACGTCAACGTGTCCCCCTCAGGCGCGGGTTGACCAGCAGATGGAGGACGTCGATGACGAGGTTGACGACGACGAAGCCGACGGCGGTGGTGATGACGACGCCCTGCACCACGGCCGGGTCGCCGTTCTTCACGGCGTCGATCATCAGCTTGCCCATGCCGGGCAGCGAGAAGATCGTCTCGATGACGACGGCGCCGCCCAGCAGATAGCCGACGCGCAGGCCGAGCACGGTGAGCGGGTTGATGAGGGCGTTGCGCAGGACGTTGCGGCCGACGACGACCACCGGCGGCAGTCCGCAGCCGATCGCGGTGCGGACGTAGTCCTTGTCGAGCTCCTCGACCACGGCCGTGCGGATGATGCGGGTGAGGCCCGCGGCCACCGGCAGGGAGAGCGCGAGGGCGGGCAGCGTCATGGTCTTCAGCCAGCCGGTGAAGGAGTCGGCGGGGTTGATGTAGCCGCCGGTCGGGAACCAGCCGAGGTCCACCGCCAGGTACTGGATCATCAGCAGCGCCAGCCAGAAGCCGGGCGCCGCGACGCCGGTCAGCGAGACCACGCGGATCAGCTGGTCCGGCAGCCGGTCGCGGTGGATCGCCGCGGTCACGCCGAGGGTGAGGGAGAGCACGACGGCGATGCCCAGGCCCAGGAAGGTGAGCTGCATGGTGAGCGGCAGGGCGGTGGTGACCTGGTCGACGACGGGGGAGCGGTTGAGGACGCTGATGCCCATGTCGCCGTGGAGGAGGTCCCCCACAAAGGCGATGTAGCGAACGGGCAGCGGATCGAGGAGCCCGTTGTCCTCGCGGAATTGGCGGAGTTGCTCGGGGGTGGGGTTGGCGCCCTGGAAGAACGCGGACGCCGGGTCGATGTCGGAGAACCGCATCACCAGGAAGACGAAGAGGACGATGCCGAGCAGCAGCGGGACGAGCAGGGCGACGCGGCGGGCCAGGATTCTGAGGACTGCGGTCACGGCGTGCGGCTCCTGAACTGGCCGGTGGTCAGACCCACTTGGCCTGCAGCAGGTTGATTCCCGGGTAGGGCTGGGCCTTGACACCGGTGATCTTCTTCGGGTCCCAGGCGGTCATGAGTTCGTTGTGCACGACCGGGTAGAGCACGGCTTGTTCGGCGATGACGTCGAGGTACTCCTGGACCATGGTCTTCTTGCGGCCCGCCTCCGGCTCGCGGGTGGCCTGGTCCATGTCCCGGAAGAGCTTCTTGGCGACCGGGTCGTCGGCCCAGCGCGCGTACCCCATCCACAGGTTCTCGGGGCCGTAGTTGTAGTGCATGATCAGGTCGGCGTCGAGCCCGAACTGGTTGGGGTTGGACGCGGCCGCGACGACCTGGAAGTCCTTCTTCTGGTCCAGTTTGGTGAAGACCGCGGTGGTCTCCTGCGGGTCGAGGGTGACCTCGACGCCGAGCTTCTCCCAGCCGTCCTTGATGGTCGGCAGGCAGTCGACGATCCAACTCACGTTGACGGCCATGAGGTTGACGCTCAGCTTGCCGACCCCGGCCTCCTTGAGGAGCTTTCGCGCCTTCGCCAGGTCGTATCCGTACACGGTCCTCGCGGGCCGGTAGGAGGGGTTGGCCTCGTTGAGGAAGGACGTGGACGCCTTGCCGTGGCCGCGCAGGGCGGCCGCGATCATCTTGTCGCGGTCGATGGCGTAGTGCAGGGCCTGCCGGACGCGGACGTCGTCGAAGGGCCGGTGCGCGGTGTTGAAGAGCAGGAAGAGGTTGTTCATCCCGGCGCCGCCCTCGACGGTCATCCCGCCCCGCTTGAGCCGCTCGATGTTGGCGTACGGGATGTTGTCGGCGATCTCCGCGTCCGCGCTGCCCCCGGAGATCTTCGCGACGCGCGGCGCGGCGTCGACGATGGTCAGCCAGTTCATCTTCTTGAAGGCGGCCTTGCGCGGCCCGTTGTAGTCGTCGAAGGCCTCGAAGGTGGTGTTCGACTTCGGGTGGTGGGCGGTCTGCCGGTACGGTCCCGAGCCCACCGCCTTCCCCTTGGTCGCGTCGTCCCAGGCGCCGGGCCTCCCGAACACGTGCTTCGGCATGATCTTGGCGAGGGAGAGCCGTGCGGCGCCGTCCGGGAAGGGGAACTTCAGGATCAGCTCGACGGAGGTCGCGCCGGTCTTCTTCACCTCCTTGAGCCAGCTCGCGAAGAAGCCCTTGGCGAGGGTCTGGGTCTTCGGGTCGAGGATCCGGTCGAACACGAAGACGACGTCGTCGGCGGTGACGGGCTTGCCGTCGTGCCATGTGGCGCCCGGGCGCAGCGTGAACGCCCACGTCGTCGCCTTCGGGTCGGCCGGGAGCTCGGTGGCGAGCGCCGCGTAGGGCTCGCGGGTGATCGGGTCGGTGCCGAGCAGTCCCTCGTAGATGTGTTCGTTGCCGGCCATCGCGAAGGCGGACGCGGTCTGTGTCGGGTCCCAGCTGCCGTCGTTGCCGTAGCCGATGACGGCCGTGAGCGTCGAGTCGCCGCCCTGGCCGCCGCCCCCGGTCTCGTTGGTGGACTCGGGCCCGGAGGAGCAGGCGGAGAGGGTGCTCGTGACGGCTGCGGCCGCGCCTAGCGCGCCCGTGTACCTGAGGAAGGAGCGGCGGTCCGGCGCGATCGCGCGGAGCGCCGTACGAGAGGTCGGATCGGTCACGGTGTCTCCCCTGCCTCCTGAAGAGGTCCCACGTCCTACGTCATGGGTGGCGTGGCGACGATAGGAGGGGGGAGAGGGCCGGTCAAGGGCCCCGGCGTGGCGTTCGACAAGTGCGCCCCGATACCAGTACCCGGCCCCCGCGGTCTCGCGAAGCGGTCATCCACACCCGCGCACCGGCCGGATTTGTATCCTCGGCTGGCGCCACCCACCGAGCGCCGCACCTGCGAGAGGCAACACCATGAGCACCGAGCTGAGCCCCGACACCCAGGCCCTGGCCGGGCTGCTTGAGCAGGCCAGGAAGGAGTACGCCGAGCTCGCCGGGCGCGGGCTCTCCCTCGACCTGACCCGGGGCAAGCCGGCGACCGAGCAGCTCGACCTCGCCGAGGACCTGCTGAGCCTGCCCGGCGGACGGCACACGGCCGCCGACGGCACGGACGTCCGCAACTACGGCGGCCTGCAGGGCCTGCCCGAGCTCCGGGAGATCTTCGCCGAGCTCCTCCAGGTGCCCGCCGGGCAGCTGCTCGCGCTCGGCAACTCCAGCCTGGAGCTGATGCACGACTGCCTCGTGCACGCCCTCCTCGGCGAGGTGCCCGGCGCCACGTCGCGCTGGGTGGACCAGGAGCCCATCGCGTTCCTGTGCCCCGTGCCCGGCTACGACCGGCACTTCTCGCTCTGCCGGCGGTTCGGCATCGACATGATCCCCGTGGCGATGACGCCCGAAGGCCCCGACATGGACGAGGTCGAGCGGCTCGTCGCCGGGAACCCGGCGGTCAAGGGCATCTGGTGCGTGCCGAAGTACAGCAACCCCGACGGCGTCGTCTACAGCGACGAGACCGTCGCGCGGCTCGCCGCCATGCCCACCGCCGCGCCCGACTTCCGGATCTTCTGGGACAACGCGTACGCCGTCCACGACCTCACCGACGAGCCCGCCGAGCTCGCCGACCTGCTCGCCGCGTGCGCGGCGGCAGGGCACGAGGACCGGGCGTTCGTCTTCGGCTCCACCTCGAAGATCACCTCGGCCGGCGCCGGCGTCGCGTTCTTCGGCTCGTCGGCCGCCAACCTGAAGTGGCTGCTCGCGGCCAACCAGAAGCGGTCGATCGGCCCCGACAAGGTCAACCAGCTGCGGCACGTGATGTTCCTGAAGGACGCCGACGGCGTACGGGCGCACATGGCGCGCCACCGCGCCCTGCTGCGGCCCAAGTTCGAGACGGTCGCCCGGATCCTGGAGGCGGAGCTCGGCGGCACCGGCCTCGCCACCTGGACCTCGCCGAAGGGCGGCTACTTCGTGACCCTGACGGTCCCGGACGGCTGCGCGAAGGAGGTCGTGCGCCACGCGGCGGAGGCGGGCATCGTGCTGACCCCGGCCGGCGCGACGCACCCCCTGGGCGACGACCCGAGCGACGCGGTCATCCGCATCGCCCCCAGCTACCCGAGCCTCGCGGAACTGGAGGAGGCCATGAAGGGCCTCACGGTCTGCGTCCGCCTGGCCGCCCTCGAACAGCGGACGGCTGCGGTCACCGGCTAAGCACCCTCCGTACGCCCGCGCTCGGGCCGTTCCAGGAACGGCCCGAGCAGCCCCGGCACCGCGCGGTCCGCGAAGGTGAGGCCCTCCGCCTCGTCCACGTCGTACGCCGCGTACGCCTGCGCGCCCGCCGCCGTCGTCGCGTTCAGCGTGATCAGGCCCGCGCGCCGCTGCAGCACGGACTGCTTGACCGTCCAGCCGATCACCCCGCCGCGCCGCAACGCCACCGTGGACCGGCGCAGCGTCCCGGAGCGTACGACGAGGTAGTCGCCGTCGACCGCGTGGCCCAGGCCGCGGTACGCGTCCCGGGCCAGCGCCACCGCGGCCGGCCCCGGCACCGCCGCGCAGGCCGCCCCCAGATACGTCAGGACCGGCACGCCGACGACCGCCCCGAGCAGGACCAGGACCAGCGCGGGGGCCGCCGCCGACCACACCGCCCAGCGGATCCTGCGCGCCCGCGCCGCCCGCGGATGCGGCGTGAGCGGCGCCGCCGTGGGCGTCGAGGGCTCCCGCAGGACCCGCGCCGCCACCTCCTCCGCGAGGGCCCGCGGCGCGGCGGGCAGCAGCGTGCTCGGCCCCGCCTGGTCCTCCTCGTCGCGGCGCGAGAGCCCCGTGGCGACCGCGTCCACCCGCGCCGCCCCCGACAGCCGGAGCCCGAGCGGCTCCACCACGTCCACGCCCCGCAGCCGCGCCTCCTCCAGGGAGACCGAACGGGCCGTGAGCAGCCCGCGCCGCACCCGCAACGTGCCGCCGGGCTCCCGTTCCAGCCGGTAGTTCCACCACATCTCGACCCAGAGCCCGAGCGCCCCCACCGACCCGGCCGCCAGCGCCACCGCGGCCAGCGCGAGCACCATGCCCGCCACCGACATCCCGCGGAACAGGTCACCGACCCCGTCGATGATCTCCTCCTGCACCCCGAACCACTCGCTGACCTGCATCACCGCGCCGCCCGCCGCGGCCGCGAGCGCCGAGGTGACGAAGGAGAGCGGGGCGTACCTGATCCAGCGGGGATCGAGCGCGGCGAGGGTGCCCGGCGCGTCCGGCACGGCGTCCGGGGCCGTACGGCTCAGCAATTCGCGCCGCAGCCGTTCGCCCTCCGCCCTGCGCACGGGCCGCAGTTCGAGCGTGGCCTCCTGGCCCGCGCTCTGCTCGCCGGTGCCGATGCGGACCTCCACGAGGCCGAGCAGGCGCAGCAGGGGATGGGCGACGAGGTCGACGGAGCGTATGCGCTCCCGGCTCAGGGAGCGGTGCTTGGCGAAGAGGATGCCGCTGCGCAGCTCGGCGCGTTCGGGGCCGATGCGGTAGCGGCTGTGCCGCAGCCGCAGCGCGTCCAGCGCGACACCGCTCCCGACGAGCAGCAGGCTCAGGCCCACCGCCCAGACCAGTACGGGTCCCATCGCCACCCAGCCCTGGAAGCTGAGGGTGACGGGCACGCCGACGGCGGAGACCACGCCGCCCGTCATCTGCACGGTGACGAGCATCGAACGGCGGTCGAGCCGCCGCCAGCCGTGATCCGGGCCCTCGGCCGGCGCCGGCGCGGGTTCCTCACTCGGATCCGTCCGCCCCGGCGACTCCATGAGGCCGCTCACGTCGCGTCCCCCGGCGTCGCCTGCGTGACCAGGGCCAGCCGTTCGGCCAGCTCGGCGGCGCTCTCGTGGTCGAGCCCCGTGACCTGGAGCGCGCCCTTCGCGGACGCGGTGGTGACCGTCACCGTGCTCAGCCCGAACATCCGCTGGACGGGCCCGCGCGTCGTGTCGACGGTCTGCAGCCGCGACATCGGCGCGATCCGGCCCTCCGTCCAGAAGAAGCCGGTCCGCACGTACACCGCGTCGTCGGTGACCTCCCAGCGGTGCACCCGGTACCACCACGGCGGCAGCAGCGCCCCGGCGACCAGCCCGGCCCCCGCGACGGCGGCGGCGGGCAGGAGCAGCCAGAAGCGGGCCGGGGCGATGAGCGCCCCGAGCAGCCCGAGGACGGCCGCGGGGGCGGCCGCCGTCAGCAGCAGGCGCGTGCGCCACCAGGCGACGGCACGGCGGTCCAGACGGTGCCGCGGCGGCCGCAGCCGCACGCCCGCCGTCGCGTCTCCTTGGTCAACAACCATGAGACGAAAGGTACTTGCTCCCCCAAGTCGCCCGCGCCCCCCTACACCCGCACCCGCACGCTCGCATCGAGCAGCCGCAGCGCCTCCTCCGAGGTGGACCCCTCCTCGGCCGTGTAGACGCTGAGTCGCTGGTCCGGGTCGGCGGGCAGCGTGAGGGACTCGTAGTTGAGGGTGAGCGGCCCGGCGACCGGGTGCTGGAAGTGCTTGCTGCCGTGCGTGTGCCGGTGCACGTCCTGGTCGGCCCACCAGCGGCGGAAGTCCTCGTCGGCGAGGGAGAGTTCGCCGACGAGTTCGGCGAGGAGCGGGTCGTTGGGGTGGCGTCCGGCGTCGCGGCGGAGCGAGGCGACGATGTCCCGGGCGTGCAGGTCCCAATGGGCGTACAGCGAACGGGCGTTCTCGTCGCGGAACATGAACCGCACCAGGTTCCGCTCGCGGTACGGCAGCGCATCGAAGTCGGTGAGCAGCGCCCGCGCCATCGGGTTGGCGGCGAGGACGTCGAGCCGCCGCCCCAGGACCAGGGCGGGGGTGTGCTCCAGGATCCTGAGCAGGTCGCGAAGGCCCGGGCGGACCGGCTGCGGACGCGTCGCCGCACGACGGGACCCGGCCGCCGTCGGCCTGGCGAGCTCGAACAGATGGGTGCGCTCGACCGGATCGAGGCGCAGCGCACGGGAGATGGCGTCGAGCACGGTCTCGGAGACGTTCAGGCGGCGCCCGCGCTCAAGTCGTACGTAGTAGTCGACGCTGACGCCCGCCAGGTGGGCGATCTCCTCGCGGCGCAGCCCCGGCACGCGCCGGGCGCCGCCGTGGTCGGGCAGGCCCGCCTGGCGCGGGGTGATCCGTGCCCGCCGGGAGCGGAGGAACTCACCGAGTGCTGTGTTGCGGTCCATGCCGTTCACGATACGGGCCGGGATCGGTGAAGGGGCCCGCGAAAGGGGGACCGGCAGACCCCCGGTCCGGCAGACCTCCGGTCCGCCCGTCCCCGGGACGGGACGGGCCCCCGGGAACACCGTCAACGGCCTTTTCCGGTGGTGAAGTTGACCGTGTCGAGGACGCCGGGGCCGACCGCCCCGGACGTACGTCCTCCGTTCCGCACCGTACGAAGGGAACTCCCGTGTCGGACTCCAAGACCTTCCTGATCACCGGCGTCAGCACCGGCCTCGGCCGCGCACTCGGCCGCGCGGCGCTCGCCGAGGGCCACCGGGTGGTGGGCACCGTGCGCACCCCCGACGACGCCCGCTCCTTCGAGGCGCTCACCGGCGACGCGCACGCCCGCATCCTGGACGTGACCGACCACGACGCGGTGGACAAGGTCGTCGACGAGGCCGAGCGCGACCTGGGCCCGCTCGACGTGATCGTCGCCAACGCCGGGTACGGCCACGACGGCCTCTTCGAGGAGTCGTCGATGGACGACCTGCGCCGCCAGTTCGAGGTGAACGTCTACGGCACCGTGGCGGTGATCAAGGCCGTGCTGCCGCACCTGCGCGAGCGCCGCGCGGGCCACATCATCGCCGTCACCTCGATGGGCGGCCTGATCACCATGCCGGGCCTCAGCTTCTACCACGGCAGCAAGTTCGCGGTGGAGGGCATCCTGGAGACGCTCGGCAAGGAGGTCGCCGGCTTCGGCATCCACGTCACCGCCGTCGAGCCGGGCAGCTTCCGCACCGACTGGTCCGGCCGCTCGATGATCCGCGCGCCCCGCTCGATCGCCGACTACGACGAGCTGTTCGAGCCGCTGCGCCACCGCCGCATCCACGGCGGCGGGACCCAGCCGGGCGACCCGGACAAGGCGGCGGACGCGGTGCTGCGCATGGTGGCGGCCGAACAGCCGCCCAAGCGACTGCTGTTGGGCAACGACGCGCTGCGGCTCGTCCGGGCCGGACGCGAGGACTTCGAGCGCGAGATGCGGGCGTGGGCCGAGGTGTCGGCGTCCACCGACTTCGACGACGTCGCTCGGTCCTCCGCCTGAGCCCCCCGCCGCCCGGTCGTCCGCCTGAGCCCCCCCGCCGCCCGGTCGTCCGCCTGAGACCCCCCGCCGTCGGGGCCGGCCGCCGCCCGGCCCCGACGGCGGCGAGCAGGCCCCCGACGGCGACCGGCCGACGCCCCGCCCTCAGTGCTGCTGCGGTTTCTGCGGCGTCGCCTCGCTCGGCCGCACGATGACGTACCCCTCGCCCTCCAGCTTCAGCTGCACCGCCTCGCCCGAACCGCCGCGGATCATCGAGCCGATGGACTGCGAGCGGTGCAGCGACGTGTGCAGGTCGGCGGTCCAGCCGACCACCGCGTCGGTGTCCACGAACACCGGCTGCTGCGCCGACACGGGGATCACCAGCGGGCTGCCCTCACAGATCAGACCGAGCCCGCCGGACCCGGTGAAGACGCTGTTGAACAGCCCGCCGCCGGTCACCCCGGCGCCCTTCACGGTCTTGATCTCGTACGAGAGGGTGGCGTCGAAACAGAGGACGTTGCGGCCGTTGACGGTCAGGACGTCGCCCGGCTCGACGTCGACGATGAAGCAGTTCTGCGCCTCGTGCGCGAACCACGCCTCGCCCTGGCCGCGCACGGCCATCAGCGGCAGCCCCTCGCCGGTCATGGCGCGCTTGAGCATGCCGCCCACGCCCTGGCCCTTGCGCTCGAACTGCAGATTGCCCCGGTAGGCGATCATCGCGCCCTGCCGGGCGAACATCTCGCCGTTCACCGCGTACTTGACGGACTTCGCGTTCTGGAGGGTCATGCCGGGCGCGTGGGCCGGCTGGGCCATGTGGTCGCTGGAGAACAGGTCACTCTTCATGCCCGTATTTTGGGCCACCCGGGGTGATCGCGGAAGCGCGATCCCACCGCGGCATGCGGATCCTCTCCTTCCTGGGCGCATCCCGGGTGCGGCCGCCCGGGTTCGCCTAGAGTCCCACCGGTGGAGATCACCGAACTGACCGCCGCCGAACGGCGGGTGTGGGAGGCGTTTCCGCTCGGGCGGACCGTCGACTTCTGCGAGCGCGACGGGGAATCCGCGGAGCCCGGCGCGGGCTGGGGGCCCGAGCGGAGCGTCCGCGGCGAGGTCCTGCGGTGGCTGCTGCTCAGCGGGCCCCGGCAGGACGGCGAGGTCCCGGTCCTCCGCGTCACCGGCGCGCGGATCACCGGCCTCCTCAACCTCCATTACGCGGAGGTCGCGGGCCCGATCCACCTGTGGGCCTGCTACTTCGACGAGGTTCCCGACCTCTACGGGGCGCAACTGCGCCAGTTGTACCTCGGCCGGTCCGTGCTGCCGGGCCTGCACGCCACCGCGCTCCGCGTCGACGGCTCGCTGCGGATGACCGGCTGCCGGGTGCGGGGGCCCGTCCGGCTCGGCGGGGCGCGGATCTCCGGGGCGGTCTTCTTCGACGGGGCGCACGTGGGGGAGGAGGGCGTGACGTACGCGGAGCCGGTGCTCGCGCTCAATCGCGTGACGATAGACGACGACTTCCAGGCGGGCGGGGGGTTCCGCGCCCACGGCCAGGTCCGGATGGCGGGCGCGGTCATCGCCGGCAGCGTCACGTTCGACGACGCGGTGCTCAGTAATCCCGGCGGCACGGCGCTGTACGCCGCCACCCTCAGCTGCGGCAGCGACCTGCACGCCATGCGGCTCAGGTCCCACGGGCGCGTCAGCCTGCGGGGCGCCCGCATTCCCGGGCAGCTCAACTTCGCCTACGCCCGGCTGTCCCACCCGGGCGGCGTGGCGCTGCACGCCAGCAGCCTGGCTGCGGGCGAGCTGTGGTTCCGTGGCGCGGCTCCCGTCGAGGGCGCGGTCAACCTGCGGCGCACGCAGCTCGACCTGCTGCACATCGCACCGGAGACCTGGCCGGACGAGGTCCTCCTCAGCGGGCTGACGTACGGCACGCTCAATCCGCACGAGCCGCCCGCCCGACGGCTCCAGGCTCTGGAGCGGGACGGTGACGGCTACGTTCCGTACGCGTACGAGCAGCTCACCTCTGCCTACCGCCGGGTCGGCGACGACGCGGCCGCGCGGACCGTGCAGCTCGCCAAACAGCGCCGGCACCGCGCGACCCTGGCGTGGTACGCCCGCGCCTGGGGCCACCTTCAGGACGTGACCGTCGGCTACGGGTTCCGGCCCACGCGGGCGGCGGTCTGGCTGCTGTCGCTGTTGCTGGTGGGGGCCGTCACCTACGCGGTGCGGGAGCCTGCGGCGCTGAAACCCGGGGAGTCACCGGAGTTCAACCCCCTGTTCTACACATTGGACCTGCTGTTGCCGATCGTCGACTTCGGCCAGGAGAAGGCGTACGCCTCGCAGGGGGCGTATCAGTGGTTCGGGTACGCGCTGGTGGTGCTGGGGTGGACGCTCGCGACGACGATCGCGGCGGGCGTCACGAGGGCGATCAGCCGCCAGTAGGTGAGGGGGCGGGTCGGGTGCGGGTTCGTGGGGGCTGGTCGCGCAGTTCCCCGCGCCCCTGGGGAGCCTGCGTCAGCGTCGGCCCTTCGCGTACGTCACGAACGCTTGCCAGGCGGCGGCGCCGAGGACCAGGGTGGGGCCCCGGTCACCGTTCTTGCTGTCCCGCACGGGGATCACACCGGGGACTCCGTCGGCGACCTCGACGCAGTCGCCGCCCTCGCCGTTGCTGTAGCTGCTCTTGCGCCAGCGGGCGGCGCCGATGAAGTCGTACGCCACCTCGACGCAGCTGCCGCCTTCGCCGTTGCTGTAACTGCTCTTGCGCCAGCGAGCGTTGCTCAGGTCGTACTCGTGCATCGTCTGTAGTCCTCAGCCGCCGATTCGACCAGGGTGAGGGACACCTCCGGCGACAGCGCGGCGCCCCCCAGCAGATCGTAAGCGCGCTGTGCCCGCGCCACCACCACTGGTTCGTCGACAAGCGTTCCCGAAAACGAAGTCTCTGTATAGGCGGTAGGCGGCGCGTCCTCGAAGCCCATGAGCGTAAGCATCCCGCCCATCGTGGCGTGCGCGCCCGCCGCGTACGGCAGGACCGAGAGCAACACTTGCCGCTCCCGCATCAGCCGCGCAACGTGGTCCAACTGCTCGGCCATTGCCTCGGGCCCGCCCACCGGGATGTACAACACGTTCTCGTGCAGCACCACCCAATACTCGGGCCGCGCCGCATCCTTGAGGATCCCCGCCCGCTCCAGCCGCGCCGCGACGATCTCGTCCACGTACGCGTCCGCGACGAACGGATTGGCCGCCAGCGTCACCGCTCGCGCGTACGCGGACGTCTGCAACAGGCCCGGGACCAGCGTCGGCGCGAACTCGCAGATCTTCGTCGCCAGCGCCTCAAGCTCCACCACCGCCGCGAAGTAATCCGCATAGCGGCGGTCGTCGATCAGCTTTCGGCACATCCGCTCGAAAATACCGTCGGTTTGCAGGACCTCGTCGATCCGTTCCGCCACGTCCAACTGCGGTTTACGAATTGCCTGTTCGAACTGGCCGATGTATCCGCCGGAGACAAAGACCCGCGTACCCAGCGCCGACTGGCTGAGGCCCGCGTCCTCCCGTCTCCGTTTCAGCTCCGCACCGAAGAACTCCCACGCCGCTTGCCGTGAACCATTGGCCATGGCCAACCGCCTTCCGCAGCCCCGCAGTTGTAGGGGACAGACTCCTGCCGAGTGTAGGTGGCGTGCGTCACCGTAGGTGCGAGAAGAGTGAAATCCGAAGGCGAAGGGGAGCCACGTGAAGGTGGATGGAAAACATCACGCAGAGGCATGTATCGAACATGCGGAGGAAACCGTGAAGGAATTGCGCGCCGCACTCACCGAGGCGGGAATTGCGCTGCCCTCGTTGGGGATCGACCCGGCGACTCTCGCCCGCGAGACGCCCTGTCCGCGCATCGAATTGGGCGGATGTTCCGCCGACACGGCGGCCCGGCTGGCCGCCGCCCTGCGGAGGGCGGCGCCGTGAACCTCCACCTCCCCGTCGGCTCGTACGTCGTCGACACCCGCAGCGGCCGCGTCGGCCGGGTCATGGGCCACGAGGGGCCGTACGTCCAGCTGCGCCCCTACGGGGGCGGCCGGGAGTGGGACTGCACCCCGGAGGCCGTCCGCTCGGCGACCACCGAGGAGCGGCTGCGCGCGGCGACGGCGTACGCGAACGCCAGGAGCCGGGGCGAGGTCCCGTAGGGGGAGGGGGCCCGTAAGGGGGAGGGGGCCCGTAAGGGGGGAAAGGGCCCACCCGGGCCCGGGGACCCGTCGGCGTACGCGAGAATGGGTCCATGAGTCTGTTCCGCGACGACGGCATCGTGCTGCGCACCCAGAAGCTGGGTGAGGCGGACCGGATCATCACGTTGCTCACGCGCGGTCACGGCCGCGTACGCGCGGTGGCCCGCGGGGTGCGGCGGACCAAGTCCAAGTTCGGGGCGCGGCTGGAGCCGTTCTCCCACGTGGACGTGCAGTTCTTCGCGCGGGGGAGCGAGCTGATCGGGCGGGGCCTGCCGCTCTGCACGCAGAGCGAGACGATCGCTCCGTACGGTGGCGGGATCGTCACCGATTATGCGCGCTACACGGCCGGGACGGCCATGCTGGAGACCGCCGAGCGGTTCACCGACCACGAGGGCGAGCCCGCGGTGCAGCAGTATCTGCTGCTCGTGGGCGCACTGCGGGTGCTGGCCCGCGGCGAGCACGAGCCGCACCTGGTGCTCGACGCCTTCCTGCTCCGCTCGCTGGCCGTCAACGGCTACGCCCCGACGTTCAACGACTGCGCCAAGTGCGGAATGCCGGGCCCGAACCGCTTCTTCTCGGTCGCGGCGGGCGGCTCGATTTGCGTCGACTGCCGGGTGCCCGGCAGCGTCGTGCCGTCGGCGGAGACGCTCACGCTGCTCGGGGCGCTGCTCACCGGCGACTGGGAGACGGCGGACGCCTGCGAGGCGCGGCACGCCAGGGAGGGCAGCGGGCTCGTCTCCGCCTATCTGCACTGGCACCTGGAGCGCGGACTGCGCTCACTGCGGTACGTAGAGAAAAGTACGTGAACAGCTAGGTAGGAGAGAGCCCCCCATGGCACGACGCGGAATCCTCGGACGGTCCCGCCGTGAGTACACGCCTCCCGAGCCCCACCCCTCGGGCGCGCGGCCGCCGAAGATCCCCGGTGAGCTCGTCCCGCAGCACGTGGCGATCGTCATGGACGGCAACGGACGCTGGGCGAAGGAGCGCGGCCTGCCCCGCACCGAGGGGCACAAGGTCGGCGCCGAGCGCGTCCTGGACGTGCTGCAGGGCAGCATCGAGATGGGCGTCGGGGCGATCTCGCTGTACGCCTTCTCCACGGAGAACTGGAAGCGCTCGCCGGACGAGGTGAAGTTCCTCATGAACTTCAACCGCGACTTCATCCGCAAGACCCGCGACCAGCTGGACGAGCTGGGCGTGCGGGTGCGCTGGGTGGGCCGGATGCCCAAGCTGTGGAAGTCGGTCGCCCGGGAGCTGGAGATCTCCCAGGAGCAGACCAAGGACAACGACAAGCTGACCCTGTACTTCTGCATGAACTACGGCGGCCGCGCCGAGATCGCCGACGCCGCGCTGGCCATCGCGGAGGACGTGAAGGCGGGCCGGCTCAACCCGTCGAAGATCAACGAGAAGACCTTCGCGAAGTACCTGTACTACCCGGACATGCCGGACGTCGACCTCTTCCTGCGCCCGAGCGGCGAGCAGCGCACGTCCAACTACCTGCTCTGGCAGAGCGCCTACGCCGAGATGGTCTTCCAGGACGTCCTGTGGCCGGACTTCGACCGGCGCGACCTGTGGCGTGCCTGCCTCGAATACGCCGGGCGCGACCGCCGCTTCGGCGGCGCGATCCCCAACGAGGAGCAGATCGCGAACAGTTAGCGAACGGGAGAGGGCCCGCACCGTCCGTCCGACGGTGCGGGCCCTCTCACGTACGTCCCGTTACTTGCTCGCGCACTCCTGGCACGTGCCGAAGATCTCCACCGTGTGCGCCACGTTCACGAAGCCGTGCTCGGCGGCGATCGCCTCGGCCCACTTCTCGACCGCGGGGCCCTCGACCTCGACGGCCTTGCCGCAGACGCGGCAGACCAGATGGTGGTGGTGATCGCCGGTCGAGCAGCGGCGGTAGACCGTCTCGCCCTCGCTGGTGCGCAGCGCGTCGACCTCGCCGGCGTCGGCGAGGGACTGAAGGGTGCGGTAGACCGTGGTCAGACCGACCGAGTCGCCCTTGTGCTTGAGCATGTCGTGCAGCTCCTGGGCACTGCGGAACTCCTCCACGTCGTCGAGCGCCGCGGCCACCGCCGCACGCTGGCGGGTCGACCTGCCTCGAACCGGGGCTCCCACGGTTGCCTCCTCGCGTCTGCGCTCTGGTCTGGGCCTGCCGGGCCATTGTGCCAGGTCGGCCCCAACGCGGGTCAGGTCCTGGCCACCGGTTGGGCCGGGACCGTGCACTCCGCGGGATCGCCGGCCGCCTCCGCGGCGGCCACGGCCCGTGCCCTGCGCCTGGCCAGCGGCGTGGCGAGGACCGTGAGGACGACGAAGACGCCGATGGTGAGCAGCACGATGGTCGCGCCGGGCGGCACGTCCTGGTAGTACGAGGTGACGGTGCCGCCGAGCGTCACCGCGACGCCGATCGCCACCGCGACCACGAAGGTCACCGCGAAGCTCCGGGTGAGCTGCTGGGCGGCCGCCACCGGCACCACCATCAGCGCGGAGACCAGGAGCAGACCGACGACCCGCATGGCGACGGTGACGGTGACCGCGGCGGTCACCGCGGTGAGCAGGTTGAGGGCCCGCACCGGCAGGCCCGTCACGCGCGCGAACTCCTCGTCCTGGCTGACCGCGAAGAGCTGGCGGCGCAGCCCGACCGTGACCAGGACCACAAAGGCGGCGAGCAGACAGATCGCGGAGACGTCCTCCTCGGAGACCGTCGACAGCGAGCCGAAGAGGTACGACTGGAGGTTGGCGTTCGAGCCGCCGGGGGCCAGGTTGATGAACATGACGCCGCCCGCCATGCCGCCGTAGAACAGCATCGCCAGCGCGATGTCACCGCGCGTCTTGCCGTACCAGCGGATCAGCTCCATCACGACGGCGCCGACGATGGCGACCGCCGTGGCCATCCACACCGGCGAGGTGGAGAGCAGGAAGCCGAGGCCGACGCCGGTCATCGCGACGTGCCCGATGCCGTCGCCCATCAGGGCCTGGCGGCGCTGGACGAGGTAGATGCCGACGGCGGGCGCGGTGATGCCGACGAGGACGGCGGCGAGCAGCGCCCGCTGCATGAAGGCGTAGTCGAGGAGTTCCATGGCTCTTGCGTCCTCAGGTGAGCAGGCCGGTACGGACCGGCTCCGCGTCGGCGGTGTGCGGGTGGACGTGGTCGTGGCCGGGCAGGGCGTGCTGGCCGACGGCGCGCGGCGGCGGCCCGTCGTGCAGGACGCAGCCGTCGCGGAGCACCACGGCGCGGTCGATCAGCGGCTCCAGGGGGCCCAGTTCGTGCAGGACGAGCAGGACGGAGGCGCCCTGGGCGACCTGTTGGCGCAGGGTGGCCGCGAGGACCTCCTGGCTGGCCAGGTCGACGCCGGCCATCGGCTCGTCCATGATCAGCAGCTCCGGTTCGGAGGCCAGCGCGCGGGCGATGAGGACGCGCTGGTGCTGGCCGCCGGAGAGGGCGTTGACGGAGTCCTTGGCGCGGTCGGCGAGGCCGACGAGCTCGATGGCGCGGGCGACCGCCGCACGGTCGGCCTTGCGCAGCACGCCGAAGCGGGCCCGCGAGAGCCGCCCGGAGGCGACGACCTCGCTGATCGTGGCGGGCACGCCACCGGCGGCGGTGGTGCGCTGCGGCACGTACCCGACGCGGGCCCAGTCGCGGAAGCGGCGGCGCGGGGTGCCGAAGATCTCGACCTCGCCGCCGGTCACCGGGACCTGCCCTATGACGGTGCGGACGGCGGTGGACTTGCCCGAACCGTTGGCGCCGAGCAGGGCGACGACCTCGCCGCGCCGCACGCTGAGGTCGATGCCGCGCAGGACGGGGCGCGAGCCGAGCTCGGCCGTCACCTTGCGCAGGGATATGACGGCTTCGCCCTCGCCGGGACCGGCTGACTTGCTCATGGCGGATGCCTCCGTAGCCGCGGGGGAGTGGGTCACTTGGTGCCCAGGGCCTTCTGCAGGGCCTTGAGGTTGGACTCCATGACCTGGATGTAGTCGGTGCCCTTGGAGTCGTCGGTGATGCCCTCCAGGGGGTCGAGCACGTCGGTCTTCAGGCCGGTGTCCTTGGCGAGGGTCTTGGCCGTCTTGTCGCTCACGAGCGTCTCGTAGAAGACCGTGGTGACCCCGTCGGCCTTCGCCATCTTCTGCAGCTCCCTGACGCGCTTGGCGCTGGGCTCACCCTCGGGGTCGAGGCCGCTGATGGCCTCCTCGGTGAGGCCGTACCGCTCGGCGAGGTAGCCGAAGGCGGCGTGCGTGGTGATGAAGACCTTGGACTTGGTGTCCTTCAGGCCGTCTTCGAACGACGTGTTCAGGCCGCCGAGCCGCTTCACGAGGTGCGCGGTGTTCTTCTTGTACGCGGCCGCGTTGTCCGGGTCGGCCTTCTCCAGGGCCTTGCCGACGCCCTCGGCGACCTCGGTGTACTTCACCGGGTCGAGCCAGATGTGCGGGTCGGCGCCCTCGTGGTCGTGGTCGTGGCCGTGCTCGTCGTGCTCCTCGGCGTGCCCGCCGACCTCGTTGCCGTGCTTCTCGGTGCTGGTCAGGGAGGCGGCGTCGACCTTGGTCTCGATGCCGGACTGTTCGATCGCGTCGTCCACGGCGGGCTGCAGGCCCTTGAGGTAGAGGGCGACGTCGGACTCCTCCAGTTCACCGCGCTGGCGGGCGGAGACGTCGAGGTCGTGCGGCTCCTGGCCGGGCTCGGTGAGATTGGTGACGGAGACGTGCTTCCCGCCGATCTGCTCCGCCAGGTACTGCATGGGGTAGAACGACGCCACGACGTCCAGCCTGCCGTCCTTGCCGGCCGCGGAAGAGGTGGAGCAGGCCGTCAGTGCGGTGAGGCCGAGGACCGTGGCGGAGGCGAGGGCGGCGGCGGGTATGAGGCGTCGTACGTTCATGACACTCATTTTCAACAAATGTGGAAACGATTGTCAACAAGGCCCCCGGGCCGGGCTCCGCCCCCGTGCTGCGGCGGAACCGATTTGATTAGGGGGGTGAGGCCGCCGGTAACCTGAAGCATTCGCTCCCGAAGCCACTGCTTTGGCAGTAACCGCTTCGCCCGCCGTCGTCATGAAGAGAGCACCGTGGCCGCCGACAAGATCGACACCATCGTCAGCCTGAGCAAGCGCCGTGGCTTTGTTTTCCCCTGCAGTGAGATCTACGGCGGACAGCGTGCCGCCTGGGACTACGGTCCGCTCGGCGTCGAGCTGAAGGAGAACCTGAAGCGCCAGTGGTGGCGCTACATGGTCACCTCGCGTGAGGACGTCGTCGGCATCGACTCGTCGGTCATCCTGGCGAGCGAGGTCTGGCAGGCCTCCGGCCACGTCGCGACCTTCTCCGACCCCCTTACCGAGTGCCTCTCCTGCCACAAGCGCCACCGCGCCGACCACCTGGAAGAGGCCTACGAGGCCAAGCACAACCGCCCGCCGGCCAACGGCCTGGCCGACGTGAACTGCCCCAACTGCGGTACCAAGGGCCAGTTCACCGAGCCCAAGCAGTTCTCCGGCATGCTCGCCACGCACCTCGGCCCGACCCAGGACAGCGGCTCCGTCGCCTACCTGCGCCCCGAGACCGCCCAGGGCATCTTCACCAACTTCGGCCAGGTCCAGCAGACCTCGCGCCGCAAGCCGCCCTTCGGCATCGCGCAGATGGGCAAGTCCTTCCGCAACGAGATCACGCCCGGCAACTTCATCTTCCGCACCCGCGAGTTCGAGCAGATGGAGATGGAGTTCTTCGTCAAGCCGGGCGAGGACGAGAAGTGGCAGGAGTACTGGATGGAGCAGCGCTGGAACTGGTACACCGGCCTGGGCCTGCGCGAGGAGAACATGCGGTGGTACGAGCACCCGAAGGAGAAGCTCTCCCACTACTCCAAGCGCACCGCTGACATCGAGTACCGCTTCCAGTTCGGCGGCAGCGAGTGGGGCGAGCTGGAAGGCGTCGCCAACCGCACCGACTACGACCTGACCGCGCACTCCAAGGCGTCCGGCCAGGACCTGTCGTACTTCGACCAAGAGGCCGGCGAGCGCTGGACTCCGTACGTCATCGAGCCCGCGGCCGGTGTCGGCCGCACGATGCTCGCCTTCCTCCTCGACTCCTACATCGAGGACGAGGCGCCCAACGCCAAGGGCAAGCTGGAGAAGCGCACGGTCATGCGCTTCGACCACCGCATCGCCCCGGTGAAGGTCGCGGTCCTGCCGCTCTCCCGCAACCCGGAGCTGTCCCCGAAGGCCAAGGGCCTGGCGACCGCCCTGCGGCAGAACTGGAACATCGAGTTCGACGACGCGGGCGCCATCGGCCGCCGCTACCGCCGCCAGGACGAGATCGGCACGCCGTACTGCGTGACCGTCGACTTCGACACCCTCGACGACAACGCCGTGACGGTGCGCGAGCGCGACACGATGAAGCAGGAGCGGGTCTCCCTCGACCAGATCGAGGGCTACCTCGCCACGCGCCTCGTGGGCTGCTGACGCTCGTACGTCCCTGTATGCCTCGTACGGTCCCTGAGTGACGGCAGGAAGCCCCCGGTTCCGGGTTATGGAACCGGGGGCTTCTGTGCACACTGAGGCGCATGCCTCCAACGACCACGAGCAGGGTCAGACGCTGGGACCAGCACGGGCGCGAACACGTCGTCCAGGTGCAGAAGGCGGGCGGGCAGCGGCAGTTGAGCTGCGCGACGTGCGGCTGGCGCAGGAAGGCGCAGTTCCTGCCGTGGCTCAAGGCGGAGGAACACCTGGCGGAGGAACATCAGGCGACGGTGGACCCGTCGGGGTCCTGAGCCGCCTGCCGCGGGTGGGCCGGGCGGTCCGCCGCGACCAGCCACGCGGCGCTGCGGAGCCGGACGGCGCGGTCCGCGTCCGCCGCCTGGGGTTTGGCCGGTGGATCGTCGCGCGGGCCCGTCAGTCGCCCTGGGACCAGGCGGCCACGGGGAGGGAGAGGTAGACGCCGAAGTCGTCGCAGCCGGTGGCGAGGCGGATGGCGTCGTGCAGTTGGTCCACCCGCTCCTGCCGGTCGCGGGACCTGCTCTCGGACCACTTCGACCGCACCTCGACGACGAAGTCCAGACCGCTGCGGTCCCACGGCCCGAGCTCCCGGAACCGCAGCTCCACGTCGCCGGGCCGGAGATCACCGTCGTACGGCTCCTCGGGGCACTCCACCGCGAGGGACACCAAGTGGGGGAGTGCGGAACCGAGTTCGCGGAGGGTGGCCTCGGGGACCTGGGGCGCGTAGGTGATCTCGACGAGCGGCATCGGATCACTCTATCCAGGGCCCGCGGGGCTGCTCCAGGGCTTTGTGGCGGGGGCGGAACGCCTGGCGCTCGGGCCGGTCGAGGTTACGCGCGCAGGCCGCGCAGGGTCAGGTCGAGCACGGCGTCGAACGCGGCCTGGATGCCGGGGCGGGACCAGTGCGCGGCGTACGCCGGATCGTGGAAGCGGGAGGTGGCGTCGAAGACCGCGCGGGCCGACGTCGCGGGGTCGGCGGACGCGAAATCGCCGCCGTCCACGCCCTGTTGGATGATCGCGGTCAGCTGTCCTGTGAGGTCGACGATGTGGTCGTCCACCACGTCGCTGTTCTCGTCGACGAGCACCGAGTACGTGTCGAAGAGCTCAGGGTCGTCGCCCGCCTTGTGCTGCTTGGCCTCGAAGAGGCCCGCCAGCCAGTGGCGGAGCTTCGCCTCGGCCGGCTCGGCGCCGGCGACGATCTCGGCCAGCGCGCCGGAGGTACGGTCCAGCCAGCGCCGCGTCACCGCGCCGCGCAGCTCCGCCTTCGTACGGAAGTGGCGGTAGACCGTGCCGTGGCTGACCCCGAGGGCGCGGGCCACGTCGACGACCGTGGCCTTGGCCGCGCCGTGCCGCCGCAGCACCTCCTCGGTCGCTTCGAGGATGCGCTCGGGGGTCAGGGGAGCGGGAGCCGCCGCGGATGCCATGGCTAGACCGTACCTGTGGGTGGTTCAGTGCTCGCTGTCGAGGTGTGCCATCTGCGCCTCGGGGTAGCGGGCGCCGGCCGCGGCGTCCGCGGGCACGGCCGCCTCGATCGCCGCGAGGTCCGCGTCGTCGAGCGTCACGTCCAGGGCGCCGAGGGCCTCGTCGAGCCGGGTCCGGGTGCGGGCGCCGACCAGCGGGACGATGGCCGCGTCGTGCCGGGGGCCCTGGGCGAGCACCCAGGCGATGGCGGTCTGCGCGACGCTGACGCCCTTCTGGTCGGCGATCTTCCGCAGGGCCTCGACCAGGGTCAGGTTGCGGTCGAGGTTCTCGCCCTGGAAGCGGGGGCTCATCGAGCGGAAGTCGTTCGCGGCGAGCTGCCGGTCGCGGGTGAAGTGGCCGGAGATCAGGCCGCGCGAGAGTACGCCGTACGCGGTGACGCCGATGCCGAGCTCGGCGACCGTCGGCAGGATCTGGGCCTCGATGCCGCGCGAGATCAGGGAGTACTCGATCTGGAGGTCGGAGATGGGGGCCGTGGCGGCCGCGCGGCGGATCGTGTCGGCGCCGACCTCGGAGAGGCCGATGTGCCGTACGTGGCCCTTCTCGACGAGCTCGGCGATGGCGCCGACGGTCTCCTCGATGGGGACGTCGGGGTCGATGCGGGCGATGCGGTAGACGTCGATGTGGTCGACGCCGAGGCGCTGCAGCGAGTACGCGGCGAAGTTCTTGACGGCCGCGGGGCGCCCGTCGTACCCCGACCAGCCGCCGTCCGGGTCGCGGAGCGCGCCGAACTTGACGCTGGTCAGGGCGTGTTCGCGGTGGGCGGCGGGGGCGGAGCGGAGGGCTTCGCCGATCAGCATCTCGTTGTGGCCCATGGCGTAGAAGTCGCCGGTGTCCAGGAGGGTGACGCCCGCTTCGAGGGCGGCGTGGATCGTCGCGATGGACTCCGTGCGGTCCGCTTCTCCGTAGAGCGCGGACATGCCCATGCAGCCGAGGCCGAGGGCGGAGGTGCGGGGGCCGTGGGTTCCGAGGGGGAGGGTGGGGAGAGTTCGCATGGGTTCATGGTGGCATGACGGATGACAGATTTCAATATCTGTCAGTTGTTAGTTGTCAGTGGGGGGGGCGGGTTTCGCTGTGGGGTGGGGCGCGGTGAGGGGAGGGGCGCGGTGAGGGGAGGGGGGTGGGTTGGTGTGGTTCGGCGGCTGACGGTCCGCTTTGGCCGGGGTGTGGGGGTGGCGGGGCCGCGGGGGTATGTGCGTACTCGCCATCCCTGCGCCACGCTGCACGGACAACGGCGCCAGAGTTCGCTCGCTGCTCCGTTCGCACATACCCCCACGTCCCCTCCCGCCTCGCGCCCGGCTGCGGGTCGGTGGGGCCACCTCTTTCCCCGGACCCGGAACTGGCGTCGCGGCCGGTCACGGATCCGGGCCGTACCCGCCGATCGGCAGGTACGGCCCGGGCAACTCTCAGTTCACGTGGGTCAGTTCGTGTGCCTCAGGGATTGCGGATGGTCCTGGAGGCCACGACCCAGCCCTTGCGGTCGCCCAAGTCCTTGCCGTAGTACCAGAGGTTCCCCGCGGAGCTCTTGGCCGTGCAGACGGCCAGGAAGTATTCGCCGTAGTTGAGGTGGTACCGCTTGGAGTAGCCCTGGGCGGGGCCGCTGCGGATGGTGGCTCCGGCGAGGTCGTGCACGATCCGGTAATGATTGGCGATGTTCTTGGAGCAACCGCTGCTGTCCACGGCGGACGCCGCGGGCGCGGTCGCGAGGGTGGTGCCGAGCACGGCGACGGCAACTGCCGCCGACGTGGCGGCGGTACGGCCCAGGCGGCGCGAAGAACCGCGCATCTTGAGGTATATGGACACGAGAACCTTCCGAAAGAACGAGACGATCCAGGGGCGTGAGCCCAGAGGATCTTGTTTGCGGGTGTGAGCCTAGCTGTCGCTTGGTGGTGCCTCGATCTGCCTGCCGACAGGCAGTTGCCGGGGCGATATTGTCCGGCCGAACAGCCGTATTTCGCTTTTGGGGCATCTCTGGGCCGTCCCCGGTCGGTGGCGGAGAGGCTCCGGTGCGGCTGCGAATGAGGTGGCCAGGCAAGCGAGTTGAGGTCGGTTGTGGAGGGAGCTGCCCGGGATGGCCCGAGCCCTCACGGCCGTGCCGTCGCAACTCTTCTTCGACTCGGGTAACGCCAAGTTCGCGCTCCGGGACTGTCGCGGCTGCGGCCTGCGACACCGTCGCAATCGCCATCGCCTCGATCCTCTGCTCCGGCTCCGCCCGTGGTCTAGGAGTTCGACGCCCAGCCAGTTTCGGCCCACGTTCTGTCGGAAACATTTCTGCCTGCTGTCTGGCTGCGGACTCGCAGAGCAGACGCCCCGATCGCGCCCCGGCCCACACTCCCGCGGGGCGTGGCGATGGCGGGATGCCCCACGTCAGCCCTTACTCCTGCGGGGTCTGGAGGGGTGCCCCCCACCCGCCCACACTCCCGCTGGGTGTGGGTGGGATGTCCCACGCCCACCCGCCCCTACTTCCGCACGGCATCGCGGCGTAAGCCCCCCCCGGGCCCCTACCCTCGCAGGGCATCGCGGGGTGACCCACGCCAGCCAACACTCCCGCAGGGTGTGGCGGGATGCCCCACGCCCAACCCCGCAGGGCATCGCGGGGTGACCCACGCCCGCCCGCCCTTACTCCCGCACGGCATCGTGGCGTTAGCCCCACCCCCGCCGGCCCCTACCCCCGCAGGGCATCGCGGGGTAAGCCCCACCCACCCGCCCCTACCCCCGCAGAGCGTCGCGGGGTGAACGGGTGGGTGGGTGGGATACATCCGCCGCGGAGCGGCGGGCCTGTTGGTGGCCGCAGACAGAAGAGGGGAGCGGCCTCCCCCCCACCCCCTCCGCGGAGCGGCAACACTACGTCGACCGCAGCCGCAGGCTACGCAGAGCCGGGACGGTCAGCCCCACCACCCGCACCAGGGGAAGACCGCAGCCGCAGGCTACGCAGAGCCGGGACCGCTAGGCCCATCCCGACCAGGGGAAGACGCCAGCCGCAGACTCCCCAGGGCCAGGGCGGCCAACCCCACCCCCTGAACCGCCAACGCCGCCTCGAAGGCACCCCGCATGCCCAAGTCCGGGGCCAGCCCCAGAAAGAGCGAACCCACCGTCGCCACCCCCAGGGCGAGGCACGACTGCTGCACCGTCGCCGTGAGCCCACTCCCCGCCCCCGCCCGCGCAGCCGGCACCGCCGCCAGGGCGAGGCGGTAGTACAGGGCGAGTTGGACGCCCTGCCCAGCGCCGCAGAGGAGCAGACCAGGGGTGAGCGCCAGCGGGGACAGGTCGGACCAGGACGTCCACAGCAGCGTCAGCGCCAGCACCGCCAGGCCCACCGCGTGCACCACGGCCGCCCGCGTCATCGCGCGGGCGCCCCACCGGCGGACCAGGCGCGGCACGAGCATCGACGCCGGGACCTGGGTGAGCCCCATGGGAATCACGGTCAGGCCCGCCTTCAACGCCCCGTAACCCAGCCCCTGTTGCAGGACGATCGCGAAGCCGAACATGAAACCGCTGAACCCGATGAAGATCGGCAGACCGAGCGCCAGGCTGCTGCGCACACCGGGCTCACGCAGCAGCGACGGAGGCAGCAGCGGACTGCCGCCCCCGCGTTCGGCACGTCGCTCCACCCCGGCGAACGCCAAGCCCAGCAGCGGCGCCGCGGCCAGCAGCAGGACGGACCACAGCGGCCAGCCCGTCGCGCGGCCCTCCGTGAGCGGCAGGAGGAGCGCGGTCAGGGCGCCCGCGAACAGGATCGTGCCGAGTACGTCGCTCCGGGCCGGTCGCGCGGCCCTGCTGTCCGGCACCGCCCGCACGCCCACCAGCAGCGCCGCCGCCGCGATCGGCACGTTCACGAGGAACACCGCGCGCCAGCCGGTGCCGGCCAGGTCCGCCGCGACCAGGGCGCCGCCGAGGGCCTGGCCGAGCAGGCCCGCGATGCCGCTGACGGCGCCGTACAGGGCGACGGTCCGTGCCCGCCGCTCGCCGCTCGTCGTCGCGTGGATGGTGCCGAGGACCTGCGGCAGCATCAGCGCGGACGCGGCGCCCTGCGCCACCCGCGCCCCCACCAGCCACCACGCGCCGGGCGCGAGCCCGCAGGCCAGCGAGGTCACGCCGAACGCGGCCACGCCCCACAGGAACAGCCGCCTCCGGCCGAAGGTGTCCCCCAGCCGCCCGCCGAGGACGAGGAGCACCGCGTACGCCACCGCGTAACCCGCCACGACCATCTCCAGCGTGGCGGGGGAGGCGTCCAGGTCGTGTTCGATGCTGGGCAGGGCGACGTTGACGATGAAGAAGTCGATGCTGGAGAGGGAGGCGCCGAGGAGGACGGTCAGCAGGCCGAGGGGGGTGAGGACCGTGGCAGATCCGTGGTGTTCGGAGGGTGCGGAGGGCGACTTCGCCTGGGATGTATCGGGTGTGAGGGTCACGTATACGACGATGTTCCGGGGCCCAGAGGGGTACCAGAGTGTCTTTATCCTGGTACCAGGCGAACCTGGAAACAGGCTGCGTAATGGCGGAGCCTGGACGCGTGACCCTTACCGCAGACCCGGCAGACCCGGCGGCCGCCTCAGGTACGACGGCGCCCGCAGACCCGACGTCGACCGCGTACACGACCACCGCCACCGCCGCGACCACCGCCGCCACCACCGGCGCCGACATCCGCCGACAGGAGCTCGCCGCCTTTCTCCGCAGCCGTCGCGAGCGCGTCACCCCCGAGCAGGTGGGCCTGCCCCGCGGCCCCCGCAGGCGCACGCCGGGGCTGCGCCGCGAGGAGGTCGCGCAGCTCGCCTGCGTGGGCGTCACCTGGTACACGTGGCTGGAGCAGGCCCGCTCCATCAGGGTGTCCGCGCAGGTCATCGACGCCATCGCCCGCGCGCTGCTGATGGACCCCAGCGAGCGCGCCCACCTCTTCGCGCTCGCCGGAGCCGTCGACCCGCGCCCCGAGGGGGAGTGCACCGCGCTCTCCGCGGAGGTACGCAGGCTGATGCGCCGCCTCGCCCCCTACCCGGCCACCGTGCAGAACGGCCGCTACGACGTCCTCGCCCACAACCGTCCCTGGGTCCACGTCTTCGGCGACTTCGACGCGATGCGCCCGCGCGACCGCAACTGTCTGTGGCTCCTGGCCACCAGCGAGAGCTGGCGCGCGACCTTCCTCGACCGGGACGAGATGCTGCGCGACCTCGTCGCCAAGTTCCGCGGCTCCATGGCCGAGCACGGCGCCGAACCGGCCTGGAAGGAGCTGCGCGACCGGCTGGTGGGGGCCTCCGCCGAGTTCCGCGAGCTGTGGCGGCGGCACGAGGTCGCGACCATGTCGCCGCACGTCAAGCGGTACCAGCACCCCAGGGTCGGGCTGCTCAGGCTGGAGCACCGCATGCTGTGGATGGCCCCGCTGGCGCAGGCCCACCGGCTGATCGCGTACGTCCCCGCCGACGACGAGACGGAGGAGCGGCTTGAGCGCCTCGCGGAGCTGTCCGGGGAGGGCGGCGCCGGCGCTTGAGGAGTCTTGAGGGGGCAGGGGCACGGGCGCCCGAGCAGCCAGGGAGACGGCGCCTGAGGAGCCAGGGAGACGGCGTCTGAGGAGTCAGGGACACGGGTGCCTGTGGAGTGAGGGACAATGGAGGGTCCCGTCGTCCGTCCCGGAGATCATCCATGCCGTCCCAGCCGCAGCCCCTGTCGATCGGCCCGCACACCGTGCAGCCGCCCGTCGTGCTCGCCCCCATGGCGGGGATCACGAACGCACCGTTCCGGACGCTGTGCCGTGAGTTCAGCGGCGGCAAGGGCCTCTTCGTCAGCGAGATGATCACCACGCGCGCCCTGGTGGAGCGCAACGAGAAGACGCTGCAGCTGATCCACTTCGACGCGACGGAGAAGCCGCGCTCGATCCAGCTGTACGGCGTCGCCCCGGCCACCGTCGGCAAGGCCGTCCGCATGATCGCGGAGGAGGACCTCGCCGACCACATCGACCTGAACTTCGGCTGCCCCGTCCCCAAGGTCACCCGCAAGGGCGGCGGCTCCGCGCTCCCGTACAAGCGCCCCCTGCTCCGGGCGATCCTGCGCGAGGCGGTCGCGGGCGCCGGGGACCTGCCCGTCACGATGAAGATGCGCAAGGGCATCAACGACGACCACATGACCTTCCTGGACGCGGGCCGCATCGCCGTCGAGGAGGGCGTGACGGCCATCGCGCTGCACGGCCGCACGGCCGCCCAGCACTACGGCGGAACCGCCGACTGGGACGCCATCGCCCGCCTCAAGGAGCACGTCCCCGAGATCCCCGTGCTCGGCAACGGCGACATCTGGTCGGCGGCGGACGCGGTGCGCATGATGAAGGAGACCGGCTGCGACGGCGTCGTCGTGGGCCGCGGCTGCCTCGGCCGCCCGTGGCTCTTCGGCGACCTGGTGGCGGCCTTCGAGGGTACGGGCGCGCCGCAGGCGCCGACCCTGCGCGAGGTCTCGAAGGTCATGCTCCGCCACGCGACCCTCCTCGGCGAGTGGATCGGCGACGAGGCGCGCGGCGTCATCGACTTCCGTAAGCACGTCGCGTGGTATTTGAAGGGTTTCGCGGTCGGCTCGGAGATGCGCAAGCGCCTCGCGATCACCTCGTCGCTGGCCGAACTGGAGGACGGGCTCGGCGAGTTGGACCTCGACCAGGGCTGGCCGGCGGGCGCGGACGGCCCGCGCGGGCGTACGTCGGGCAACAACCG
This sequence comes from Streptomyces sp. NPDC005863, assembly GCF_042871345.1. NCBI lineage: Bacteria > Bacillati > Actinomycetota > Actinomycetes > Kitasatosporales > Streptomycetaceae > Streptomyces > Streptomyces sp. NPDC005863. The sequence continues at coordinate 646,685 of NZ_JBIAII010000003.1, read as the reverse complement.
CGTGGTCCTGCCGGACGGCTGGCTCAAGGACCCGTACGACTGCGCGGGCGTGAGCGAGGACGCGGAGCTGGACACGTCGGGCGGCTGAGCCCCGGCCCTGCCGCCCGGCCCGCCGACTAATCGTTTGGCGGGCCACGGCGGCCATCGCTACCCTGACGGAGGCCGTGCGAGAGAACGAGGAGGTGGTACCCGTGAACACAACGACATGGGTGCTCTCCTCCGGGGTCACGGTCGGGCGATAGGTCGTCGTCCGGGAGCGCCGTACAGCAGCGCTTCCGAAAGGCACGATCATGTCCCTTCACATCACCTCAGAGCAGCACCTCGACGACGGTGTCGTAGAGCGAGAATTCACCCTCGGCGAGATCCCCGGCATCCTATGGAGCCCCGCGTCGGCATCGACGTCCGCACCGGTGCCGCTCATCCTGCTCGGCCACCCCACGCTCGGGCTGCACAAGATGTACCCCCGCCTGGTGGCGCGCGCCCGGCACGCCGCGGCGGACGGCTTCGCCTCGGCCACGATCGAACTCCCCGGCAGCGGCGACCGCCCCCGCATCCCCGCCCTGGAGCAGGCCCGCGCGGACCTGCGCGGCGTGCTGGAGGCCGGTGAGCCGGTCACGGACGAGATCATCGACGCCCTCACCCTGCCGCTGGTCGACAGGGCGGTCCCGGAATGGCGGGAAGCCCTGGACGCCCTCCTGGAGCTCCCCGAGATCGGCGGCCCGGTCGGCTACTCGGGGGGAGTGATCTCCATCGGCGTACGTCTGGCGGCAACCGACCCCCGCATCGTGGCCGCCGGCCTCTTCGCCGGAAGCTTCGTGCCCCGCGCCACGTTCGAGGAGGCCCGCAGGGTGACGATCCCCCTGCACGTCCTGCTCCAGTGGGACGACGAACGCAACGACCGCCAGGCGGCCCTGAACCTGTTCGACGCGTTCGCCTCCAAGGAGAAGTGCCTGAACGCCAACATGGGCGGCCACACAGGCGTCCCCCCACACGCGGGCGACGCGGCCTCCCACTTCTTCACCCGGCACCTGCGTCACCTGACACCCGACGCGACGAACGGCCCCTGACACACGGGGTGCTGCCTCGGCCGGCCCCGGTCCTCTCAACGCGCGTTTGGTGGGTAGTCGTTGGTGATGGACAGAAGGAGCATGGCCAAGCGCGCGACGACCGGTCGGCGAGCGGGCTGGGCGGCGGCGCTCACCTCATGGGTGGTCATCTACGGGGTGCTCGCCGTGATCTGGCACGCGGCGTTCGACTACAGCTGGGCGGAAGTGACCGGCTTCGCTGTCGCGCTCACCGCCTTTCAGGCGACAGCGCTGTGGGCGAAAGAGCGCTGGCAGCATCGACGGGGGCAGGCCGCAGAGCGCGACGAGTGAGCCTCGTCAAGTCGCCCCTCTCCGCAGAGAATGCCCAAAGGGGCAGCACCCCCGCACAGGGTGCTGCCCCCTCTTCGTGGACCGGAGCCGACGCCGCATCGGTACTGAGGGTCGGGGACACGGCGTCGGCCCCGGGGCTCTACCGGTGGTCGCTGCCCGTGGAGTGGGACGCGGCGCGGCCGGCCTCCAGGCGGGCCACCGGGATGCGGAACGGCGAGCAGGAGACGTAGTCCAGGCCCACCTCGTGGAAGAAGTGCACGGACTCCGGGTCACCGCCGTGCTCGCCGCAGACGCCGAGCTTCAGGTCGGGGCGGGTCTCGCGGCCCAGCCGCGCGGCATCCCGTACGAGACGGCCGACGCCGTCCTTGTCGATCGTCTCGAAGGGGGAGACGCCGAAGATGCCCTTCTCCAGGTAGGCCGTGAAGAACGAGGCCTCCACGTCGTCGCGGGAGAAGCCCCAGACCGTCTGCGTGAGGTCGTTCGTGCCGAAGGAGAAGAACTCGGCGGCCTCCGCGATCTGGTCCGCGGTGAGCGCGGCGCGCGGCAGCTCGATCATCGTGCCGAGCGCCAGCTTCAGGTCGACGCCCGTCGTCTCGACGACCTCCGCGATGACCTGCTCGGCCTCCTCGCGGACGATCTCCAGCTCCTGGACCGTGCCGACGAGCGGAATCATGATCTCCGCACGCGGGTCGCCCTTGGCGGACTTGCGCTCGGCCGCGGCCTCGGCGATCGCCCGTACCTGCATGGTGAACAGACCCGGGATGACCAGGCCGAGACGTACGCCGCGCAGGCCCAGCATCGGGTTCTGCTCGTGCAGCCGGTGCACGGCCTGAAGCAGGCGCAGGTCGTTCTCGTTGGCGTCCTTGCGGGACTCCGCGAGGGCCACGCGGACCGACAGCTCCGTGATGTCGGGCAGGAACTCGTGCAGCGGGGGGTCGAGGAGGCGGACCGTGACCGGAAGGCCGTCCATCGCCTCGAAGAGCTCCACGAAGTCCCGCTTCTGGAGGGGGAGAAGCTCCTTGAGGGCGTCCTCGCGCTCGTCGTCCGCGTCGGCGAGGATCAGCCGCTCGACCATCTCGCGGCGCTCACCGAGGAACATGTGCTCGGTACGGCACAGGCCGATGCCCTGCGCGCCGAAGCGGCGGGCCCGGAGGGCGTCCTCCGCGTTGTCGGCGTTGGCACGGACACGGAGCCGGCGTACCCGGTCCGCGTACGCCATGATCCGGTGCACCGCGGCGACCAGCTCGTCCGCGTCGTCGGCGCCCGCGTGCATGCGGCCCTCGAAGTACTCCACGACGGGGGAGGGGACCACCGGCACCTCGCCGAGGTAGACCTTGCCCGTCGAGCCGTCGATGGAGACGACGTCGCCCTCCTCGACGACGGTGTCGCCCACCGTCATCCGGCGGCGCTTGGTGTCGACCTCCAGGTCCTCGGCGCCGCAGACACAGGTCTTGCCCATGCCGCGCGCCACGACCGCCGCGTGCGAGGTCTTGCCGCCGCGCGAGGTCAGGATGCCCTCGGCCGCGATCATGCCGTCGAGGTCGTCGGGGTTGGTCTCCCGGCGGATGAGGATGACCTTCTCGCCCGAACGCGACCACTTGATCGCGGTGTACGAGTCGAAGACCGCCTTGCCCACCGCGGCACCGGGTGACGCGGCGATGCCCCGGCCCAGCTGCTCGACCTTGGCGCCGTCGTCGAAGCGCGGGAACATCAGCTGCGCGAGCTGCGCGCCGTTGACGCGCTGCAGCGCCTCGGCCTCGTCGATCAGGCCCTGGTCGACGAGCTGCGTCGCGATGCGGAACGCGGCACCGGCGGTGCGCTTGCCGACGCGGGTCTGCAGCATCCACAGCTGGCCGCGCTCGATGGTGAACTCGATGTCGCACAGGTCCTTGTAGTGCGTTTCGAGCGTCTCCATGATCTGCATGAGCTGGTCGTACGACTTCTTGTCGATCTGCTCCAGATCGGCGAGCGGAACGGTGTTGCGGATGCCCGCCACGACGTCCTCGCCCTGCGCGTTCTGCAGGTAGTCGCCGTACACGCCCTGGTGGCCGCTGGCCGGGTCGCGGGTGAACGCGACGCCCGTGCCGGAGTCGGGGCCGAGGTTGCCGAAGACCATCGAGCAGACGTTGACGGCCGTGCCGAGGTCGCCGGGGATGCGCTCCTGGCGGCGGTAGAGCTTGGCGCGGTCGGTGTTCCACGACTCGAAGACCGAACGGATCGCGAGGTCCATCTGCTCGCGCGGGTCCTGCGGGAAGTCCCGCCCGGCCTCCGTCTTGACGATCTTCTTGAACTTGGTGACCAGCTTCTTGAGGTCGGCGGCCTCCAGGTCGGTGTCGACCGCGACCTTCTTGGCGTCCTTGGCCTTCTCCAGGGCGTCCTCGAAGAGCTCGCCGTCGACGCCGAGGACGGTCTTGCCGAACATCTGGATGAGCCGGCGGTAGGAGTCCCACGCGAAGCGGTCGTCGCCGGACTGCTTGGCGAGACCCGTCACGGACTTGTCGGAGAGCCCGATGTTGAGGACGGTGTCCATCATGCCGGGCATCGAGAACTTGGCGCCCGAGCGCACCGAGACGAGCAGCGGGTCGTCGGCCTGGCCGAGCTTCTTGCCCATCTTCTTCTCGAGGGCGTCGAGGTGCGCGCTGACCTCGTCGCGCAGCGCGGCCGGCTCCTCGCCACTGTCGAGGTAGGTCTTGCACGCCTCGGTGGTGATGGTGAAGCCCGGAGGGACGGGCAGCCCGAGGTTGGTCATCTCGGCGAGGTTCGCGCCCTTCCCGCCGAGAAGGTCCTTGAGGTCCTTGTTGCCCTCGGTGAAGTCGTAAACGAACTTCACGTCCTCGGTCGTCTCACTCGTGCGTGCTACGTGGGGATCTTTGTTTTCCGACACGGGTCTCGACTCCTCGAGGACTCGGTGGCTGCCCTGACGGCGAGGAACATACCCAGATCGAAGGCACCTGGGTACGTCCACTTGTGCGTCATGCGGCCGTAACCACCCGTCCGCCGCTAGATCGAAAGTGACTGAGCGGTAGCGGGAGATGTGGGCTTGTGTACGAGACTTGAACGCAAGGTGGGTTCTGGACCCTTAAAACGCTCAGATGAGCGCGACAAACTCATATGTGAGTTCACCTCATGAATGATCGAGCGGTGGCACTGAGTGCCACCCCTTGGAGAAGTGCAGTCGTCCGCGAAGCGCTCATCTGAGCGCAACCCCGATCAGGGGTGGCGAGAATCACGCCGTTTGAAGCGGCCGGATGTCAGCATCCGGACCCTCCTCGGGACGGTCCGGCCGGTTCGGTCGGTGGTCGTCCCGTCGCGGTGGGCGGGGGAGCGGGGTGGGGCCCGCCGGGGAGGGGCTCGCGGGCGTCGGGGAGGAAGGGGGTTTTGGCCAGATCTTCGGCGGTCACCGGAACGGCCGGGTTCGGGAGGGTTACGGCGGCGGCAGGCGCCCGTACGGGCGGGGCGGCCCCGCGTCGGCCACCGCTACATTCTGGTGTCCGTCATCATTTGCCCTTGTGTTGACCAAGTCCGCGCAACATATTGGGGTTTGCGCGTTAGCCAGGCGTAACTCACCGGGGACACCACGTAACCGGTGAGGCGTCGAGAGCCCGGAACCGGGGCCGGGCAGAGCGGAGATCCGTGTGGACCGCAGCGTCACCACCACCCAGCAGGGCGCCCGGCGGCCCGCCCCGGGGCGGCAGGTGCTGCGGCGGCGGGCGGCCCGGGTGCTGGGGGCCAACTGGACGGGGACGTCGACCGTCCCGTCCCGGGACCTGTACCCCCACCAGTGGTCGTGGGACTCCGCGTTCATCGCGATCGGGCTACGTCATCTGTCGCCGCTGCACGCCCAGGTCGAGCTGGAGACGTTGCTCCGCGCCCAGTGGGGCGACGGCCGTGTCCCGCACATCGTCTTCAACGACGCCGTACCGCCGGGCGCCTACTTCCCCGGCCCCGACTTCTGGCGCTCGACCGAGGCGGGCCGCGAGGCCGGCGCACCGGCCGACGTCCGGACCTCCGGGCTCGTGCAGCCGCCCGTGCACGCCCTCGCCGCCTGGCTGGTGCACCGGGCCGACCCCGGCCTCTCGCGGGCCCGCTCCTTCCTCCCCCGCGTCCGGCCGCGCCTCGCCGCCTGGCACGGCTACCTGCTGCGGGACCGCGACGCGGGCGGCGCCGGACTCGCCGCCGTGCTGCACCCCTGGGAGCAGGGCATGGACAACAGCCCCTGCTGGGACGGTCCGCTGAGCCGCATCGAGCCCGCCGAGCGGGACGCCTGCCGGCGCGCGGACCTGCACCACGGGGTCGCCCGGGACCGGCCGACCGACCTGGACTACGGCCGGTACGTGCGGCTTGCGACGGAGTACCGCGACCGGGGGTACGGGGGCGGTGGGTACGGGGGTGGGGGGTACGGGGGCGCCGGGGGCTATGCGGGGCAGCTCGGCACCTCGTTCTGCGTCGAGGACCCCGCGTTCAACGCGCTCCTGATCATCTCCGAGTACGCGCTCGCCCTGATCGAAGCCGAGGTCGACGCCGAGGTCGACGCCGACGCCGAGAGCGAGCGCCACGGGGATGGGGAGAACGCGGCGCCGCCGCCCGGACCTCCACCCCCGAAGGCCCCCCGGGCCTCCCGCACCCGCCGCGCCCGCGCCGACACGCTGACGCGGGTGCTCGTCGACCGGCTCGGGGACCCCGCCGACGAGCTCTTCCACTGCCGGGACCTGCGCTCCGGGCGGCTCATCGCCGAGCGCGGTGTCACCGGCCTGATCCCGCTGATGCTGCCCGCGCTGCCGCGCGACATCGCCGCCGCCCTGGTCCGCACCGCCGCAGGCCCCCGCTTCGGGCTCGACGGCGCGGCGCGGCTCGTACCGAGCCACGACCTGACGAGCGCCGCCTTCGACCCGTACCGCTACTGGCGCGGTCCGGCCTGGTTCAACACCAACTGGCTGCTGGAGAAGGGGCTCCGGCTGCACGGCGAGGCCGCGCGGGCGGACCGGCTGCGCCGGACGCTGCTCGACGTGGCGGGCGCGTCCGGCTTCGCCGAGTACGTGGCTCCGTACACCGGACGGGCCCGTGGCGCGCGCGGCTTCGGCTGGACGGCCGCGCTCACGCTGGACCTGCTGTGCGACCCCCTGGCGCGGGGGCCTCAGGACGAAGAGAGCGCGGACGGCGAACGGGGCGGGCTCTCCGAAGGATCCGAAGGTGAGGTGTGGGCATGAGCGACCGGCATCGACTGCTGGTGCGGGGAAGGACGTTCGCAGCCGTCGGCACCGGCGGCGACATCAGTGGCGTCGGCGCCGCACGGGGCGGCGGCGCGGGCCCGGACGGCCTGTTCGTACGGGACGCGCGGCACCTGAGCCGCTGGCAGCTGACGGCCGACGGGGCCGTTCCCGAGGTCCTCACGCCCGTGGACACCTCGGCCGCCGCGACCGGCGCGGCCCGCTGTGTCCTGGTCCCGCGGGGCGGCCGCCTGGAGCCGCCCGCGTACACGCTCTTCCGCGAACAGGCCGTGGCGGACGGCGCGTTCGTGGAGTCGTTGCGGGTCGTGAGCAACCGGCCGGTGCCGACCCGGGTCCGGATCGAGCTGACCGTGGACGCCGACTTCACCGACCAGTTCGAGCTGCGCGCCGACCACCGCACGTATGCGAAGCCGGGTGCGGTGCGGTCCCGCAGGCCCCTCGACGACGACAGCGACGCATCCGACCACGGGGAGGAGTGGGGCCGGAGGGAGGGTCCCCGCGTCGCCGGGGTCGAGTTCACCTACCGCCGCGGTGAGTGGTGTTCGCGTACGACGGTCACGTCCGACCCCGCGCCGGGTTCCGTCGAGGAGACCGGGGCCGGCGCGCGCCGACTCGTCTGGACGCTGGCGCTGGACGCGCACGGCTCGGCCCACGTGGCACTGCGTGCCGCCGCCCATCCGCACGGCGGCCCGGCGGCGGACCCGGCGATCGCGCCTCAGCGGGCCCCCGGCACGCACGGGACGCACGTACCGCCGACGCGCACATCGCCCACGCAGGCATCACCGACGCAGGCACCACCCACGCACGCACCACCGATGCACGCACCAACACCCGGCGAGGTGGCCCGTCATCTCGCCGCCATGGAACGGGAGTTCGCGTCCGCCGTCACGCTGCCCACCCGATGGCCGCAGCTCGCGGACGCCTGTACGCGTGGCCTCGCGGACCTCGCCCTGCTCCAGGTGCCCGCCACCGGACCGGACGGCGAGGAGCTCAGCGTGCCCGGGGCGGGCGTGCCCTGGTTCCACACGCTGCTCGGCCGCGACGCCCTGCTGACCTCGCTCTTCGCGCTGCCCCACCTGCCGCGCCTGGCCGCCGCGACCCTGCCCGCGCTCGCCGCCTCGCAGGCCACGGAGGCGGTGCCGGGCGCGGTGGCGCAGCCCGGCAAGATCGTCCACGAGGTGCGCCACGGTGAGCTCGCGCACTTCGGGCAGGTGCCGTTCGGTCGCTACTACGGTTCCGTCGACGCGACGCCCCTCTTCCTGGTGCTGCTCGGCGCGTACACGGAACAGACCGGGGACGACGCGACGGCCCGCCGCCTGGAGCCGCACGCGCGGGCCGCCGTCGGCTGGATGCTCGACCACGGCGGGCTCACCTCGCGCGGCTACCTCGTCCACCGCGCGGACGAGGGCGGCCTCGCCAACCAGAACTGGAAGGACTCGCCCGGCGCGATCTGCTCCGCCGACGGCAGCGGCGCGACGGGCCCCGTCATGGCGGCGGGCGCGCAGGGATACGCGTACGACGCGCTGCGGCGCACCGCCCGGCTCGCCCGCACCGTCTGGGACGACGAGGCGTACGCGGACCTGCTCGCACGGACCGCGGCCGACCTGCGGGACCGCTTCGTCCGCGACTTCTGGATGCCGGAACGGGACTTCCCCGCCCTCGCCCTGGACGGCGCGGGCCGACGGCTCGACGCGCTCGCCTCCGACGCGGGCCATCTGCTCTGGTCCGGGCTGCTCGACAAGGAGTACGGGGAGGCGGTGGGCCGCCGTCTGCTGGAGCCGGACTTCTTCTCGGGCTGGGGCGTACGGACACTCGCGGCCGGACAGCCCGCGTACCACCCGCTCTCCTGCCACCGCGGTTCGGTGTGGCCGCACGACAACGCACTGATCGCCCTGGGCCTGGCCCGCTACGGCCTGCACGACGAGGCCCACGAGATCGCCCAAGGCCTGGTCTCCGCCGCGACAACGGCAGGCGGCCGCCTCCCGGAGGTCCTGGCGGGCTACGACAGAAGCGCGTACCCGCTGCCGGTGCCCTACCCCCACTCCTGCACCCTGGAGTCAAGATCGGCAGCAACACCCCTGGCACTCCTGACGGCGGTGGGCGTCGGGGCGTGACGGCGCGCCTACCGGTGGGCCGCAAACTTGGCAATAGGGAAAGTGAGTTCGAGTAGACACTCGTTCGCGTCTCCCCGGCATTGTTTTTACTAACACCGACAACAGGTGTGCGTTCGCTATTTGGAGCACGGGCTTGGGGGCTCGGCCGGTAATGGGGCAGGAGTTCGCCTCGTACCCCGTCGCGGTACGACCTATCCGACTAGCTGGTCTCGCGTACGGCGTGGGGCCAGGATGTGTGGTGTACCGAAACACCTCTGCGGAACGGGCGTTGGCCGAGATGGTCGACGGCGGCCGCGCCTTTCCGAAGGGCACTTCAGTCATGCCTTCATTCTCTAAGCCAGGCGATCCTCGCGACGAGTCCTCCGAGGGGATCCGGCGGAGGGAGTGGGAAATGGCTGTGCGAGAGCGGGAGTTGGCCGAGCGGGAGGCCAAGGTGGCACACCGTGAATGGTGGGCAAACCGGCAGCTGATGCTGAAGGTCGGTCTCGCCGCCGAGGCTGAGACGGGCAACACGGCCTACCGGGCGGCGGGTCACGCCGTCCAGGGGGCCGTCGACCACCTCCAGGACGAGTGATGCGAGGCACTGCATGAGCGAGGCCACGATCGATGGGCCCTTCCCGATCCCGGTTTCCAGCGAGCGTCAAGAGGCATGGATCGAAGCCGTGTTGGCCACCGAGGGGGTGAACCTGCCGCGCGGTGCCCTGGAGAACATCGCACCCTTCATCGTCGACCCCGAGGACACGCTGAGCGAGCCCGATGACCGGGGCGTGCGCACGCTCAAGAGTGGCTCGGTCCGCCATGTCCGGACGGACGCCGGTGACATGGTCGTCGCCGTCGTCAGGATGCACGGCGTCGGAGGGGTGCAGTGGGGGCACAACGAACGGATCAGCTCGATCTGGCGCTCGGTCGCGGACCCCACGGTCGGGCAGCGGACCGAGCGGACCCTCGCCGCAGTCCGGCCGTGGACGGGCCTCGACGCCGATGGCCGCGAGAAGCACTTCGCCGCCCTGGCGAGCACCGTGCCGGACCGGTGGGCGCTGATGATGAACGCCGAGGACGCGGCGGACGCCCTGAAGCGGCGGGACCGGGTGCGACCGTACGACCTCGAAGAGGACCTCGTCCTCAATGGGCAACAGGATCCCGGGATGTACGTCCCCCAGCAGGTGCTCCTCGAACAGAATCCGGAAAGAGATGCGGACGGCAACCCCCTCTACCCTGACTCCTATTGGGCCTGGATGGCAGTTCGAGGGAATAATCGAACACAGAAAAGGCAATCGATTTTCCGTTTGACGTCCGGTGAAGTGCTGGCCGGAGTGCCGGCGGAGAAACTGGAGCGGGACGGGGACGAGGTCGTCTGTGACCCACGTGTCTGGCTCCCCGAATTCTCCGCCGTACTCAACCGGGAATTCGCGGAGACGGCGGAAGAGGGACTCGACCCCACGAGCGGTTCGAGGGCACGGCGGGCCGCCGCCATCGCCGTGGTGGACGCGCACTTGGTGATCGGAACCCCGACCCCGCAGCGCCTCTACCGCATCGTCCAGATGAACAACCGGCGCGACCACGTCCACCCGCCGCTGGAGTTCGACGCCCTGGACCGCTCGCGCGCGCTGGGCAGGAGTGTGCTCGGGATGTACGTGGCGCAGCAGGTCATGGACGAGAAGACGGCCGAGGTCCTCTCGGGGCTCGCACCGATCCGTGAACTGCCCGACGCCTCACCGGACATGAAGGTGTCCGAGCTCCGCGACCTGCGTTCCATGCGGCTGCTCCAAGAGCTGTTCCCGGTTGATCCGCACAAACGTCACCTGTTGCGCCGCGCGCTCAGCGAGAACCCGCCGTCCCAGCTCAAGACGGGCGAGATCAACCAGCGGGCGCGTACCTGGTCCGCGCTGACCTCGGAGAGCTACCCCACGCCGTGGAACCCGCGCGTGGGACAGGTCTTCTCCACCCGTGCCCGTGAAGGCTTCCTGCTCATCGGGCGCAGACTGCCGGAACTACTGGCCGCCGCGGACACCGACGACACGGCCTTCGACGAACTGGTGTCCTTCCGTGCGGCCCACTGGCTGGCTTCCTTCGGCATCATCGAGGCCGACCGCGGCTCCCTCGACGGCCAGGAGGCCATCGGTGACGCGGGGGAGCGGGTCCGCCGGTCCCGCAGGACCGTCATGAACTGTCTTCAGGCCCTGCGCCACGACAAGAACAGGCCGGCGGCGGTCGGATTGCTGAGGTCACTGGCCGCGGCCATGGACGACGGGGACCGGCGGCCCTGGCGGGTCAGCGGCTCCGGCAAGGAGATGCCGGGCCGGGAGATGACGTCGCTCTGGTTCGACACAACGTTCCCCAAGGACACCGGGACGAGGCCTCGCAAGGCGGCCGCGCCGTCGCTGTCCCCGGCGCGGACGGCGACCGTGCCCGGACCCGGAATCGCGCACGGGTCCGCGACCGCACTGCCGGTGGGCGCCGCACTGCCGGTGGGCGCGGCCGCGGCGTCGCCCGCACGACCCGTCCCGTCAGCATCGGCGACCGCTCCGACGCCCTCGCTCACCCTGTCGCTCCCGGCCCAGGCCACGTCGCCGGCCTCGCAGAAAGCGGAGGCCTCTGACACCGCCGAGGAGCCCCTCACCCCGGAGGTCCTGGTGGACCGGGTCGAGGAGCGGATCCAACGGCTGCACGCGGCCTCCGGCGAGCTGGGCGACCTCCTCGGCGAACTCGCGGAGCGGAGCCGGATGGCGTCCGTCGCCCAGCCGATCGCCCGGCACCGTGCCGACGTCGCCGTACGCCTCCTGAACCAGTCCCTCTCCAGGCTCCGCAAGCTCCCCGAGCTCATGGAGGACATGACGGAACCCGCGTGACCCACCCCTAGTCATCGATCCCCGACCGCTCCACCCCCGCCACGATCCACCGCTGGAAGAAGAGGAACACCACCAGGAGCGGCAGGATCGAGACCGCTGCTGCCACGAAGAGTTCGTGGAGGCGGATGACCTGGGAGGTCGTGAACGTGGCCAGGGCCACCTGGACCGTCCATGCCTCGCGGTCCTGGCCGATGACCAGGGGCCACAGGAAGGAGTTCCACGCGCCGATGAACACGATCGTGCCGACCGCCGCGAAGACGGGGCGGGAGTTGGGTACGACCACGCGCCAGTACGTGCGCCAGTAGCCGAGCCCGTCCACCCGCGCCGCGTCCTCCAACTCCCGCGGGAAGCCCAGGAAGTACTGGCGGAAGATGAAGCACGCGAAGGCCGAGAAGAGGGTGGGGACGATCAGGCCGCGCAGGGTAGAGACCCAGCCGAGCGTCGAGACCAGGACGAAGCTCGGCACGAAGGTGACGGCCGCGGGGACCATCATCGTGCCGAGGATCGCGTAGAAGACCCGGTCGGCGTGGCGGTAGGGGATGCGGGCCAGGCCGTACCCGGCGAGCGAGGCAAGGACGAGGGTGCCGAGCGTCGTCGCGACCGCGATCAGCGTGGAGTTGAGCAGGGCGCGCGCCATCGGCACCGTCGGGTCGTCGAACAGCTCGGAGAGGTTCGACCAGTGCAGCGTCGAGGGGAAGAACGTCCAGTCGGGGGACGTGATGTCGTCCTCGGACGCGAGACCGTTCCGTACGAGCAGGTAGAAGGGGATCAGGAAGAGGAGCGCCAGGGCGATCAGGAGGACGACGCGCAGCGCGCGGCCCATCCGGACCAGGGCGTCCTCCAGCGGCCGTTTCGCCGGTGCGGTCACGGGCGTCAGTCCTCCTTTCCGCCGAGGCCGAACCAGCGCGCCTGGCCGATCGTCACCACCGCGATGATCAGCGCGAGGATCACCGCGCCCGCGCTGCCAAAGCCGAGGTTCTGCTCCTGGCCGAGCGCCGTGTAGTAGAGGTAGACGAGCGGCGGGCGGGCGTAGGGCGGGTAACCCTGGGAGTCCGAGAGCAGGTTGTAGAACTCGTCGAACGCCTGGAAGGCGTTGATGACGAGCAGCAGCGTGACCGCGACCGACGTGGTGCGCAGCTGCGGCAGCGTGATGTGGCGCAGCACCTGCCAGCCGGGCCGCGCCCCGTCCACCGCCGCCGCCTCGTACAGCGTGGGGGAGATCCGCTGCAGGCCCGCGAGGAACAGGATCATGTAGAAGCCCGCCTGCAGCCACAGCCGTACGGTGACGATGACCAGCCAGTACCACGGCGGATCCGTCGTCGAGAGCCACGCGGTCTGGTCCGCGCCGAACCAGCCGAGGACGGTGTTGGCGAGCCCGAACCGCACCCCGTTGAAGATCGACAGCTTCCAGATCAGCGCCGCCACCACGTAACTGCACGCGGCCGGCAGGAAGAAGACCGACCGGAAGAAGGCCTGGGCGCGGCGCAGCCGGTTCACCATCAGCGCGAGCGCGAGGGACAGCACGAACGTCGTCGGCACGATGAAGGCGGAGAAGACCGCGAAGGTGACGAGACTGTCGGTGAACGCGTCGTTCCGGAGCATCGACGTGTAGTTGTCGAACCCGATGAAGTCGGTCGGCGACACCGTGTTGTGGGCGTCGAAGAAGCTCAGGTACACGCTCCAGGCGAGCGGTACGTACGTGAAGAGGACCAGGCCGAGCGCGAAGGGCCCGACGAACACCCAGAACCACAGCGTGCGGTTCTGGGTGCCCAACACCCGCCTCACGGCTTCTTCTTGGCGCGGTCCAGCTCCGCACGCACCGTGCGGACCACGGACTTCAGCTGACTCTCCGGATTCGCGCCGGACTTGATGATCCGGCTCAGCGCGTCCTGGTACGCGGTGCGGGCGGCCGGCGTCCACAGCAGCGGCTCCGCGTAGCCGTACTCCGTGGAGTAGCGCACGGCGTCCGCCGCCGGGCCCTCCTTCAGTTTGTCGGCCTTCTTCGCGAGGGAGAGCCGGGCCGGGATGTGGAACCCGTACGACAGCGCGAAGTCCTCCTGATACTCGGTCCGTTCGATCCACAGCCACCTCAGGAAGGCCTTCGCCTCCTTCTTGTGGTCGCTGCGGGCGCTCACCGCCGCGCCGTACGACCCGACGGGCAGCGCCGGCTTGCCGCCCGGTCCTTCGGCGGGCAGCGCGAGCACCCCGAAGTCGTCGCCCAGTTCCTTGCGTACGGCGGGCAGCGCCCACAGGCCGCACCACTGCATGGCGGTCAGCTCCTGCACGAACGCCGACGGGTCCGACCAGTCGGCGGGCGCGCCGAGCAGCAGCGACTTGTCGGCGTAGAGCTGGTGCAGCTTGCCGAGGACACGGGCGGCCGCCGGGTCGTCGAAGCCGACCTCGCCGTCCTCGGTGACCGAGGAGAGGCCTGCCGCGTACAGGGGCGTGACGCCGAGGGCGCCCGCGCCGCCGTCGTTGCCGAGGAAGAGGCCCTTCACCTTCTTCGTGGTGAGCGCCTTCGCCGCGTCGACCAGCTCGTCCATGGTCTTCGGCGGCCGCACGCCCGCGTCGTCGAGCAGGCTCTTGCGGTAGTAGAGCAGGTGCATGTCGGCGACCTGCGGGATGGACCAGATCTTCCCGTCGTACGTCTTGGGGGCGAGCAGCACCGGGTTGAAGTCGTCCTTCACGCCCTCGAACAGGTCGGTGAGGTCGACGACCTGGCCGCGCCTGATCTGGTCCAGGGACGGCCCGTTGACCTCGAAGACGTCGGGTCCTGAGTCGGTGAGCAGGGCCGCGGCGGTCTGCTCGTCGTAGTTGCCGGGCCGCCACTGGACGCTGACGTCCGCCTTGTCGTACGCGGCGGCGTACCGCTTGACGGCCTGCTCGGTGCCCGGTTCGCCGTACTGGTGGTACCACTGCGCGAGCCGCGGCCCGTCACCGCCCGAACCGCCGTCGCTGCGGCCGGTGTTGGACCCGCACGCGGTGAGCAGTCCGAGCGCCGCGCCGGTGGCGGCCGTCGCGCCCGTTCCGAGCAGTGTCCTGCGGCTGATGGTCATGCCGGCCGTCCCCCTGGGGTGGTGTCGTTCCGTCGGATCTCCGTGGCGTGCCCTTGTCTGCCCGGCTCAACGATCAACCATGCAGAGGGATTACGACAGGGGTGTTGCGGCCGAGTGTCACCCTTCGGCGCGCCCCTTCCGCGTCGGCGGTGCGGCAGCGGCGCGTCAGCGGTGCATCAGCGGTGCGTCAAGGCGCGCTCGCTGTGTGTATACACCACGTCAATGCCGGTGACGGGGGCGTCCGGCCGTTCTACGGTGCCGCTCATGGGACTCATGGGACACGACGCGCCGACGTCAGCCTCGGCTTCCGATCCTGCCTCCGCATCCGCGTCGACTTCGGCCGCCACCTCCGCTTCGGCGCAGGTCACGGTGGACCGGGGGTGGGCGGCCGAGGTGCGGACCGCCGTCTTCTGCGCGTGCGCGCTCTTCGGGCTCGTCCTGGTCATCGACGGGGCGGCGGGCACGCTGACCGCCGCGCGGTCCTGCCTGTGGGCCGGCCTCTCCGCGCTGCTCTACGGGGTGCTGCACCCGGTGCGGGTGACCGCGGGCCCCGGCTGGCTGGCGGTACGGGGGCTGGGGCGCCGCCGGCACGTCTGCACCTGTCTGCTGACCGCCGTACGGTACGACGAGGGCGTGGCCGCGCGCCTGGTCCTGTGCGACTCGCTGGGCAACCGGATCGAGCTCGACCCGCAGATCCTCGTGGACAACCCGCTGCTCCTGCACCGCCTGGACACGGGGGCCCGCACCGCCTGCGGGACGGGGCTGCTCAGGACCGGCCGCGCGGAACTGCGACGGCTGGTCAGGCGCGCCGACGGGGCGGCGGCCGAGGCGGTCTTCGAGGCGTCCGACCTGCGCTGAGGGGACCTTCGGCCCTGGGGGAGGCGGGCGCGGGGGCGGACGGTGGGGGGATGGACACCCCGCACATCCCCCGTTCGCCGGGCATCGCGTCCCTCGCCCGTGGCACAGTCGTAGGTGTGGACATCTCCTCCCGCGCCGACCTCGACGTGCTGCTGCGCCGCTTCTACACGGCGGCCTTCGCCGACCCGCTGATCGGCCCCTTCTTCACGGAGATCGCGGGGACGGACCTGGACGTCCACCTCCCGCGCATCACCGACTTCTGGGAGCGGGCGCTGTTCCGCGGTGCGGAGTACCGCCGTGACGCGTTCGCCCCGCACGCGGCGCTGCACTCCGTGCGCCCGCTCACCGCGGAACACTTCGGCCGCTGGGTCCAGCTCTGGCACGCCACGGTCGACGGCCTCCACGAGGGCCCGAACGCGACCAGAGCGAAGTCCCAGGGCGAACGCATAGCCCAGGCCCTCCTGCACCGCCTGAACGGCAAGAACACCCCGACGACCCCCGGCCCGGGCTTCATCCCCTTGGCGACACTGAAACTCCGCAGAGCGGCGTAGACGAGTCAATAGGGGCCGCGAGGAAAAGGGGGCGCGGGAAAAAGGGGCGCGGGGAACTGCGCAAAACAACCCACGGCGGGCCAGCCGAACAACACGGCCAAGCCAGGGGCTTGAGGGGCGCGGGGAACTGCGCAAAACAACCCACGGCGGGTCAGCCGAACAACACCGCCAAGCCAGGGGCTTCAGGGGCGCGGGGAACTGCGCAAATAGCGGACGCCGGTCAACCCCTCCGACGCCGCCCACAACCGCTCACCCGCCACATCACTCCGCGTCCACGCCGCCCGCCAAGAGGGCCCCGCCCCGCCACGGAACCCCAGCCCCCGTGGCCCGGTGAACCAGTCGGGCCGCACCCCGGGCGCCGTGGCCGCGTAGAGGATCGGCACCGCCCCCGCCTCCGCGGACTGCGCGAAGATTCGGTTGCCGAGCGCGGCGACCCGTTCCGCGGCCCTGCGCCCCTCCATCCGGGGCCCGGCGCTCTGCAGGTTGGTCGAGGCGTACCCGGGATGCGCCGCCGCCGCGACCGTGTCGGAGCCACTGGCGACCAGGCGGCGCGCCAGCTCGTGCGTGAAGAGGAGGTTCGCCGTCTTGGACCGGCCGTAGGCGAGCCAACGCCCGTACTTGCGCTCACTGTTGAGGTCACGGATGTCGATGTTGCCGAGCGCGTGGAGCCCGGAGGAGACCGTCACGATCCGCGCACCGGACTGCTCCAGGAGGCGGGGCAGCAACAGACCCGTCAGTGCGAAGTGCCCGAGATGGTTGACGCCGAACTGCGTCTCGAACCCGTCCACCGTGCGCCGGAACGGCAGCGCCATCACACCCGCGTTGTTGATCAGCAGATCGAGCCGCGTCTTCTCGTACGCCGCCGCGAACGCCCGTACGGACGCCAGGTCCCCGAGGTCGAGCCGCCCGAACTCGACGTGCGCGCCCGGCACTTCGGTGAGCATCCGGGCCACCGCCGCGCTCCCGCGCTCCTCGCTGCGGCAGGCCAGGATCACCCGGGCGCCGCGGCGGGCCAGCTCGCGCGCGGTCACGTAGCCGAGTCCGCTGTTCGCGCCGGTGACCACGGCCGTGCGGCCGCTCTGGTCGGGGATGTCGCTCGCGGTCCACGCGGCCATGGCAAGGCTCCCTCTCCGTCGAGTTCTTACCCAAGAGTAAGGGGGGAGAGGTGGCCCGCGCCGGGGAGGCGGGTCCCGGAGGGAAGGCGGGCCCCGGAGGGAAGGCGGGCCCGCGGGAAGGCGGGTCTCAGGCCGCCGCGCCGCCGTCGATCACCAGATCCGCGCCGACGACCGACCCGGATTCGTCCGACGCCAGGTACAGCACGGCCGCGGCGACCTCCTCGGTCGTCGACACACGGCCCAGCGGCGTCGCTTCCCTCATGCGGGCCGCCCGGTCGGCCTCGGTCTCGCCGGCGCGGAAGGACATGGTGGTGTCGGAGGAGCCGGGGCTGACGGTGTTGATGCGGACGCCGTCCCGTATGTGCTCGGCGGCGGCCGCGCGGCTCAGGGCGGAGACGGCGGCCTTGGTCGCCCCGTACGCCGCCGTGCCCGGGGTGCTGGTGTGCGCGCCCAGCGTGGAGCCGATGTTGACGACCGCCCCGCCGCCCGGCTGCGTGCGCATCTGCGCCACCTCGGCCTGCAGGGCGAGCAGGACGCCGGTGACATTGATGTCGAGCATCAACCGCCAGTCGTCCTCCGGGAGTTCGGCGAGGGGGCGCCCGCCGCGCAGGATGCCCGCGTTGTTCACGGCCACGTCCACGGATCCGAAGCGGTCGACGGTGGCGGCGACGAGCGCGGCCAGGTCGGCGGATCGGGAGACGTCGGCGGGGACGGCGAGGGCCGTGCCGCCCGCGTCCTCGATCAGGCCCACGGTCTCCTTGAGCGGGCCCTCGGTGCGCCCGGCGACGACGACGTTCGCGCCCTCGGCGGCGAACGCGAGCGCGATGGCCCGGCCGAGCCCGGAGCCGCCGCCGGTGACGAGGGCGGTACGGCCGGTGAAGCGGGAGCGCGCTGCTGAAGCCATGACGGTACTCTTTTCTTGAACGATCGGTTCAGTATGAGGTCACAAAAAAACAGCCCGGGGGCCGGGGTGTGGAGCGGCGATCGGCCATCCGGCGATGTGGCGGTCCGGCGAGGCTCAGTCGAGCAGGCTCAGCGCCTGCTCCGTCGCGTCCCGCACGCGGGCCGGGTCCTTCGACGCCTTGCCGATCACGCGCAGCCCCTGCATCAGGGTCAGGAGCATGCGCGCGAGCGCCAGCGGGTCGCGCTCGGGCGGGAGCTCGCCCTGGGCCTGCGCGCGGACGAGTGCGGAGTGCAGCAGCGTCTCCATGTGCTCCCAGCTGCGCTCGACGCAGCGGGCGGCCGGCTGGTCGTGCGGGCCGAGCTCGGCCGCGGTGTTGGTGATGAAGCAGCCGTTCAGGCGCCCTTCGGGCGAGGCGGCCTCGCCCCCGAAGCGCCGCACGACCGCGCGGACGGCGGGCAGTGCGGGGCCCGGCTGCGACAGCTCGGCGAGCAGGCGCGGGTTCTGGGCGGCGGCGTACCGCTCCAGCGCCTTCAGGTACAGCTCGTGCTTGTTCCCGAAGGTCGCATAGATGCTGGCGCGCCCGATGCCGAGCGCCTCGACGAGGTCCGCCATCGACGTCGCCTCGTAGCCGCGCCGCCAGAACAGCTCCAAGGCCGACTGCAGCGCGGCGTCCGGATCGAATTCCTTGGTCCTGGCCACGAGGAAGACGGTACGCGATTCTGGAACGAACGGTCAAGTAGCCCGGACGAACGGTCAAGCGACCCTGACGGGATGCACCGCGACCGACACCTCCTCGTCGTCCAGGCACCGCCCCGTCTCCAGGTCGAACCGCTGCTTCAGGAGCGGCGAGGCGACGAACGGCCGCCCCCGCTCCGTGCCGAGCAGCCCCCGGGAGAGCACCGCGGCGCCCGTGAACGGGTCGCGGTTGTCGATCGCGTACGCGCGGCCCTCGCGGTCCAGGAAGAGCGCCGCCTGCCGGCCGTCGGGCAGCAGGGCGGCGAGGCCCCGGCCCGGCATCAGCTGCGTACGGTCGCAGATCGCGAACCAGGCGTCGTCCAGGCGCAGTTGTACGTGAGAGGCGTGCGATGCGGGCGAGGCCTGCGATGCGTCCGAGGCGTGCGAGGCGGTCGAGTCGCTCATCGTGCGGCTCCTTCCAGGGGGCGGGGGGAGAGGGACAGCAGGGGAAGGTCGGGCTTGATCTGGTCCCGCTCAGGGACGAAGCCGACCGTGGGGTCGGGCACGCCCGGCGCGTTCACGAACGACACGAAGCGCGCGAGCCGCTCCGGGTCGTGGAGGGTCTCGGCCCACTCGTCGCGGTAGTGCGTGACGTGGGCGGCCATCAGCGACTCCAGCTCGTCGCAGATGCCGAGCGAGTCGTGGACGACGACGTCGCGCACGTGGTCGAGGCCGCCGTCGATCCGGTCGAGCCAGGCCGCGGTGCGCTCCAGGCGGTCGGCGGTGCGGATGTAGAACATCAGGAACCGGTCGATGAGGCGCACCAGTTCGGCGTCGTCGAGGTCCTGGGCGAGCAGGTCGGCGTGGCGCGGGGTGGCGCCGCCGTTGCCGCCGACGTACAGGTTCCAGCCGCTCGCCGTGGCGATGACGCCGAAGTCCTTGGACTGGGCCTCGGCGCACTCGCGGGCGCAGCCGGAGACCGCCGACTTCAGCTTGTGCGGGGCGCGCAGGCCGCGGTAGCGCAGCTCCAGGTCGATGGCCATCCGCACCGAGTCCTGCACGCCGTAACGGCACCAGGTCTGCCCCACACAGGACTTCACGGTGCGCAGCGCCTTGCCGTAGGCGTGGCCGGACTCGAAGCCCGCGTCCACGAGCCGCGTCCAGATGATCGGCAGCTGCTCGACGCGCGCGCCGAACAGGTCGATGCGCTGGCCTCCGGTGATCTTCGTGTAGAGGCCGAAGTCCCGGGCCACCTCGCCGATCACGATCAGCTTCTCGGGGGTGATCTCGCCGCCGGGGATGCGGGGGACCACCGAATAGGAGCCGTTCTTCTGGAGGTTGGCGAGGAAGTGGTCGTTGGTGTCCTGCAGCGCGGCCTGCTCGCCGTCCAGGACATAGCCGCCGGCGCCGATCGTCGGGGCCAGCGAGGCGATGATCGAGCCGACCGCCGGCTTGCACTCGTCGCATCCCTCGCCGCCGCGCGCCTCCTCGCGGCCGTGCCCGTCGAGCAGCGCGCGGAAGGAGGTGACACGCAGGGCGCGCACGATCTCGTACAGCTCCTGGCGGGTCTGCGCGAAGCAGCCGCACAGCCCGACGTCGCCGCTCTTCGGCAGCAGCTGCCCGATCACCTTCAGGCAACTGCCGCACCCGGTACCGGCCTTGGTGCACTTCTTCACCTCGGGCAGGCTGGAGCAGGCGCAGATCTGGTCCTTGGTGACGTTGTGGCAGTTGCAGATCACCGCGGAGCCCGGCAGCGCCTCGGGGCCGAGCGCGACCGGCGCCCCCGCGCCCGCCGGCAGCACCAACTGCTCGGCGGGGACGGGCGGTACGGATCCGGTGAGCGGGCGCAGCAGCCCGTACGCCTCGGCGTCGCCGACGAGGATCCCGCCGAGCAGCTCCCCGCCCGGCGCCATCACCAGCTTCTTGTACGTGCCCGAACGCGAGTCGGTGTAGACGACGTCGAGGCAGCCCTCCGCCGCGCCGTGCGCGTCACCGAAGGACGCCACGTCGACGCCGAGGAGCTTCAGCTTGGTGGACAGGTCGGCGCCGGTGAAGCTGCCCTCGTGGGAGGCGATGGCGGCGGCCGCCGTCTGCGCCATCTCGTAGCCCGGCGCGACCAGGCCGTAGACGCGGCCGTCCGCCGCGAGGGCGCACTCGCCGATCGCGTAAACGTGCGGGTCGCTGGTGCGGCACCGCTCGTCGACGGTGATGCCGCCGCGCTCGCCGACCTCCAGGCCGTGCTCGCGGGCGAGTTGGTCACGCGGCCGGACACCCGCCGAGAACACCACGAGATCCGTGGCGAGTTCACTTCCGTCGGACAGCTTCATGCCGGTCACGGCGCCGTCATCACCGGTCACGATCTCCTGCGTACCGGTGCCGGTGTGCACGCTCAGGCCCATGCCGGTGATGGTGCGCAGGAGCGCGGCGCCGCCGCCCTCGTCGACCTGCACCGGCATCAGGCGCGGCGCGAACTCCACGATGTGCGTGGTCAGTCCGAGGCCTTGCAGGGCGCCCGCCGCCTCCAGGCCGAGCAGCCCGCCGCCGACGACCGCGCCGGTGGTGGCGCGCCGCTTCGCGTACTCCTCGATGGCCAGCAGGTCCTCGATGGTCCGGTAGACGAAACAGCCCGCCGCGTCCTTGCCGGGCACGGGCGGCACGAAGGGGTACGAGCCGGTGGCGAGCACCAGCGCGTCGTACGGGAAGACGGCGCCGGAGCGCGCGGTGACCGTCCTGGCCTCGCGGTCGAAGGTCTCCGCCGCGTCGCCCACGTACAGCTCGATGCCGTGCTCGTCGAGGAACGCCCGGTCGGTGAGCGAGAGTTCGTCGGGCGTGCGACCCGAGAAGTACGAGGTGAGCTGCACCCGGTCGTAGGCGGGGCGCGGCTCCTCGCAGAGCACCACGATCCGGTGGCTCGCGGTGAGCCCCTGCTCGGCGGCGGCCTCAAGGAACCGCTGACCGACCATGCCGTGTCCGACGAGCACGAGGGTGGGGCGGGACTGCGGGGTCTGCGTGGTCTGGGCGGGCCGCGGGGGCTGCGGGGTCCGGGCGGGCGTTGGCATGTCAGCGGCCTCCGTCGTGTGCGAGCAGGTGGAGCAGGGGGCTGTCGTCGTCGGGCAGCGGGTCGTCGGCCTCCCAGGCGCGGGCGAGCGCGCCGACCGCGGCGAGTTCGCCGAGCAGGACGCCGCCGACCAGCCGGCCGTCGCGGACGACGACCTTGCGGTAGGTGCCGCGGGTGGCGTCGGTGAGCTGGACGACGTCGTCGTCGGGGCGCGGCTCGGGATCCCCGAAGGCCGCGAGATCCAGCGGGCCCGGGCCCGGCAGGGTGAGGCGGGTGAGGGTGCGGGTGCCGGTGTAGGGGCGGGCGGGGAGGTGGAGGGGCTGGGGGGTTGGGGTGTTCGGGGTGGGGGAGGTCTGGCCGGGCGGGGCTTGGGTCGTGTCGTCTCGGCGGGGGGCGGTTCGGCTCGCGGTGTCGGTGCCGGCGCCTTGGCTCGGGTCGTCTCGGTCCGCGGCGTGTCGGCTCGCGTGGTCTCGGCCCGCCTCGTCGGGGTGAGGGGCGTTCCGACTCGTGGCGCGTTGGCTCGCGGCGGCTTCGCCGAGGGCATTCCGGCCTGAGGAGCCTCCCTCCGCCGCGTCCCGGATCAGGGCCTCCGCCAACGCGTCGGCCTGCTCGACGGCGGGCGTGGCGAGACCGTAGACGCGGCCGTCGTGCTCCGCGCAGTCGCCGATGGCCCGGATGTGCGGGTCGGACGTCCGCAGCAGGTCGTCCACGACGACGCCCCGGCGTACGTCGAGACCGGCGGCCCGGGCGAGCCCGGTGCGGGGCCGTACGCCACACGCGACGACGGTCAGCTCCGTCTCCAGCAGATAGCCGTCGGCGAGGACGACGCCCCGCACCGCGCCGTCCGTGACTCGGACTCCGCGCACCCGGCACTCCGTGTGGACTTCGACGCCCAGCCCCGTGAGGTGGCGGTGCACCAACTCGGATGACGTCGGGTCGAGTTGGCGCTCCATGAGCCGTTCGGCCTGCTGGACCAGTACGACCTGGGCGCCGCGGCAGGCGAGCGCGCGGGCCGCCGAGACGCCGAGGAGGCCGCCGCCGATGACGACGACGCGGACGCCCTCCGCCACCGCCGCGGACAGGGCGAGACAGTCGTCCATGGTGCGGAACGCGTGCACGCCGCCGGGCAGTTCCCTTGCGCCGGGCGCGAACAGGCCGCGCAGCGGCGGCAGTACGGGATTGGAGCCGGTCGCGAGGACGAGGGTGGTGTACGGGACGACGGTGCCGTCGGCGCACAGTACCCGGCGTTCCGTACGGTCGACCCGGACCACGCGGGTGCGCAGCACGGGGCTCCGCGGACTCGGCAGGGCGATCACCTCGGGGCCGTACCGGCCGGCGAGGACCTCGGCGAGCAGGACGCGGTTGTACGGGGAGTGCGCCTCCTCGCCGATCAGGACGGTGCCGTCGCCGAGGCGCTGAGCCAGGCGGGCGCCGGCCAGGCCCGCGCCGATCACCACCACACGGGCAGCTTCCCCGGGGTGACCTTCGGGGGCCGGTGCGGTGCCGGTGGCCGGCGGCTGCGCTGAGGAGATCATGTCCAGCAGCCTGCGACGCGGGTGTTACCCGGCAGGATCGGAGCTGTTTCCCGCGGGGAACGCTGCGCTCAGCGGCGGCGGGGGAGGGCTGTGAGGGCCCATGGCTTAACCCCTGTTGAGCGGTTCCTCAAGGCCGCCTTAAGGAACCGGCGAACGCCGCTGACCAGCGGATCTCGACCCCTCACGGCGCCTAGTGTGCCGCCGTGACCACCGAGGCAGCCGACCCCAGACTCGACGCGTACCCCGCGCTGGCCGCGTACCTGCGCCAGATGGACGCCCCACCGGACCCCGGCGTTCCGCCGACGGACGGCGGGCCGACGCAGGGCGGGCCGACGTACGACGACCCGACGCATGGCGGGCCGATGCGCGGCGCGCCGACGCACGGTGAGCCGGCGCACGGTCAGCCGGTGGAGGTGCCGCCTGCGGGCGCGCCACCGGTCGGGGCGCCGGGCGTGCGGCGTCGCGTGTCACGGAGGGGGCGGCGGGGCGTGTGGCGCGGGGGGCGGCGAGGAGTGGCTCCGAGCCAGCCGGGCCAGCCGGGCCAGCCGAGCCAGCCGAGCCAGCCGAGCCAGCCGAGCCAGCCGAGCCAGCCGAGCCAGCCGGGCCAGCCGGGCCCGCCGAGCCCGCAGCACCCGCCGAGCCCGCAACACCCGCAGCACCCGCAGCACCCGCCGTGCCCGCCGAGCCCGCCGTGCCCGCCGAGCCCGCAGCACCCGCAACACCCGCAGCACCCGCCGAGCCCGCCGAGCCCGCCGAGCCCGCCGAGCCCGCCGAGCCCGCCGAGCCCGCAGCACCCGCAACACCCGCAGCACCCGCCGAGCCCGCAAAGCCCGCCGAGCCCGCAGCGCCCGCCACGAGGCGCGACCACGGCACCGCAGAACCCCGGCACCACCGGCACCACCGGCACCACCGGCACCACCGGCACCCCCGTCACCCCCGTCACCCCCGGCACCCCCGGCACCCCCGGCACCCCCGTCCCCCCGATCCGCGTCTCGCCCCGCGCCCTGCGGACCGGTGTGCTCGGCGGCGCGTTCGCCGTCACCGCGCTGTGGGCCGCCCAAGTGGAGCCGTCCGCGCGCCTCGACGTGCTGTGCGCCACCGCGGCGCACCTCGCCGGGCTGCTCGCCGGGTACGGGATCCTCGTCATGCTGTTCCTGATGGCCCGCGTCCCCGCCGTCGAGCACGGCGTCGGCGCCGACCTGCTCGCCCGGCGGCACGCCCTCGGCGGCCGGTACGTGCTGAGCCTCTGCGCGGCCCACGCCCTGCTCGCCCTCTGCGCGTACGCCGCCCACACCGGCACCGACCTGCTGAGCACCGCACTCGGCCTGCTCGGCTACCCGGGCGTCGCCGCCGCCTCCGCGGGCACCGTCCTGCTCGCCGCCGTCGGCGCCACCTCGGCCCGCGCGCTGCGCCGCCGCGTCTCGCACGAGACCTGGCGCGCCGTCCACCTGCTCACCTACCTCGGCGCCGCACTCGCCTTCGCGCACCAGCTCGCGGGACCGGACGTCGCCGCCGGCGTCCTCACCCTGTGGCTCTGGTCGCTGCTGCACGCCACCGTCGCCGTTCTGCTCGGCTGGTACCGCCTGGTCGTCCCCGTACGTCAGGCACTGCGCCATAGCCTGCGCGTCACCGAGGTGCGCGGCGAGGGGCCCGGTGTCGTCTCCGTCACGGTGCAGGGCATCGGGGTCGACCAACTGCGCGCCGAGCCGGGCCAGTTCTTCCGGTGGCGCTTCCTGCAGCGCAGGCTCTGGCGCACCGCGCTGCCGTTCTCGCTCTCGGCGCCCGTACGCGACGACATGCTGCGCATCACGGTGAAGGCGGCCGGTGACCACACCCGGCGGATGCGGCGCCTGCGTCCGGGCACGCGCGTCCTGGCGACCGGGCCCTTCGGCGCGCTCACCGCGCATCGCCGTACGCGGCGCAAGGTGCTGCTCCTCGCGGGCGGCGTGGGCATCACGCCGATGCGGGCCCTGTTCGAGACGCTGCCCGGCGGGCCCGGCGACCTCACGCTGCTCTACCGCGCGGGCAGCGCCGAGCAACTCGTCCTGCGGGAGGAGCTGGAGGCGATCGCGGAGCGGCGCGGCGCGGGCCTGCACTATCTGCTGGGGCGCTCCGACGCCGCGTTCTCCCCGCTCGCGCCGCAGGCCCTGCGCAACCTGGTCCCGGACCTGGCCGAGCACGACGTCTACGTGTGCGGGCCGCCCGGCATGACGGCCGCGGCCACGACGGCGCTGCTGCGTGCGGGGGTGCCCGCCCAGCACATCCACGCGGAGCACTTCACGCTCTGACCGCTCCGGCTCCAGCTCCCGCTCCCGCTCCGGCTCCCGCTCCCGCTCCCGCTCCGGCTCCGGCTCCCGCTCCCCTCCGCCCCACCCCGCCCCGCCCCGCCCCGCCCCGCCCCCGAGAACGAAAGCTGGTCACCCAACCCCATGGGACGTCACCGCAAACCCGTCGCCCCCGCCCCGGGACCCACCCTCCTGGCCCGCCGGAAACTCGCGGCAGGCCTGGCAGGAGCGAGCGCGCTGGTCGCCACGGTGCTGGCCCTGGCCGTCGACCCGGCGGCGCCCCCGGCCCCCGACCGCACGTCGCCGATGGCACCGGCTCCCCAGGCGGCGCCCTGAGGGGGCCGGGCCCCGCTCGAACGCCCTGCCGCGGTCTCCTGCCCGGACCTCAGAAGACCCTCAACTCTCCGACTTTTCGTGGACGCCGTGATCACCCGGTACTTAAGGTCGCGATCATGCCTGACATATCCCTGACCGCGATCGTCGTCCTCTGCCTCGCCGCCCTCGCGGCCGGCTGGATCGACGCCGTGGTCGGCGGCGGGGGACTGCTGCTGCTCCCCGCCCTGCTCCTCGGCCTCCCCGGCGGCACCCCCGCCGCGCACGCCCTCGGTACGAACAAGGCCGTGGCGATCGTCGGCACGACCGGCGCCGCCGTCACGTACGTCAGGAAGACGCCCGTCGACGTACCGACCGCCGTGCGGATCGGTCTCGCCGCGCTCGTGGGATCGATGGGCGGCGCGTTCCTCGCGGCCGGGATGAGCACGGAGGTCCTGAAGCCGGTCATCATGGTGGTGCTGCTCGCCGTCGCCGCCTTCGTGATCCTGCGGCCCGCGTTCGGCACGGCGCCGGCCACCGGGCCCGCCTCGCCGAAGCGGATCCTCGCCGCGATCGGCCTCGCGGGCCTCGGCATCGGCTTCTACGACGGCCTCATCGGCCCGGGCACCGGCACGTTCCTCGTCCTCGCCCTGACGGCGGTGCTCCACCTCGACCTGGTCTCCGCCTCCGCCACCGCGAAGATCGTCAACTGCTGCACCAACGCGGGCGCCCTCGCGATGTTCACCTGGCAGGGCGCGGTCCTGTGGCAGCTGGCCGCCCTCATGGCCGTCTTCAACCTCGCGGGCGGCATGTTCGGCGCACACACGGCCCTGAAGAAGGGCAGCGGCTTCGTCCGCGCGGTCCTGCTGACCACGGTCCTGGCCCTGGTCGTGAAGATGGCCTACGAGCAGTGGCTGGCGTGAGGGGGCTCGCCGGGGGCGCAACAGGGACTCGGGCCCCGCGCCGCGTTGGGGGCGGTAGGGTCTGGCGTCCCACGCCGGGGCGGTAAGGGTCTGGTGCTCCCGCCGGGAAGGCGCAGTGCCCGGCGCCGCAAGCGGGCAGCGCCCCGCGCCGGGAGCAACAGGGTCTGGCGCCCACGCCGGGAAATCGCAGTGCCCGGCGCCGACCAGCGGCAGCACATCGTACCGGGAACGCCACGGCGCACGGCGCGAGGGAGCGCAATGCCCCGCACCGGGAGGGGGCTGGGCTCGGTCCGCTCGCCGAGGAATCGCCCGCCCCCTCCGGGCCGGGCGCGCAGCCGAGCCACCCTGCCGGGCAATCCTCGACGCCCCGCACACCGGGCGGTCACCACGCTGCTGCCCCGCGCCGGGCAGCAGTCACGCCCCCGCCCCGCACGGGCCTCACCGCACCGCCGTCAGGTGGGCGAAGACGACTACGTTGCCCTGGTAGCCCGTCTGCTTCGAGTATCTGCCGCCGCATGTGATGACCCGCAGCTCGGGGCGGGGGGCCGCGCCGTACACCTTCTCGTCGGGGAAGTCCGCCGCGTCGTACACCTCGTTCGCGTCGACGGTGAAGACGGCCACGCTGCCGTCCCTGCGCGCGACCTCGATCGTGCGGCCCTTCTGCAACGCGCCCAGCTGGTAGAAGACGGCCGGGCCCTCCTTGTTGTCGACGTGGCCCGCCACGATCGCGGTGCCGCGCTCGCCGGGCGTCGTGCCCGCCTCGTACCAGCCCGCCAGGTTCTTCCGCTCCGGCGGCGGCACGTCGAGGCTGCCCTGCTTGGTCAGGCCGAGCCCCATCAACGGCGTGTCGACGCCGATCGAGGGGATCCGCACACGGTCGGGCGGGGACGGCGGCAGCGGCGCGGTGGCGGTGCCGGAAGCGCGGGTGGCGGCCGGCTGCCGCTCGTGGTGGGGAGGGCGCGTGACCGGCCCGGCGGGCGACGCGGCCTGCGCGGCGGACGGCTGCGGCGGCGGATGCGTCCGCCCGCCACTGCTCAGCAGCCACGCCCCGGTGCACAGCGCCACTGCGGTGACCGTGCCTATGAGCGCGTTCCCGACCTTGCGGCGGTTACGGGACCCCGTACGGGAACGCGTACGGGACTTCGGTGCGCGGCGTGTACGGCATGTACGGCGCATACGGCGTCCCCCTCGGGGTCGGTCGGGCCACTCCCTCGTCCCCCTCCCCCTCCCCGCCCGCGAGGGGACACGGGCCGGGAAGGGGCGGGGGCGGCGGTACCGGTGGACAGCGGAGGGTGTCCGTCAGATCCTGTCGCCTCTCGCCCGGCGATGCAGGAGCCAGGTACCGCCCGCGGCGGCGACGGCCAGGGCCGCCACTCCCGCCGCGGTCTGCACGGGGTCGGGGCCGAGTGCGCCGCCGACCCCCGTCTTCACGTGTCCCCGCGGGAGCGGGTGCGGACGCTCGCCGGCGGCCGCGGTGGAGGTGATGGTGACCACCAGGTCGCCCGCGATCCGCTTGTCCTTCGCCCCGGAACCGCCGGATCCGGAGCACTTCGCGACGATCTCGTAGGTGCCGGGCTGCGCCGACGGAGGCACCTCGAACCGGCCGGCCGTGGCCTCACCGCTCTCCTGGTGTGCCCCGGGCGCCATCGTGAACGTTCCCGCGCCCACCGCGCTGGCGTCACCCGTCGCCGTCCCGCCGGGTCCGCACGCGGTGGTGTGCACGGTGACGTTGGAGCCGGGGGTGACGGTGGCCGGCTGGATCTGCAGGACCCCGGCGGGCGGGCCGGGGGCGCCGGCCGCGGCGAGGACGGGGACGGTGAAGGCGGGGACGGACAGGGCGCCCACCGCCACGGCTAGAGCGGTACCGGTCAGCAGGCGGGCGTTGCGCATTGCTCGTTCCTCCGAGGGCCTTCGCGCAGGCACGGCCCGCGGCACCCCCAAGTGCCGCTGCGTCGGTCGAACCCCGCTCTACCGAGGTAAGTGGCAGCGAGCGGCCCACGCTTCCTGATGGGGCATCAGAAACAGGGGTTTCGGGCTCTCTGGGACCCGGTGACGGACGCGTTCCAGCAGGTCACCGGGGTAGCGGGGGAAACTGCCCGAAGGGCGCGCGGGACGCCTGTGAATGGGTGACCCGCACCCGCCGGGTAGCCCGTCCGGGGGAGCGGCCGGAGGGGGGCCGGGCCGAGGGGAGAGGCCGGGTCGAGGGGGGAGACCAGGCCGAGCGTGGAGACCAGGCCGAGGGGAGAGACCAGGCGGACGGAGGGGAGGTCGAGGGGCGACCGGGATCAGATCGCGTCCCACGGCACCGCCTCGTAGACCCCGGCCACCCTCCCCATCAGCTCCTCGTCGATCCCGTACGTCACGTCGTCGATCCGCCGCACCGGCCTGACCCCCCAGGCGTTGGTGACGAAGGCCGCCGCGTACGACGGGAGGTCGGCGAGGGTGACCGGCGCGTGCCGGGTCGGCAGGCCCGCGGCGGGCAGACCGGCCTCGACCAGCTGCATCGTGATGCCGGACAGGTGCGGTGCGCTCGGCCACACGACCGCGTCGCCGTCGAAGAAGGCGACATTCGTGACGGCCCCCTCGCTGACCGCGCCGTCCGCCCCGGTGAGCAGCGCCTCGTCGAAGCCGGCGCGGCGCACGAGCTCGGCGTGCCGCGCCTGCCCGAAGCCGCCCAGGTGCTTGATGTGGGCGAACGGCCGCTGGTACGGCACGGACCGCAGCGACTGCGCCCGCTCATCCCAGGTGACCGCCAGCTCCGTCGGCGGCCGGACGGTGACCATGAACGACGGCTCCCCGTCGGGAGCGTGGACGTGAATCCGTACGGTCGCCTCCGTGATGTCGTCGCGCAGGATGTGCCGGATCAGGCCGCGCACCCGCTCCCCGTCGACGGCGTGCCCGAAGAGCTCGCGGGTGGCCGCGTCGAGCCGGGCCAGATGACGGTCGAGGCCACGCACCTTGCCGCCCCTGACCTGCATCGCGGTGAAGTGCCCGGTCTGGACGAGTGCGGGCCACAGCAGGGCCTCGGCGGTGGCCGGCTGTCCGTCGATCTCGATGCGCTCGACCAGTGCGGTGATAGTCATGCGGACACGCTACGAGACGTGCGCGCGGCGGCTGACGAGGCGTGTGCACGGCGGTGTGCACGGCGGTTACGAGGCGTGGGCGCGGCGGCGGCGAGGCGTGGGCGCGGCGGCGGCGAGGCGTGGGCGCGGTGGCGGCGAGACGCCGGTATGCCGTCCGTCCGTCGCCGCTACGGGGTGGCCCGGTCCGCCGGCGTGGACCCGCACGCCCCGGTGGCGCAGGGGATCTCCTTCTCCACCACGCGGCGCGGTCCCGGCCCGCGCGAGCCCAGCCCGTCCCACGAGTTGGACAGCGCGCACCGGGAGAGCGAGAGGCAGCCGCAGCCGATGCAGTCCGTGAGGTTGTCGCGCAGCCGCTGCAGGGTCCGTATGCGCTCGTCGAGGTCCTCGCGCCAGCACTCGGAGATTCTGGCCCAGTCCGCCCGGTTCGGGGTGCGGTCCTCGGGGAGCAGGGAGAGCACCTCACGGATCGCGGCCAGCGGCATGCCCAACTGCTGGGAGGTGCGGATGAAGGCGACGCGGCGCAGGGTGTCGCGGCTGTAGCGGCGCTGGTTGCCGGACGTACGGCGGGACGTGATGAGCCCCTCGCTCTCGTAGAACCGCAGGGCGGAGGGTGCGACGCCACTGCGTTCGGCGAGCTCGCCGATGGTGGCTTCCTTGGCTAGCGGGGCGAGGCGGTGGGTCATGCCGCCAGCGTAGTCAGGGGTGGAGCGGGACCCCGGACCGCGGTGCGCACCGCCCAACTCCCCGCCGTACGCGCCCGGTACGGCCCCGCGGCAGCCGCGCCCCTCCGCGAGGCCAGCCCCACGGCAGCGGCACCCCCGAGGTCAGCCCCACGGCAACCGCGCCCCCCGACGTCAAGCCCGCGGCAACCGCACCGTCGCCACCGCCCCGCCGTCCGCGGCGTTGGTGAGCGTCACCCGGGCGCCGATCACCTGGGCCTGGCCGAGCGCGATGGTCAGGCCGAGGCCCGTGCCCTGGCCGCGCTCACGCGCTCCGGTCTGGAACCGCTGCGGACCGTCCGCCAGCAACCGCTCCGGGAAGCCGGGCCCGTGGTCACGCACCCCGACCTCCACGCCGTCGACCCGCACCTCGACCGGAGCACCCCCGTGCCGGTGGGCGTTGCTGACCAGGTTGGTGAGGATCCGCTCCAGACGGCGCGCGTCGGTCCGTACGTACGTCTCGTACGCGCTCTTCGCACCCACCGCCGTGAAACCGGCCGTCGAACCGCCCGTACGCTCCGCGATGGTCTCGACGAGCCGCCCCAGCGGGTGCACCTCCAGGTCCGGCTTCTCCACCTCCGCGTCGAGCCGCGCCACTTCGAGCAGATCCTCGGTGAGGACGTGCAGGGCGCGCACCCGGTCGCGGACCAGCTCGGTCGGGCGGCTCGCCGGCAGCAGCTCGGCCGCCGTGTGCAGCCCGGTCAACGGGGTGCGCAGCTCGTGCGCGACATCCGCGGTGAACCGCTGCTCGGCCTCCAGGCGTTGCTGCAGGGAGGCGGCCATCGTGTCGACGGCGGTGGCCAGTTCGGCCACCTCGTTCCCGCCGTGCGTCCCGGCGGGCCGCCGCGGATCGCCGATGCGGGCGTCGAGTTCGCCCTGGCTGATCCGGCGCGCGATGGCCGCAGCGGTGCGCAGTTCGCGGCTGAGCCGGCTGGAAAGCCCCGCGCCGCCCAGCGCGGCGAGGCCGACGACGACGGCACCCGAGACGAGCAACTGCCGGTCGAACTCCGCCATCTCGTCCGCCTGTTGCCGCAACGACTCCCGCACGGACAGGACATGGCGCGGATGGTCGCCGACCGGCCGGGCCGCCCAGACGCACGGGTCGTCCGACGCCATGTCGAGGTAGGTGGTCCGCTGCCCGGCCAACGCGGCCCGCCGCAACGGCCCCGGCAGCCGCGGGTCGTCGAGGGCGGCCCCCGTGTCGGCCTGGTCGACCTGGCCCGTGAGCTCGTACAACTGCCGTACGCGGACGAGTTGTGCCACCGCGCCGGAACGGGCGCTGTCGGTCACCTGGTCGAGCCGGGCGTCATGCACGAGCAGGCCGATGGCGACGGCCACCACGGCGCAGCCCGCGGCGAGCAGCGCGGCGATCTTCCAGCGCAACCCGAGACGGCCCGGCGCGGCACGGAGCTGGGCCAGAGCCAGAGCCAGGGCCGCCGAGACCGGGTGCGGCCGCCGCCCGACCGTGCGCGACATCGAGGTCCTCACGGGGATGGGGGCGGCGACGGGGACTTGGGGGGCGTGGCCGGTGTGGGCGATGTGGGCGGCGTGGAGGTGCCGGCTTCCGGTTGCGGCTGGAGTTGCGGCTGAAGGGGCCCGGCAGGCCGGTCGGAATGCTTGTTGTTCTTGTTGCTCTTGCTGTCCTTGCTGTTCTTGTAGTTCT
This sequence comes from Streptomyces sp. NPDC005863, assembly GCF_042871345.1. Classification (NCBI taxonomy): domain Bacteria; kingdom Bacillati; phylum Actinomycetota; class Actinomycetes; order Kitasatosporales; family Streptomycetaceae; genus Streptomyces; species Streptomyces sp. NPDC005863. Next base: position 614,381 of record NZ_JBIAII010000003.1, on the reverse strand, counting down.
TGATGTCGCTGACCGTGGACATCCGGGCGCCGTCCCAGTGGAACCGCACGGCCTGCTCGCCGCCGTCCGAACACGGCGTACGCACCAGCAGATCGGGGCCGATCGTCTCCACGGCCAGATTCCTGCCGGAGGTGAACAGGATCGGATAGACCTTGCCGCCCTCCTCGCGGTAGACGGCCAGGACGGACCGGCCGCTCTCGGTGTCGGCGGCCACGAGCATCTCGGGCTTCTTGTCACCGGTCAGGTCCAGGAACTTCGGCGGACGCAGCCCCGCACGCCCCGGCCGGTCGATCTCCCCGCGGTCGGCCAGCGGCTTCGTACGGGGATCGGCCCGCAGCACCGCGTGCACGTCCACCGAGGCCAGCCCCCCGGAGCCGACGCGCGCCAGCCCCCTCAGCGGGCGCGGCGGCGGCTGCCGCGTGGCGGCCTCCGCGCCGGGCGCCCGCGAGGACGTACCGGTCCAGGCCGGCCAGACCGCCTCGGGGCGCGGCTGTACGGAGACGGTCGGCGCGGCCTCACCGTGGCCGAGGCCGTTCGTGCCGCCGCACCCGGCGAGCGCGAAGGCGGCCAGGACGGCGAAGGGGGCGGCGCCCAGCAGGAGCGGGCGGCGGGAGATCGGGTTCATGGCGAGGCTGACCGTCAGGTGGCGTATGGCATGCACATGTGACATGCGGCATGTGAGGGGGCGCGCTGGTGGTGGCCGGCCGGGGGACTGCACCGGGGATTCGGCAGAACGGCCGGCCACCGCTCTCGAAGGTAGGAACCGTCCATCACGGAAAACGGAAGATTGTGTAACAGCTGCCCCTAAGCACTGCCGAACCACCAGTTTCAGGACCTTCGACCTGGGCGCTCGCCTCTGGCCGAAGCTGTGCACAATCGTCATATGGACGCTGCGCACGATCGGCACGTGAACCTGCCGTTCTTCGTCTACGGCACCCTGCGCCCGGGCGAACCCAACCACGCCGCGTACCTGCACGGCCGGACCGTCGCGCAGGAGCCCGCCCGGTGGCCGAACGCGGTCCTCTACGAAGGCCCCGGATATCCCTACGCCGTCGAAGCCGCGGGCCACGGCCCGGTCCACGGAGAACTGGTGACGGCCGGGCCCGCCTCTTACGACCGGCTCCTCGTCGCCCTCGACCTCCTTGAGGAGTACGTCCCCGGCGACCCCCGCAACCTGTACGAACGCGTCGCCCGCGACGTCATCCGCCCGGACGGTACGACGACCCGCGCCTGGATCTACATCGCCGCCCCCCGCCTCGCAGCCGACCTCCTGACCTCCGGAACGGTGATCGACGGCGGGGACTGGACCACCCCCACCACCCCCACCACCCCCAGGACCCACCACTGAGCACCAGGGCACACAACCCACCCAGCACCACCCGCGCACTCGATCCGGTGGACTTCGTCGCCCGTGCGAGCGACAAGAGCCGCCCGCGTGATCACGGAAGGCGCCGGTCGATGCGACTCTCTGTCCGCACCGGTCGGTGCATGAGCCGGTGCGCGAGCACCACGTCCTCAGCAGGAGTTGCCCATGAGCCTTCGCCGTACGCTGTCGGTCCTCGTCGGAGCCGCGGCCCTCACCCTCGGCCTCCCCGCCGCGGGCACCGCGTCCGCTCACGCACCGGCCGCGGCCCTGAACCCCTGCGGTTTCTACGAGACCGCCAGCGACGCGTACTACAACCACTGCACCAGCGACGGCTCCCGTGTCGTCATCAAGGTGCGGGTGGCCTGGGGCCCCGACTACGAGCGCTGCGTCGCCCCGGGCAGGAGCTGGCTGGGCTCGGCGAAGAAGATCCAGGGCGCGCACTACATCGGCCGCACCTGCTGACCCTGACCCCGCCCCCGTAGGACGACGGGCCGCCCCCGACCACCCCAGCGGCCCGTCACCCTGCCAACCCCCAACCTGCACACCGCTGCACACGCTCCCCCCGGCCCACCACCCACCACCCCCTACGCCCGTTCCAACCGCACCGCGCACACCTTGAACTCCGGCATCCGCGAGACGGGATCCAGCGCCGGATGCGTCAGGTTGTTGGCCCGGCCCTCGCCCGGCCAGTGGAACGGCATGAAGACCGTGTCCGCGCGGATCGCCGTCGTGACCCGCGCCGGAGCCACCGCGCGGCCGCGCCGCGAGACGACGGCGACCGGATCGTCCTCCCCGACCCCCAGACGCGCGGCGAGCCGCGGATGCAGCTCCACGAAGGGCCCCGGAGCCGCAGAGTTGAGCTCGTCGACGCGCCGCGTCTGGGCCCCGGACTGGTACTGCGCGAGCACCCTCCCCGTGGTCAGCAGCACGGGATACTCCGCGTCCGGCTCCTCCGCCGCTGCCCGGTGCACCACCGGCACGAACCGCGCCCGCCCGTCCTCGGTCGCGAACCGGTCCAGAAACAGCCGCGGCGTCCCAGGATGCGGCCCCCCACCACCCGGCACCCCCGCCGCGTCGGCCACCCCCTCGTCCGGGCACGGCCAGAACACCCCCGCCCCCTCGTCCTCCCTCAGCCGCTCGTAACTGATCCCCGAATAGTCCGCCGGGCCGCCCGCACTCGCCCGGCGCAGCTCCTCGAACACCTCCTCCGGTTCCGTGGGAAACCCCTTCCCGTGACCGAGCCGGGCCGCGAGCCCGTGCAGTACGTCCAGGTCGCTGCGCACTCCCGCCGGCGCGGACACGGCCCGGCGCCGCAGCAGTACCCGCCCCTCCAGGTTCGTCACCGTCCCGGTCTCCTCCGCCCACTGCGTCACCGGCAGCACCACGTCCGCCAGTCGGGCCGTCTCGGACAGCACCACGTCCGCCACCGCGAGGAAGTCCAGCGAACGCAGCCGCTCCTCCACGTGCGCGGCCCGCGGCGCGGAGACGACCGGGTTGGAGCCCATCAGGAGCAGCGTCCTGATGTCCCCGCCCAACGCGTCGAGCAGCTCGTACGCCGACCGGCCCGGACCCGGCAGGGAGTCGGGATCCACCCCCCAGACGCCCGCCACATGAGCCCGCGCCGCCGGATCGGTCAGCTTGCGGTAACCGGGCAACTGGTCCGCCTTCTGGCCGTGTTCGCGCCCGCCCTGGCCGTTGCCCTGGCCCGTCAGGCAGCCGTACCCGGACAACGGCCGACCGGCGCGCCCCGTGGCCAGGCACAGGTTGATCCACGCCCCGACGGTGTCCGTGCCCTTGGCCTGCTGCTCGGGCCCGCGCGCGGTGAGCACCATCGCTGCGCCGGCGTCGCAGAAGAGCCGTACGGCGTCCCGCAGTTGGGGCACCGCCACGCCGGTGATCCGCTCCACGTGCTCGGGCCAGTGCGCCATCGCCGCCGCCCGTGCCTCCTCCCATCCGCTCGTCCGCTCCTCGATGTACGCCTCGTCCGTGCGCCCCTCCGCCACCACCAGGTGCAGCAGGCCGAGCGCCAGGGCGAGATCCGTGCCGGGCCGTGGCGCCAGGTGCAGGTCGGCCTGTTCGGCGGTCCTGGTCCGGCGCGGGTCCACGACGATCAGCGTGCCGCCGTTCGCCCGCAGCTCCGTGAGGTAGCGCAGCGCGGGCGGCATGGTCTCGGCGAGGTTCGACCCGACGAGGATCACGCAGCCGGTGCGCGGCACGTCCTCCAGCGGGAAGGGCAGCCCCCGGTCCAGGCCGAACGCCCGCTGCCCGGCGGCCGCCGCCGACGACATGCAGAAGCGGCCGTTGTAGTCGATCTGCGACGTGCCGAGCGCCACCCGCGCGAACTTCCCCAGCGCGTACGCCTTCTCGTTGGTCAGACCGCCCCCGCCGAACACCCCGCAGGCGTCCGCCCCGTGCTCCGCCCGCGCGCGGGACAGCTCGTCGGCGATCCGGTCGAGTGCCTCCTCCCAGGTGGCCGGCGCGAGCTCGCCCGTGGCGCGGGACCGGACGAGCGGCTCCGTCAGACGCACCCGCGAGGAGAGCACCTCGGGAGCCGTCCGGCCCTTGCCGCAGAGTGCCCCCTTGTTGACGGGGAAGCCGGCACGCTCCACCACCTCCACCCCGCCGCCCGGCTCCGCCCGGAGGCCCATCCCGCACTGCAACGCGCAGTACGGACAGTGGGTCGCCGTCACCCCGGCCCGGGCAGCCGGGTCCGTGGCCGGGGGAGTCGCCGGTGTCGCCGGTGTCGCAGTGGAGTGCATGCCGTCCAGCCTCCGCCGGGCGTGTTACGTGCCCCGGCGTGATCACGTTACGCACGCGGTAAGCCGACCTCAGCGTCCCCCGCGCCCGGCTGTGAGGCCGGCCCGAGCCTCCCGCAGGGGTGAGGGCCACCCGTCCCGACCCTCCCGCCGGGGCGAGGGCGAGGGCGAGGGCGAGGGCGAGGGCGAGGGCGAGGGCGCGGACCCGGAACCGGTCGCGGTCACAGCCAAGGCCACCGCGCACGCACGCCCACCCTCCGCTCAGCGCCGTGAGGCCAACGCCCGCTCCACGCCCGGCTCCTGCCGCCCCAGGAAGTGCGGATCGGGCCGGAACGCCGCGTCGAGCGCCGCCTTGCCCGCCGCGAAGACCTCCCGCGCGCCGCCGTAGTACCAGGTCGCGTCGTGCACCGCGTCCACCCCCACGCCGTACGACGAGACGCCCGCCGCGTCGCACAGCGCGACCGCCCTGCGTATGTGGAACCCCTGGCTGATCAGCACCGCCTGGTCCACGCCGAAGATCTTCTTCGCGCGGACGCAGGAGTCCCACGTGTCGAACCCGGCGTAGTCGCTCACGATCCGGCGCCCCGGCACGCCGTGCTTCTTCAGGTACGCGCGCATGGCGTCCGGCTCGTCGTAGTCCTCACGGCTGTTGTCGCCCGTCACGAGCACGACCTCTATGCGGCCCTTGCGGTACAACTCGGCCGCCGCGTCGAGCCGGTGGGCCAGATACGGCGACGGCTCGCCCTTCCACAGCCCCGCGCCGAAGACCATGGCGACCCGGGAGCGTGGCGCGTCCTCGACCGTGCCGACCTTGTCGTCCGTGGTCACGAACAGCCAGGTCGCGGGGGACAGCGCGAGCACGCACAGGGCCATCACGGCCTGCACGGTCCGCCGCCGCTCCGTGCGGGTGCGGGGCATGCGCAGCCAGGCCGGCCTGTGCGTCCGCCACCTCGGCCCCGTCCGCAACCATCGCGCCCGCAACCTCCGCGCCCACCCCGGCCGTTCCCGTTCCCCGTGTCGTTCCACCGTCATCCGCCCCCGTGCCCCTGTACCCACCGGATCCCCCCGACCCGATCACTGCCACAACCGTAAACGCCGCCACCCGCCGCGTCAGCGCCTCCCGCCCCCGAAACAACCCGGAGATGACCCCGACCCCGCCCCCGGGCCCGACCCTGACCGCGCCCCGCCACCCACCGTGAGCGGCGGGAAAACAGCCGTCACCACCGCGCAACGCCCCGGCAACATCCCCCGGCCATCCTCGGTCCATGACGCCGTCGAACCCTCTTCACCACGCGTCCGGCAGCACTCACCGCGACCTCCGACCCCGCCGCCCCACCCTCGTCATCGTCGCCCACGGCAGCCGCGACCCCCGCGCCCTCACCACCGTCACCGCCCTCGCCGAACGCGTCCGTGAGCAGCGCCCCGGTCTCGTCGTCCGCCTTGGCCACATCGAACTGAACGAGCCCCTGCTCACCGACACTCTCGGCACCCTGGCCCACGAGGCCGCCGTCCTCGTCCCCTTGCTTCTCGGCCGCGGCCAGCACGTCAAGCGCGACATACCCGGCGCCGCCGCGGACGCCGCCGCGGTCGACACCCGCGTCGCCGCCGCGCTCGGCCCGCATCCGCTGCTCGCCGCCGCGCTGCACGCCCGGCTCGTCCAGGCGGGCTGGCCCGCGCGGGCCATGAGCGCGCTTGAGCGCCGACGGCACGCCGTGGTCCTCGCCGCCGCGGGCTCCCGCGACCCCGAGTCGGCCGCCGACACGGAGAGCGCCGCCGCACTGCTCGCCGACCGCATCGGCGTCCCCGTCGTCCCCGCCTACGCCGCCCCGACCGCCGCCTGCGCCCGCACCGTGCCGCAGGCGCTCGACACCCTCGCCGCGCAGGGGCGGACACGGGCCGCCGTCGCCTCGTACTTCACCGCGCCGGGCCGCTTCGCCGCCCAGAGCGCGGCCGCCGCCCCCTGGCTCGCCGCGGCCCCGCTCGGTGCGCACCCGGCGCTCGCCCGGCTCGTCCTGCACCGCTACGACCAGGCACGCACCACCCCCGTACCGGCCCGGGGACGCCGTCTCAGCGGCGTCTGACGCAGGCCGAAATCACCGGGGCCACATCCCTGTTTGTCAGTGCTTGCGTCTACTGTCGGTGCATGGAAGGCACAGCACCGCACGCGCGACCCGAGGACCGCACCGCTCACAGCGCCTACAGCGTCTACGACGAGGCAGCCGTCGACCGGTGGGCCGCCGAGCCCGACAAGAGGCCGGGGCGCACGGCCTTCCAGCGTGACCGCGCGCGGGTCCTGCACTCCGCCGCGCTGCGCCGCCTCGCAGGGAAGACGCAGGTCGTCACGCCCGGCACCCGCAGCCAGGCCTGGGACGCCAGCGCCCGCACCCGGCTTACGCACTCTCTGGAGTGCGCCCAGGTGGGCCGCGAGCTGGGCGCCGCCCTGGGCTGCGACCCCGACCTGGTGGAGACGGCGTGCCTCTCGCACGACCTGGGCCACCCGCCCTTCGGGCACAACGGCGAACAGGCGCTGAACGAAGTGGCGGCCGACTGCGGCGGCTTCGAGGGCAACGCCCAGTCGCTCCGGCTCCTCACCCGCATCGAGCCCAAGCGGTTCGTGCGCGCGCGCGGTGGCGACGAACTGGTCAGCGTCGGCCTCAACCTCACCCGCGCCGCCCTGGACGCCGCCACCAAGTACCCCTGGCCGCGCGGCGGCCACCCCAGCGACCCGGCCTCCGCCAAGTTCGGCGTCTACGAAGACGACCGGCCGGTCTTCGACTGGGTGCGCGGCCAGGCGCCGGGGGACCGCACCTGCTTCGAGGCGCAGATCATGGACTGGTCGGACGACGTCGCGTACTCGGTCCACGACTTCGAGGACGGCCTGCACGCCGGGCACATCGATCCCAACGCGCTGCACGCCGAGCCCGAGCGCCAGGACATCTACGCCGTCGCGATCGGACGCTACGTACCCGAGGACACCGACCCCGAAGAGCTCGCCCAGGCCCTCGACCGCCTCCTGGAACAGGAGTGGTGGCCGCACGGGTACGACGGATCGGCCGTCGCCCAGGCCCGGTTGAAGGACGCCACGAGCCAGCTCATCGGCCGCTTCTGTCTGGCCGCGGAGACCGCCACCCGCGCGCGGTACGGCACGGGGCCCCTCACGCGGTACGCGGCCGAGCTGGTCGTCCCCCGCGCGGCGCGCCACGAATGCGCGGTCCTCAAGGCCGTCGCCGACCGCTATGTGATGCAGCGCCCCGCCCAGGAGCGGCTCCGCGCGGACCAGCGCATCGTCGTCGCCGAGCTCGCCGAGGCGCTCACCGCCCGCGCCCCCGACGGCCTCGACCCCCAGTTCCGCGCGCTGTACGACGCGGCGGCCGACGACCGGGCCGCCCGCCGCGTGGTGATCGACCAGATCGCGTCGCTCACCGACGCGGCGGCCCGCGCCCTGCACACGCGCATGACGGCGAAGCCGTGGGCCGTGTCCCGGCGGAACGACGGTAAGTGACCATGGAGTGACCACAGGGGGTGACGGAATGTGGCCAGTCGGGGCCACGCCCCCTTCCCGCATCACGCTCCGTGCGGGACGCTCCCTGTGGCGGCAAGACCGAGTGGCAAGTCTGTGTTCTTCCGGGGTACATCCCCGGTACCCCGGGCAAGGAGGCATCAAGTGGTCGACGCGGATCAGACGTTCGTCATTGTCGGAGGAGGGCTGGCCGGCGCCAAGGCGGCCGAGACGCTCCGCTCCGAAGGGTTCACCGGACGGGTGATCCTCATCGGTGACGAGCGCGACCACCCGTACGAGCGTCCGCCCCTGTCCAAGGGCTATCTCCTCGGCAAGGAGGAGCGCGACAGCGTCTTCGTCCACGAACCGGGGTGGTACGCGCAGGCCGACGTCGAACTGCACCTCGGCCAGACCGTCGTCGCCATCGACCGCGCCGCCAAGAACGTGCGCCTGGGCGACGGCACCGTCATCCGCTACGACAAGCTCCTGCTCGTCACCGGCGCCGAACCCCGTCGCCTGGACGTCCCTGGCACCGACCTCGCGGGCGTCCACCACCTGCGCCGGCTCGCCCACGCCGACCGGCTCCGCAACGTCCTGGCCTCCCTCGGCAGGGACAACGGCCACCTGGTCATCGCGGGCGCCGGCTGGATCGGCCTGGAGATCGCCGCGGCCGCCCGTGAGTACGGCGCGGAGGTCACCGTCGTCGAGCCCGAGCCGACCCCGCTGCACGCCGTCCTCGGCCCCGAGGTCGGCCAGATGTTCGCCGACCTGCACGCCGAGCACGGCGTCCGCTTCCACTTCGGCGCCCGGCTCACCGAGATCACCGGCCAGGACGGCATGGTCCTCGCCGCCCGCACCGACGACGGCGAGGAGCACCCGGCGCACGACGTGCTCGCGGCGATCGGCGCGGCCCCCCGCACGGCCCTCGCCGAGTCCGCGGGCCTCGAACTCGCCGACCGCGCGGACGGCGGCGGCATCGCCGTCGACGCCTCCCTGTGCACCTCGGACCCCGACATCTACGCGGCGGGCGACGTGGCCGCCGTGCGCCACGCGCTCTTCGACACCAGCCTGCGCGTGGAGCACTGGGCCAACGCCCTCAACGGCGGACCCGCCGCGGCCCGCGCGATGCTCGGCAAGGACGTCAGCTACGACCGCGTGCCCTACTTCTTCTCCGACCAGTACGACGTCGGCCTGGAGTACTCCGGCTGGGCGCCCCCGGGCTCGTACGACCAAGTGGTGGTCCGCGGCGACACCGGCAAGCGCGAGTTCATCGCCTTCTGGCTGCGCGACGGGCAGGTCCTCGCGGGCATGAACGTCAATGTGTGGGACGTCACGGAGCCGATCCAGCAGCTGATCCGGGAGGGCAGGCGCCCCGATACCGACGCCCTCGCGGACCCGTCGACCCCCCTGGCGTCGCTCCTGGGGTGACCGGCCGGGCAGGAGTGTCACAGGTGCCCCGTAGTATTCCTACGTGGCAGGCAGGATCAATGACGAAGACGTGAAGGCGGTTCGGGACGCGGTCCCGATCGACGCCGTGGTCTCCGACTACCTCCAGCTGCGCAACGCCGGAGGCGGAAACCTCAAGGGCCTGTGCCCCTTCCACGACGAGAAGTCCCCGTCCTTCCAGGTCAGCCCGAGCAAGGGTCTCTTCCACTGCTTCGGCTGCCAGGAAGGCGGCGACACGATCGCCTTCGTGATGAAGATCGACCACCTCACCTTCTCGGAGACGGTCGAGCGCCTCGCCGCCCAGGCGGGCATCACGCTGCGCTACGAGGAGGGCGGGTACAACCCCGCCCACCAGCGCGGCGAGCGCATCCGCCTGGTCGAGGCCCACAAGATCGCCGCGCAGTTCTACGTGGACCAGCTGGAGAGCCCCGAGGCCGAGATCGGCCGCAAGTTCCTCGCCGAGCGCGGCTTCGACCAGGCCGCCGCCGCGCACTTCGGCGTGGGCTACAGCCCCGCGGGCTGGGACCACCTCACCCGCTATCTGCGCGGCAAGGGCTTCACCGACAAGGAGCTGACCCTCTCCGGCATCTCCCAGGAGGGCCGCCGCGGCCCCATCGACCGCTTCCGCGGCCGCCTGATGTGGCCCATCCGCGACATCGGCGGCGACGTGGTCGGCTTCGGCGCCCGCAAGCTCCGCGACGACGACAACGGCCCGAAGTACCTGAACACGCCCGAGACGGCGATCTACAAGAAGTCCCAGGTCCTGTACGGCATCGACCTCGCCAAGAAGGAGATCGCCAAGTCCAGCCGCGCGGTCGTCGTCGAGGGCTACACCGACGTGATGGCCTGCCACCTCGCCGGCATCACCACCGCCATCGCCACCTGCGGCACCGCCTTCGGCGGCGACCACATCAAGATCCTCCGCCGCCTCCTGATGGACAACGGCTCGGCCCGGGTGATCTTCACCTTCGACGGTGACGCGGCCGGCCAGAAGGCCGCCCTGCGCGCCTTCGAGGACGACCAGAAGTTCGCCGCAGAGACGTACATCGCCATCGCCCCCGACGGCATGGACCCCTGCGACCTGCGCCTGGCCAAGGGCGACGCGGCCGTCGCCGACCTGGTCGAACCCCGCACCCCGCTCTTCGAGTTCGCGCTGCGCCAGATCGTCTCCCGGTACGACCTGGAGACCCCTGCGGGCCGCGCCGCCGCCCTCGACGAGGCCGCGCCCGTCGTCGCCCGCATCAAGAACAGCGGCGCGCAGCACGAGGTCGCCGTCCAGCTCGCCGGCATGCTCGGCATCCTCGACACCCAGTTCGTCGTCAAGCGCGTCGCCCAGCTGGCCCGCTGGGCCCGCGACCGCGGCGGCCGCGGCCCCGCCCCGGCCCCCCAGCGCACCTCGCCGACGTACGAGAACGCGCCCCAGGGCTTCAGCGGCCCCGCGCTCAACCTCCGCAGCCCCGCCCACCGCACCGAGCGCGAGCTGATCAAACTCGCCCTGCAGTACCCGCAGTTGGTCTCCCCGGCCTTCGACGCGTACGGCATGGACGAGTTCACCGCCCCGCCCTACGCCGCGGTGCGCCGCGCCATCGAGGAGGCGGGCGGCGCGGAGTACGGCGTGCAGGACCCCCAGGAGTACCTCGTGCGCGTCCGTGACGCGGCGCCCGACGACGCGGTCCGCTCCATGGTCACCGAGCTCGCCGTCGAGGCGATCCTGCGCAAGACGGTCGACGAGATGTACGCGGGCATGCAGCTCGTGCAGGTCCGGCTGCGCGCCGTCGACCGCCGCATCCGGGACGTACAGGGCAGTCTCGCCCGGCTCGGCGCGGGCGGCGACCCGCAGCATCTGGCCGCCGTGCAGAACGAGTTGTGGGTCCTGCAGCAGTACGGCCGCGCGCTGCGCGAGCGCGGCGCGGACGCGCTCTGAGGGTGGCCCCCGAGGCGGTCCCGGAAAACGGCCCCTGAGGTTTTTCGGGGATTCGCCCCGGGCCCACGGGTTACCCGCCGGGTAACCACGCGGTCACGGACCGGACTCAAAAAGTCACCGCACGCCCCTCGTGGCGGCCGTGTGTCGTGCCCCACACTGGGTTCCGGTGCCTGAGTCCTCGGAGCGCGGCCGACCCGCAGACAGCGGGTCCGACACCCCCGCGGTTCCACACATCGTGTCCGGGACGGACAGCGGCGAGGCCGTCGTCCCTCTCCCGTTGCCGCACGCCTCAGCTGCGATCACCCTGGAGGTCGCCCCCGTGCAGACCCAGACCCTCACCCAGACCGACACCGCCGCACGCGCGGATGCGGAACCCGGCGTCCTGGAGTCGGTGCCATCCCAGAGCCGCGGAAGCCGGCATCCGGAGGCGCCGGGCACACCGGACGCGGCGCCCGCACAGGACTCCGTGACGGCGCCGGACGCGGCACCTGAGGCCGCCGAAGCCCCCGAGGCCCCCGACGCTGCCGACGCCCCCGAGGCCCTGGCACCGGAGACCCTGGAGCTGCCGACGCCGCGCGGCCGCGCCGACGCCGGCGGCCCCTCGTCCGACCTGTTCCGCCAGTACCTGCGCGAGATCGGGCGGATCCCGCTGCTCACCGCCGCGGAGGAGGTCGAGCTGGCCCGCGCCGTCGAAGCCGGTCTCTTCGCCGAGGAGAAGCTGAGCAACACCCCCGACCTCGACTCCCAACTCGCCCTGGACCTCGACAAGCTGGTCGTCGTGGGCCGGATGGCCAAGCGCCGCCTCATCGAGGCCAACCTGCGCCTGGTCGTCTCCGTCGCCAAGCGGTACGTGGGCCGCGGCCTGACCATGCTCGACCTGGTCCAGGAGGGGAACCTCGGACTGATCCGGGCCGTCGAGAAGTTCGACTACGCCCGCGGCTACAAGTTCTCGACGTACGCGACCTGGTGGATCCGGCAGGCCATGTCCCGCGCCCTCGCGGACCAGGCCCGCACCATCCGCGTGCCGGTGCACGTCGTGGAGCTCATCAACCGCGTCGTACGCGTCCAGCGCCGCATGCTCCAGGAGCGCGGGTACGAACCCACGCCCGAGGAGGTCGCCGCCCATCTGGACCTGCCGCCCGAGCGCGTCAGCGAGGTGCTGCGCCTGGCGCAGGAGCCCGTCTCGCTGCACGCGCCCGTCGGCGAGGAGGACGACGTCGCGCTCGGCGACCTCATCGAGGACGGCGACGCCGCGTCCCCCGTGGAGTCGGCGGCGTTCCTCCTCCTCCGCGAGCACCTGGAGGCCGTCCTCTCCACGCTCGGCGAACGCGAGCGCAAGGTCGTCCAACTGCGTTACGGCCTCGCGGACGGCAGGCCCCGCACGCTGGAGGAGATCGGCCGCATCTTCGGCGTGACGCGCGAACGGATCCGGCAGATCGAGTCGAAGACCCTCAACAAACTGAGGGACCATGCCTTCGCCGACCAGCTGCGGGGCTACCTGGACTGACCTCAGTCCACCTCGGCGACCGCCTGGGCGAACTGCGCCGCGTACAACCGCGCATACGCCCCTTCGGACGCCAGCAGCGCGTCATGCGTGCCCTGCTCCACGATCGCGCCGTCCTCCATCACCAGGATCGTGTCCGCGTCCCGGATCGTGGAGAGCCGGTGCGCGATCACGAACGACGTACGCCCGTGCGCGAGGCGGGCCATCGCCTTCTGGATGAGGACCTCCGTACGCGTGTCGACGGAGCTGGTCGCCTCGTCGAGCACCAGGATCACCGGGTCGGACAGGAACGCCCGCGCGATGGTGATGAGCTGCTTCTCGCCGGCGCTCACCCCCGTGCCGTCGTCGTCGATCACGGTGTCGTACCCGTCGGGCAGCGTCCGCACGAAACGGTCGGCGTGCGCGGCGCGTGCCGCCTCCTCGACCTCCTCGCGCGTGACGTCCTTCGACGCGCCGTACGCGATGTTCTCCGCGATGGTGCCGCCGAACAGCCAGGTGTCCTGGAGGACCATGCCGATCCCGGTGCGCAGCTCGTCCCGGGACATCCCGGCGATGTCGACGCCGTCCAGGGTGATGCGGCCGCCCGTCACCTCGTAGAACCGCATGAGCAGGTTGACCAGGGTGGTCTTGCCGGCGCCCGTCGGGCCGACGATGGCGACCGTGTGACCGGGCTCCACCACCAGCGACAGGTCCTCGATGAGCGGCTTGTCCGGCTCGTAACGGAAGGAGACGTGCTCCATCTCGACCCGGCCCTCGAGGTGGTCGGGGCGCTCGCCCGGCACCGGGTCGGCCTCCTGCTCCTCGGCGTCGAGGATCTCGAAGACCCGCTCGGCCGATGCGACGCCCGACTGCACGAGGTTGGCCATCGAGGCGACCTGCGTCAGCGGCATCGAGAACTGCCGCGAGTACTGGATGAACGCCTGCACGTCACCGATGGACAGCGACCCGGAGGCCACCCGCAGACCGCCCACCACGGCGACGAGCACGTAGTTCAGGTTCGAGATGAAGAACATCAGCGGCTGCATGACACCACTGTTGAACTGCGCCTTGAACCCGGCCTCGTACAGCTGTTCGTTCTGCTCGCGGAAGGCCTCGGCGGACTCGTCCTGCCGGCCGAACACCTTCACCAGGGCGTGCCCGGTGTACATCTCCTCGACGTGGGCGTTCAGCTTGCCGGTGGTCTTCCACTGCTGCACGAACTGCGGCTGGGACCGCTTGCCGACCTTCGTCGCGACGAAGAACGACAGCGGGACGGTGACCAGCGCGACCAGGGCGAGCAGCGGGGAGACCCAGAACATCATCACCAGGACGCCGATGATGGTCAGCAGCGAGTTGATGAGCTGCCCCATCGTCTGCTGCAGCGTCTGGTTGATGTTGTCGAGGTCGTTCGTGGCGCGGCTCAGGACCTCGCCGCGCTGGCGCTTGTCGAAGTACGACAGCGGAAGCCGCGACAGCTTCGTCTGGACCTCGGCGCGCATCCGGAAGACGGTCTTGTTGATCACCCGGTTCGAGAGCCGCGTCGCCACGGCCATCAGCAGGCCCGCGACCAGGAAGGTGCCGAGCGCGAGCAGCAGGACCTCGCCCACCGCGCCGAAGTCGATGCCCTCGCCGGGGGTGAAGTCGACGCCGGAGAGCATGTCGGCCATGCCGCTCTCGCCCTTGACGCGCAGCGCGTCGAGGGCCTGCTCCTTCGTCGCCCGCGCCGGCATGTCACGGCCGACGATGCCCGCGAAGAGCAGGTCGGTCGCGCGGCCGAGGATCTTCGGGCCGAGCACGGAGAGCGCGACGCTCAGGACGGCGGCGGCGAGCATCGCGTACAGCGTGGCGCGCTCGGGCCGAAACTGCGCGAGCAGCCGCTTGCCGGACCCCTTGAAGTTCATCGAACGGGAGTCGGGGCCCATCATGGGCCCGCCCATACCACCTGGGGGCATTACGCGGCCTCCGCTTCCGTCAGCTGGGAGAGCACGATCTCCCGGTAGGTCTCGTTGCCCTCCATCAGTTCGTGATGGCGGCCGGTGCCCACGACCCGGCCCTCGTCGAGGACCACGATGCGGTCGGCGTCCCGGATGGTCGACACCCGCTGGGCGACGATGACGACGGTCGCCTCGGAGGTCTCACGGCCCAGCGCGGCCCGCAGCGCCGCGTCGGTGGCGTAGTCGAGCGCGGAGAACGAGTCGTCGAAGAGGTAGATCTCCGGACGCTGCACGAGCGTGCGCGCGATGGAAAGGCGCTGGCGCTGGCCGCCGGAGACATTGGTGCCGCCCTGCGAGATGGGCGCGTCAAGGCCCTCCTCCAGACCCTCGACGAACTCCTTGGCCTGCGCGACCTCCAGCGCGTGCCAGAGCTCCTCGTCGGTGGCGTCGGGGTTGCCGTAGCGCAGGTTGGTGGCGACGGTGCCGGCGAACAGGTACGGCTTCTGCGGTACGAGGCTGACGGTCCGCGCGAGCAGCGCGGGCTCGACGGTGCTCACGTCCACGCCGCCGACCAGGACCTCGCCCTCGGTGACGTCGATCAGCCGCGGCACGAGATTGAGCAGCGTCGACTTGCCGCTGCCGGTCGACCCGATCACCGCGGTCGTCTCGCCGGGCCGGGCCACGAGGTGGACGGACTTGAGGACGGGCTCCTCGGCGCCGGGGTAGCGGAAGCCGGCGTCCCGGATCTCCAGGTGGCCGTGGCTGCGCAGCTCGCGCACCGGGGCGGCCGGGGGCACCACACTGCTGTCGGTGTCCAGGACCTCCTCGATGCGCTCGGCGCAGACCTCCGCGCGCGGCACCATCATGAACATGAAGGTGGCCATCATCACGGACATCACGATCTGCATCAGATAGGCGAGGAACGCGGTGAGCGCGCCGATCTGCATGCCGCCGCTGTCGATGCGGTGGGCGCCGAACCACACCACCGCGATCGAGGAGAGGTTCACGACGGTCATCACGATCGGGAACATCAGCGCGAGCAGCCTGCCGGTGCCGAGCGAGACCTCGGTCAGATCGGCGTTGGCCTTGCGGAAGCGCTCCTTCTCGTACTCGTCGCGGACGAAGGCGCGGATGACGCGGTTGCCGGTGATCTGCTCGCGCAGCACGCGGTTCACGGTGTCGAGGCGCACCTGCATGGTGCGGAACAGCGGCCGCAGCCGCCGCACGATCAGGCTCACGCTGACGCCGAGGACGGGCACGACGGCGAGGAGGACCCCGGAGAGCGGCACGTCCAGGCCGAGCGCCATCACGATGCCGCCCACACACATGATGGGCGCCGACACCATCAGCGTGAACGACATCAGGACCAGCATCTGGACCTGCTGGACGTCGTTGGTGGTGCGGGTGATCAGCGACGGGGCGCCGAACTGGCCCAGTTCGCGCGCGGAGAACGACTGCACGCGGTCGAAGACGGCGGCCCGCACGTCCCGGCCGAGCGCCGCGGCGGTCCGTGCGCCGAAGTAGACGGCCCCGACGTTGCAGATCATCTGCACGACGGTGACGGCGATCATGATGCCGCCGAAGCCGAGGATGTAGCCCGTGTCTCCCTCGACGACACCGTTGTCGATGATGTCGGCGTTCAGGGAGGGCAGGTAGAGCGCGGCGCAGGTCTGCAGGAACTGCAGGAGCACCAGCAGGGCGATGGGTTTCTGGTACGGACGCAGATACGTCCGCAGGAGTCTTATGAGCACGCTCGGTCTCTCGAGGAGTCGGGTGTCGGCAGGGTGGTGGGCGAGGTGGCCCTCAATCCTGCGACACCCGACCCGTGGGTGTGCAACCGATTAACCCATGACCGGGTCAAATTTCAGCCCGGGTAAAGAAGTGGATCCACTGAAGGATCTTCGTGTCGCCCGTCGCCGCGCACGGTGAGACGGGGCCGCGCGCGGCAGGACGGGTCTCAGGAGGCGAACGCCCCCGGATGGGACTGCTCCCGCACCGTCGCGTACTGCTGGCGCACCGCCTGCCCCACCGCGAGCTCCTCGCCCGGCTCGAAGACCTGCGCCGCCGCCCCCTGCCAGTACGGCAGCTGACCGGTCAGCGCCCAGGCCGCCTGCCGCGCCGCACCGATCGCCGCGTAGTCCGCGGGCTGCGGCACCACGACCTGCGTGCCGAACAGCATCGGCGCGGCGGCCTGGACGGCGGGCAGCTCGGCGGCCGCGCCCAGCAGGAAGACCCGCCGGACCTCGACCCCGCGCCCGCGCAGCACGTCCAGCGCGTCGCCGAGCCCGCACAGCATCCCCTCGAAGGCGGCCCGCGCCAGATGCTCGGGCTTCATCGACTCGCGCCGCAGCCCGGTCAGCGTGCCCGCGGCGTGCGGCAGGTTCGGCGTCTTCTCGCCCTCCAGGTAGGGCAGGAGTACGAGCCCGTGGGCGCCCGGCGTGGACTTCATGGCGAGCGCGGAGAGCTCCTCCAGGTCGGTGACCCCGAGCATCTCGCCCGTACCGCGCAGGACCCGTACGGCGTTCATCGTGTGGACCACCGGCAGATGCAGCCCCGTGGCGTCCGCCAGTGAGGTGATGATCCCCCGCGCGTCGACGAGAGCCTCGTGGTGCACGGCCATCACCGAGCCCGACGCCCCGAGCGACACCACGGCGTCGCCCTGCTGCACGCCGAGCCCGAAGGCCGCGGCCATCGTCTCGCCAGTGCCCGCGGAGATCAGCAGCCCCTCGGGGGTGGTGCCCGCGGCCTCGGCGGGGCCGATCACCTCGGGGAGCATCGCCTGGTGGCCCAGGGCCAGTTCGACGAGGTCGGGGCGGTACGCGCCGGTCGCGGCGGACCAGTACCCGGTGCCGGATGCGCCGCCGCGGTCGGTCGTCCGGCGGGCGGGCCGGCCGAGCAGCTGCCAGACGAGCCAGTCGGGGGCCTGCATGAGGGCGGAGACCCGGCGCGCGGCATCCGGCTCGGTCTTCGCCAGCCAGCGCAGCTTCGTCACCGGCTCCGCGGACCGGGGTACGCACCCCACGGCCTGCGCCCACGCCTCGCGCCCGCCGAGCCGGTCGACGAGGTCGACGGCGGCGACCTGCGTCCTGCGGTCGTTGCCGACGAGGGCGGGCCGCACGGTGTTGCCGTGCTGGTCGAGCGGTACGAGGGCGTTCTGCTGGGCCGATACGCCGATGGCCTGCACGCCTTCGAGCAGCCCGCCGCCGGCCGCCTCGCCGAGGGAGAGCAGCCACGCCTGTGGATCGACGTCGGACGGCCGCGAGCCGCCCTCGCCGCTCTCCAGCGGATGCGGGGCATAGCCCTGCTTGAGTACGGCGCCCGTGTCCGTGTCACAGACCACGATGCGCGTGAAATCGGGCGAACTGTCCAACCCTGCGACTATCCCCATGAGGGAATTCTGCCGCACCGCGGGGCGTGTCCCGTACCCGCGTTCGCTCCACGCGATGCCGCCACCGGACGCGGAGCGCGCCGCCCGGCCTCTGCGGCGGGGCGACGCGCGCGGCGGACCGCTCGGCTCCGTCAGGTGTTGCTGGTGCCCCAGTCGTCTCCGGCGCCGCCCTGCCCGCGCTGCTCGCGCAGGGAGCGGACCCGGCCGGCGACCGAGTCGGGCATCCGGTCCCCGACCTTCTCGGAGACCGAGTGGAGCGCCTTGCCCGCGACCTCGCGCCCCTGCTGGGTCGCGGACTCGACGGTGTTGCGCACGGCCGGGTTCTGCGAGATCTCGCGGGCGGACTTCTTCAACTGCTCGTAGCGCTCGCGTCCGGCCCGGGTCCCGAGCACGTACCCGAGGGCCAGTCCCACCACGAATGTGAGCCGGTACCGCATGGCTGCCACCCTTCTTCTACGTCGTCCGCTGCATCGGCTGCGCACGTGCGTCGCTCTGTCACTGTCTGCCGTCACGGTGTGCCGTCACTGTCGGCCGTCACGTATGCCGTCACGGTGCCGGCGCTCGCCGTTGATCGCCCGAGGGGATACCGATTGGCGGAGCACCCCCCTGCTTGCGCTAATGTATGTGTCGCAGCGAACGCCCGCCGCCCGGAGAGTTCCCAGGTAGGTGCGTTCGATGCAAACGAGACGATCCCCTGTAGCTCAATTGGCAGAGCAGCCGGCTGTTAACCGGCAGGTTACTGGTTCGAGTCCAGTCGGGGGAGCTCGGTCTCCTGTAGCTCAATTGGCAGAGCAGCCGGCTGTTAACCGGCAGGTTACTGGTTCGAGTCCAGTCGGGAGAGCTGTACGAAGGACCCCCGAGGACCCCCTCGGGGGTCCTTTTTCGTGTCCGTTCGTGCACGTGTCCGTGCCTGTCCCGTACCTCTTTCGCGCCTGGTGGAACCATGCGGGCAGCACGGAGGTCCTCATGGTCGAGCGATGCCGACCATCCGAAGCAGGAGATCGTATGAGCGGCTATGCTGCGGCAGACGGCGCGCACAAATGTGCGCGACGCGCCGTTAGGGGCGGTAGCTCAGCCGGTTAGAGCAGCGGACTCATAATCCGTCGGCCGTGGGTTCGAGTCCCACCCGCCCCACCACAGCGCTAGGGCGCAGGAACGATTCCACCTGCGTCAACGCCGCAAACCTCCGGGTGGCGCCCGTTTGGGTGGCCCGTGAGTCCCCAGGGCCTCGCTCTCGGGCGCCGGCGCCTGGCATGGGCAGGGACAGTCCCGTTCGGGGCCCCAGATCCGCGTCGCGTAGCTCTCGCCGTCCTGGATCGGATAGTGGCACGTCCCGCACAAGGGCGGAGGGGCCGCGATTACGACGTCCCCTTCGAGCGCAGCGGGCCGGGCGGCTGCCGAAGGTACCCCCCCCCGGTCCCGGGCAGTCCCAATGCCTGACGAAGGTCGCGCCTCCGCCGGAGATCGACACCTTTACGCCGGTCACCACAGGTTGCCCGGCAAGGATCGGCTCGTCGCAGCGCCAGCAGAAGCGCGTGCCCCCACTCATCGCCGCACCGGCTCGCTGATCCGCATGGCCGCGCCGAACAGTCGCTGGCCCCGGATGCACCAGGGGAGACTGGTGGTGCACTGCTTGCAGCTTTCTCTGTGCGCCTGGAGCGCCGCGTAGAGGTGCGTGTAGCCGCACGGACGGCATCTGCGGGGGAACCAGCGGGTGACGCTGCCGTGTGCTCCGACGTCCCGGTCGCCCAGGTCGACGGCTGCGGCATTGTCGAGAGCCACCGCGCACCACACACAGGCCCTTCCGCACACCTGCGCTTGGGCAAGGTCTTGGGGGTCGGGCAGCTCGACGGGGAGTTCCCCTATCGTCTGGGTCTCGGTCACCGGCGTCTCCCGTCCGCATCTGCATGGGTGCGGCGTCGGCTTTCGCCTGGCGGGGGTGAGCCGACGCCGCGTCATGCAGATCACGCTATGGAGAGGCGCGATCACCGCCCAGTGACGGGCAGTCCTAGCTTACGAATCAGGTAGGACAGGGCGCCCTACCTCAGCAGGCCCAGTCGGTCCGCGAGCCCATTGACGGGGGCATCGCGTCGCGTGGAGCGCCCGCGCAACTCCTCGACCAGGCGGCGCGAAGTCGAGTGATACCGCATCCACTCAGGGGCGTCCTGCTCCGCAGCAAGCAGGGCACTGACAGCCGAGCGGTCCTTATCCATGTCGCTGAAGGCCAGAGCGCGGTCAACGTGGAAACGGGCCCGCCACGTCGGCGGTAGGGAGGCCAGATTGGGCACACGGCGCGCCGCCTGCGCGGCGTCGTCGGCGTGCTCCATCTCGACGAGAAAGTTGACCCGTGCCACACCAGCGTTGGTCGGGCCGAACGGCGTGGCGTACAGCAGGAGATCGCCATCCATGGTCTCGGCGGCACCCTTGGCCAGCCGAAGCAGGTCCAGCACCTGCCCATGACTTTCCCGCCGCACTGCGGCGGTGGCTGCACGCAGGAGCAGGATCCCCCAGAGGGCCAGGTCCTGCGGGCCGCTGTGGAACCCCGGCTCGATGGCCTCGGCCTGTTTCAGCGCTACGCGTTCGGCGTCGGCGAGGCGGCCCTGCTTGGTGAGGACGTAGGAGAAGGTGGAGGCGGCCATCGTCTCCAGGCCGGGGTCATCGCAGCCTTGAACGGCGAGCAGTGAGCGTTCCATCGCGGTGAACGCGGCGTCCTCTTTACCTAAGCCGGTGAGCGTGACCGAAGCGACTTGGTAGGCGAGCGCGAGGACCGAGTTGGCGGCGGCCTTGTCGGCGCCTGTGGAGGCGTGGACGACGGCGCGGGCGTCCTTGATGAGCGGCGGCAACAGTACGCCGATCTCGGCCATGCGTCCCTCGCGGCGGATGGCTTCAGTCGACCGGAGCGACTCCTGAAGTTCGTGAATGCTGGGCGGGTCTTCTGGGTCGCTTTCGCCGTCGAGCAGGTTGGTTATCGGGGAGATCGCCTGGCGCAGCGCGAGGACCGAGGGCGCGTCCTCTTCCGGCATGCCGTGCGTCTCGAACGTGGTCGGCTGCCCCACCAGGTAACTGGGTTCCGTGTCGAGCGCCTGGGCCAGTGAGTTGATGGTGGTGAGCCGGGCAGTCTTCCTGCGGCCCTGCTCCAGCTTGCGCACGACATCGACGGAGACATCCGCGCGCTCGGCAAGTTGCTCTTGCGTGAGGCCGCGTCTGTACCTGAGTTCCGCAACGCGGTCGCCCATGCCTGAACCGAAAGGTGTGTTCACCGGTACCCCCACCAGAAGGTGTTGTTCCCACGCTACTCCCGGCAAGACGGCCTGTGCCGCCGACCTACGGCCCGACGGTTCAGAGGTTTCTCCAAGGCGGGGCGCATTTGCGATGGAGATCCACCTCAACTTTTACAAATGCGAGGCCATCGCCCTTATCGTGGCGCACATGCAGTCCTACACGATTGGGCAGGCCGCGCGTCTGCTCGGGGTCAGTCCCGATACCGCTCGGCGGTGGGCCGATGCCGGTCGGGTCGTCACGCATCGCGATGAAGGCGGGCGGCGGCTCATCGACGGGCGGGATCTCGCCGCGTTCTCCGTCGAGCTCGCGCGGAGCGGGGGTGACGCGGGGGACGAGGACGTCTCGTACACCACCGCCCGCAACGCCTTTCCCGGCATCGTCACCGCCGTGAAGCTCGGTGACGTCGCCGCGCAGGTGGAGATCCAGGCCGGGCCCCACCGGCTGGTCTCGCTGCTGACCCGGGAGGCCGTGGAGGAGCTCGGCCTGGAGGTCGGCGTCGAGGCCACCGCCCGCGTGAAGTCCACCAACGTGCACATCGATCGCGCCTGACGTCGGGCGGTCGAAGCCCCCCCGCCTCACTCCCCGTACGCCACCGCCAGGAGCCCACTCATGTCCCCGACGTTCTCCGCCCGTACCGTGCGCCGTACCGCCGCCGCCGTCGTCACCGCCGCCCTGCTCGTGCCCCTCGCCGCCTGTGGCAGCGATGACGACAGTGACGGGAAGAAGGAGGGCGGCAGCGGCAAGGACGTGAAGCTCACCGTGCTCGCCGCCTCCTCCCTCACCGACGTGTTCGCCACCGCCGAGAAGACGTACGAGAAGGAGCACCCCGGCACCGACATCACCGTCTCCGCCGCCGGGTCGCAGGAGCTTGCCGCGCAGGTCAAGCAGGGGTCGCCCGCCGACGTGCTGGTCACCGCCGACACCAAGACCATGGACGGGCTCAAGGGGGAGACGAACAAGCCCGACATCATCGCCAAGAACCGGCTCGTCATCGCCACCCGCGAGGGCAACCCCGAGAAGGTCGCGTCGCTCAAGGATCTCTCCGACAGCAAGCTCAAGGTCGTCCTCGCGGATGACACCGTGCCCGTCGGGCGGTACAGCAAGCAGGTCCTCGACGCCCAGAAGGTCTCCGTGCAGCCGGTCTCCAAGGAGGCCAACGTCCGCTCGGTGCTCAGCAAGGTCGAGCTCGGCGAGGCCGACGCCGGCATCGTCTACAAGACCGACGCCGCCACCGCGACCGACAAGGTCGACGCCGTCGACATCCCCGACGCGCAGAACGCCGTCGCCTCCTACCCGGCCGCGACCCTCAAGGGGTCGAAGAACGGGGACGCCGCCGCCGCGTTCGTGAAGTGGCTCAGCACCCCCGAGGCGCAGAAGATCCTTCGGGACGCGGGCTTCCAGAAGCCGTAACGACCGCGACAGCCGTCCCGCGCCATGCCCCGCTCACGTCCACGCGTCCGTACCCGGCCGCCGTTCACGCTCGCCGTTCCCGCCCTGCTCGCCGTCGCGTTCCTGCTGATGCCGCTCGTCGGCATCCTCGCGCGGACCGAGTGGGGCGACCTCGGCGCGCATCTGACCGCCCCCGGCGTCACCCAGGCCCTGAAGCTGTCGCTGCTCGTCTCCTGCTGGGCGCTCGGGCTCTCGCTCGTGCTCGGGGTGCCGCTGGCCTGGCTCCTTGCCCGGGTGGAGTTCCGGGGGAAGGCGCTCGTACGGTCCCTCGTGCTGCTGCCGATGGTGCTGCCGCCCACCGTCGGCGGCGTCGCGCTGCTGCTCGGGTTCGGGCGGCGCGGGGTCCTCGGACCCTGGCTCGAAAACACCTTCGGGATCGTGCTGCCCTTCCACACCTCGGGCGCGGTGGTCGCGGCCACCTTCGTCGCGATGCCGTTCCTCGTGATCAGTCTGGAGGGCGCGCTGGGCGGGCTGCGGCCCGGGTTCGAGGAGACCGCGGCGTCGCTCGGGGCCTCTCCGGTACGGGTGTTCCTCACCGTCACCCTGCCGATGGTCGCCCCCGGACTCGTCGCGGGAGCCGCGCTGACCTGGGCGCGGGCCCTCGGCGAGTTCGGGGCGACCATCACCTTCGCGGGGAATCTGCCCGGGACCACGCAGACCCTGCCGCTCCAGGTGTATCTGCTCCTCCAGGACTCGCCGGAGGCCGCCACCTCGCTGTCGCTGCTCCTGCTCGCCATCGCGATGGCCGTCCTCGTGGGGCTGCGGGGACGGTGGACGGCGGGGGCCTCCGTGCGCGTACAGGGCGTACGGGGAGTACGGGGATCGGTGTCCGCCGACTCCCCGGAAGGGGACGATCCGGCGGCGGCGCCCGCCTCCCCGGCAGCGGGGCCTTCGGCGACTTCGGGGCCTTCGGTGACCCCGGCGACTTCGGCGGCAGTGAAGGCCGCGGAGCCCTCCGAACAGTGGGCCCTGCACGCCGACGTCACCGGTCACAACCAGCTCACCCTCGACGCCGCCCCCGGCACCACCATCGCCGTCGTCGGACCCAACGGCGCCGGCAAGACCACCCTGCTGCGCGCCCTGCTCGGGCTCACCCCGCGCGCCCACGCGCGGCTGCGGCTCGGCGAACGGGACGTCACCGCGCTGCCGCCGCACCGCCGCGGTGTCGCCTGGGTGCCGCAGGAAGGCGCCCTCTTCCCGCACCTCGGCGCGCTGGGCAACACGGCGTACGGGCTGCGCGCGCAGGGCGTGCGGCGTGCCGAGGCGCGCCGGGAGGCGCAGGTCTGGCTCGACCGGCTCGGCGTCGGGCACCTCGCGCACCGCAGGCCCGCCCAACTCTCCGGCGGACAGGCCCAACGGGTCGCGCTCGCCAGGGCGTTGGCGGCGCGGCCCCGGCTGCTGCTCCTCGACGAACCGCTCGCCGCGCTCGACCAGACCACCCGCGCCCACGTCCGCCACACGCTCCGCCGCCACCTCGAAGGGTTCGGCGGGGTGTGCCTCATCGTCACGCACGATCCCGTCGAGGCGGTGTCGCTGGCCGACCGGGTCCTCGTACTCGACGACGGGCGTACGTTGCAGGACGCCTCGCCCGCCGATGTCACCCGGCATCCGCGGTCGCCGTGGGTGGCTCGGATGCTCGGCCGCAACGCGTGGCCCGGCACGGTCGACGCCGACGGCACGCTGGTGCTGGCGGGACAGGGGCGCCTGGTCGTCGCCGAGCCGCCGACGGCGGGGGCGGGTGCGCCGGCGCTCGCGGTGATCGCGCCGGAGGCGGTGTCCGTGCACCGGGAGAAGCCGGAGGGCAGTCCGCGCAACGTCTGGCCGGGGACGGTACGGGAGATCACCACCGCCGGGAGCCGGCTGCGCGTCCTGATCGCCTCGCCCGAGGCGCCCGACCTGGTCGCCGAGATCACCCCGCAGGCCGCGTTCGACCTCGGGCTCGTGGACGGGGCCGAGGTGTGGACGAGTGTGAAGGCCACGGAGGTCTCGGTGGTCGAGCTCTGACGTTCTCCCAGGGTTACAGCGAGGGTTACAGCGGCGCCTGCCAGGTCACCGTCGTGCCCGCCTCGACGCCGTCCGTGTCCCCGTCGTCGTACACCGTCAGGCGTACGCCCTCCCTGCTGTCGGGCAGCGTGGCCTTCGCGTCGATCGCGACGTCGACCCGGGTGACGCCGGTGCGGCGCGACGCGGCGGCCAGCGCGCGGCGCAGGGCGGCGAGGAGGTGGCCGGCGGTCGGTTCGGTGACGCGGTGGTCGACGGCGCCGGCGAAGTGCACCGACGGCCGGATGCCGAGGACCGCGGACGCGCCCGCGGTCTCGCGCAGCACCTTGCCGCGGAAGGTCGCGGGGGCGTCGGCGGGGGGCTGCTGCAGGGCGAAGATGGCGGTACGGACCTCCTGGATCGTCGACTCCAGCTCGTCGACGGCGTGATCGAGGGTGGACTCGACCGTGGTCGACCGGGCCCTGTTGCGGGTCGCGTCCAGCATCATGCCGGTGGCGAACAGCCGCTGGACGACGAGGTCGTGCAGGTCGCGTGCGATGCGGTCGCGGTCCTCGAAGACCGCGAGGCGCTCTCGGCTCTGCTGTGCGTCGGCCAGTACGAGGGCCAGCGCGGCCTGCGAGGCGAACTGGGTGGCGAGCAGGCGCTCGGCGGGCGTGTAGGCGGGCGCGCCGCGGCGGCGGGGCAGCGCGAGCGTGCCGATGAGCCGGCCGCCGGCCTGCAGCGGCAGCATCATGCTGGGCCCGAAACGGACGCGCACGTGCGTCGTCATCCGGGCGTCGGTCGCCGAGTCCTCGATGAACACGGGTTCCCCGCCGAGCAGTTGCTCCAGCACGGCGCTGCCGGGCTCGATGGTGGTGCCGATGAGGTCGTTGTGGGTCGGGGGGTAAGGGTCGCGGGTGGGGGTGGGGGTGTGTGCCGGCGTGGCTGCGGCCGGATTTCGCCTGTCGGGTGAGCCGGAGGCCGGCGGCGTGGCGGTCGTCGGACGGCCGCGCCGCGGCTCCGCTGGAGGTGCCGTGGGCGAGGTCGGCTCCATGGGAGGTGTGGTGGGCGGGGGCGCGCTCTCTGCGGGGGCGGCGGTCCCCATGGCCGGTTCCGGGGGGCGGGGCGTCCCCCGGTCCGTCGCCCCGGGGGACGGCGGGTGGTCGACCCGAGCTTGCGCCGCAGGCGTGGGCCGCGCCGGCCCCGGGGGCCGGTCCCCGGGGGCCGGCGCCCACACGTTCCGTTCCGGCCCGGCGGCCCGAGCCGACGTGCCCCAGCCGTGCGGCGCGCCGTCCGTCGCCGCCGCGACGATCCGCATGCCGCCCGCCTCCGTGGGCTGCAGGATCACCCCCGCCGCCGCGCCCGCCAGGATCCTCGCCCGGTCCGCCACCGTCATCAGCGCGTCGGCCGCCGCCTCGCCCGTGAGCAGGGCCGTGGTGACCGCCGCCGCGCCCTCGATCCAGCGCTCCCGTTGGCGGGCCGCCTCGAACAGGCGGGCGTTGCCGATCGCGATGCCCGCCTGGCTGGCCAGGACCCGCAGGAGCTGCTGGTCCTCGTCCGTGAAGGTGCCGCCCCGCTCCTTGTGTGCCAGGAGCAGCGTGCCGAACGGCTCGTCGTGGACCTCGATCGGCACCCGCAACGCCGTGCCGTCCGCCGTCGCGGCGGGGCTCACCGTCGGCACACCCTCGGGGTGACGCGCGGGGCCGCCCGCCACGAAGAGCTCGGCCGGCCCGTCGAGGCCGGGCGCGTCGACCCCGAGCGTGCCGAGCCCCGCCCCGGTCAGCCGCGCCGCGCTGTCCACGATGTGCTGGAGCGTGGCACGGAGTTCGAGCTCCGTGCCCACGTCGAGGACGGCGTCGAGGAGTGGCTGCATCGCGGACGGCGGCGCGTCCGTCCCGTCGGGCATCTCGGTCACGTACGACGTACTCCGTGGTCGGGGGAGGCGGCTGCCCGGGCGGCCGGCGAGGGCGTCAGCCGGAGAGCGGAGCCAGGGCCAGCGGCTGGATCTTGCCCTCCAGCATCGCACCGAGCCCCATGACGGCGCACACATCAGGCCGTTCCGCGATATGTACGGGCATTCCGGTCGCGTCCCGCAGCATCTGGTCCAGGCCGGGCAGCAGCGCGCTGCCGCCGACCATCATGATGCCGCGGTCGGCGAGGTCGGCCACCAGATCCGGCGGGCAGTCGCGCAGCACCTTGCCGATGCCGTCGAGTACGGCGGTGAGCGGGGTGTGGATGGCGTCGCGGACGGCGGCGGTGTCCACCTGGACGGAACGGGCGAGGCCCGTCGCGACGTCCCTGCCGTGGATCTCCGTCGACTCCGGCCCCTGCGGCGTCAGGCCGTTGCCGCGCAGGGCGAGTTGCAGGGGGCGCACGGACTGGGAGGGGAGCATCAGCTCGTGGTGGTGGCGCAGGTGCTGCACGATCGCGTTGTCGATGGCCTCGCCGCCCACCGGGATCCGCTCCGCCGTCACGA
Source organism: Streptomyces sp. NPDC005863 (assembly GCF_042871345.1). Classification (NCBI taxonomy): domain Bacteria; kingdom Bacillati; phylum Actinomycetota; class Actinomycetes; order Kitasatosporales; family Streptomycetaceae; genus Streptomyces; species Streptomyces sp. NPDC005863. Next base: position 587,398 of record NZ_JBIAII010000003.1, on the reverse strand, counting down.
TCGCGCCGAGCGAGAGGACCGCGACCTGCGTGGTGGCGGCGCCGCAGACGAGGATCATCGTCGCCTCGGGACGCTCCACGGGCAGGCCGCAGCCGACCGCCGCCGCGATGAGGGTGTCCACGAGCTCCACCCGGCGCGCGCCGAGTCCGACCATCGTCTCGATGGCGGCGCGCTGGGCCAGCGGGTCGGCGTCGTGGGGGGTGCAGGCGGCGGCGCGCAGCCGCGGCTTGCGGCGCAGGGCGCGGCGGAGCTTCTCGCCGATGAGGTTGCGCAGCATCCGCTGGGCCATCTCGATGTCGACGACGGTGCCGCCGGAGACGGGGCGGACCACCCGGATGTATCCGGGCGTACGTCCCGTCATCTGCTCGGCGAAGTGGCCGACCGCGATGAGCGCGCCGGTCCGGGTGTTGACGGCGGCGGCGCTCGGCTCGTCGACGACGAGTCCCGCGCCCTTCACGAACACACGGGTCCTCGCGGCTCCGAGGTCGACGGCGATATGGCAGCGGCGCAACTGCTCCAGACTGACGGTCATGGCAGATCCTCCCGAGAGCGCAGACCGTACGGACCGTCGGACGGCGGTCCTTTCTCGCATCGTGCGACGGGGGCGGGCGGGCCGCGCGGTGGGATGGGCCGGGCGGGGTGCGGCCGCACGGGTGATCTTTTCTGGCCGGGGGGCCGGGGGGCCGGGGGGCCGGGGGGGCAGGGACCGGGATCGCGTCGCGTCGGGGTCCGCGCCGGGGTGCGCTCCCCGTCGGGCCCGGGGTGCTCAGCGCTCGCGGAGTGCCCCTGCCACGTCCGACAGGAGCGCGCGCGTGAACCGGGCGCCGGCGTCGAGCAGCCGTTGCCGGGTCCGGCTGTCGGGGGCGATCCCGATGAAGGGGATGCCCAGGTCGCGCGCCGCGGTCGCCTCCACCGCCGAGGAGCCGACCATGACGCAGCGCTCCGCCGACGAGCCCAGCTGGTCCAGCGCGCGGCGCAGACAGTCGGGGTCGGGCATGAGGCGGGTGAGGTCGGCGGTACGGCCGTGCACGGCGGCCTCGGGAAAGGGGAGGCGCTTGGCGGTCAGGTACGCGGTGACGGCGCGCGGGGAGACGTCGGTCGCGATGGCCAGGGGGAGGCGTTGGGCGGGTCCGGCGAGAGCGCGCAGAGCGTCCGCGAGGGAGCCGGGAGGCTTCGTCGTGGTCGCCGCCCGCAGCTCGATGTCTTCGAGGTGGGCGTGCAGTTCGGCCGGGAGCGTGGGGTGGTGGGCGAAGTCGCGCAGGATGTCGAGGGGGTGGATCCGGTCGTCCGCGAGGACGGCGTGCCCTCCACCGGGCACCAGGGGCTCCCCCGCTTCGGCCGCCTCGGGGTCGCGCCGCTCGGCGATGAGAGCGGCAAGCGCTCGCGCGGCGTCCCGTGCGGCTCGCCCCGGATAGAGCTGGGCGAGGGTCCCGTCGAAGCCGAGGATCAGGGAGTCGATGGGGTGGGGGAGGTGGTGGGTGGGGGTGTTGTGGCGGGGGGTGGGGGGTGTCGTTGCCGAGGAGTGGGTGGGAGCGGGGGTCTGGTCGGCTGAGGGGGCTGCCTCGGAGGCGGGCGGGGTGGCTGAGGGGGCTGCCTCGGAGGTGGGCGGGGTGGCTGAGGGGGCTTCGGGGGCGGGTGCCGGGTCCGACGGGACGTCGGGGGTGGCTGACGCTTCCGGCGGGGTGGTCGGGGTGGTCGGGGTGGTCGGGGTGGTCGGGGTGGTCGGGGTGCCCGACGGGACTTCGGGGGCGGTCGAGGTGCCCGGCAGGGTGTCCGGGGCGGGGGGCAGACCTATTGGGACGTCGGGGATGGCTGCTGCTTCGGTCAGAGCGTCCGGGGCGGGCGGTGCGCCTGACGAGGCCTCGGGGCTGGCCGACGTGTCCGGCAGGGCATCCGGGGCGGGTGGTACGCCTGACGAGGCGCCGGGGTCGGACGACGCGTCCGACGGGGTGCCCGGAGTGGTCGACGGAGGATCCGGCGCGGTGGTGCCCGCCCCGTCGGGCGGGGGGTTGGAGTCGGCCCCCGGCCCCGCCGGAACGGTGCAGTACCAGTCGTCGGACTGGGGGACCGGTTCGAAGGCGTGGGGGGCGGTGGTGCGGCCCGAGCGGGTGAGGCGGACGTACAGGTCGCCGGAGATGATGACGGCCGCGCGGGTTCCGGGGCGGTCGGAGAGGTGGCGGAGTCCGGAGGGGAGCGGGGGTGCGGGCGCCGTCCGGTCGGGGTCGAGTATCACGGTGACGGTGAGGATGAGAGGGTCGAACCCGCCGTGGGGCGTGTGGAGTTCGGTCAGGAGTCCGGGCAGGTGGTCGACGGTCGTGAGGAGTACCTGGAGGGCGTCCACCTCGGGGGCCACGGTCACATCCCACCCGTACCGTTGGAGCCGCATCTCGAATCGCTCCGGTCCGATGCCGCCGCGGACGAGCAGGTGGGAGACGGCGCGGCCCAGGGTCTGCAGGGCGTCGTCGGACGGTGGGTCCGGATGGGTGGGGTAGGCGAAGGAGACGTCGGTCGCCGGGTACGGGAGGTAGTCGGACGAGGCGGATTCCTCGGGGGCGAGGGCGTCGGGCCGGGAGCGGGGGAACCGCTCGTGTGGAGCGGGCCGGCTTCTGGCCTCGTCGGGGGTGAAACCCTGTGGGTCGCCTTCGAGTTCAGACGTGCCCGGGTCGGATTGCTCCAGTTCCGCGGTGAGTTGCTGCTGGCCGTGGACAAGACGGGAGTGGAGATCGGCGAGTTCGGTGCGCGCCTCCCTGCCCGCCGGGTCGGGAACGTTCTCCAGGGGAGCGTCGTCCCACAGGTCCAGCGCGGACTCGACGCAGTGCAGGGCGCTCTCGATCTCCCCCTCGCGCCGGTGCGTATCCGCCTGCGCGGCCAGTTCCCGGCAGCGGAACAGGTCGACCTCGTCGGCCGCGGACGTCAGCAGCAGGGCGTACCCGTCCCCGGTCCTCGCCACCGAGTCCGGCCCGAGCGCCTCGCGCAGCCGGGCGGCGGTCGAGGCCAGCAGGCGCGGTGCGTTGGCGGGGGGATCCGCGCCCCAGATGGCCGCCGTCAGCTCCGCATCCGGGACGGCGCGTCCCTCCCGGCGCAGCAGGACGCAGAGCATCGCCCTCGACCTCGAATCCGTGACCGAAAGGGTCCAGCCGTGGGGCTGGGTGACGCGGAGAGGGCCGAGCAGGGAGTACGTGCGCCCGTGCAGCGAAGGTGAGGAGAGTTGCCGGAGCAGGCGGAGGCCGCGGCTGAGCCCGTCGGCGTCCTCGGAGCGGAGGGCGTTCAGGCCCGAGGAGAGCAGGCCCGCGGCCTCGGAGGTCAGGGTGTACGTACCGGGCCGGTCGCGCCGCAGGGACTGCGGGGCCCCTGAGGCGCTGTACCGCCAAGGGTCGTCGGCCGCATCGGGGTCGACGACCCAGGGGTCGTCGGCGGCGCGGCCCGCTGCCGGGAGGTCGGCGGGGTCCGGTTCCTGGGGGGCGTCCTCGAAGGAGGGCGGGCCCAACGCCCATGGGTCGTCGGACCAGAGATCCGGACCCCAGAAGTCGTCGGCGGGGTCTGACGAAGGGCCGGCGGAAGCGGGGTGCGTCGCCCACAGGTCGGCCGGGTCCTCCTCCTGCGGCTCGTACGGGCCGTGGAACTCGGAAGTGTCCCGTGGCGCGTGTGCCACCTGGGCCCCGTACGTCTCCCGCGGCTCGAACATCTCCCGGACCAGCCGCCCCAGCGCCCGCAGATCGTCCGCGCGGCTCGCCTCGTCGAAGGGGCGGAGCGTGAAGCCGCACAGCACCGGCCCGGCGGCCGAGACCCGTACATAGGGCGAGGTCAGCGCGCCGTGCGCCAGGTCCGCCGCGTGCAGGGCCGCGACCGCGTCGGCCAGGCGCGGCACCAGGTCCATGAGCTGGTCGGCGGGCAGCCCGCGCGGGTGGTCCAGGAGCAGGTCCTCCAGACTGCGGCCCTCGACGAAGTCCATGGTCAGATACGGGACTTGGCGGTGGAACCCGTAGTCGTGCACGGCCGCCACATGGGGGTGCCGGAAGCGGGCGAGCCGGCGCGCCGCCCCGGTGAAGTCCAGGCGCAGCCATCGCGGCGCCCGCAGGAACCGCTGCACCACCACGGTCCTGCCCCCGTCGCGCACGTCCTCGGACCGCCAGACCCGTCCGCTCAGCCCGATCTGCTCCAGGCCCCGATAGCGGCCTCCGAACAGGGGCCCTGCGGTCCCGAGGGCCGGCCGGCCGTCCCGCGACCCGGCCAACTGACGCACGGTCTCCGGCGCGACCGTCGCGAACGGCTCCCCCTCCGGAACCCGGGCGGCGCCGCCACGCCCCGACTCCACCCCCGCGCCCGCCCCCCGCACCCGTACGCCCGCCACCGCCCGCAACTCGCCCGGCGCCACCCCCGCCCGGTCGTCGATCAACTGGCCTGCCCGGGCCAGGAGTTCGCGAGTGCGCCCCCGTGCCGTGCGCGGCAACGTGCGCAGCAGCACCTCCCGTACCCCGTCACGGAACGCGTAGGACTCCGGGTCCGCCGTCGACCGCACGGTCAGCATTCCGCTGAGGATCACCTCCGCCAGGTGCTGCGGGCGCGGGCGTGCCTCCACCGCCGCCTGGACCAACCGCATGACCGGCAGCCGGGGTTCGCCGACGGCCAGGTGGCCAGCCAGGCGGAAGGCCTCGGCGGACGCCGTGGAGCGGAAGCGCAGGACGAGGTCCTCTGGGGAGAGGCGAGTGACGTCCTCGGGGGAAGGGCGGGTGACGTCCTCGGGGGGCGGCTCGTCGGGCGAGCGGGACGGGGTCGGGCCGGCCCCTAACCACCCCACCGCGCCCGGCAGTTGTACCCCGCTCCCGTCCGCCACCAGCGACGCCCAATGGGCCCACCAGTTCGGTGCCGCCTCCAGGACCGGGACCGGCAGCGCGCCGGGAGGCGGTGGCTGGGCGGCGTACGGGGTGAAGGTCAGCGCGCCCGAGGGCGCGGCCGGGTGCGGGGCGGCGAGTGTGCCCGGTGTCGTGGGGAGCGCCGTGGTGCGCCAGAGCCGCTCCGGGAGCGGCTGGATCACGGCCAGCGGCATCCGCTCCGCCCACCGGCGCAGCGTGCGGTACCAGCGGTCGCCCGCCGCGCCCTCCCGCCATTGCGGGCCCATGCAGTCGCTGACGAGGAGGGTGACCGTGCGCCCGGTGGCGGGGGCGGCGGCCGCCTGGGGCGGGACCGTGCCGTCGGGCGACGCGTGGTGCAGCTCGACCGTGCGGAAGATGCCGGACTGGACGAGCGCCGTGTGGAGTTCGCGGACCAGTGGGCGCCAGACGGGCATCGTCGGCCCGGCGTCGTACACGAGGGACAGCCGCAGCCAGCGCTCCTCCGCCGGGCGCAGCACCGGCAGCCAGTCCCAGGGGCGCGCGCCGAGGCGGGCGATGCGGTGTGCGGTGGCCTCCTCGTCGAGCACGCGGCCGACCGGCGAGGGGACGCGGCGCTTGAGCGGGCGCAGCGCGCGCTGCAGGGCCAGCGGGTGCGCGACCATCGGCGGTACGGGCACGCGGAGGGTCGCGTGGACGGTGGCCGGGCGAGCCCCGCCGCGGGCGCCGAGCGCGTCCCGGCCGTCGGACGGACGGGCCGAAGCTCCCGCCGGTCGCGGCGCGAGTGTTCCGTCCCCGTCCCCGCTCCCGGCCGGGGGCGCGGGCAGGTACAGCGGCACCCGTTCGTCGTCCGCGGTTTCGGTCGGCGCGACGGGGCCCTGGTCCGGCGACGCGTCGGCGTGCGAGGACGGCGGGAGGGCGGAGCGCGCCGCCTCGTCGTCGTCCGGGGCCCGCGAATGACCCGCCGCGGACCGCGCCCGCTCCTGCTCGGCCAGCCACAGCACTTCGGCCAGTTCGACGGGGGTGGGCCCGGCGCCGTCCGACGCCCGCGCCAGTACGTCGGCCAGGCGTGCCAGCGGGGTTCCGCGACGGGAGGCGTCAGAGCGCATCGGGCCCCGGATCCGCCGCCTGCGTCAGGTACGGCATCAGCTGCTGGGCGAGCTCGTCGCGGGACGCGGCGTCGATGCCCGCGGCGCCCGTGAGGTAGATGGCGTTGAGGAGCTGGTCGGTGGCGAGTTCGCCGCCGCTGCCGCGCTCCAGGAAGCGGGTGATGAGGCTCCTGGCGTAGGCGTCGGGCTCGCCGAGGTGGGCGCGGACGATCTCCTCCAGGTGCTCGTCGCGCGGCTGGCGCAGCCGCAGCGTGACGCAGCGGCGCAGGAAGGCGGGCGGGAACTCGCGCTCGCCGTTGCTGGTCAGGACGGTGAAGGGAAACGCGCGGCAGCGCACCCTGCCGCGTACGACGGTGACCGGGTCGTCGGAGCCGTCGGCGAGCAGGCCCGCCTCCGGGGCGTGCCGGGCGGTCCGCACCAGCTCGGGGATCTCGTACTGGCCCTCCTCCAGGATGTTCAGGAGGTCGTTGGGGAGGTCGAGGTCGCTCTTGTCGATCTCGTCGATGAGCAGGACGCGGGGGCGGGCGTAGGGCAGCAGCGCGGTGCCGAGGGGGCCGAGGCGCAGGTGGTCCTCGACGCCGGCCCGGTCGGGGCGGGCGTCCTCGTCCGGCCGCGCGCCCGGCCCCTCGTCGGGGCGCGGGCTGGTGGCGGCGCGGCCCGCCGCGTACAGCCGGGAGAGCGGGTCGTACTGGTAGAGCCCGTCGCGCAGGGCGCTGCGGCTCGTGATGTTCCAGCGCAGGACCGGGCCGAGGCCCAGCTCCCTGGCGACCGCGTACGCGAGGCTCGACTTGCCGCTGCCGGGCGGACCCGTGACGAGGAGGGGGCGGCGCAAGTACAGGGCGGCGTTGACGAGTTGGACGCAGTTCTCGGTCGCCCGGTAGGTCCGGGCCCGGTGTCTGCGGTCCGGCGAGGTCGCCGAGGTGTCGTCCGAGGGGGCGGGAAGGACCGGGCCGCCGTCGAAGTCGCGCCAGGGCGGCGGCGGGGGCAGCTGGGCGATGCCGTCGTGGGGCTCGTTCGTACCGGTGTAGACGGGCCACAGGGACATGTTCCGGGTCTCTTCCGTAGGGGCTCGGGCGGCGGACGACGGGGCGGTGGTCGGGTCGGGTCGGGTCGGGTCGGGCGATGGTGCGGGGCAGGAGACGTCTTGGGTCAGGCGACGTTTCGGGTCAGGCGACGGGTGAGCGCAGGGGGCCCTGCGGTGCGGCGGGGAGGCAGCGCGGGTCGTCCCAGAGGAGCTGTACGTCCCGTGCCCAGTGTGCGTCCGGTTCGTCCGCGGCGTCCGCGCTCTCGCGCAACGCCAGGATGGCGCGGGGGAGTTCGGCCAACGGGAGGCCGTCGACGTGCGCGGCGATACGGTCGAGGAATTCGGTGCCGGGGCAGTTGGCGCCGGTGTCGGGGTCGCCACTGGTGCAGGGCAGGGGTGCGGGCCCGGCTCCGGGTGTACGGGGTTGGCCGCCCCGGCCCTCGCCGTCGTACGGACGGCTCCCGTCGTCGTACGGATGGCTCCCGTCGTCGTACGTACGATCCTCGTCGTACGGATGCGCGTCGCACCCCGAGCGCGGCCACAGCAGCACCGGTACCGGCGCGTTCAGTGTCGCGTCGAAGCGCGGGGCGGCCCGGGGTGTGCGGGGCGGGACCGTGAAGCCCGCCAGGTCGGCGTCGTCCTGGCGCAGCCGGAACCTGAGCCGGTTCGGCTTCTCCTGGGTGCCGCACTCGATGCGGTGCAGCGGGGCGGCGGGTCTGCCGTCCCCGTTCTGCCACTTGCGGGCCAGCTGATGGCGCAGTCCGCCCGCGCGCCGCGCACGGTCGGCGAGGACCAGGGGGTACGAGCAGCCGAGCGGGGTCGGGTCGTCGGCGCCGCGCGGCCACGTCGCCACCGGCAGGTCGAGCAACGGCCGCGGCAGGACGAACGCGAGCAACTCGTCGGCGTCCGGGGCGAGATGGGAGAATGCCTCGTCGATGCGCTCCTGGACGAAGGCGGGTACCCGGTCGCCGGGGAGCGTGCGCGAGGCGACGGGGTGGCGGTGGCCGTCGCGGCAGGCGGACACCTCGACCAAGAGCTGGTCGCCGCCCGCGCCGCTGTGCTCGATCTCCACGAGGATCGGCGCCCAGGCGGGGGGCGGCCCGCCGGGGGTCGGCCCGCCGGAGGGCGCGAGTGCCGTGGGCTCGGTGGCAGGTGTGATCCCGGGCTGGGCTGCGGGCGCGGCAGCGGGCTTGTCGAGCAGGGCGCCGAGCCGGTCCGCGAGCCGGGTCACCGCGTCCGGGTCGTCGACCTCGGAGAGCACGTACCAGGCCGCCGGCCAGAGCGAGCCGAACCCCTCCGGCGGTACGGGCGGACCGAGCGGCCCCACGGCGTCGCGGTACAGCCGCTCCGGGTCGTGGGCGGCGCCGGAGTCCTCGACCCGGTCCACCAGCGCGCGCAGCCGCTCCTTCGCGGCCCGGCGGTGGCCGGGGGTGGGGACGAGGTCGCCGAGCGGGGGCCAGTAGCGGGCCATGACGGCGGTGGGGAGCATACGGCCGTTGCGTACGCCCGCGGCGCCCGCGGCCGCCGCGACCATGCCCACGACCCGGCCGGAGTCCGCGAGCGTCACCGCGGCCCCGCTGAACCCCGGGGCGAGCGGCTGCCCGTGGGCGCTCCACGCCTCCAGCTGCACCCACTCGTCGGCGATCAACTGGGCGGCCGTGGCCCGGTATTCGGCGAGCGAGCCCTCCTCGTACCCCTTGGGGAACCCGTAAACGAGCAGCCTGGGGCGCGGGTGGCCGTACGCGTCCTCGGGCGGCGCGAAGACGGCGGGGGCCAGCTGCACGGGGTGCTCCAGTTCGAGTACGGCGAGGTCGCCGAGGTCGTCGTGGCCGCCGCCCCAGCCCCCGTGGGCGCTCACCGTGGCCGTGACCCGGCCGAGCGTTCTGCGGTGCGGGAAGGAAACGGTGATGGCACTGTCGCGGGCGCCGCTGTCGCGGGCGCCGCTGTCGCGGACGACGTGCGCGCAGGTGAGGAGGTGCCGCTCGGAAACGAGAAATCCCGCGCCGACCTCACGGCCACACTGAACCCGAACATGCCAGGACGCGCTGCTCATGAGGCGGGGGTGGGCTCCGGGGCGGGGGGTGTCGGGGGTGCCGGCGGCGCTGGGGGCGCGGAGGGTGCTGAGGGTGCCGGGGTGGTTTGGGCTGCCGGGGGTGCTGGGGCCGCCGGGGTTGCCGGGCCCCCCGGAGGTGCGGCGGACCCGGCGGGTGCCGGTGGCGCCGAGGGCGCTGGGGGTGCCGTCAGTGTGGGATCGCCCGTCGCGGTGGGCCGGTGGTGTGCCGTGCGCGAAGCGGACCCGTGCTGCTCCGGCGCCGGGGGTCCCTCCGGCGACCACGTGAGGCGTACGACCAGGTGGCCCTCGGCCTGGCCCTTTACGATCACCGCGCCGGCCTCCGCCGACATCCGCACGCCGAACTCGATCTCCACCGAGTCGGGCCGCAGGGCGCCGCCGCGGAACACCCGCAGCGCGGACTCGGCCGCCGCCCGTGCGCCGTCGAGCGACGCCTCGAAGGTGCGGGCCGCCAGGGCGGGTTCGTCGCCGCGGGACACCAGGCGGGAGCCGGAGCCCTCGTCCACGTCGGCGACGACGATCCGGCTGCCCTCGTCGGTCGTGAACTCCACCAAGCCATCCATGTGACGCCCCCGTTGAGCTGTATGTCTTTCCCGCCTTGCCAACGGCATTGTCGCCGACGGACTTTGGGCCTGTCATCCGCTCCGGACATCCGGAGCCGGCCCACGAGGTCGCGTGGCCGGACGCGGCCGGCCTGGCGGGTACTGGCCCTGGCGGCTTTCCGCCAGCTCCCGTCAACTCCCGTGTCGCACACGCTCCCTGACACTCTTCGCAGCACTCGGGCACCACCCCCGCCCGGGTCCGACGAAGAGAGGCAGCCCCATGACCAGAGCCCCCGTGCGGCGAAGAGCCCCGCTCGTGGCCGCCGCCGGTCTCGCGTTCGCCCTGCTTCCCACCGGGCAGTACGCCACCGCCGTTGCCGCTACCGGAACCACCGCCGTCGACACTGCGCGGGTCGCCCCCGCCGCGCGTTCCGCCCACACCGTCACCCTCATCACCGGCGACCGGGTCACCGTCACCCGGCTCCCCGGCGGCCGGCAGGCCGTCACCGTCGACCGGCCCGCCGGGGCGGGCGGGGTGGGCGGGGCGGTGCGCAGCCAAGTATCGGACGGGCACGTCACCGTCGTACCGGACGAGGCGCGGCCGTACCTGCGCTCCGGTGTCCTCGACGCGCGGCTGTTCGACGTGACCGAGCTCATCCGGCAAGGCCTCGCCGAGCCGGGAGCCCCTGGCGCGCCGGGTGCGGGATCCGCGCGGGGGCGAACCGGAGCGCTGCCCCTCATCGTCACGTACGACAAGAAGGCGCGCGGCGCACGCGAGCTGCCCCGCGGGGTCGAGAAGGTGCGGTCCCTGCCCAGCGTCGCGGGCGTCGCCGTCACCGCCGAGAAGCCGGACGCGCTCTGGCGGTCGCTGCGGGGCGGCGCCTCGGGCATCGGCAAGGTGTGGCTGGACGGGCGCGTCGAGGCCGACATGGCCGCCAGCAACGAACAGATCGGCACCCCCGCGGCGTGGGAGGCGGGCCTCACCGGCAAGGGCGTGAAGGTCGCCGTCCTCGACACCGGGGTCGACGCCGGGCACCCGGACCTCAAGGACCGCGTCGCCGAGAGCAAGAGCTTCATCCCCGGCGAGGAGGTCGCCGACCGCAACGGGCACGGCACCCACGTCGCCTCCACCGTGGGCGGCAGCGGCGCCGCGTCGGACGGGCGGAAGGAGAAGGGCGTCGCGCCCGGCGCCGCACTCGCCGTCGGCAAGGTGCTCGGCGACGAGGGCACCGGCAGCGAGTCGGAGATCATCGCCGGGATGGAGTGGGCCGCCAAGGACGTCGACGCCAAGGTGGTGTCGATGAGCCTCGGTTCGCAGGAGGCCAGCGACGGCACCGACCCGATGGCGGCCGCCGTGAACTCCCTCTCCGAGGAGACCGGCGCCCTCTTCGTCGTCGCCGCCGGCAACACCGGCGCGCCCTCCGCGATCGGCTCGCCCGGCGCCGCCGACGCCGCGCTGACCGTCGGCGCCGTCGACTCCGCGGACGAGGCCGCGTACTTCACGAGCCAGGGCCCCCGCGCCGGCGACCACGCGCTCAAGCCCGACCTGTCCGCGCCCGGCGTCGACATCCTCGCGGCACGCTCCCAACTCACCGAAGGCGAGGGCTACTACACCGGGATGAGCGGCACGTCGATGGCCACGCCGCACGTCGCGGGCGTCGCCGCGCTGCTCGCCGAGCGGCACCCCGACTGGACCGGCGCTCAGCTCAAGGACGCCCTGATGTCCACGTCCGCACAACTGGACGCGTCCGCCTATGTGTTGGGGGCGGGACGTGTCAGCGTGCCCGGTGCCGTCGAGGCGAAGGTCACCGCCACCGGCAGCGTCGACCTCGGCTTCTACGGCTGGCCCTACGACAACAACAAGCCGGTCACCAAGACCCTCACGTACGCCAACTCGTCCGACACGCCCGTCCAGTTGAGCCTTGCCGTGCGGGGCGGCGCCGAGGGTGTGGCCGCCCTCGGCGACTCCACCCTCACCGTCCCGGCGCACGGCACCGCGTCGACCACCGTCACCGGGGACGGGGCGAAGGCGCCGGTCGGGAACACCAGCGGTGCCGTCATCGCGAGCGTCGGCGGCAAGCCGGTCGCCCACACCGCGTTCGGCCTGGTCAAGGAGGAGGAGCGGTACACGCTCACCGTGCACGTCAAGGACCGGGACGGCGCCGCCTCACCCGCCGACCTCGTGGTGCAGCGACTCGCCGAGGGCACCGAACCCTTCCCCGCCTCCGTCGGTGACTCCGGGACCCTCCAACTCCGCCTGCAGCCGGGCACGTACGCCCTCTCCACCTTCCTCGACGTACGCGGCAGCAAGGGCAAGGACTCCCTCGGGCTCGGCTTCCTCGCCGACCCGCAGATCCGCCTCGACCGGAACCGCGAGATCACCCTGGACGGCCGCAGACTGCGCGAGATCACGGCCGACGTGGACCGGCGCACCGAGACCCGGCAGCTCCTGATGGAGTACGACCGCAAGGCGGGCGGCGCCGATCTGATGGGCGCGGTCCAGGTCCCCCTCACGTACGACAGCATCTTCGCCGCGCCCACCGTGAAGGTCACCGAGGGCACCTTCGAGTACCGCACCGTCTGGCGCCTCGGCAAGCCGCTCGTGGACGTGAAGGGGCTGCGGGAAGCCGTCGCGCAGCCCGGCGGCACCCTCGCCGAGGGCCGGCACACCTGGACGCTGGTCGACGCGGGCGACGGCACCCCGGCCGCGTACGAGGGCAAGGACGTCCGCGGCAGGGCCGTCGTGGTGCGCCGCACCGACGGGGTCGACCCGGCGCGGATCGGGCAGGCCGCGCAGGACGCCGGCGCCGCGGCGCTCTTCGTGACGGACGACCGGCCGGGGCGGCTCAACGCCTGGTTCGGCACCGACGACAACGCCGACCGGCCGCTGCAGATCGCCACGGTCGACGCGGCGGACGGCGCCCGGCTCGTCGCGGCGGCGCGGACGGGGAGGAAGGCCGAGAGCACCGGCACGCTCAACACCCCTTACGTGTACGACCTTTCGGAGGGGCACAAGGGGGCCGTGCCGAAGGACCTCGCGTACGAGCCGGGCAAACGTGAACTGGCTGTCCTGGACACGGCGTTCCACGCCGTCAAGCCGGCCGCGGGCGGCGAATTCCGCTACTCGATCACCGACAGCTTCCCCGTCGGCCTGGGCTTCCAGGAGAAGATCGACCTCCCGGCCGAGCGGACGGAGTACGTGTCCACCGGCCCCGGTCAGCTGTGGCACGAGTCGGTGTCCACTGGCCCCGGCGCGCTGGAGGAGCGCGGCGGCCTGGTCGCCCGCCGGGGCGGCAGCCGCGCCGGCCTCGACTGGTTCAAGCCGGCCCTGCACCCGTGGCTCGGTACCGGCCTCGGCTGGGGCCAGACCCGCAGGGGCAACGACCTGGAGTTCAATGTGCCCGGCTGGGGCGACTCCGGCCCCGACCACACCGGCTTCGGCGACGTCTGGAACGAGGAGTCGATGACGCAGGTCAGCGAGGTCTTCGTGGACGGGGTGAGCGCCGACCGGCGGCAGAGCTCGGGCGTGTACGTGTGGGACGCGGACCCCGACGAGCACACGTACAAGGTGGTGACCGACACGACGCTCGACCCGGAGCGGTGGGAGCTCGCCACGAAGGGCCACGCGGAGTGGACCTTCAGATCGAAGGAGACCGCCGCGGACCGCAAGACGTTCCTGCCGCTGCTGAACCTCGGGTTCGACGTGGACACGGACCTGGCGGGCCGGGTGCGGGGCGGCCGGACCCTCGACGTCGGGCTCTTCGCCGCGTACGTGAAGGGGGCGCCGGACACCGGCACGATCGGGGGCGGCGCGCTGTCCGTCTCGTACGACGAGGGCAGGACGTGGAAGTCCGTCCCGCTGGACCGTGACGGCAGGAAGGCGTCCTGGCAGGGCGAGTTGAGGGTGCCGCGCGGCGCGGACTCCGTGTCGCTGCGGGCCTCGGCGCGGGATGACCGGGGCGGGTCCGTGGAGCAGGAGATCGTGCGGGCGGTGGGGGTGCGGTGAGGTGAGGGGAGGGGAGTGAGGTGGGGGTGAGGTGAGGGGGGTGAGGTGACGGGCGGGGCCCGGGGCGAGGCGCACGCGCGACGGCCGCCGGGCCCCGCCGCCCGGCCCCCTCACCTGCTCAACGCCCCCTCACCCACTCCTCACCCCCTCACCCACTCCTCACCCCCTCATCGCCCCTTCACGCACCCAGCGCCCGCTTCATGATCTTGCCCATGTCGTTGCGGGGCAGCTTGTCCAGGAACCGCACGACCCGGGGCCGCTTGTGCGGGGCGAGGCGGGCCGCGACGTGGTCGGCCAGCGCCTCGGCGGCGGGCGGCGTGCCGGGGTCCGCGGGGACGACCCACGCCACGATCCGCTCCCCGAGGTCGGCGTCCGGCTCGCCGGTGACCGCGGCCTCGCGGACCCCCGCGTGTTCGAGGAGCGCGTTCTCGATCTCGCCCGCGCCGATCTTGTAACCGCCGCTCTTGATCAGGTCGGTGGCCTTGCGGCCGACGATGCGCACGTATCCGTCGGGGTCGCGCATCGCCACGTCGCCGGTGCGGAACCAGCCGCCCGGCGCGAAGGCCTCGGCGGTCGCGTCGGGGCGGTTCAGATACTCCGTGAAGAGGTTCGGGCCGCGTACCTGGATCTCGCCGACCGCCTCGGGGTCGTCCGCCGCGAGCTCCTCGCCCGCGTCGTCGACCAGGCGCAGTTCGACGCCCGGCAGCGGCACGCCGACCGCGCCCGCGCGTGCCTCGCCGTCGGCCCGCACGCTGGTGTTCATCAGCGTCTCCGTCATGCCGTACCGCTCGACGACGCGGCGCCCCGTGGCGGCCGCGATGCGCTCGTGGTCGTGCACGGGCAGCGCCGCGGAGCCCGAGACCAGCAGCCGCGCCCCGGCCAGCGCTTTCGCAAGCTCCGGGTCGTCGGGGAGGGCCTCGGCGATCCGGTGGTACATCGTCGGCACGCCGAACAGCATGGTCGCCCCGGAGCCGAGCTCGCGCGCCACGCCCTCGGTGCTGAACCGCCAGAGGTGCCGCACGGAGCCGCCGCGCCGCAGCGGGCCGAGCGTGCCGAGGATCAGGCCGTGCACGTGGAAGAGCGGCAGGCCGTGCACGAGCACGTCGTCGCCGGTCCACTGCCAGGCGTCCGCCAGGGCGTCCAGCGTGGAGGCGACGGCGCGGCGGGGCAGGACGGCTCCCTTGGGCGGGCCCGTGGTGCCGGAGGTGTAGACGATCAGGGCGGGGGCCTCGGGGTCGGGCTCGGCGGGCGGCTCGGCCGGGTGGCCCTCTTCGCCCGGTCGTACGTCGACGTCGTGCCGGGGCACCTCGGCCAACGCGGCCGGGAGGCGGGCGCCGGGCTCGGCGAGGACCAGGGCCGGGGCGCTGTCCCGGAGGATGTGGGTGAGCTCGGAGTCGCCCGACTTCGGGTTGAGGGGCACGGCGGGGACGCCGGCGAGCAGCGCGGCGACGACGGCGACGGCGGTCTCCAGAGATGGCGTCGCCCAGACGGCCACCCGCCCGGCGCCGTTCAGGCGACTCGCCAACGCGCCCGTGACCGAGGCCAGTTCGGGGTAGCTCAGCGAGTGGTCGCCGAACCGGAGGGCCTCGCCGCGCTCGCTGGTCAGGGCCGGGAAGAGGGGATCCACGTCTCGTACTCCTTGTCGTTCGTCCGTCGTCCGTCGTCCGTCTGCCGAGTCGGTGCGGGGCCGAGTGGTCTCCGCGCCGACGCTTCATCAGAGTGTCCCGCCGCCGGCCCCGCCATGCCGGACCGGGACCGCACACGGCGACGCCGCCTCCCGTGGGACGGGGAGGCGGCGTCGCTGCGGACTGCTGCGGGTGACGTCAGACGAGCCAGCCCAGGAAGTGGGCGAGACCGGCGACGACGTCAGTGATGAGGTTCATGGTGGTGCTTCTCCTTGTGGGACTTCTCGGAAGCCGGACCCGGCGTAACGCGGACCCAACACCCCGGCCCTGTATGGGACATGGACCGGGCGCACGGTCACGGTCTGCAGCCCGTCGCTCGCGCACCGTAAGCATCGTCAATCACGGGGCCCCGCGCAATCCCTGCTGCGACGATCACCTGTTCCAGGGAACAACTGCGCGCCCGTTCGCATCGGTTGTTCGTACGGGGGGCCCGCGGGGGAAGCCGACTGGGTACGTTGTGGTGGCCACATCGACGCTCACGGGAGGGCAGATGCCTGCAGAGCCAATGGAGCCGCCCAGGCTCCCCGGATCGGCAAAGGGCGAACAGCGGGGCGAGAGCCCCCCTCCCGGTGGCGGACGCGCCGGGAAGGCCGGTGGCTACGGGTACCCGCTGCCGGACCTCGCCGAGGTCGTGGTCACCGCCGTCGGTACGGCAGCCGTGCTTCCCTTCGTACAGGTGCTTGCGACGCAGGCCGGCACCGGTGCGTTCGAGGCGGCCCGGCGTCTGGTGGCCCGTTGGGTGCGGGAACCCGGATCGGGGATGCCGCCCGTGGTGGACCGGGGCGAGCGGCTGCGGGTCACCGATGAAGGCTGCGGACGGCTCTCGTTCGAGGTCCCCGCCGGGCTCCCCGACGTGGCTCTGGAGGCGCTGACCCGGACCGATTTGGAGGCTCTCGCCGCTCTGCCGCCCGAGGGCGGGCGCGTGCAGATCCGCTGGGACGCCGCAGCCCGCGAGTGGAAGCGGGACGTCATCTAGGGGCTGCCCCCGGCAATCAGGCAGGCGAGCGGGCGTGGCCGCGGACCCCCGTGCCGGACCCCCTCAGTACGTCAGCAGCACCCCCACGTACGAGATCCCCGCGATCACCACCCACGAGACGAGTCCGAGGGCCGCGACCCGGCCTCCGGTGCGGGTCAGGGACGGCAGGTCCACCGCGCTGCCGAGGCCGAACAGGGCCGCTGCCAGCAGGAGTTCCTGGGCCGTCTCCGCGACGTCGATCGTGCCGCCGGACAGCCAGCCCGTGGTGCGCAGCGCGACCATCGCGAGGAAGCCGACGACGAACAGCGGGACCAGGGGCGGGCGTTTGGTGCTCGCCGTGGCCTGAGGGTCCGCCGTGCGCGCGCGGCGCCGCGCCCGTACCGAGAGCGCCACCGCCGCGACGAGCGGCGCGAGCAGCGCGACCCGCATCAGCTTGACCAGGACCGCGTCGCCGAGCGCCCCCGCTCCCGCGGTCTGCGCGGTCGCCACGACCTGGCCGACGTCGTGCACGCTCGCCCCGACCCAGCGCCCGAACTCCGCGTCGCTGAGCCCCAACGGGTGCTGCAGCAACGGCAGTACGGCGATGGCGAGCGTCCCGCACAGCGTCACGAGCGCCACCGACGTGGCCGTGTCCCGCTCGTCGCTCTCGGAGACCTCGCTCACCGCCCCGATCGCGGACGCCCCGCAGATCGAGTAGCCGGTGGCGATCAGCAGCGGCTGGTCGCCGCGCAGCCCCATTCTGCGCCCCAGCCACCACGTGCCGAAGAAGGTGACCGCCACCACGCACAGCACCATCGCGACCGAGGCCCAGCCGAGCCCCAGCACGTCGTCCAGGCTCAGCTTCAGGCCGAGCAGCACGACGCCGACGCGCATCAGCCGCTTCCCCGCGAACGTCAGGCCGGCCTTGCCGGGACCGCGCACGAAGGCGTGGGCGCGGCCGGGCAGATGGGCGGCCACGATGCCGAGGACCACGGCGGCGGTGAGCATCGGCACGCCGGGCACCAGTCGGTGCACGCCCCAGGCGACCGCGACGCCGAGCACGGCCAGGGCGAGGCCCGCGGCCTTGCCCGGCGGGCGGCCGGCGACGGGCGGCGCGGCGGCGGACGGCGCGGCGGCGGGTGTCGTACGGGAGGCGGGGCGCTGCCCGAGCAGCGCCATTACCGGTCGGCCGGGAGCTCGTACACGCGGCGCACGCTGCTGCCGAGGCGGGCGATGTCCGCGCCGTAGACGTGGATCGATATCGCGCGCGTGCCGCAGGCGTTCCACACCCGGTGGATGTCCCCGGGCGGCGCGAACCCGCAGACCGAGCCCCGCGGATTGACGACGTCGTCCGTGGCGACGAGGCGGGCGGCGCCGCCGTTCTCCGCGGCGGGCACGAGCCGGTAGCGGCGCTCCTGCTCCTCGCCCTCGTGCACGCCCGTCACACACCACGACACGTGGTCGTGGACGGACGTCCGCTGCCCCGGCAGCCAGACGAGGGCGACGATCGAGAAGCTGCCGTCCTGCTCGGCGTGCAGGACGTGCTGGCGGTAGCGGTCGGGGTCGCCCTCGCACTGCTCGTCGGTGAGCAGGTCGGCGGCGCCGAGGTGCGGGGCGAGCCGCTCGCCGACCAGGTACGCGGTCAGGTCGGGGGGCAGGCCGCGCCCGACGGCCTCGCGCACGTCGGCGACGAGGGCGCCGAGGCGCTCTGTGGTCCGGGCGGCCCGGTACGCGATCGGAGTGCTCATGTCGGCAGCGTCGCGCCGCCCGATCCATCACGTCCAACGACAGTCTTTTCGCGTCCCCCCAAATTCCGCTTATGGGTGGAGGGGATTCCGCCGACCGCCCGTACCGCGGTCAGCAGCCGACGCGGTTGGCGGCCACCGTCCTCAGCTCGTCCAGGACCAGCGCGGTGGCCGGGATCCGCAGATGCTCCTTGAGGACGTACGCCGACACCTGGCGCCGCGACGCGGGGTCGAGGGCGCGGCCCGTCACCTTGCCGTGGCAGAGGAAGTTCAGGACGAGCCCCGGCATCATCGCGATGCCGAGCCCCTCGGCGACCAGGCTCTGCACCACCAGGTTGTCGTCGGTCGTGAAGGCGATGTCGGGCGCGAAACCGAGCTCGGCGCACTCGTGCAGGAAGTTGGCGCGACAGCGCGGGCACCCCGCGATCCACCGCTCCTCCGCCAGCTCGGCGAGCTTGACCGAACGCTGGCGCGCCATCCGGTGCCCGGCGGGCAGCAGCACGGTCAGCTGGTCCTCCATCAGCGGGATCTCCGCCAGCTCCTCCGGCACCTCGTCGTGCAGCCCTGGATAGGTGAAGGCCAGCGTGATGTCGCACTCGCCGCGCACCACGCGCCGCAGCGACTCGGGCGGCTCGTCCTCCAGGAGCTCCACGCGCACCCCCGGGTGGCCCGAGGCGAGCCGGGCCAGCGCCTCGGGGATGAGGGTCGCGTTGGCGCTGGGGAAGGCGCAGACGCGCACCCGGCCCGAGCGCAGCCGCGTGATCGCGTTCATCTGCTGCTGGGCGGCGGAGATGTCGTCCAGGATGATCCCGGCGTGCCGGGAGAGCGCCTCGCCGGCCTCCGTCAGCCGCATGCGGCGCCCGACGCGGGTGAACAGCGGGGTGCCGACGGACCGCTCCAGGGCCTTCATCTGCTGCGTGATCGCCGGCTGGGTGTAGCCGAGCGAGCGGGCGGCCGCCGAGTACGAACCGGAGCGGACCACCTCGTGGAACGTCTTGATGTGCCGTGAATCGAACACCGCTGAATCATAAGCAGATGTTGGAGGCGCGGAACAAGGCCGGGTCCGGGCTTTTGCCTCCGGGGCACGGGGCCGCCTAGGGCCTGTCCGGCGGTTCTTGTCGCGGGCGCGGGGCCTGCCACGCCGACCTGCGGCGTTGTCGTCGGTTGCCAACGCTCCGCGTTGTCGCCCTCCTCCGCCTTGCATCTCGACGCGCCAGACCCCGCTCACCGGCACGAAGACGTGCGGGCCACCCGTATGCGACCTGATCCGCCGGACAGGCCCTAGTCGCGCACCCCCACCCGCTGGAGCAGTCCCCACGTGAACTCCGCCGCGCAGTCCCGGAGTTCACCGTTCGCGTCCGGCGCCCGGAAGGCCAGGCCCCACCGCGTCGGTGCCGTCCCCTCCAGGGGCCGTGCGGGGGCGAAGGCGTGCGCGGCCTCGTCGATCGTGCAGGACCAGGGGGTCAGGTCGTCGAGCGTACGGAGCCGGGGCGCCGGAACGCCCGGCGCGCGGACCAGGTACTCGTTCCATACCGCGCCGTTCGGCGCGAGGAGCGCCTCGAAGCGCAGGTCGGGCCAGAGCGGCACCGGCCAGCGCAGCGCCTCGCACTCCAGGTCGCCGATGGTGCGGCGGACGGTCGTCTCGGGGACGCCGAGCACCGAGCGGTAGCGGGACGCGGCGCCCCGGGAGCGCGGGGAGCGGGCCATCGCCTGCCAGCGGCGGTTGGCCTCGCGCATGTCGGCGACGGAGACGCCCAGGTCACGGCGGGCGCCGTCGACCAGGCCGGGGTTGTGGTCGGCCATCCGGCGCAGCAGGACGAGCTGGAAGTCGAGCGGGGTGAAGGGGCCGGGGGCGCGGGACGGGCTAGCGGGCATGCGTCCCATCGTCGCGCACCACGCGCTCTCCCGGGCGGCGCCCGTCGGGCAGGAACAGCACCGAGTTCACGTACCGCGGGTGGCGCGGCGTGAGCGCCCGGCGCAGCAGGCCCTGCGCCACGACGTACGACGTGTCGCACTGGTGCGCCTCCAGGTCGAAGGAGGCCAGCGGCAGCCAGGTGCGGTGCGGCAGGACCCAGCCGCGGTAGCGGTGGTGGCGGGTCAGGAGCTCCACGATGGGGGCGATCGGCTGGATCCGGGACTCCAGCTCGATGAAGAGCGCGGGACGGTCGCGGGCGATCAGCTCGTGCGCGCCGCGCAGCACCGGCAGCTCGTTCCCGTCCACGTCGATCTTGATGAAGCCGACGTCGCGCAGGCCGAGCCCGTCCAGCGTCACGCACGGCACGTCGACGGCGGTGTCGTGGATGTCGCGGCGCACCAGCGACGAGACGCCGCGCCGCCCCTGGTCGCCGCGGGGCAGCCAGAGCCGGGCCGTCCCCGGCCGGTCCGTCGCCGCGCCCTGGACCACCCGGACGTTGCCGGGCGTGCTGGCGGCGAGCAGCCGCGCGAGGTGCGGCACCGGCTCCACGGTCACCACGTGCCGGGCGCGCGGGGCGAGCCTGCGCGACCACGGGCCGTACCAGCCGCCGACGTCGACGGCGGTCCCGCAGCCCGGCGGGCAGAGGTCGTCGAGCCGGGCCAGCTCGAGCTCGAAGCGGGGGTAGACGAGCCGGGCCAGGGCGGCGATCAGCCGGTCGGGCAGGTAGGGCGCGAGGCGGGCGGCGAGCGTCGGGGACGTCCCCTCACCCTCGACGAGCCTGCCGGCGGGCGCAGTCACGGGGACATCCGCCGGAGCAGCTGCTCGTGCTCGTCGTCCCCCACCTGCTCGCCGGAGGAGGGCAGCAGCTGCGGTATGCCGTCGACGACCGGATAGCGGCGGCGCAGCCGCGGGTTGTACAGCGCCTCCTCCGGTACGAGGGGGTCGGCCGGGGTCAGCAGGTGCAGCGGGCCCTTGTCCAGCGGGCACGCGAGGATCTTCAGCAGCGGGTCGTCGGGGTTCATCCGCTGGTCAACTCCTTGGGGGCGGGGGTGGGGTGGGGGGCGCTCCCGTCGTGCTTGGGCATGGCGAGGAGCACGCAGACGGCGAGGACCGTGCCCGCGATCCGCAGGCCGAGCCGCAGCGGTTCGTGCGGCAGCGCCTCACCGAACGCCAGCGTGCCGAGCACCGCGGTGAACAGCGAGGTCACCGTCGTGCACACCGGCACGATCAGCGAGGCCCGGCAGCGTTGCAGCGCCGCCTGCGACATGACCAGGCCGAACGCGCCCGTGAAGAGCAGCAGATAGGGGTAGGGCGAGCGCAGCAGGCCGCCGAGCGCGCCGCCGATGTCCTCGGTCGTCAGATAGCTGGAGACGCCCTTGATGGCCAGCGAGCTCACCCCGTACAGGAGGCCCACCGCGACGCCGTACTCGACGCCCGCCGTCGGCATCCGGTGCCGGTGCCTGGCGCGGCGCTCCGCGGAGCCGTACAGCCAGACGCCCGCCGCGAGCGAGGGCAGGCAGACGGTGAGGATCAGCGGTACGGGCGCGCTGTGGCTGACCGAGTCGCTGTCCTCGCTGAGCGAGAGGACCACCATGAGCAGCGCGAGCAGGATCGCGCCGACGGCGTACCGCTCGCGGCCCGAGGTCCGCTCGCCGAGCAGGACGGAGGAGAGCAGCAGGAGCAGGACGAGGCCGGAGACGAAGATGCCCTGGGCTGCGGCGATCGGCAGGGTGCGGTACACGGCGAGCTGGGCGCCGAAGCCCGCGGCCAGGGCGAGCGAGCCGCCGATCCACAGCGGACTGCCGAGGACCTGCCGCAGCAGCCGGGCGGGCCTGCGGACGCTGACCGACGGCATGGCCGTCAACGCCCGCTTCTCCAGGACGAATCCGGTGCTGTAGAGCAGGTTCGCGCAGAGGGCCGCGGCCACGCCCCACCACACGGGCTCAGACCTTCCGGGCGTGCAGCAGGAGGATCGAGGCGGCGCTGGGCACGGCGCAGGCCAGCCGGTCCAGGGCCCGCAGGGGGCGCGGCACGCCGTGGAAGGGGGCGCCCGTCAGGCCGACGACCTCGAAGCCGGCGGCGGCGACGAACGCGCGCAGGGCGCGGGCCGTGTACAGCCGCAGATGCCCGACGACCTCCTTGCCGGGGCGGCCGTGCACGGCGCGCAGGCTCACCTCGGAGAAGACGGGCTGCACGCCGGCGAGGAGCAGGCCGCGGTTGTACCAGGCGGCCAGGTTGGGGGTGGAGAGCATGAGGTGGCCGCCGGGGGCGAGGACGCGGCGCAGCTCGTCGAGGGCGCTGTCCGGGTCGACGAGGTGCTCGACGACCTCGCTGAACAGGACGGCGTCGGCGGCGCCGTCGGCGAACGGCAGCCCCCCGTCGGTGAGTTCGCCCCGTACGACGTACGGCAGCCGGGCGTGCGCGCGCCGCAGCGCGTCCTGCGACCAGTCCACGCCGACGACCCGGTGCCCGGCGAGGAGCGGCGCCGCGGTGGCCGCGGCGGTGCCGTCGCCGCAGCCGATGTCGAGCACGGTCGCGGTACGGGAGGTGGCGGGGCCGAGGGCGGCGGCGAGGACGCGGGCCTGCCGCAGACTGCGGGCGTCGCCGGAGGCCACGGGCACGGCGGGGTTCTCGTAGAAGTCCCGGAGCCGCGCGGGCGGCGCGGGCCGCGCGGCGGTCGTGGTTCGGGCGGTGGCGGTCACGTGCGGCCCCCATGGGTCTCGCGGGCTTCGGTGTGGTCCGTCGGGTGTTCGGTCGCCTGCTCCGTCGCGCGTTCGGTGGCGTGCAGATACTGCTCGAAGAGGTCCCGCAGACGCGCCCCGTCGCCGTGGCTGAGCAGCGTTCTGGACCAGCGCAGGACCAGGTGCAGCCGGCCGGCCGTCGACGCGGTGGTCACGGTGAGGCCGCGGGGCAGCCGGGCCGGTGCGGAGAACCACACGGCGTGGGCGCGGCCCGCGTCGCCGAAGTCCAGCGCGTACGGGACACGGCCGATGTTGCTCAGGAGCGTGGTGGACGTCCAGGGCGCGGCGGCCCGGCGCAGGCCACGGGTGACGGCGGCCCGGAGGACGACCGGGAGGACCGGCGCGGTCAAGAGGGCGGCGCCGCGGCCGAGTTGGGGCCGGGGGAGCGCCTTGAGGGCGCGGGTGCGGTCGGAGGTCCGGCGCAGCAGCCGGTGAATCAGTGCGGGAGTCCAGTCGTCCTCGCTCAACTCATCGGCCCCGAAGGGGACTTCCACGAGCCGGGTGCCGTTGCCGATGGGCATGGTGGCGTCGCGGGGCCGGTCGTCGACGGGCATGGTGATGCGGAAGGGGCGGGGGCGGGCGCCGTGTTCGCGGTTCCAGTGGGCGATCATCAGCGCGGTGGCGACCATGAGCTGGTCGTTCACGGTGAAGGGCGAGCCCTTGGGCCGGCGCGGTACGGGAAGCTCGGCGACGAGCATGCCGTTGCCGGGCGAGGGCTCGGGAGCCCCCCGCGCGACCCGCGCGGGCGGCGCCCACCCCGAGGCGACGTCGGAGACAGGCTCGGCCGCGACGGCCTGCCCCCCGACGGCCCCCCGCGACGGCGGAGCGGCGGCCGAGTTGTCCCGCCCCCCGTAGAGCTCGGCGGCGGTGGCAAGAACCCGTAGGCAGGCGGGCCCGTCGAGAGCGGTGTGATTGATGGTGAGCAGCAGAACACAGCCGGCGGCGACCTCGCGGGGGCGGTCGGACGGGGCGGGGTGGCTGGGGAGCCCGTCGGTGGTCCCGTTGGTGGGTGTGGGTGTGGGTGTGGGTGTGGGTGCGGGTGCGGGTGCGGCCGTGGCGCGGGCAGGCGTTTGCCCGCCGGAGTCGGCGTGCACGGCGGTGTGGTCCGTGGGCCCGGCGGTGGGTGTGGGTTCGGGTGCGGCCGTCTCGTCGGTGGGCGTTCGGCCGTCCGCCCCGCCGGACGCGGTCTCGCCGGGCGGCCCGTCGAGGGGCGTGTGCTCGGCCGTCCCGTGCTCGGGTGACGTTCCGTCCCCCCGTTCCCGCGAGCCCGTTCCCCGTTCTGTGGGCGGGACTTGGGGCGCTCCGCCCCCGTAAGGCGGGTCCGGCCGACCCCGGCTCCCCTCCCCGGACGGGGCCCGCGTCCGGATCACCTCAAGTCGTATCGGTGGGGACGCCGTCAGGGGCGGGGCCTCGGTCAGGGCGCGTTCGCGGGCCCGTTTGAGGGCGTCCGGGGTCACGGGCGGGAACGTCACCACCTCCGTGTCCGGGGCCTCCGTCAGCTCCCACTCGTAGCGGCGGCGGTACCAGGCGCCCCGCGCCTCCCGCATCAGGATGCGGGGGTGGCGGCGCAGGGCCTCCGTGAACGCGGCCCGCAGGCGGTCCGGGTCCGGGGTGCCCGGCAGGTGCACCTCGATGTGCACGGTCTCCGGCTCCTCCTCCTGGAGGCAGTGCCGGGAGACCTCGTCGACGACGGGGAACGGCACGCGGGCGGGCGGTCGCCCGGGGCCGTCCGCGCGTCGAGCCGGGTGTTCCAGTGCGGTCATCGCTGGGAGCCTTCTCCTGTCGTGGTCGGACGCCTGCGCCGGGCGAAGCGCACCGTTCTGCGGCCCGGCGGCGCCGGATCCGGCTGGGCCGACGCGGGACCCCGGGCCGAGACCGTCGGGCCCGCGTCACGGCGCGGCGCGTCCGGCGACACCTCCGGCGGGACCTCGGGCCCGCCCCGGGTACGGCGCGGCAGCGGAGGCGTCGCCGAGTCGGGAGCGCCGTGCGGAACGCCCCCCGGCTCCGGCGCGTGCGGCGGCGGATACGGCGGACCGAACTCCAACGTGTCGCCGGCCCGCGGCCGTCCCTCCCGTACCGACACCGTCACCAGCGCCGCGAACAGCGCGACGAGGGCGAGGAGTTGCGCCGCGCCCGAGAACGCCCCCTCGTCCGCGGCGACCGCCTCGCCCGCACCCGTCGCCGCCGCGATCCCCGCCCCCGCCATCGCCAGGAACGCGATCGGCACCAGGAGCGCGTGCCGCCACCGGGCGAGCAGCGCGAGCGCCGGGACCAGCAGGGCGAAGGGCCCCGCGATCACCACCGCCACCAGCGTGAGCGCCACCGTGCCGAGGATCAGGCCGGGAGCGGGCGGGGCGGGCGGCGGCGCGTCGTCGTCCGTGTCGCGGCGCCACAGCACGACCATGGCGACCAGGGCCAACAGGGCGACGACGGCCAGGATCAGGCCGATCTCGTAGATCTGCGACGGCTCGTAGCTCAGCTCGACCGTGCCGCCCGCCCCCTTCGGCACCAGCCAGCCCTGCTGCCAGCCGTCGAGCCGCACCGAGGTCAGCTCCTTGCCGTCCAGGGTCGCCTTCCACCCGTCGTTCACGTTCTCGTACGTCGTGAGGTACGAGGCCGCACCCGCGCCCACCGACACCTCGCGGCGGTCGCCCAGCCAGTCCTCGACCTTCAGGTCGCGCGAGGTCGTGTCGACCGCGTCCGGCGTGCCGAGCGTCAGCGACGCGTCCGTGACGGCGAGCGGACCCGCGTCACCCGTCTCCAGACTGTGCGCCCCCGCGCCGAGTTGTATCCCGGAGTCCTTCTCGCCCCGCTGGCAGAGCGTGATGTCGACCGGACGCCGCTCGGTGAGGTCGCGGACCTTCCCCTTCGCGCTCGTCCCGTACAGCTCGCCGTCGACCGACATGACGGGCCCCTGGCCGCAGGGCAGCGAGAAGCGCTCGTCGGCGTCCGGCCGCGGGGTGCGGTACTGGTCGAGGGCGGGGACGTACACCTCGGTGAGGCCCACCGGCAGCTGCAGGTCGGTGTCGGCGACGGGGTTGTGCACCGTCAGCGGGGCCGTCTCCGTGATGGTGATGTCCATCCGGTCCGTGGTGATCGGCGTGAAGCGCGCGTTGCCGTTCTCGTCCACGCCCGCCGTCGCCGCGCCGTCCGGCGAGCTGATCTCGATCTTCTCGGGACGGGTGGACAGGCCGCCCGCCGCGGGCAGCACGATCTCACCCACCGGCTGCTTGTCGGGCCACTTGAGGTGGATCACCGGCCGGTCGGCGGAGCCGGCGATCCACGCCGTCGTCAGGTCGCCGTCCGTGAGGTTGCGCGGCGAGAGCCCGCTGCCCAACCGCGCGGTGGAGTCGGCGGTGGCGATGATCTGCCGCTCCTGCTCGGGCGCCACCTTGTAGAGCAGCTCGTCGAGTTCGGCGCCCGGCACGGCCACCGCGCTCGCCTTGAACCGGTAGGCGCCGTCACCCGTCGTCGTGAAGCGCCGGTGCAGGCCCGACTCGACGTTCACCGGCGAGAGGGCGCTCGGGTCGGTGGAGCGGTGCATCGAGTAGGTGGTCGACCGGGCGTCCGTGGACTTGTCCGCGTCCGTGGGGAGCTTGAGGAGCCGGGTGACGGTCACGTCCGGGATGCTGATCTCCGAGAAGCCGGCGCCGGTCAGACCGGGCCGTGCCTCCTGGGTGTCCACAATGGTGATCTTGATCCACTTGGTGGCGCCCGCGTGCGCCCTGATCCGCTGGGCCATGCCGTTGGGCTGCAGATTGCTGGTCGTGCTGCCGTGCTCCGTCTCCACGCGGACCCGGGTGGCCGCGGCCCGCACCCCGTTCTGCGGCAGCGGCGTGACGCGGAAGGAGGACGGCACGTCGACCGCGTCGTTGAACTCGGCCTTGATCCATTCCCCGTCCGCCGAACCGGAGTTGCCCTCGACCCAGGCCGTGGCCGGATTGCCGTCGAAGGCGTTCACCGGGTCGTACTGCGGCAGATGGAAGAGCCAGTTGCCGTAGCTGGACGCGGAGACCGAACGGGCGCCGCGCAGCTCCGCCGTCGTCTGGTGCTCGATGCCCTTGGTCGGCAGGATCTGGTGCGGCTCGTCGCCGGGGTCCTGCTGCGCGTCGACCGCGTTCCGCTCGGAACGCGTGTACGTGTACGAGGTGTTGGTGTTGACCAGGCCGAAGCGGGTGTCGGCGCGGCGCAGCCCGTCACCGACCGCCTGCAGCCCCGGCGTGCCGATGCCCGGGTGGTTGTCGCCGGTCAGGACGGTCGGCCGGTCCCGCATCGACGGGTCGGCGGAGAGCGGGAGCAGCGACTCGGGGCCGCCGCTGACGACGGCCGTGTTGGACACCGGCTTCAGGCCGGCCTGTCCTGGCCGCTCGGAGCCCTTGCCGGGCGCGTAGATCTCCACGGCGCGCTCGCGCGGGTAGAGCCCCTCGATCTGGAGCGGGGTGTCCTCAGGGATCGTCCCCTCGGTCGTCGTCGGGCCGAGGCCCGTCACCCGGTTGAAGCCGGACTCCTCCAGGGTGCGCTTGACGGTCGAGGAGGGGACGTGGCCGACCTGGTCGGGGTCGAGGTCGTTGCGTACGACGACGTAGTGCAGCCCGGCACGCGACAAGTAGTCGCGCAGTCCCGGCACTTGGCCGCCGGTCAGCAGCGCCTGCTCGACGGCGTCCATCGCGCGCCGGTTGCCCGGCGTGCCGAACGGCACGTAGTCGCGCTGCGCCCAGCGGGAGTCGGCGAGCACGTCCAGGGGCTGGTCGATGGGCGAGCCCCAGGTGTAGATGCCGTGCGCGGTCGCGGGCACGACGAGGGCGCGGGAGTCGGGGGAGTACTTCTCCAGCCAGTCGGCCGTCGCCTGCCAGTACGTCGGCAGCTTCTTGAACGAACCGGACTGCAGGATCGAGCCGTTGAGGTACGGCCAGGCCAGGCCCGGCAGCACCAGGACCGCCGCGATCAGCGGCACGTACCGGCGGCCGCGCACCCGGCGGGCGCCGCGCGTCTGGGCGGCCACCCCCACCAGGTGCATCAGGCCGAGCACCAGCGCGAGGGCGAGCCCGCTCTGGAACTTGTAGACGTTGCGGAAGGGCACGAGCCCGCCGTCCAGCCAGGACCGGACGGTCCCGTGGAAGGGCGCCCCGAACGCCCCGCCGTACCCGGCGAGCGTCACCAGGACGACGGACAGCACCGTCAGGACCAGCCAGCGCCGCTCCGGCAGATCGCGCCGGGCGAGCCCGGCGAGGCCGAGCGCGGCGGCGAGCGCGGAGCAGAGGACGGCCACGACGGCCGTCGCCACCGTCCAGCCCGCGGGCAGCCAGGCCTCGCCGAAGTGCAGGTACGCGACCCAGTTGCCGGCGCCGCGCAGCATCTCGGTGGCCGACATGGTGCCCGTGGTGGTGGCCGCGTTCTCCACGTACGGCAGGAAGTTCTCGCCGTAGATGCCGAGCATCAGCAGCGGTACGACCCACCAGGCGGTGGCGAGGACGACGCCCGGCACCCACCAGAGGATCAGCTTCCGCTTGCGCGGCCCGTTCGGTCTGGAGAGCAGATACAGGCCCACGGGCAGCAGGGACGCGAGCGTCGCCGCCGCGTTCACGCCGCCCATGAACGGGATGATCAGCGCCGACCGGCAGGCGGCGAGCCGCGCGCTGATCCGCCGGTCGGTCAGCGGCAGCAGCACCCACGGCAGCACCGCGCCGGGCAGCGCGGCCGCCGACGTCGACCCGACCACCACGGTGAACGTCGGCCACAGCGCGTACACCACCGCGCCAAGCAGCCTGCTCGGACGGCTGCCGACCCCGAGCCGTTCGGCCAGGCGCATCGCGCCCCAGAACGCCGCCGTCACGATCAGCGAGAGCCACAGCCGCTCGGCCAGCCAGACCGGCACGTGAAGGAGCTTGGCCAGGCCGTAGTAGGGCAGCATCGGGAAGGCGTAGCCGGCGTACTGGTCCTGGATCCCGCCGAAGCCGCCCCGGTCGTGCCAGAGCTGGCCGAGATCGGAGAGGAACTGCCAGGGGTCGACGGTGACACCGAGCTTGGTGTCGAACGTCATCCGCCCCGGGTGCACCGCGAGGAACGCCACGAACACCACGGCCCAGAACCCCAGCAACCAGCGCCGCGAACGCGGCCCCCGCGCGGGTTCAGGGGCATCGGTCGTGGGCCGGACGGCCGCCGGGGGTGGGGCCTGGACCGTGGTCATGGACACCGCCTGAGGATGAGGAGGAGGTTCCAGGTCGCGACCTCGCGCACACCCGGCACCTTGGTGATCGCCCCGGCCAGGAACGGCCAGTAGCGGGAGCGCGCCGAGACGACGTCCACGTCGGTGCGCTCCCGCACCTGGCGCAGGGTCGCTCCGACGTGGTGCGCGAAGAGGTTCTCGCCGAGGGTGTGCTTGGCGGGCCTGCCGGTGCGCCGCTCGTAGCGGGCGCGGGCCCGCTCGGCGCCCAGGTAGTGCCAGGGCGCCCACTCGTGGCCGCCCCACGGCGAGAGCCAGTTGGTGAACGAGACGTAGATCAGCCCGCCGCTCCCGGTGACCCGGATCAGCTCGCTCAGGAACGTCTGGGGGTCGTCGACGTGCTCCAGGACGTTCGAGGAGAACGTGACGTCGGCGACGCCGTCCGCGAGCGGCAGCAGATACCCGTCGGCCACCACCGAACCCTCGGGCGGCTTGCTCCCCAACTCGGCCGGATCCGGCTCGAAGAGGAAGCACTGCGCGCCGCGCCGCCGGAACTCCTCGGTGAAGTAGCCGCCACCGCCGCCGACGTCGACGACGACCCGACCTTCGACCGGGCCGTACGCCTCGACCTGGTCGGCGGCGTCACGGGCGAGGAGCGTGTAGCACCGCTCGGGCTCCCGCTGCTCGCGCAGGAAGGCCCGGAAGAGGGTGGCGGAACGGCGCAGCGACGGATCCTTCACGCAGCCCCCTGGGGCGTCGGGGGCCCAGGTGTCGCCCGGTGTGCGGCGGCCGCCTCGGCGGCCACCGCCTGGAACTGCCGCACCGTGTTGCCCCAGCGGAACCGGGTGGCCCGCTCGCCGGCGGCCTTGCCGAGCGATCTGCGGCGCTCGGCGCTGAGCGCCAGCGTGCACCAGGCGGCGGCGAAGGAGCTCTCGCCCCGCGCGAGCAGCCCGGTCACGCCGTCCTCGACGGAGTCGCGCACGCCGGGCACGTCGAAGCCGATCGACGGCGTGGAGCGGGTCGCCGCCTCGGTGATGACGAGCCCCCAGCCCTCCACGGCCGACGGGTGGAGCAGCATCCAGGCCTCGCAGAGCAGCCGGTGCTTCTCCGCTTCGGAGACGTGGCCCCTGAACTCGACGCCGGGGCCCGCGAGTTGTTCGAGCCGCCGGCGCTCGGGGCCGTCGCCCACGATCACGAGCCGGCCGCCCGTGACGGGCCGGACGCGCTCCCACAGCCGCAGCAGCAGATCGATCCGCTTGTACTCGACGAGCCGGCCCATCGCCAGGAACAGCGGCTCGTCGGAGCGGGCGTGCAGCGGCCCCGGCTCCTCGACGCCGTTGTGCACGATGCGGATGCGCTCCCGCTCCACGCCGATGCCGCGCAACGCCGTGGCCGTCGACGGCGAGACGGCCACCAGCAGATTGCCGCGCTGGGCGCCCGCGAGGGCCCAGTGTTCGAGGCGCCGGCCGAGCCGGGCGGCGGGGGCGAGGGCGCCCTGGAACCGCATCCCCCACAGATCGGTGTGGACGTGGTTGACCAGGCAGAGGGTGGGCCCGCGGTGCCACAGCGGGGCCAGGTACGGCATGCCGTTGCAGACCTCGACGAGCAGGTCGCAGTCGCCGATCTGCCGGCTGAACGCGGTGCGTGCGCGCAGGTAGTGGCCCTTGTCGCTGCCCGCGGAGACCACCCGGTAGTCGCGGTAGGCGGCGGGGCCGCCGCACAACAGGGTGACCTGGTGGCCGAGGCCGCTGAGCCCCTCGGCGAGCCGGTCGACGAGGAGTTCGGAACCGCCCGCGGCCGGGTTGCCGAGGTCGCGGTGGGCGAGGAAGACGATCCGGCGCGGGTGTGGGGGAGACGCCGGGAGGTGCTCCGCGCGGCGTGGGGCGGCCGCGCGCAGCGAGGACGGTACGTGCTGGGGCATACGTGCTCCAACTCGTCTCAGGGTGCGGAACTGTGGGGGGTCCGGTCGGTGGAACGGTGCTGCGGGGTACTGCCGGGCGATGCGGGGTGTGCGGGGCGTGCCGGGTGTGCGGACGTGCCGGGTGGAGCGGTCCGGGCCGCGGGGGTGCGGGACCGTGCCGGTGGTACGGGGTGGTGCGCGGACTGTGCTTGGTGGTGCGGGGACCGTGCTCGGGCGGTGCGGGGGCCGTGCGCGGGTGGGGTGGACAGTTTTCGCCGCCCGGTACCGCGCGGCTACTCACCGAAGTGACAATTTCCGGGCTTTCGGGAGCTGACGCCTCATCACATCGTGCTGGACTGCAGGGCGGTCGGTGACGTACCAGCATGCGGACTGCCCGGCTCCGCCGATCCGCCCGGCCCTGAGGGACCGTGTGCCCCGTCCCCGCGCCGCCCGCGCACGACGAGTACGATTCCGGCCACCGCGAGCACACCGCCCAGCACGGCGGCGCCCACGGGCAGCGTCTCGCCGACCAGTTCCAGCCTGCTGCTGTCGTCGTCGGCCAGGTTCACCTGCTCCTTCTGGGTGGCCGGGGTGAACGCGATCCGTTCGCTGTCGAGCAGCACCGTCGCGTCCTTGTCCGAGCCCGGCGCGCGCAGCGTCTTGCGGGGACCGATCGCGGCGTAGATGATCCGGCCGGTGCGCTGATCGGCGACGAGCTCGATGCCGTGGTTGGCGTAGTACTCGTCCGCGATGACCTGACTCGTCTTCGGCTGACCGACCATGGTCCCCGGCACCTGGCGCGTCCCGGTCTTCGTCGCCTTCACCGTCGCCGTGAAGCGGTACCCCTCGTAGCCCTGGATCTTCTTCGTGCCCCGGTAGGTGAGCGGCACGGTCGCGCCGAGGGTGTTGTCCCACCAGCGGTAGGACCGCTTCTCCACGTCAAAGGGGAACTTCAGGTAGGCCTCGCCCTCGAAGTACGGCTTCTCGCCGCAGCAGTGCACCGGCGCGTTCGTCTTCCGGTCGGTGACCCAGCGTTCCATCGTCCACTGGAGCGAGTCGTGCGGGTCCGCCGCGGGCAGCGACTTGTCCGGATCCACTGAGGTGGACACGTCCCACACCGCGCGCCCGCTGTCCTCGCTGTCCTTGACGTCGCCCCGCACCTGCCGCGTGATGGTGAGGTTCTTGTCGTGGACGGTCTTGATCTTGTCGGTGTCGAAGTAGCTTCCCTTGCCCTTGAAGACGGTGACGGTGTCGATGTCGACCGGCGTGCGCTTCGCGCGCGGCTCGACGTACCAGGCCAGCATCGGTGCCAGGACCAGAAGGAACGCGCCGAGCCCGAGGAGGATCAGCGACAGGGGAGAGGCGGTGCGGCGCATGGGGTCACTCCTGGGCTGAGGGCGGGAGAGTGTTACCGAGCCGTATGGGCCGGGAACCGTAGGCGCACCCTTGACGAAGTGTCAATGCATTGCTGAGACTGGGCACTTGCCGGGCCGGGCCGGCATCAGCAGGGCGACCAGGGCGGTGCGGCGACGTCGCGCGCCCCGGCCGGGGGACCGCGTGACCAGGGTGGGGACGACCTCCGACAGAGAGGCTGACCCTCGCAATGCACCGACTGCTCGCCGCTTCACTCGCCGTCGCCGCCGGAGCGCTCATCGCCGTCGGGGCGGCCCTCGGCATCGTCGCGCTCCTGGACGCCACCCCGGACCAGCCCAACACCCCACTGGTGCACTACGAGGCACCGGCGCAGGGGCAGTGAGCCGCCGTGGCCGCGACCGGCATCCAGCCCGCAGAGACCGCAGCCCCCGCCATGTCCGCCGACGAGGACCCGGCCCGCCCCGCCGCCCGCTCCGCCTGGCGTGACGTACCGCCGCGCCAGGTGCGGGAGTTCGCCGCGCTCGCCCTGGAGGAGGTGCCCGCCCTCGCCCAGGACATCCTGCGCGAGATCCGCGCCGAGTACCCCGGCCTGCCCGTCGTCCTCGACGACTCCGGCGAGCCGATGGCGCTGATCGGCATCCGGCGCGCCCTGGAGGGCTTCGTCCAGCAGCTCGCATCACAGGAGGGGCGGCCGCGCTACCACCTGGAGGTCTTCCAGGAGTTCGGCCGGGGCGAGGGACTGCACGGCCGCAGCCTCGACTCGCTCCAGGCCATCTACCGCCTGGGCGTACGGCTCGCCTGGCGGCGTCTCGCCGAGATCGGCCAGCAGATCGAGATCCCGCCCCCGGCCATGTACGAACTCGCCGAGTCGGGCTTCGAGTACCTGGACGGACTCGTCGACCAGTCCGTACGCGGTTACGCGGAGGCCGCCGCCCGCGAGGCCGGTGAACGCCTGCGCCTGCAACGGAAGTTGCTGGAGCTGCTGCTCTCCGAACGGCGCTCCGACACCGGCGCAGGACCCGCGCACGCCACCGGCACGGGCGCGGGCCCGGCCCGCGGCGCCGGCCCCGCCTCCCACGGCAACCTCGGCGAACGCGCTGCCCGCGTCGGCTGGCAGCTGCCCGAACGCGTCGCCGTCGGCGTCCTGCTGCGCCCCGCGCGGGAGGCCGTGCCGCCCGCCGTCGGCCAGGGCGTCCTGCTCGACATGGAGGCCGAGCAGCCCCGCATGGTCGTACCCGACCCCGAGGCGGCGGGACGGCCCGAGCTGTTGCGCCGCGCGATGACCGGCTGGTCCGGCGCGATCGGTCCGCCGGTGGCGCTGGCCGACGCCGCGAAGTCGCTGCGCTGGGCGGAGGCGGCGGTCCGGCTGATGGAGCGCGGTCTGTTGCCCGCCGGTGAGGTGCTGCACTGCACGGAGCACACCGAGGCGCTGGTGCTCCTGCAGCCCGAGGAGCTCATCGAGGATCTGACCCGTCGCTGTCTGGCCCCGCTCGACCACTGCGGCCCCGCCCACGGCCGCCGCCTCGCCGAGACGCTCCTGGCCTGGCTGGAGACGCGCGGCGGCGCCCCGGAGGTGGCCGCGCGCCTTGGCGTCCACCCCCAGACCGTCCGCTACCGCCTCCGCCAGATCAGGGAACTCTGGGGTGACGAGATTGACGACCCGGATCGCCGGTTCGAGCTGGAACTGGTGCTGCGGGCCCGCCGGTTGAGGGGCCTGCTCGGCCGGGCCTGAGCCCGGACCGTTCGATTCCGCACACAACCTTCACAGCGCCGACTTCCTCTCGCGCCGACGCGGCACTTAGCCTCCATGCCTCATGGACTACTGCCACCCGTGCCGCAGGCACCTCAACGGCGCCCTCGCCTGCCCGGGGTGCGGCACCCCGGCCGAAGCGTGCCGGGAGTATGCGCGGTCCGTCGCGGTGTCGCCCCAGGAGCCGGACGCGTACGACGACGGGTTCGAGGAGTCGTCCCCGCGCACGCGCGGCCGCCGCAAGGAGCGCAGCCGCAGGGCGCACCGGCGCAGGCGCCGCAAGGTCCTCTTCGTCACCGCGGGCCTGGCACTCGCGGCGGGCGGCCTGAGCCTCGCGGAGCTGGGCACGGAGGGCGCGTCGGAGGACCCGGCGGCGGCGTCGGCGCCGGACGCCGGGGCGACGGAGACCTCACCGACGGGCTCCGCGAGCCCCGGCGCGGGCGCCGTGGGCGGCGCGACGGCGGAGGACGCGTCGGATGTGACGCCGGACCCGTCGGGCACGGCGACGGAGAAGACGGCGCGAAAGCCCAAGAAGGAGCGGAAGGAGCGGGAGGAGGCGGCGGAGGCCAAGAACCCCCACGAGGACAAGGCCGACACGACGGACACAAAGAACACCGCAAAGCCCCCACCCCCCGAGACCTCCCCCACCACCCCACCACCCGCCCCGCCCCACACATCCCGCCCCACCCCACCTCAGGACCCAACCCCCACCCCCACAAGAACCTGCGACCGCTTCCTGTGGTGGTGCACGTAACCCCGTGCGGGCAAGCCCCCTAAGGACCGCGAGGAACGCCGCGAGCAACCACACACATCCGGCGGAGGCCCCGAGAGACCAGCCCCCTCAGGGGCGCGGGGAACGGCGCGAGCAACCACACGCAACCGGCAGAAGAGACGCTAGGCTCAGCCCCCCTTCAGGGGCGCGGGGAACGGCGCGAGCAACCACAGGCAACCGGCAGGAGAGACGCCAGGCCAGCCCCCCCAGGGGCGCGGGGAACTGCGCGAGCACCACACACAACCCGCAGAGGCCCCGAAGGACCAGCCCCCTGAGGACCGCGGGGAACGGCGCGAGCAACCACACACAACCGGCAGAAGCCCCGAGAGACCAGCCCCCTCAGGGGCGCGGGGAACGGCGCGAGCAACCACACGCAACCCGCAGAGGCCCCGAGAGACCAGCCCCCTGAGGACCGCGGGGAACGGCGCGACCAGCCACAACCCACCCGCAGAGGCCCCGCTCAACCAGCGGAGCGCCTACTCGCCGACCATCCTCCGCAGCAGCCCCCGCAAAACCACCCGCTCCTCACGCGACAACTCCGCCAACGGCTCCCGCGCGAAGTCCAGCGACTCCCGCAGACTGCGGGCCACGGAGAGACCCTCATCCGTCGGCGCCGCCAGCTTCACCCGCCGGTCACCCGCGTCGGGCCGCCGCTCGACGAGGCCGCGCGCCTCGAGCCGGTCGACGATCCCCGTGATGTTCGACGGCTCACACTTCAGTTTCTGCGCGATGCGACGCATGGGCATCGGTTCGAGGGAGAGCAGACCCAGTACGCGGGCCTGCGCCCCGGTCAACGCGTGCCCGGCGGCAGCCTCCTCGTACTCCTCGTGGTAGCGCGCCACGACCGAGCCGATCAGCTCGACGACTTCGAGCGTCAGCGGGTCGGCGCGGGACGTGCGGGCACGTGCGCTGCGGGTGGCCATGACGACCAGGCTACCCGGTTGCTTGACATCATGAAATATTCAGGAGCATGGTTGTTTCACAACCTGAAGCATTTTCCGTACGCCCGATGCCGTAGGCAGCAGGCGGTAGGCAGTAGGAGGACACCCCCTCATGTCCGTCACCCCCGAACAGCTCCCCTCGGTCAGCCGTGAGTGGCACCTCGTGCGCCGCCCCGACGGCTGGCCCGTGCCGGAGGACTTCGCGCTGCGCGA
This sequence comes from Streptomyces sp. NPDC005863, assembly GCF_042871345.1. Lineage (NCBI taxonomy): Bacteria > Bacillati > Actinomycetota > Actinomycetes > Kitasatosporales > Streptomycetaceae > Streptomyces > Streptomyces sp. NPDC005863. The sequence continues at coordinate 551,663 of NZ_JBIAII010000003.1, read as the reverse complement.
GGCCCCCGTGGAGGCCCCGGCCGAGGGCCGCGTCCTGGTCCGCAACCTGCACTTCTCCGTGGACCCGTACATGCGGGGCCGGATGAACGACGTGAAGTCGTACGTCCCGCCGTTCCAGCTCGACCGCCCCATGGAGGGCGGCGCGGTCGGCGAGGTCGTCGCCTCGAACGCCGAGGGCTACGCGGTGGGCGACCACGTCCTGCACTTCGCGGGCTGGCGCGAGTACGCCTCCGTACCCGCCCAGCACGCCACCAAGGTCGACCCGCAGGCCGCGCCGCTCTCCGCCTACCTCGGCGTGCTCGGCATGACGGGCCTGACGGCGTACGCCGGCCTCCTGGAGGTCGCCTCCTTCAAGGAGGGCGACGCGGTCTTCGTCTCCGGCGCGGCCGGTGCCGTGGGCGGCCAGGTCGGCCAGATCGCCAAGCTGAAGGGCGCCTCGCGCGTCGTCGGCTCGGCGGGCTCCGACGGCAAGGTCAAGCTCCTGATCGAGGAGTACGGCTTCGACGCCGCCTTCAACTACAAGGACCCCAAGCCGGTCGCCGAGCAGCTCAAGGACGCCGCTCCCGACGGGATCGACGTGTACTTCGACAACGTCGGCGGCGAGCACCTGGAAGCCGCCATCAGCCGGATGAACGTGCACGGCCGCGCCACCATCTGCGGCATGATCGCCGGCTACAACGACACCGAGCCGACCCCGGCCCCGCGCAACCTCGCCCTGGTCATCGGCAAGCGCCTGCGGCTGCAGGGCATGCTCGTGCAGGACCACAACGACCTGCAGCCGCAGTTCGTGCGCGAGGTGGGCGGCTGGATCCGCTCCGGCGAGCTCAAGTACCGCGAGACGGTCGTCGAGGGAGTCGAGAACGGCGTGGAGGCCTTCCTCGGCATGCTCCGCGGCGAGAACACCGGAAAGATGATCGTCTCCCTCGGCTGAGCCCGGTCTCGGCTGAGCCCGGTTCTCTCGGCCGAGCCCGGCCGGGCTCCCCGGGACTCTTCCGGCATCCGATAACCTGATTCCACAAACCGTGGTTGTGGGCGCGCACCACGTCACATCTCAGGAGGAACAGACACATATGTCCATCCAGAAGATCGACGTCAAGTACACCGCCGTGGCCACCGCGGAGAACGGCCGTGACGGCCGTGTGGCCAGCGACGACGGCAAGCTCGACGTCGTCGTGAACCCGCCGAAGGAGATGGGCGGCAGCGGCGCGGGCACCAACCCCGAGCAGCTCTTCGCGGCCGGCTACAGCGCCTGCTTCCAGGGCGCCCTCGGCGTGGTCGCCCGCAAGGAGAACGCCGACATCTCCGGCTCGACGGTGACCGCCAAGGTCGGCATCGGCCAGAACGAGGCCGGCGGCTTCGGCCTGGAGGTCGCGATCACCGCCTCCATCCCGAACGTGGACGCGGCCACCGCGCAGTCCCTGATCGAGAAGGCGCACCAGGTGTGCCCCTACTCGAACGCCACGCGCGGCAACATCAAGGTCGAGCTCGCGGTCGCCTGACCCCGCTCGCCGTACGACGGAGGGCCGCACCCCGGCGGGGGTGCGGCCCTCCGTCGTGGTCGAGCCGGCCGCCTCAGCCCGTCGCGAGCGCCGCCGCGTGCACCGCCCGGGCCAGCCGCTCGTTCTCCGGCGCGGCGCCGCCGGGGAACACGTACCGCCGCCGCGTATACCCGTAGGCCAGGCCGCTGCGCGGGTCCGCGAACGCCTGCGAGCCGCCCAGGCCGCTGTGCCCGATGGCGCCCGCCCCGAGGAACGGATACACGGCCTCCGACGTGGCCTGGAAGCCGACCGCGTAGGCCTTGTGGGCCCGCAGGACCAGGTCGAACCCGGCCGACTGCACCTGACCGAACTCCGCGACCGTGTCCGCCGTCAGGAGCGCCGCGCGCCCCTCGACACCGGTGACCGCCGCCGCGTACATCCCGGCCAGGCCGCGCGCCGAGCCCACGCCGCCCGCCGACGCCGGGCCCTTGGCGCGCACCGCGCGGGAGTTGGGCAGGGACTGAGGGTCCGTGGGCCGCGCGGCGTTGCGGTTGAAGGCGATGGCGTTCAGGCTCTGCGGCCCGGTCTGCGACGCCGCCAGGATCTCCCGCTGCTCGGGCGTCGGGTCCATCGGCAGCACGGAGTGGAAGCGGCCCTCGTGCTCCTCGGGCAGGCCCAGGTGGAGGGCGAGGCCGTACGGCGCGCGCACCCGCTCCTCGTACAGCTCCTGGAGGGTCCGGCCGGTGGCGCGGAACACCACCTCGCCGCTGAGCGCCCCGATGGACAGGGCGTGGTAGCCGAAGGCGGTGCCGGGCCGCCAGTACGGGCGCTGCGCCGCGAGCCGCTCGGCGATCACCCGGTCGTCGGCGAGCTCCTCGGGGGAGAAGCCGGAGTCGGCGCCCACCACGCCCGCCCGGTGCGCGAGCAGGTCGCGCAGGGTGACGCCCGCCTTGCCGTGGGCGGCGAACTCCGGCCAGTAGTGGGCGACCGCGCGGTCCAGGTCGAGCGTGCCGTCCTGGACGAGCAGGGCGACGACGAGGTGCGCGGCGCCCTTGGTGGACGAGTACACCCCGTACAGCGTGTCGCCGTCGGTGTCCGGGCCCACCCACAGGTCGACGACCCTGCGACCCGCGACGTACGCGGCCAGCTGACCCGCGTAGCGCGGCTCCTGGGAGGCGAGGACGGCGGTGAACTCCTCGCGCACGGCCTCGTATCCGTCGGCGACGGTGCCCTGCACACGCACTTCACGGGTCATGCGGAACGGCCTCCGGGGCGGGTCGGGACATCGTCGACATGATCAACCCGCCCGCCCCGCCGGGTATTTCCCACCGCCGCGACCGGCTTTGTGCCCCGACCGCGACAGGCCGGTCACCCGCCCCGCGCGGACCCTCGCCCACCTGCGCCTGCGGACCCCCGCCCACCTGCGGCTAAGGTGTGCCGCATGCGCGATCTGGGTGTGGGTTTCGGCTACTTGATCAAGGGGCAGCGCTGGGTCGCCCAGCACGGCAGGCAGTACGGGTGGGGGCTGCTGCCCGGCCTCATCACCCTCCTCCTCTACGCGGCCGCGCTGGTCGCGCTCGCCCTGTGGGGCGCCGACCTCGTCGGCTGGGCCACGCCCTTCGCCGACGACTGGTCCTCGCCCTGGGCCGGCCTCTTCCGCGGGTTCCTCACCGCCCTGCTCTTCGCCCTCGCGCTGCTGCTCTCCGTCCTCACCTTCACCGCGATGACGCTCCTGATCGGCCAGCCCTTCTACGAGTCGCTGTCCGAGAAGGTCGACATCGCCGAGTCCGGCCACGCCCCCGAGTCGGGGCTGCCGCTCTGGCGCGACCTGTGGATCTCCGGGCGGGACAGCCTGCGCATCGTCGTGCGCGCGGCGCTGTGGGGCGTGCTGCTCTTCGCGCTCGGCTTCCTCCCGGTGGTGGGCCAGACGGTGGTCCCGGTGATCGGCTTCTGCGTGACGGGGTTCTTCCTGGTCGAGGAGCTCACGGCGGTCGCGCTGCAGCGCCGGGGTGTCCAACTGCGCGAGCGGCTGCGGCTGTTGCGCGCCCGCAAGACGCTCGCCTGGGGGTTCGGGGCGCCGCTCGCCGTCGCCTTCCTGGTGCCGTTCGTCGCGGTGTTCCTGATGCCGGGCGCGGTCGCGGGGGCGACGCTGATGGCACGGGACCTGCTGGGCGAGGACGGCACGGACGGCGACGGCGGCGGTCGCACACCGGGTGCGGATCAGGACGACGACGCGGCCACCCGGAGGATCCCCCGCACCTGAGCGATGATGTCGAGCCGGTTTTGCACGAACTCGGGATCGGTGACCTCACCCGTCGCCGGGTCGGTGTTGCCCGCGCCGAACTGCAGGACGGGCGTGTGCACATGGCCGCCCGGCAGCCGGTCGTGCAGCCCGAGCCGGTCGCGCAGCAGCGTCGCGCGGTAGGCGATCTCGTTCGACAGGTAGTTCCCGCCGCCGCCCTCGCGCGCGGTCGACCCCTCGGTGGGCCCGTCGGGCCGGACCACGGGCTCGGTGCCGCCCGCCGGGATCTCGGTCACCGACGTGTTGTCGTACACCGGGAAGCGCCCGGTCCGTGCTTCCGTGATCGCCTTGTACGGGAGGGTCGTCGACGTCCACTGGGGCTGCGTGGCGGGATCGGTGACCGGGGCGGTCTCGGTGCGCGACACGTTGTCGTTGTCGGGGAAGCCGCCGCGCCAGGCGCCGTTGGTCCGCTCGACGTCGAACTTGCCGACGCGTCCTTGGCTGATGGTGGTGAACAGGTCGACGTGCGGCAGGTGGGGCCGCAGCGCCCGCTCGACGGCGCCGTCGGCGAAGTCCTGCCAGCGTACGGGGAACGTCATCGCCTCGATGCGGGCGGGCCCGTCGGCGGTACGGATCGTGGTGCCGTCCAGGGCGAGCGCGGTGGCGCCCGAGGGGTTGCTGATGCGGACGTCCCGGTCGAGGGTGAACGGGTCGAAACCGGTGACGAGGATGCGCTTGACGTGCTTCCCGCCGCGGTACGAGACGGTGTCCTGCCCCCGCGACGACCGCTCCAACGCACCGATGATCGTGGCACGTTGGGGTGCGGTGAGCGTGAACCGGGTGGGCTCCCACCCGCGTAGCTCCCGCGTCATCCCGAGCCGGGCCCAGTACAACGGCCGGTCGTCGTCCCGGCTGAGCGCGTCCCGTCCCCCGGCGGGCCCGCGCCCCTGCGCCCGGTCGACGGCACGCCGCCACAGCGCCGCGCCTTCGCGTACGACGAGCCGCCGCGCCTGGTCGTAGGAGCGGGCGGTGCCGAGCGCGCGCTCCAACTCGGGCGCCACGGAGTCGAACCCGCTGCGCCGCAGGATCTCCTGCGGAGCGGCACGGTCGAGGCGGGCCTCTTCGGTGGTGGGGGCGGCGGGGCCGGGGGCGGGGCGGCCAGGGGCGGGGCGGCCGGGGGCCGGGGACGCGGCGGAGGCGGACGCCGGGAGCCCGAGCCCGGCGAGCAGGGCGGCGACGCCGAGGGCACCAAGTCGTATGTGCACGCGAGTCCTTCCGTGACGGGTGAGGTGGCGGAAGTATCGCGGGAGGGGTGGGGGTAGCGCCATGGGGGAGGGTTGGGGGGGAGGTTCCGAGGGCGCGCGGACGGGTGGACGGCTTTGGGGAGGCGGCAAGGGGATGGGTAAGACCGGGCCCGTCCGCGTAAATCGGTTGCCGGTCGCGCCCGGCTGACGGAACGCTCGGCCCATGCACCCGTTCCCGGCCACCGCCGCCCTCCTGCCCACCGCCCCCGCCCTCCGTTTGGCGCCGGCACAGCAGCAGGCCGGCCGATCGCGGAGGCCGATGCCCGCGCACGCATGAGCGCGGTCCTGGTCGCGGGGCTCCTCGCCGGGTACGGCATCGCCATGCCGGTCGGCGCCGTCGGGACCTACCTCGAGGCCCTCACCGCGCGCACGACCCTGCGCACCGGCGCCTGCGCCGCTCTGGGCGTCGCGACCGCCGATGGCCTCTACGCGCTCGTCGCGGCGGTCGGCGGCGCGTCGCTGACCGGTGTGGTCGAGCCGTTCCTGACGCCGCTGCGCGAGGCTTCGGTCCTGGTACTAGTGGTCCTGGCGACGTGGGGCGCGGCGACGGCGATCCGCCGCTACCGCGCACACGACGACATCGCCGCGAGGACCGACACGCTTCCCGGCCCCGCCCGAGCGTACGGGGCCCTGCTCGGCCTGACGCTCCTGAACCCCGCCACGGTCGTCTACTTCGCCGCGCTGGTCCTCGGCAGCCGGGCGACCGCTTCGCTGACGCACCTGGAACAGGGAGCGTTCGCGCTGGCCGCGTTCACGGCGTCAACAAGCTGGCAACTGCTGCTAGCGACCGGCGGCGCACTCCTGAGCCACACCTTGACCGGCCGCAGGGGCCGCCTACTCACGGCCCTCACGTCGAGCGCGCTGATCGCGGGGCTGGCGGCGCATTTGCTGGTGAGTTGAGGGAGGGGGAGGGGGTGCGGGGACGGTGTTGGCGGTGCCCGCGTCCGGCGCCTACGGGCCGGGGCCGACGGCGCCTGCGGTCGGCTGCCCGGCCACCCGCTCGGTGAGCCGCGCGATCACGCGGCACGCGATGCGCCGCGGGCCTGGCGGCGCATCTGCTGGCGCCCTGAGGACAGGGGAGGGCCGGGGCGCGGACGGTGTTGGCGGCGCTCAGCGCCTACGGCCTGTGAAGCGACGGCGCCTGCGGTCAGTTACCTGGCCACCTGTTCGGTCAGCCGCGCGATGACGCGGCGCGGAGCTGGAGGTGCCCAGCGCCCACGGTCCGGGAGCCGTCAGTGCCGTCAGTGCCGTCAGTGCCGACGGAGCCGTCCAGCCGTCAGGGCCGACGGCGCCTGCGGTCGGCTGCCCGGCCACTCGCTGGGTCAGTCATGCGATGACGCGGCGCGGGGCCGGCGGAGACCAGCGCCCACGGCCCGTGAGCCGACGGAGCCGTCAGCACCGGCGGAGCGACGGAGCCGCAGGTCGACGGAGCCCTCAGCCCACCGCCTCGGGTCGGCTACCCAGCCCACGCGCCTCCGGTCGGCTACCCAGCCCCCCGCCCCGTCAGCCGCGCGACAACGCGGCGCGCTATGCGGGCCATCACCGGGTTCGTCCGGTGGTAGTACGACAGTTCCATGAGGGCGATCGTCAGGGCCCAGCCCCGTCCCCGTGCCCACATCGCGTCGTCCGTCGCCGGGCCGAGCGTCGCGCGGAAGGACTCTCGGGCCTCGGCGTTCATCAGGTACCACGGGGAGATCAGGTCGACGGCCGGATCCCCCGTACCCATGCATCCGAAGTCGATGACCGCGCCGAGCCGGCCCCGCTCGACGAGGACGTTGCCCGGTTGTAGATCGCCGTGCACCCACACGGGCGGACCCGGCCACGCCGGGGCGCCGAGCGCGGTCTCCCACACCGCCGTCGCGGCGGGCCCGTCCACGGCGTCGCCCAGCGCGGCGAGCACCGCGCGTGTCTCGTCGTCGCGCTCCGCCAGCGGGCCGCTCCGATAGGCCGCCGGCGCCCCGGCCGGGTCCACCGCGCGCAGAGCGGTCACGAACTCCGCGACGTCCCTCCCGAACCGCACGGGCTCGGCGAGCTCCCGGTCCGGATCGGGCGTCCCACCCTCCAGCCACCGGAAGACGGACCACGGGTACGGGTACCCCTCGCCCGGCCGCCCCTTCCCCAGCGGTACGGGAATCGCGACGGGCAGCGCGGGCGCGAGCCGGGGCAGCCAAGCCTGCTCCCGCTCCACGTCCCGCGCCGCGCCCGCGACCCGCGGCAGCCGCACCACCATGTCCGCACCCAGCCGGTACATGGCGTTGGACGTCCCCGCGGAGTCCACGCGCGCCACGTCGAGCCCGCCCCACGCCGGGAACTGCGCCCCGACCAGCCGCCGCACCAGGCCCTCGTCGATGTCGGCCTCGTCGGCGTGCATCCTGCCCGTACTCATGGATCCCCCCATCGCTCAGTGCTGCCCCAACTCCACGTCGACCGCGCCCCGCAGCAACTCGTGGGCCCGGTCGAGCGGCAGCGACTCGCTCAGCCACCGCTCGCTCAACCCCTCGACCAGCGCGGTCAGCCGCTCGGCCGCGGCCTCCGCGTCGACCCCGGCACGGGCCTGCCCGGCGGCCACGGCCCGCCGTACGAGGTGCGCCAGGTCCTCGGCCCACTCCCGGGTGGCGGCGGCCAGCTGCTCGCGCAGGTCCGGGTCGAAGACGGCGGTGGCGCGCAGCTCGCCCCAGGCCGCGCTGTTCTCCCGTACGCGGGGGGTGTCCTGGAGCTCCAGGAGCAGCAGGTCGGTGAGCTGGGCGCGCGGATCGTGGTCCGGGGCGGTGTCGAGGGCCGGGTCGGTGTAGCGGACGGCGCGGCGGCCGATGAACTCCAGCGTGCGGCGGAGCAGCCCCGCACGGTCCTTGAAGTGGTAGTAGATCAGCGCGGTCGAGACGCCGGCCTCGGCGGACACTTCCTCCACCCGCAGCCCGCGCACGCCACGCCGCGCGATGAGCCGGGCGGCGGCTTCGAGGATCTGGGTGGGCCTGTCCGGCATCGCATACTCCACTGCCTGAGGAAACCGCCCGCGGAAAGACGGTGACGGTCGACGTGTCCGATGCCCGATCATGCCTTACGCTCGTACTGACCAAATTTTCAGTCAAGGTCAGTCAAGGGGATCGATCATGTCGTTCACGTTCACGCGGATGTCCAGGCGCCGGGCCGTGGGGATCGGGGGCCTCGCCGCCCTCGGCGTGACGCTGAGCGCCTGCGGGGGCGGGGGTATCGGCGGGCGGGGGAGGAGGGACCGCGCCGAGCCGGCCGCCGCGACCCCCGGCGGCGGCCGCCGCATGCCCGAGGAGTCGGCGCCGCACGAGCTGACGTACATGTCCTGGCCGACCCGCCGCATCTGGAGCTCGGACGTGCACGCCGTCCGCGAGGACATCGCGCGGATCGCCCGGACGATCGCCGAGTTCGAACCGGTGACCCTGCTGGCGAACGAGCGGGACGTGGCGGCGGCCCGGTGCGCCTGCGGCTCGGGCGTGACGGTCGTGCCGGTCCCGGTGGACGACCTGTGGATGCGGGACACCGGACCGAGCTTCGTCCTCGGCCCGGACGGCATCGCGGGCGTCGACCTCAACTTCAACGGCTGGGGCGACAAGCAGCAGCACGACCGCGACGGAGAGGTCGCGCGGGAGATCCTCGCGGACCGGCACTTCGCCAGGATCGAGGCGCCGCTCGTCGGGGAGGGCGGCGCGATCGAGGTCGACGGGGCGGGCACGCTGCTCGCGACCGAGAGCTCGCTGGTCAACGAGAACCGCAACCCCGGAAAGTCCCGCGCCGACATCGAGCGCGAGCTGAAGAGGCTCTTCGGCGCCACCGAGGTCCTCTGGGTGGACGGTGTCCGGGGCGAGGACATCACGGACTGCCACATCGACGCGCTGGCCCGGTTCACCGAACCCGGTGTGGTCCTCATGAGCACGCCGAGCCAGGCGGCGCCCGATGACGTCTGGTCGAAGGCGTACGCACAGGCGCGCGAGACCCTGGGCGCGGCGGAGGACGCCCGGGGCAAGCGCCTCGACCTCGTCTCCCTGCCCGAGCCGTCCGACATCGGCCGCCGCGGCGACGACTTCCTCGCGACCTACGTGAACTACTACGTGGCCAATGGCGCCGTGATCATGCCCCGCTTCGGCGACAGGAGGGCGGACGACGAGGCGGCGTCGATCGTGCGGGACCTGTACCCGGGCCGCAGGGTCGTCCAGGTCCCTGTGGACGCCCTGGGCGAGGGCGGCGGCGGCATCCACTGCGCGACCCAGCAGCTGCCGAAGAAGGGCTGAAGTGCGCCGAGGTGTGTGAGTGTGCTTCCGAGGAGCGCGGCACCCACCCGCGCCGTCACCCCGCCCGCCTACACCCCGCCGACCCGGCACAGAGCAGCCGGGACAGCCCACCCGGCGCAGAGCAGTCGGCGCAGGACAGCCGGCGCAGAACAGGAGCAGAGACCATGTGGCCGAGACACCGACCGCTGACGGACTCGCCCTCTCCGCACCGGGATTGACGCTGCGGCCGTGGCGCCCCGGCGACGCCCCCGCACTCCTCGCGGCCCACCGCCACCCGGACCTGCGCCGCTGGATCACGACGAACCTGGCGAGCACGGCCGACGCGCGCCGCTGGATCGACGAGCAGGGCGCGGCGTGGTCCGCGGGCACCCGGTTCAACTTCGCCGTGACCATGACCATGACCGAGGCGGGGGACCGGGGTGCGGGCGGCGATGACGTGGCCGGACGCCTCGTCGGCGAGGTGCTGCTCAAGGTCGTGCCCGACAGCGCGCGGCCCGGTGCCGCCGCGGAGGTGGGCTACTGGACCGTGCCCGAGGCCCGGGGCAAGGGCGTGGCCCCGCGCGCCCTGGAAGCCCTCTCGCGCTGGGCGCTCGCCGCACCGCACCTGACGCCGGCCGGCCGCCTTGAACTCCTCCACACCGTCGCCAATACGAGCTCCTGCCGTACGGCCCTGAAGTGCGGGTACGTCCTGGACTCCGTACTGTCGCCGTTCCCGCCCGACTACCCGGGTGAGGGCCACCTCCACGTCCGCACGAACGATGCGGCCCGAGCGCGGCTCGCCTAGCCCACTTTTCCCGCCGCCACGCGCAGCGCCGCCAGGAACGGGGACGTCGCGGGGGTCGGGGTCAGGGTTCTGGGGGTCGCCGCGTACACCGCGCGGGCGGGGAGGCCCTCGTCCCGTACGGGGACCAGGGTGATGTCCGGTCGTACGCCCTCCGCCGCGAGTGCGGGGACCAGGGTCACGCCGAGGCCCGCCGCGACGTAGCCCTGTTTGGCCGTCCACTCCGCGACGACGTGGGCGATGCGCGGGCGGAAGCCGTGGCGGAGTGCCGGGTCGAGGAGGGCGCGCTCGCCGTTGCGGGTGCCCGACACCCAGTCCTCGGCGGCGAGTTGAGGCAGGGACACTTCCGGCTCGGTCGACAGCGCGTGGCCCGCGGGCAGGGCGACGTACAACTCCTCGTCGAGCAGATGGTGCAGGTCGTACGCCTCGCCGGGCCGCGCGCCGCCCGTCGACGACACCACCGCCAGGTCGAGTTCGCCCTCCGCCAGGCGGGCCAGGAGGGCGGGCGTCAGGCCCTCCTCGCGGGTCAGGACCACGCCCGGGTGACGGGCCCGGAACCCGGCGATGGCCCGCGGCACCAGCCCCGCGTCCGCCGTCGCGAACGCCCCGACCCGCAGCGGCCCGCCCGACGCGTCCCGCAGGGCCGCCAACTCCCGCCCCACGGTGCTCAGTCGGGACAGGATGTCCTGCGCGTGCGGGAGCAGCGCCCGGCCCTGCGCGGTCGGCCGTACCCCGCGCGGCAACCGGTCGAAGAGCGGCGCCCCGCCCAGCGCCGCCTCCAGCGCGGAGATCTGCCGCGACACCGCGGACTGCGTCCACCCCAGCTCCCGCGCGGCCACGGTGAAGGAACCGTGCCGGGCCACGTCGAGGAACGTGCGGAGCCAGACGGTCGACAGTTCCGGGGGTGCCGGGTTCGGGGGTGAGGGGGCCGGGGGTGTGGTGGTGGGCCCGTGTGTGGCATGCGGGTTCGGCATGGCCCGCATGCTAGACATTCGCTTGTCGCATGACGGCGCCGGGCCTAGCGTCGACCGCATGGAAAAGATCGCATTCCTCGGCCTCGGCCACATGGGCGAGCCGATGGCCCGTCAACTCCTGGCGGCCGAGCACCCGTTGACCGTCTGGAACCGTACCCCGGAGAAGGCGGAGCGCCTCGTCGAAGCGGGCGCCACGGCCGCCGCGAGCCCCGCCGAGGCGGTGCGCGACGCCGACGTCGTCATCACGATGCTCGCGGGCCCCGACGCCGTACGCGAGGTCGCCGACGCCGTCCTTCCCGCGCTGCGCGCCGGCTCGTACTGGGTGGAGATGTCGACCGTCGGGCCCGAGACCGTGCGGGAGTTGGCGGACCGCGTCCCGGCCGGTGTCACCCTCGTCGACGCCCCCGTCATGGGCAGCACGGACAAGGCGGCCGAGGGGAGGCTCGGCATCCTCGCGGGCGGCGACGCGGCGGCCGTCGAGCACGTGCTCGCCCGCTTCGGTCCGGTCACCCGTACCGGGGTGCTCGGCTCCGGCGCCGCGCTCAAGCTCGTCGTGAACACGGCGGTCCTCGGGGGCGTGGCCCTGGTCGCCGAGGCCATGAAGCTCGCGGACTCCCTGGAGCTCGCGGAGGACACGGCGCGGGAGGCGTTGGCGGCGGGGCCGCTCGGTGGTGCGGTTGCCCGGGCCTTCGCGAAGGGTGTGCACTTCGCCAATGACTTGGCGGTCAAGGACGTCGCCCTCGCGACGGGGGTCGCGGGGCTCCCGGTGATGGAGGCGGTGCTTGACCATTTCAGGTCGGCGTGTACGGATCCGGCGGTGGCCACGGAGGACATCTCCCGAGCGGTCCCCCACATCCGGGCCCGGCCCTCCACGTGACGGTGGCCCCGGTGCGGGGTGGCTCGGCGCGCTGCCGGTTGCGGCCCGGTGGGGGCTGGTCGCGCAGTTCCCCGCGCCCCTAAACGGGCATCGCCCGTGAGGGGGTGGTTTCTTCGGCTGCGGCCCGGTGGGGGCTGGTCGCGCAGTTCCCCGCGCCCCTAAAACGGCACCTCCGGCGCGGCCCACGCCGCTGCCCCGTAAGGGGGTGGTTTCTTAAGGCTGCGGCCGGTGGGGGTTGATCGCGCAGTTCCCCGCGCCCCTAAAACGGCACCTCCGGCGCTGCCCACCCCACCGCCCCGTAAGGGACGCGGAGAACGGCACGAGCAACCCCCACGGGCCAGCAGGGAGACTGTCAGGGACGGCGGGGGATAGGGGCGCGGGGAACTGCGCAAGAAAACCCACCGGCCCGCACGCCAAAGACGGACCTCAGCCCCCAGATAAGGGGCGCGGGGAACTGCGCAAAGAACCCCCACCCGCCTAGTGCACGTCACCCTCCACGTCCAGCAACCGCAGAAAGTCCCGAAATGCCCCCGCCATATCCACCGAGCCGGGGTCCAAAAGCCACTGGTACTGCAACCCGTCCATCACCGCCGCAAGCAACACCGCCGCCGCCTCCGGCGTAAGCCCCCCCGGCAACCGCTCCCCGTACTCCGCCCGCAAAACCGCCGAGAAAGCACCCCGCACCGCCGCATACCGCCCCGCGAAGAAGCCCCGCGCCGGATGCCCCTCCGTCACGCTCTCGCCGAGCAACGCGGCGAACGTCTGCACGAGTCCGGGCCGCATCGCGTTGTACTCCACCAGTGAGCCGAGCAGATCGAGCCGCCACTCGCCGCCCGGCACCGCGTCCCACTGGTCGCGGGCCTCCAGGACGGCGACCAGCAGCGCCTCCTTCGTGGGGAAGTAGTGCAGCAGGCCCTGCTGGGTGAGCCCCACCCGCTCCGCGACCGCCCCGAGGCTCGCGCCCCGGTACCCGCGCTCGGCGATCACCTCGAACGCCGCCCGCAGAATCTCCGCGCGCCGCTCCTCGCCCCTGGCCGTCGCCACCATGGCCGTGCCCCTTCCGTACGTCCTCGCCCGGAGGACCGTACGACATGTTTAGGTAACGGGACCATAACAAAACCTACTCCTCTACAGGTTCAGCCCGCACGATGGAAGGGCGCGCCCGCCCCACAGACGCGGACCGGAACCAAACCGAACCGAACCGAACGGAAACGAGGAGGCACCCCATGGCGGGACCCGAACCCACCGAAGACGACCACGCCCGCACCCGACGCGACGCCGCCGTCGACGCCGCCCTCGCCGCGCTCGACCTGGACGCCAAGGCCCGCCTGCTCGGCGGCCGCACCATGTGGTCGCTGCACGCCCTGCCCGAGATCGGCCTGCGGCCCCTCGTGATGTCGGACGGCCCGATCGGCGTGCGCGGCGTCCGCTGGACCGCCGACGACCCGTCCGTCGCCCTGCCGTCCCCGACCGCGCTCGCCGCCACCTGGGACCAGGACCTGGCCCACCGCGTGGGCGCGCTGCTCGCGCAGGAGGCCCGCCGCAAGGGCGTCCACGTGCTCCTCGCCCCCACCGTCAACCTCCACCGCTCCCCGCTCGGCGGCCGGCACTTCGAGGCGTACAGCGAGGACCCGTATCTGACGGGCGTCATCGGCACCGGCTATGTGCGAGGCGTGCAGTCCGGCGGCGTCGGCACCACCGTCAAGCACTTCGTCGCCAACGACGCCGAGACCGACCGCTTCACCGTCGACAACAAGGTCTCCGCGCGCGCCCTGCGCGAGCTGTACCTGGCGCCCTTCGAGGCGATCGTCGCGAACGCCCGCCCCTGGGGCATCATGACCGCCTACAACCAGGTCAACGGCGTGACGATGACCGAGCACCACCAACTCGTCCAGGGCGTCCTGCGCGGCGAATGGGGCTTCGACGGCGTCAACGTCTCCGACTGGATGGCCGCCCGCTCCACCGTCGGCGCCGTCGAGGGCGGCCTCGACCTCGCGATGCCGGGCCCCGGGACCGTGTACGGCGCACCGCTCGCCGCCGCCGTCCGCGCGGGCGAGGTCGCCGAGGAGAGCGTCGACGCGGCCGTCCGCAACGTCCTGCGCCTCGCCGCCCGCACCGGCGCCCTCGACGGCGCCGAGCCGGCCGTCGCCCCGCGCGACCTGCCCGCCGCCATCGACGGCGAGGCGCTGGCCCGCGAGGTCGCCCGCCGCGCCTTCGTCCTCGTGCGCAACGAGAACCGGACCCTGCCCCTCACCGGCACTGGTGGAAGGGAAACAGACACCCCCACCGTCGCCCTCAGCGGCGCCGCCGCCCGTGACGCCCGCATCCTCGGCGGCGGCTCCGCTACCGTCTTCCCCGCGCACGTCGTCTCCCCGCTCGACGGCCTGACCGCCGCCCTGCCCGAGGGCGCCCTCTCGTACTCCGTCGGCGCCGACCCCAGCGACGAACTCGCCCCCGCAGGGCAGGGGTTCGCGCTCCACGCGGTCTGCCGCGACGCCGACGGCGCCGTCCTCGGCGAGGGCCGCCTCCCCTCCGGCCAGGTCCAGTGGATCGGCGACGACCTGCCCGAGGGCGTCACCCACGAGACCCTGGCGAGCGTCGAGGTGCGCGGCACCTTCACCCCGCGCGAGAGCGGCGACCACGCGTTCGGGACGCGCGGCCTCGGCGCCTTCACGCTCACCGTCGACGGCGAGACGCTCTATGACGACGTCCAGCGGATGGAGTCCGGGGCCGACCCCTTCGAGGCGTTCTTCGGCGCGCCCGTCGAGCGCGGCAAGGTGACGCTCACCGCGGGCAGGACCGTCGAGGTCTCCCTGCGCCACACCCGCGGCAAGGAGTCCGCGGCGCCACTGCCGGCCGTCATGTTCTCCCTCGTCCACCTCGGCCCGCGGCGCGACCCCGACGAGCTGATCGCCGAGGCCGTCGAGGCCGCCGGTGCCGCCGACACCGCCGTCGTGGTCGTCTCCACCACCGAACGCGTCGAGTCCGAGGGCTTCGACCGGCGTGACCTGCGGCTGCCGGGGCGCCAGGACGACCTGGTGCGCGCCGTGGCCGCGGCCAACCCCAGGGCCGTCGTGGTCGTCAACTCCGGTGCCCCGGTGGAACTTCCGTGGCGCGACGAGGTCGCCGCGATCCTGCTCGGCTGGTTCCCGGGACAGGAGGGCGGCGCCGCGCTCGCGGACGTCCTGCTCGGCGTCGAGGAGCCGGGCGGCCGGCTCCCCACCACCTGGGGCGACCTCGCGTCCGCCCCCGTCAGCCAGGTCACCCCCGAGGACGGCGAACTCGCGTACTCCGAAGGCGTGTTCATCGGCTACGCGGCCTGGGAGAAGGCGGGCGCCACACCCTCGTACCCCTTCGGCCACGGCCTCGGCTACACCGACTGGACGTACGAGTCGCTGCACGTCGAGGGCACCACCGTCACTGTCCGCGTCCGCAACTCCGGGGAGCGCGCGGGCCGCGAGGTCGTCCAGGTCTATCTGGCCCCCGCCCACCAGGACGGCACCCGCCCGGCCCGCCGCCTCGCGGGCTTCGCACTCGCCCAGGCGGCACCCGGCGAGACGGCCGAGGTGACCGTCGAACTCCCGCGCCGCGCCTTCGAGACCTGGGACGAGACCGCCGGCGCGTGGGCCTACCGGGAAGGCCGGTACGAGGTGGAGGCCGCCCACTCCCTCACGGACCGCCGCCTGAGCGAGACGGTGGTCGCCTGACGCCCGGCCGGACCACCGCCCCCCATGGGACTCACGTCACGGAGAAGCCGTACACCGTCTCCGACGCGAACACCTCACCCGGCCGCAGCACCGTGGAGGGAAACCCGGCCCGGTTCGGGGAGTCGGGAAAGCGCTGCGTCTCCAGCGCGATCCCCGCGCAGGGCGCGAACGGCAGGTCCGGCGCGAAGTGGTCGCCCGTGTAGAGCTGGAGCCCCGGTTCGGTCGTCGAGACCGTCAGGACCCGGCCCGAGCCCGGGTCGCGCAGCGCAGCCACCTCGACCGGCGCCGCCGTGACCCCCTTGTCCAGCGCGTAGTTGTGGTCGTAGCCGGGCCCGGCGCCGGCCGCCGCGCGGAAGTCGTACCGCGTCCCCGCCACGTCCTCGTACGCCCCGGTCGGAATCCCGTCGGCGTCCGTGGGCGTGATCCGGGACGCGGCGATCCGCACCTCGTGGCCGAGCGCGTCGCTCCCGCCGTCCGCGCCCGCCAGGTTCCAGTACGTGTGGTTGGTGAGGTTCACGACGGTCGGGGCGTCGGTGGTCGCCTCGTAGGCGATCCGCAGCGCGCCCGCCTCATCCAGCGTGTACGTCGCCGCGACCGCGAGCCGCCCGGGGTAGCCCTCCTCGCCGTCGGGGGAGACCCGCGAGAGCCGCACCCCGTGTCCACCGGCGGGCTCCGCGTCCCACACGTGCTGGTCGAAGCCGCGCTCGCCGCCGTGCAGGGCGTTGGGCCCGTTGTTGCGCGCGAGCCGGAAGGTCCGCCCTTCGAGCGTGAAGGAGCCGCCCGCGATCCGGTTCGCGTACCGCCCCACCAGCGCCCCGAAGTAGGGCCCCGGGTGCGCCAGATACCCCTCCAGGCCCCCGAACCCCAGCGCCACCGGTGTCGCCCCGCCGGATCCGTCCGGAACCTCCGCCGACTGCACGATCCCGCCGTACGTCAGGACGCGCACCCGCACCCCGCCCCGTTCCAGGGTCCAGCGGTGGACGGGCGTGCCGTCGGGGAGCGTCCCGAAGAGTTCACTGCGCATGATCGAGACCCTACGCCGGGCCGGTCGCGCCCGGCCCGGACGAGGGAGCTACGACGCCGACTTGCGCGCCGTCACCTTGCGGTAGGCGATCTCGGCGAGCCTCGCCTGGCCGTTCTTGCTCGGGTGGAACCAGTCCCAGTGGCTCAACTGGTCGCCGTCGAAGCGGTAGTCGAAGACCGCACCGCCGTCGTACCGGCACCGCCGGTCCTGGTCACAGACCTCTTCCAGGACGTCGTTGTACGCGACCACGCGGTCCCGCACCCTCGCCCGCCGCTCGGTCGCCGCGGCGTCCAGGTCATCGGGGTCGGACAGCATCGAGGCGCAGATGCCCAGCTTCCACACCTGCTTGCCCAGCGGGTTGGTCCGCCCCTGCGACCAGAGCCGCTTCAGGTCCGGCACCGACGCCACGTACACCTGGGCCTTCGGCAGCTCGCGGCGCAGGGCCCGCATCGCCCGCTCGAAGTCGGCGCGGAAGTCGGCGACCGGCGTCATCGAGGAGACCGAGTGGCGGCAGGCGTCGTTGGCGCCCGTCATCACCGTGACCAGCTCCGGCCGCTCGGCGGCGGCCTGTTCGACCTGCCGGGTCAGATCCGCCATCCGGGCCCCGGTCTTCGCGTGGTTCCAACTGTGCGAGGAGGCCCGTGTCTTCCCGAGCAGCCGGGTCGCCAGGCTGTCGACCTCGTTGTCGGTGCCGGTCGCCCAGGACGCCTCGGGGCAGTCGGAGAGCACCGAGCAGGCGTCGAAGCCACGGGTGATGGAGTCGCCGACGGCGGCCACCGAGCGGGGCGAGGTGTCCCAGACGGGGGTGGGTGAGGGGGAGGGCTTGGCGTGGCCGGGCGAACCCGGCGCCGGCGAGTTGCCGCCCTGCGCGTCACACGCGGTGAGCGCCCCGCCGCACAGAAGGGCCGCGGTCGCGAACGCGACCACGGCACGCGAGCGGCGCCTGCGACTGTGCATCCCTGCTCCCCTCGGTCGTTCAACGTGACGTCGTGCGCGCGGCCGGGGTTGCGCCCCGCCGGGTGAATGGTCGGCGTTTCCTGGCCTTCGGACCGACGGTACGTCACACTCCTTGCGCCGCCGCACGGTAGCCTCGGCCCCGTAGCCGCCGGGCCTGTCGCTGTCACGGCAGCGACAGGGCGGGTGTCCACCCGGTGGCGCCCCGCTGCAGTGGTTCCGCTAAATTACATCACGTCACATCTGTCCCCTTTTCCCAGGTTTATCTAGTATTTGGGAAAACTGCTCGGCACGGGCGCGAGGCCGCTGGGGAAGGCGAACCTCGACCCACACTGGAGGTCCCGGTGACGACACGTGGAGTTCTGTACGTGCACTCCGCTCCGCGCGCGCTGTGCCCACACGTCGAGTGGGCCGTCGCGGGCGTGCTCGGCGCGCGCGTGAGCCTCGACTGGATCAGGCAGCCCGCGGCGCCGGGCACCTGGAGATCCGAATTCTCCTGGCAGGGCTCGGTGGGCACCGCCTCCAAGCTCGCCTCCGCCCTGCGTGGCTGGGACCTGCTGCGCTTCGAGGTCACGGCCGAACCCTGCGCGAGCGCCGAGGGCGAGCGGTACAGCGCCACGCCCGAGCTCGGCATCTACCACGCCGTCACCGGCATCCACGGCGACATCCTGATCCCCGAGGACCGGCTGCGCGCCGCGCTCGCCCGCTCGCAGCGCGGCGAGAGCGACCTGGAGGCCGAGCTCGCCAAGCTCCTCGGCAAGCCCTGGGACGACGAGCTGGAACCCTTCCGGTACGCGGGTGAGGGCGCGCCCGTGCGGTGGCTCCACCAGGTGGTCTGACGCCCGCCTGCTCGCAGGCAATGCGAAGGGGCCCCACCGGGTGGTGGGGCCCCTTCGCGTGCGTGCGGGTGGACTCAGACGGTCCGGAACGCCAGGACGACGTTGTGGCCGCCGAAGCCGAACGAGTCGTTCAGCGCCGCGATCCGGCCCTCAGGCAGCGCACGGGCCTCGTCCCGGATGACGTCCGCGTCGACCTCGGGGTCGAGGTTCTCGATGTTGATCGTCGGCGGGGCCATGCGGTGCTTGAGCGCGAGGACCGTGGCCACGGTCTCCACGCCGCCCGCGCCACCGAGCAGGTGACCCGTCATCGACTTGGTGCTGGCGATCGCCATGTGGTCCACGTCGTCGCCGAACGCCTTGCGCAGCGCCTTGATCTCCGCGACGTCACCCTGCGGCGTCGAGGTCGCGTGCGCGTTCACGTGCACGATCTCGGCGGGCTTGAGGTCGGTCGTGTCGATCAGGTTCTGCAGCGCCGCGGCGATGCCGTTGCCGGACGGCTCGGGCTGCGTGATGTGGTGGGCGTCGGCCGAGATGCCCTGGCCGACGGCCTCCGCGTAGATCTTGGCGCCGCGGGCCTTGGCGTGCTCCTGCGACTCGAGGACGACGACGCCGGCGCCCTCGCCGAGCACGAAGCCGTTGCGGTCCGCGTCGTAGGGGCGCGAGGCACCCTGCGGGTCGTCGTTGTTCTTGGACATCGCCATCATGTTGCCGAACGCGACGATCGGCAGCGGGTGGATCGCCGCCTCCGTGCCGCCCGCGACGACGACGTCGGCGCGGCCGGTGCGGATCATCTCGATCGCGTAGCCGATGGCCTCCGCGCCCGAGGCGCAGGCCGACACCGGGGTGTGGACGCCCGCGTGGGCGCCCAGCTCGATGCCGACGTTGGCCGCCGGGGAGTTGGGCATCAGCATCGGCACGGTGTGCGGGGAGACGCGGCGTACGCCCTTCTCCTTGAGCACGTCGTACTGGTCGAGCAGCGTGGTCACGCCGCCGATGCCGGAGGCGATGACGGCGCCCAGACGGTGCGGGTCCACCGAGGTGTCCTCGCCCGCCTTCGCGGTGAAGCCGGCGTCCGCCCAGGCCTCCTTGGCCGCGATCAGCGCGAACTGCGCCGACCGGTCCAGCTTGCGGGCCTGCGGGCGGGGGATGATCTCGCCGGGCTCGACGGCGATCTGGCCGGCGATGCGGACGGGCAGCTCGGCTGCCCAGTCCTGCTCCAGCGCGCTGACGCCGGAGCGGCCCGCGAGCAGGCCCTCCCACGTCGACGCTGCGTCGCCACCCAGCGGTGTGGTTGCGCCGATACCGGTGACGACCACGGTGCGATTGGTCGAGTTCACAGGAAAATTCTCCACGGTGTTGAGGGGATCAGCGGCGCCACCGCCGGGTGGCGACAGAGCACGGGGCAGATCAGCCCTGGTGCTCGAGGATGTACTTGGTCGCGTCGCCGACCGTCTTGAGGTTCTTGACGTCGTCGTCGGGAATCTTGACGTCGAAGCGCTCTTCGGCGGCGACGACGACCTCGACCATGGACAGCGAGTCGACGTCCAGGTCGTCGGTGAAGGACTTGTCCATCTGGACGTCCTCGACCGGGATGCCGGCGATCTCGTTCACGATCTCCGCGAGACCGGCGACGATCTCTTCCTGAGTGGCGGCCATGTCGGCGCTCCTTCTTGTGTATCCAGAGGGTGTGGCGCCCGCCGCAGGAGCGGCAGGGTGGTTTACAGCCGTACGGACCGGATGGTCCGGACGGAGTGCCTAGGGGAGGGTAACGACCGTGGCGGCGTACACGAGACCCGCCCCGAAGCCGATGACGAGCGCGGTGTCGCCGCTCTTCGCCTCGCCGGTCGCCAGGAGCCGCTCCATTGCGAGCGGGATCGAGGCGGCCGAGGTGTTGCCGGTGGTGCGCACGTCACGGGCGACCGTGACGTGTTCCGGCAGTTTCAGAGTCTTCACCATCGAGTCGATGATCCGCTCGTTGGCCTGGTGCGGAATGAAGACATCCAGGTCGTCCGCGGTGATTCCGGCCGCGTCCAGCGCCTGCTGGGCGACCTTCGCCATCTCGAACACGGCCCAGCGGAAGACCGCCTGGCCCTCCTGCGTGATGGCCGGGAACTTGTCGAGCGTGCCGTTGCGGTACGCCTCCCAGCTCTCGGTCTGCTTGATCGTCCCGGCCTTGTCGCCCTCCGAGCCCCAGACCGTCGGGCCGATCTTCGGCTCCTTGGAGGGGCCGACGATCACGGCGCCCGCGCCGTCACCGAAGAGGAACGCCGTCGCCCGGTCGCTCAGGTCGGTGAGGTCGCTCAGCCGCTCCACGCCGATCACCAGGACGTACTCGGCGGAACCCTCGACGACCATGCCCTTGGCGAGGGTCAGGCCGTAGCCGAAGCCGGCGCAGCCCGCGGAGATGTCGAACGCGGCGGGCCTGCCCGCGCCGATCTTGTCCGCGATCTCGGTCGCGATGGCGGGGGTCTGCTTGAAGTGCGAGACGGTGGAGACGACCACGGCACCGATCTGCTCGGGCGTGATGCCGGCGTCGGCGATCGCCTTGCCGGAGGCCTCCACGGACATCGCGGCCACGGTCTCCTCCTCGGAGGCCCAGTGGCGGGTCGCGATGCCGGAGCGGGAACGGATCCACTCGTCCGACGAGTCGATCGTCTCGAGGATGACCTCGTTCGGCACGACGCGCGTGGGACGGTAGCCGCCGACACCCATGATCCGTGCGTACGGGTGGCCCTGGCCGGCCTTGATCTTCGACATGCGCTACGGCTCCTTGTCGCTCTCGGCTAGGAATGCTCGGCGACGAGCTCGCGGGCCGCGTCGAGGTCATCGGGGGTCTTCACCGCGAGCGTCTTGACGCCCGGCAGCGCGCGCTTGGCGAGACCGGTCAGGGTGCCGCCGGGGCACACCTCGATCAGCGCCGTCACGCCCATCTCCTTGAAGGTCTCCATGCACAGGTCCCAGCGGACCGGGTTGGCGACCTGACCGACCAGGCGCGTGATCACGTCGGCGCCGGCGTCGACCGCCCTGCCGTCGCGGTTCGAGACGTACGGGAATCGCGGGTCGCCGAGGTCGAGGCCCTTGGCGGCCTCCTCCAGCTGGGCCACCGCGGGAGCCATGTGCTCGGTGTGGAACGCGCCCGCGACCTTGAGGGCGACAACCTTGCGGACGCCCTCGGGCTTGTCCTCCGCGAGGGCGGCGAGCTGCTCCAGGGTGCCCGCGGCCACGATCTGGCCCGCGCCGTTCACGTTCGCCGGGGTCAGGCCCAGCTTCTCCAGGTGCGGGACGGTGACCTCGG
Organism: Streptomyces sp. NPDC005863; assembly: GCF_042871345.1. Classification (NCBI taxonomy): domain Bacteria; kingdom Bacillati; phylum Actinomycetota; class Actinomycetes; order Kitasatosporales; family Streptomycetaceae; genus Streptomyces; species Streptomyces sp. NPDC005863. Next base: position 529,926 of record NZ_JBIAII010000003.1, on the reverse strand, counting down.
GGGAGCCGCCGAGCAGCGCGGCCATGCCGGTCTCGGTGACGGCGGCGGCCTCGGCCATGGCCAGGCCGCGCTTGCGCACGAGCTTCAGGGCGGCGTCGTCGGTGAGCACACCCGTGTACGCGGCGGCGGTGATCTCGCCGACGCTGTGTCCGGCGACGGCGCCGGGCGTGATGTCACCGAGTGCCGCGGCGGAGAGCAGACCGGCGGCCACCAGCAGCGGCTGGGCCACGGCGGTGTCGCGGATCGCGTCCGCGTCGGCCTGGGTGCCGTAGTGGGCGAGGTCGAGCCCGATGGCGTCGGACCAGGCGGCGATGCGGTCCGCAGCACCGGGGAGGTCGAGCCAGGGGGTCAGGAAGCCGGGCGTCTGAGCGCCTTGGCCGGGAGCGACGAGTACGAGCACTCTTACACTCTCTCTTGTGGACGGTGGGGCCCGCCCGTGGGGACAGGGACGAAGAACAGCCGGGGTAATTGTAGGAGGCCGACAAAACCCCTACGACTGGGGATCCCCGTCGGCCAGCCGCCCCAGGATCAGCGCGATGCGCAGCGTGAACGCGGAGCGCACATCGGAAGGCGACCAGCCGGTGACGTCAGTCACACGTCGGAGCCGGTAGCGCACGGTGTTGGGGTGGACGAAGAGCATCCGGGCCGCCCCTTCGAGGCTGCTCGCCTGTTCCAGATAGACGCTGAGCGTCTCCAGGAGCGCGGAGCCCGCCTCCTCCAGCGGTCTGTAGATCTCCTCCACCAGCTGGTCGCGCGCTGCGGGATCCCCGGCCATCGCGCGCTCCGGCAGCACATCGTCCGCGAGGACGGGGCGCGGCGCGTCCTGCCAGGCGGCGCAGGCCTTGAGCCCGGCGGCCGCGGCCTGCGCGGAACGGGTCGCGGCGAGCAGGTCGGGCACGATCGGGCCGGCCACCACGGGCCCGGCCGCGTACGGCCCGATCAGGGACTTCGCCACGTGCAGGGGATTGTCGTTGCCACCCGCGATGACGACCAGGCGGTCGCCGAGCACACCCGTCAGGACCTGCAGCTTCGCGTGCCGGGCGGCGCGGCGGATGGCCTCGACGGTGAGTTCGCTGTCGCCGTCGGGTGCGGTCCCGAGGATGACGCAGACGTGCTCGGGGGAGTTCCAGCCGAGGGCGGCCGCGCGGGAGACGGCGCCCTCGTCGGCCTCGCCGGACAGCACCGCGTTGACGACGAGCGATTCGAGCCGGGCGTCCCAGGCACCGCGTGCCTCGGCGGCCTGTGCGTACACCTGAGCGGTGGCGAAGGCGATCTCACGCGCGTAGACGAGGAGCGCCTCGCGCAGCACGGACTCGTCCCCGGGGGCCGCCACCTCGTCGATCGCGGACTCCATCACCTCGATCGTGGTGCGCACCATCTCCACGGTCTGGCGCAGGGTGATGGCCCTGGTCAGCTCGCGCGGCGCGGTCCCGAAGACGTCGGTGGAGATGGCCTGGGGCGCGTCCGGGTGCCGGAACCACTCGGTGAACGCGGCGATGCCGGCCTGCGCGACGAGACCGATCCAGGAGCGGTTCTCCGGCGGCATCGCCCGGTACCAGGACAGCGTCTCGTCCATGCGCGCGATGGCCTGCGCCGCGAGACTCCCGGACGACTTCTCCAGACGCTTCAGCGTCGCGGCGTGGGCGTGGGCCCGCCGGGCGTCCTGAGCGGACTGCCGGTGCGGCTCCTGACGGAACTCCTGGGGGAACTCCTGGTGGGATTCGTTCGCTGAAGGTTCGGGCACGGGACAAGACTGCCTCATCGGGACGGGGACATGCGGTGCCGGGGCCCGGACAGGGCCTACCGTGGGGTGCGTGATCGACGTACGGCGCTCCGACGACCGGTACCGCGGCGGGGAGACCGCGGCCGGCATCGCGTCCTTCCACGCCCTCTCCTTCGGGCCGCACTACGACCCGGACAACCTCCGCTTCGGCGCGATCCTCGCCTGCAACGAAGAGCACCTCACGCCCGGCTCCGGCTTCGACGAACACCCGCACAGCCACACGGAGATCGTGACGTGGGTCGCCGAGGGCGAGCTGACCCACCGCGACTCCACGGGCCACGCGACGGTGGTGCGCCGCGGCGACGTGCAGCACCTCTCCGCCGCGGGCGGCGTGCGCCACGTGGAGCGCAACGACGGCCCGGCGCCGCTCGTCTTCGTCCAGATGTGGCTGGCCCCGCGCACCCCGGGCGGCGACCCGTCCTACGAGGTGGTCCGCGGCATCGCCGACTCCACCCCGTACGCGGTTCCCGGCGCGGGGGCGCTGCTCCACGTCCGCAGGCCGGCGGCGGGGGAGCAGCTCGGCATCCCGGACGCGCCCTTCGTGTACGTGCACGTGGTGCGCGGCGCCCTGGACCTGGCCGGCGAGCGCCTCGGTCCGGGGGACTCGGCGCGGATCACCGGGGAGCGGGGCCTGGAAGCGGTGGCGGCGGACGCCGCGGAACTCCTGCTCTGGGAGATGACGGACACCGCGTAGCGGACACCGTGCAGGGGTGGGGCGGGGCTTCTGGCGCAGGGGTACGGGGCGCAGCTTTTCGTATACGGGTACGGGGCGGGCGCTCAGCCGCGCAGTTCGGCGAGCACCGCGTCGGTGAACGGCGGCCACACCTCGGCGGCCCACGGTCCGAAGGGCCGGTCGGTGAGGGCGACGCAGGCGGCCCCCGCGTCGGGGTCGACCCACAGGAACGTGCCCGCCTGCCCGAAGTGCCCGAACGTCCGAGGCGAGGACGAACTCCCCGTCCAGTGCGGCGACTTGGCGTCCCGGATCTCGAACCCGAGCCCCCAGTCGTTGGGGTTCTGGTGCCCGTACCCCGGCAGGACGCCCTTCAGCCCCGGGTACGTCACGCTCATCGCCGCCGCCACGGTCCGTACGTCGAGCAGCCGCGGCGCCTGCACCTCCGCCGCGAACCGCACGAGGTCGTCGACGGTCGACACCCCGTCCTTCGCGGGCGACAGGTCCCCTTCGAGCGAGGTGGACGTCATGCCCAGCGGCTCGAGGACCGCCTGGCGCAGATACTCCGCGAAGGGAATGTCCGTCGCCTTGGCGATGTGGTCGCCGAGCACCTCGAACCCGGCGTTCGAGTAGAGCCGCCGCGTGCCCGGCGCCGACGTCGTCCGGTGCTCGTCGAACGCGAGCCCGCTGGTGTGCGCGAGCAGATGCCGCACCGTCGAACCCTCGGGCCCGGCCGGCTCGTCGAGCTCGACGGCGCCTTCCTCGTACGCGACGAGGGCCGCGTACGCCGCGAGGAGCTTGGTGACCGAGGCGAGGGAGAACCGCCGGTCGGTGGGGCCGTGTGCCCCGACCTGCGTGCCGTCCGCACGGACGACGGCGGCGGCAGCGGTGGGGACCGGCCAGTTTTCGATCAACGCCAGGCTTCGCATGGGGCCGAGCCTATGCGCCCTACAGGGTCAGCCGCATCGAGGGGTCGGGCTTGCGCACGAAGCCGAGCGCCACGTAGAGCGGCTCCGCCTCGGCCGAGGCGTTGAGGTCCACCTGACCCGTGCCCCGCGCGCGGAACCAGTCGAGCAGCGCCTCCATGCAGGCCCGCGCGTGCCCCTTGCGCCGCTGGTCCGGGTCGGTGGCGACGCTGAAGACATGGCCGACCCGGCCGTGCGCGTTGCCCACCCGCCCGATCCGGTACTCGATCGTCCCGACCACCAGCGCCGCCAGCCCGCCTGGCCGCTCCGGGTGATCGACGACGAACGCCGCGAAGTCCCCCTCCGGCTCCCGCAGCCTGCGCCGCAGGGTCACCAGGGACTCGGCGTGCCAGCTGGTGTCGGACTCGGCCCCGGAACGGGCGGCGAAGACCGAGTCGATCATCACCTGCCGCAGTCTGATCAGTTCTTCGGCATCCTCTGGCGTGGCACGGCGTACAAGGCTCATGTCCCGGACGGTAGTGACCACGGGCTGAGACGTCTCGCGATTTTCCCCGGATCTGCTTGCTTGGAGTCCACTCCAAGGTTTTAGCGTGAGGGCCATGACGGTGATGGAGACCAGGACGACGGTGACGGAGACCGGGACGACGGTGACAGGTATGCCGGCGACGGTGACGGAGGCCGGAGCAGCGCCCACCCGCCCCGCCGACCGCGTGGACGTCTGCGCCTCGGTGGTCGCCGGGCATCCGAGTCCGGACGGCCAGGACCACTACACGATCAGCGAGGTCGCCGCCCACACCGGCCTGAGCGCCTACACGCTCCGGTGGTACGAGCGGATCGGCCTGATGCCGCACATCGACCGCTCCCACACGGGCCAGCGCCGCTACCGCAACCGCGACCTGGACTGGCTCGCCTTCGTCGGCAAGCTGCGGCTGACCGGGATGCCCGTGGCGGACATGGTCCGTTACGCGGAACTGGTGCGCGCGGGCGAGCACACCTTCGCCGACCGGCAGGAACTCCTGGAGCAGACCCGGCGGGACGTCCGCGACCGCATCGCGGAGCTGCAGGGCACCCTCGCCGTCCTTGACTACAAGATCGACGTGTACGCGGGCGCCGGCAGGGTGACGGAGCGGGCGGTGTCGGACAGGCTCGCGTCGGAACGGGCCGCGGAGCGTGCGGCGTCGGAGCGGGCGGCGTCCTAGCGGGCCACGTCCTAGCAGGCCGCGTCCCAGCGGGCGGCGTGGGAGCGGATGGCGGCGGCTACTGCTCGCCCGGCGTGACCAGTCCCGACTCATAGGCGAAGATCACCGCCTGGGCCCGGTCCCGCAGGTCCAACTTGCTGAGCACCCGGCCGACATGGGTCTTCACCGTCTGCTCGGCGAGCACCAGATGTTCGGCGATCTCCTTGTTGGACAGGCCACGCGCGATCAGCGCGAGCACCTCCGTCTCACGCTCCGTCAGACCACCGAGACGCAGCGACTGGTGGCGCGGGGCGGTCCGCTGCTTGGCGAAGCCGGCGATCAGCCGACGGGTCACCGAGGGCGCGAGCAGCGCGTCGCCGGCCGCCACCACCCGTACCGCCGAGATGAGATCGGCGGGCGGCGCGTCCTTGAGCAGGAACCCGGAGGCTCCGGCGCGCAACGCCTCGTACACGTAGTCGTCCACGTCGAAGGTGGTGAGCATCAGGACCTTCGGCCGGTGCACCACACCGGGCGGCGGGTCCAACAGGGCGCGGGCGGCGGAGAGTCCGTCCAGCTCCGGCATGCGGACGTCCATCAGCACCACGTCGGGGTGAGCGCCGCGGCTGAGCTCGATGCCCTTCTTGCCGTTCGGCGCCTCGCCCACCACGTCGATGTCGCTCTGCGCCGCGAGCAGCGCGGCGAACCCCGCCCGCACCATGGACTGGTCGTCGACGATGATCACGCGAATGGTCATGCGGTGCCGGAGCCCTTCGGGACGAGGGGAAGTCGGGCGGCCACCCGGAAACCGCCGTCGGGAAGCGGGCCGGCGTCGACCGTGCCGCCGACCAACCGTACGCGCTCGCGCATGCCCACGAGGCCGTGACCGGTGCCCCCGCTCTCCACCAGCGGACCGGGTGACTCCGTCGGCGGGCCGTTGACCACGAGGACCAGCAGATGCGTGGAGTCGAGCGTCACGGTGATCTCGGTGCGTGCGCCCGGCGCGTGACGCATCACGTTCGACAACGCCTCCTGGACGATGCGGTACGCGGACAGGTCCACGGCGGGCGTCACCTCGGCCAGCTGCCGCAGGATCGCCAACTCGGGGCGTGACAGGTCGATCGGTATGCCCGCGCGCGCTGTCGCCTCGACCAGGTGGGGCAGGCGGTCGAGGCCCGGCTGCGGTGCCCGCTCGCCGTGCGCGTCCTCGCTGCGGAGCACCGCGAGCAGCCGCCGCATCTCGGTCAGCGACTCCCGCGCACTGGTCGCGATGGCCCCGAACTCCTCCTGGGCCGAGGCGGGCAGGCCCCGTAGCCGGTAGGGCGCGGAGTCGGCCTGCACGGTGATCACCGACATGTGGTGCGCCACGACGTCGTGCAACTCCCTTGCGATGCGGGCCCGTTCCTCGAGCAGGGTGCGCCGGGCGCGCTCGGCCTCGCTGATGGTCTCCTGCTCGACGAGTCTGCGCCGGGCTTCCGCGCGCTCCCGCAGCAGCGTGCCGAGCAGTAGCACGACCCCGCTCAGCACGGTCAGGACCAGACCGGTGTCCTGGCTGGCGTCGCCGCGGAACGCGCCGAGCACCAGCCCGGCGACGACGGTGACCAGCCAGACCCCGAGGAGCGTGCGCCTGCCCTCCCGCAGGGCCAGCGCACAGCAGAGGACCAGGTATCCCACGATGGTCACGGCGGTCCACGGGGCGAGGTGGCCGGGGTCGGCGGCCATCGTCACGACGGCCCCCGCCACGTCCGCGACGAGCACGATCCACCAGGCCCGCAGCGGCCGGGTGACCGCGAGGAGCAGCGGCGCGGACTGGGCGACCCCCAGCGCGCCGGCCATGGCGCCGTTGACGCCGTAGTCGTGGGTGAGCACCCGGACGGTGACCGGGATGAGGATGGCGATGAAACCGGCCGCGACCAGGACGGGCAGCCTCCGCACCCAGCGACGCGGGTCGTGCGCGAGCAGCGGGTCGGTCGACGGCGTGGGTTCCCACAGCGCTGTCCCCGTCGCACGCAGCCCGTCGCGGACGGTCGCGGCGGCACGGCGGAGGGGCCCCGGGTGTCCGTCCGGCTCGGGCGCGGGACGGCGGGGCTCTGCGGCGGAAGATGTCGATGCGCTGCTCATGGCCCGATCAGCGTAGGGTCGGGGCCCTCGCCGGCACGTCATACCGGGGAGCCGGAATCCGGCTCATACCCGGGTATGACTTCCGCTCGCGGGTATCACCAGCAGCCCCAGAATTCACACACGTACCACTGGGCTCAGACCTCACCCCAGTCCCCAGACCTGAGACCTCAGAGCTCCGCGAGCAGCTCGGCCTTCTTCATCGTGAACTCGTCGTCCGTGAGCAGCCCCGACTGATGGAGTTCGCCCAGGTGGCGGATGCGGTCCGCGATGTCCGCCGGATCGCGGCGCACGGACGGCGGCGCGGAGACGCTCGCGGCGACCCCGTCACCGTGCGCGGCCGGGCCCGACGCCCGCACCGCCGCGAGGACCGACGCGGCGAACGGCAGCGACTCGTGGACCGGCCCGTAACCGAGCCCGAAGACCACGGCCGCGGGGTCCTGGTCGGCCTGGCCGGGCTGCGCCACGGGGGTCTCACGGCGCAGCAGCCGCAGATGTCCCTCGAACACCTCCGGGGAGCGCCATTCGATGCCGTTCAGGTCCGTGACGAGGAAGCTCTGGTCCCCGGCCTTCCACTTCGCCGACGACGCGCCCGTCCAGAACCAGCGGAACGACACCGTCTTGCCGTCGAAGGAGGCCTTCCCGTCGTACGCCTTGAACTGCAGCGGAGCCTCCGGCGGGGCCACCAGGTACCCGTCCGCGGGCTCGCCGTCGTCCGCGGTGATCCGCGCCCGCAGCTCGTCCGCGTAGTACTCGGCGAGCGTCTCCCGCTCGGCGGGCAGCACGAGACGGTACGGGTCGCAGCCGTCCTTGAGCTGCCCCGCCGCCGCCTCCATCAGCGGATCGGCGCCCGGTCTCGGCACGGCATGCAGGACCACGGTCCCGCGTTTGCCGGGAGAGAGTGTCACCGCCGCGATCGCCTCATGCGGGATGCGCCGTTCACCGAGGGCCTGGAAGAGCTTCGGTGTGCGGATTCCCCGTTCGAAGCGGATGAGCACGGAGTCGGACTGAAACTCCCAGGCGGCATGAAATCCGGCCAGTACGTCACCCATGCGGCTCATCGTAGGCGGCACGAGCTCCTCCGTCCCTCCTGCTGCGGGCCGCTGTTTCATCGATTTCTACGCGCGTCAGGCCGCCGCCATGCCGGAAAAACCCTTCCGGCAGGCGTTGTCGTCGCTCGCGCATCGCACCCCGTCGTACGAGCCGGTACCGATTTCTGCGAAGTTGCGCAGGCTCTCCGTGCCCGGCTCGAAATAGCCGGTGTGCCCCCGCGCGCCGGCCGCGGAGAGCCTGCGCGCGCCGAAGCCGCCGGACACCGGGTCGGCGCCGTGGCCGAGCCCGCCGAATTCCATGTTCGGGACATCCTGGATCCAGTCGTCGCCGTCCCGGGTGGCCCAGATCCGGGCCCCCGTACCCAGCTGCGAGGCCGTGTCGGCGCGCATGCCGGGGCTGCCGGCCACGGCGATGTCGGTGACACGGTCGGGCAGCGTCCGCGCGGCCACACCGCACACCACGGAGCCGTAGCTGTGGCAGTACAGCGCGACCGGGGTGCGGCCGGGCAGGCCGCGCACCATGGCCTCGAGCCGCGTGGCCCCGTCCTCGGCCCGCATGGCCGTGGCCGCGTCGACGCCGATCCCGGCGGGCGCGGTGTAGTCGGCCCAGGCGATCACGGCGGTACGCGCGCGGGGGGCCACGGCGTGCTCCTCGCGGTAGAGCGACTTCGCCATGCCCACCGGAGCGGAGTACTTCTTGAACGTCCGCTCGAACGTCAGCACGTTGGTGTCGACGCCGGGGACGATCACCGAGACGCGGCGGGCCTTGTCGAGGTCTCCGAAGACCTCTGCCATCCGCCCGGATCCCATGGGGTCGAACGCGATGACCTGGCGTCCCGGACGCATCATGACCCCGAACCGCTTCATCCGGCGCTCGGCCTCCTGCTTCCCCAGCGGGGAGAGGCGGTCGTCGTGCATGCGCCGACGCTCGATCGTGCGGGCCTTCCCCAGGGCGATGCGGTTCGCGCGGTACCTGAGGTCGGCGGGAGCGCCGTTCATGTTGCCGACCGCAAGGGGATAGCGCGCGGCGAGCCGGTGGCGCTGCTGCGTGTCGAGCGAGGCGAAGAAGCGCGCCAGCCGGCCGGCCGGAGCGTCGGCGTCGGGCAGCGCGCGCTTGCCGATGTGCCCGTGCTCCCACGCGGAGCGCGAGGCCTCGACCGGGGAGGCGTCACCCTGGTTGTGCCGCACGGCGGTCCAGCCGGTGGTGGCGAGCATGACGAACACGACGGCGAGCGCAAGCAGAGCGCGCCAGGCGTTGAGTTGAGGCGATGAGTCGAAGGAAGTCACTACGGAACACCCTAGGAGAACCGTGATGTTTACCGTGCATCGCGTGAGGCAGATCACGTTTCTTGACGGGTAATTGAGGCAAAGCGGACGCACATTGGGTCCGCCGTCACGCTCCGTAGGTAACGGTCGCACGTATGAGGCAGAGGTGACAGTAACTCAGGGTGCGCCTCATATCGCTCAATGCGCGGAAGCGCCCCGCGGGTTGGGTGACGCTTCCGCACCCGTGTGCGATTGGGGTGCGTGCCAGTCCGCCGCCAACGCGGGCCCCAGATGGTCGAGATAGGTCTCCGTGAGGTCGCGGATCGACTCGACGCTGGCGTCCTGGCCCGCCCCCCAGAGCCGCCCGGTGACCCGCATGACGCCACTGAAGGCGGCCACCGCCACGCGCGGGCGGGGGTCCGTGTCGAGGTCGAGCCCCTCGCGCTCGGCGATCACACGGGCGACCACGTCCTCCGTCTCGATGGAGCGCCGCAGGTGCACGGCGAGCAAGGAGGGGGTCGACTCGATCATCTGGTAAGTGCGCATGTGCAGTTCGACCGGGACGACCTCCTCGATCGACTGGCCCATCGCCTGCCAGGCGCCGAGGACCGCGCCGCGCAGCGCCGTCATCGGGTCCTCGTGGGCCGGCCGGTCGCGCACCGCCTGCACGAACCGCGCCTCCACCATCTCCTGGACGGCGAAGGCGGCCTCCTGCTTGTTGGCGAAGTACCGGAAGAACGTGCGCTGGGACACGTCGACGGCCTCGGCGATCTCGTCGACGGTCGTCTCCTCGTACCCCTTGGTCGTGAAGAGTTCGAGTGCCACGCGCAGGAGTGCGTCCCGGGTGCGCTGCTTCTTGCGCTCGCGCAGGCCGGGACCGGTGGACCCGGAGGGGGCGCCCTCCAGGGTCTCCGACCGTGCCGCCGCGGCGTCGGTCGCTTGCCGCGTGGTCTTCACGCCATGGTCCTCTTTCCTGCCGTTTGCCCAGTTCACCATACCTGTGAGCCACGTGACAGTTACCGACTTGTGAAATGGTTTGTCAACTGTCAGAGGCTGTCACTAATCTCGAACGCATGACTAGTCAGACCACCGTCGACAAGGCGGACGAGGCGCCGGAGCCCGTCTCCGCTCCGGCCCCGGCCAAGGGGCTCCGCGGCCACCCCTGGCTGACGCTCTTCGCCGTCGCGATCGGCGTGATGATGGTCGCCCTGGACGGCACCATCGTGGCGATCGCCAACCCGGCCATCCAGAAGGACCTGGGCGCCACCTTCGCGGACGTCCAATGGATCACCAACGGCTACTTCCTCGCGCTCGCCGTCGCGCTGATCACCGCGGGCAAGCTGGGCGACCGCTTCGGCCACCGGCAGACCTTCCTCATAGGCGTGGTCGGCTTCGCCGCCGCCTCCGGGGCCATCGGACTGTCCGACAGCATCGCGCTGGTCGTCACCTTCCGCGTGCTCCAGGGCCTCTTCGGCGCCCTGCTGATGCCCGCCGCGCTCGGCCTGCTGCGCGCCACCTTCCCGGCCGAGAAGCTCAACATGGCCATCGGCATCTGGGGCATGGTGATCGGCGCCTCCACGGCCGGCGGCCCGATCCTCGGCGGCCTCCTCGTCCAGCACGTCAGCTGGCAGTCCGTCTTCTTCATCAACGTGCCGGTCGGCGTCATCGCCCTCGTCCTCGGCCTGGTGATCCTCCGCGACCACCGCGCGGAGAACGCGCCGAAGTCCTTCGACGTCGTCGGCATCGTCCTGCTCTCGGCGGCCATGTTCTGCCTGGTCTGGGCCCTCATCAAGGCGCCCGCGTGGGGCTGGGGCGACGGCATGACGTGGACCTTCATCGGCGCCTCGGTGCTGAGCTTCGCGCTCTTCGCAGTGTGGGAGTCCAAGGTCGCGGAACCGCTCATCCCGCTGGCGCTGTTCCGCTCCGTGGCGCTGTCGGCCGGCGTCGTGCTGATGGTGCTCATGGCCATCGCCTTCATGGGCGGGCTCTTCTTCGTCACCTTCTACCTGCAGAACGTGCACGGCATGAGCCCCGTCGACAGCGGTCTGCACCTGCTGCCGCTCACCGGCATGATGATCGTCGGCTCCCCGCTGGCGGGCGCGATGATCACCAAGATGGGCCCGCGCATCCCGCTCGCGGGCGGCATGCTCTGCACGGCCGTCGCCATGTACGGCATGTCCACGCTGGAGGCGGGCACCGGCAGCGGCCTCATGTCGCTCTGGTTCGCGCTCCTCGGCCTCGGCCTCGCGCCCGTCATGGTCGGCGCCACGGAGGTCATCGTGGGCAACGCCCCGATGGAGCTGTCCGGCGTCGCCGGCGGTCTCCAGCAGGCCGCGATGCAGATCGGCGGCAGCCTCGGCACCGCCGTCCTCGGCGCCGTCATGGCGTCGAAGGTCGACAGCGAGCTGCCCGACAAGTGGGCCGAGGCGAAGCTTCCGCCGCTCAGCGAGGCCCAGCTCGACAAGGCCGCGGAGGCCGTCCAGGTCGGTGTGGCGCCGGTGCCGCCGAAGGCGACGCCGTCCGTCGCCGAGCAGATCACCTCGGTCGCGCACGACACCTTCATGTCGGGCATGGGCCTGGCCTGCCTGGTCGCCACCGGCGTCGCGGTGGTCGCCGTCTTCGTCGCGTTCCTGACCAAGCGCGGCGTCAACGCCGAGGCGGGCGCGGGCGTGGGCCACATCTGAGCCACCGGACGCCGATGTCAGGGAAAGCCCCTCAGGGACAACCTGGGGGGCTTTCGCCTATCAGGGTGAGGCGCGGGCGTACCCCTTCCGACGGCCCGGCGGGCGGGTCCACAGTGCAGGAAGAAGATCCGCACGAGCACGGCACGGGCCACCGCGTCGAGCGACGTGCGGACAACTGCGCCACGCCACACGGGGGTTGAAGAAATGCCTACGACCATGCGTACGCCCACGTCCACGTCCACGCCCATGCCCGCGCCCAAGTCCACGCACAAGTCCGTGCCCATCAAGACGATCACGACCGTCGCGGCGGCCGCACTCGCCGCGGTCGTCCTCACCCCCGCCCACGCGGGAGCCACCGCCCCGCCGACACTCCGCGGCTGCGCCACGGGCGAGCTCTGCCTCTGGGAGCAGGCCGACTTCCGGGGCGCCCGGCATGTGTACGAGCTGGCGGACATCGACATCGAGAGCTGCGTCGCGCTGCCGGAGGGGGGCAGCGCGGAAGCCCTCGCCAACCGCACGGGACGGCCGGTCACCGTGTACCAGTCGGCGGAGTGCGCCGAGACCGGCGAGTTCAACACCTACCCCGGCAGCGGGACATGGGCCCCCGCATCGCCTTATCGGGTACGGGCGTTCAAGGTCTGGGAGCGTTAGGGCCTTTCGTCTGGCTCAGGCCGGGCTCGCGGGCCCTGGCACCGCGCCTCGCCGCGTTGTCGTCGGTTGCCATGGCTCCGCCATGCCGCCCTCCTCCGCCTTGCGATGCACGGCACCAGACCCCGCTCCCTGATCCAGCCTGAGCCAGACGAAAGACCCTAGATGGCCCCGGACCGCAAACGCCGGAGGGCGACGGGGCCCAAGGCCTGCCGCCGCCCTCCGGACGAGACACCCGCACATGACGCGCGACCTCACGCGTCACACGGTTCGCTACGCGTCGCCCCCGGCCGCGCCCGGGTCGGCGGCCGTGACGTCGAGGAGCTGGTAGCGGTCGATCGCCTGCTTCAGGACGGAGCGGTCGACCTTGCCCTCACGGGCCAGCTCGGTCAGCACACCGACCACGATCGACTGCGCGTCGATGTGGAAGAAGCGGCGGGCCGCACCGCGCGTGTCCGCGAAGCCGAAGCCGTCCGCACCCAGCGACTGGTACGTGCCGGGCACCCAGCGGGAGATCTGGTCCGGGACGCTCCGCATCCAGTCGGAGACGGCCACGAACGGTCCCTCGGCGCCGGACAGCTTGCGCGTGACGTACGGGACGCGCTGCTCCTCCTCGGGGTGCAGGAGGTTGTGCCGCTCCACCTCCACCGCGTCGCGGCGCAGTTCGTTCCAGGAGGTCGCCGACCAGACGTCCGCCTTCACGTTCCACTCGGCGGCCAGGATCTGCTGGGCCTCGACCGCCCACGGCACCGCCACGCCGGACGCGATGATCTGGGCCGGAACGGCGCCCTGCGCACCGGACTTGAGCCGGTAGATGCCCTTGAGGATGCCCTCGACGTCCACGTCGTCCGGCTCGGCCGGGTGCTGGATCGGCTCGTTGTAGACGGTGAGGTAGTAGAAGACGTCCTCGCTGTCGGGGCCGTACATCCGGCGCAGGCCGTCCTTGACGATGTGCGCGATCTCGTAGCCGAAGGCCGGGTCATAGGCGACGCAGGCCGGGTTGGTCGAGGCGAGCAGCTGCGAGTGACCGTCCGCGTGCTGCAGGCCCTCGCCGGTCAGCGTGGTGCGGCCCGCGGTGGCGCCGAGCACGAAACCGCGCGCGAGCTGGTCGGCCATCTGCCAGAACTGGTCGCCGGTGCGCTGGAAACCGAACATCGAGTAGAAGACGTACACCGGGATCAGCGGCTCGCCGTGGGTGGCGTACGCCGACCCGGCGGCGATGAGGGACGCCGTGCAGCCCGCCTCGGAGATGCCGTCGTGCAGCATCTGACCGGTCGGCGACTCCTTGTAGGCGAGCAGGAGTTCGCGGTCCACGGCCTCGTACTGCTGGCCGAGCGGGTTGTAGATCTTCGCGCTCGGGAAGAACGCGTCCATGCCGAACGTGCGGTACTCATCGGGCGCGATCAGTACGAACCGCTTGCCGATCTCCTTGTCCCGCATGAGGTCCTTGAGGATGCGGACGAACGCCATGGTGGTGGCGATCGACTGCTGACCCGAGCCCTTCTTCGCGGCCGCGTACGCCTTGTCCTCAGGCAGCGGAAGCGGCTTGGCGCGCACGACACGGGTCGGGACATAACCGCCGAGGCCCAGCCGGCGGTCGTGCATGTACTGGATCTCTTCGGAGTCGCGGCCCGGGTGGTAGTACGGCGGGGCGCCGTCCTCCAGCTGCTTGTCCGTGATCGGGATGTGCAGACGGTCGCGGAAGCCCTTGAGGTCGTCGACCGTCAGTTTCTTCATCTGGTGCGTGGCGTTGCGGCCCTCGAAGTTCGGGCCGAGGGTCCAGCCCTTGACCGTCTGGGCGAGGATCACCGTCGGCTGGCCCTTGTGGGCCTTGGCCGCGGAGAACGCCGCGTAGATCTTCTTGTGGTCGTGACCGCCGCGGCCCAGGTGCAGGATCTGGTCGTCGGTCATGTTCTCGACCATGGACCGCAGCCGCTGGTCCTCGCCGAAGAAGTGGTCGCGGATGTAGGCGCCGGTCTCGGTGGCGTAGGTCTGGAACTGCCCGTCGGGCGTCGTGTTCAGCTTGTTGACCAGGATGCCGTCGCGGTCCTGCGCGAGCAGCGGATCCCAGCTGCGGTCCCAGACCAGCTTGATGACGTTCCAGCCGGCGCCGCGGAACTGCGACTCCAGCTCCTGGATGATCTTGCCGTTGCCACGCACCGGGCCGTCCAGGCGCTGCAGGTTGCAGTTGACGACGAAGGTGAGGTTGTCCAGGCCCTCGCGCGCGGCGATGGAGAGCTGGCCGAGCGACTCGGGCTCGTCCATCTCGCCGTCGCCGAGGAACGCCCAGACGTGCGACTTGGAGGTGTCGGCGATGGAGCGCGCCTCCATGTAGCGGTTCATCCGCGCCTGGAAGATCGCGCCGAGCGGGCCGAGACCCATGGAGACGGTCGGGAACTCCCAGAAGTCCGGCATCAGCCGCGGGTGCGGATACGAGGAGAGGCCGTTGGGCGCCTTGGACTTCTCCTGGCGGAACGCGTCGAGCTGCGGCTCGCTGAGCCTGTCGAGGAGGAAGGCGCGGGCGTAGATGCCGGGGGACGCGTGCCCCTGGAAGAAGATCTGGTCGCCGCCGTCGCCCTCGTCCTTGCCGCGGAAGAAGTGGTTGAAGCCCACGTCGTAGAGGGAGGCGGAGGAGGCGAAGGTGGCGATGTGGCCGCCGACGCCGATGCCGGGACGCTGGGCGCGGGAGACCATGACCGCGGCGTTCCAGCGGGTCGCGTTCAGGACCTTGCGCTCGATCTCCTCGTTGCCGGGGAAGAACGGCTCGTCCTTGGTGGCGATCGTGTTGACGTAGTCCGTACTGCGCATCTCGGGCACGGCGACGCGCTTCTCGCGTGCGCGCTCGATCAGCCGGAGCATCAGATAGCGGGCCCGCTCACGGCCGCGTTCGTCGACCGCGGCATCGAGGGAGTCGAGCCACTCCTGGGTCTCTTCGGGATCGAAGTCCGGGACCTGACTCGGCAGGCCGCCAATGATGATCGGGTTGCGATCGGATCCGGAAGCCACGCTGTTCCTTCGCTGTCGGGGCTTTCGCCTGGGGTTCTGCCTGGCCGTGCACCGCTCCCCATCGTGTACCTCGTGAAGGCGCACGTCATGTCTACCGATAGGTAACCGAGACGTTCATCCGGCGACCCTGGGGTAGGCTCGGCCCAAATCGCAACGATACGCCCATCCTGCCTAGCCGCTTCGCAGAGCCGTTCGGTCTCGTACGGATGTGGCGACAGTTGCGGCGACACGGTCGGGAACGTCACCGTTTCGGCGGTCTCGACGGCTGGGTACTTGCGCGATCCGTCCCGCCCGTGTGGACTACGGCCAACGCCCCGCGCACGCGCGTGGCTGACAGGCATTCCCAAAAACATGATCAGGAGGCAATCCGTGAGCGCGACCGCGGACCACGCGGAGACGAACCTGGCCGTAAGGCTTGGTTTCCAGCCCGACCAGGTGGTCCAGGAGATCGGCTACGACGACGACGTCGACCAGGAGCTCCGCGAGGCCATCGAGGAGGCCACTGGCACAGAGCTCGTCGACGAGGAGTACGACGACGTGGCTGATGCCGTGGTGCTCTGGTTCCGTGAGGACGACGGGGACCTGACTGATGCGTTGGTG
Organism: Streptomyces sp. NPDC005863; assembly: GCF_042871345.1. Taxonomy (NCBI): domain Bacteria; kingdom Bacillati; phylum Actinomycetota; class Actinomycetes; order Kitasatosporales; family Streptomycetaceae; genus Streptomyces; species Streptomyces sp. NPDC005863. The sequence continues at coordinate 513,998 of NZ_JBIAII010000003.1, read as the reverse complement.
GATGCCATCGCGTACATGGAGGAGGGCGGCCAGATTCTGCTGCTGACTCCGAAGACCGGTCGTGACGGGTACGTCGAGCCGAGCGAGATCGGCGAAGCGGCCACCACCGCCGGCCTGTCCCAGACGAAGAGCACGAACGCCGGCAAGGACTGGAGCGGCACTCGCCTGGTCACGCCGAAGGCGGCCGCCAAGAAGCGCTAGGCCGCGGGCCGAGAGAGCGCCGGGCCCGCACGGCCCATGAGCGGCACTGAGCCGGAGAACGATCGTGAGGCCCCCACCGACCGGTGTCGGCGGGGGCCTCACGCGTGCGCGGGGGCGGAGATCGCCGGACGTAGGGTGTATGTCACCCGATCGGCCCCACCCGAGGGGCCCCGTCGAAGGGATGCGTAGTCATGGCGCTCGCTGGAATCGCGACCGGCACCAAGGCCCCGGAATTCGAGCTCAAGGACAACCACGGCCGGACCGTGCGGCTCGCCGACTTCCGCGGCGAGAAGAACGTGGTGCTGCTCTTCTACCCGTTCGCGTTCACCGGCGTCTGCACCGGCGAGCTGTGCGCGCTCCGCGACGAGCTGCCGACATTCGTCAACGACGACACCCAGCTGCTCGCCGTCTCCAACGACTCCATCCACACGCTGCGCGTCTTCGCCGAGCAGGAGGGCCTCGAGTACCCGCTGGTCTCCGACTTCTGGCCGCACGGCGAGGTCAGCCGCGCCTACGGCGTCTTCGACGAGGAGAAGGGCTGCGCGGTGCGCGGGACCTTCATCATCGACAAGGAGGGCGTGGTGCGCTGGAGTGTCGTCAACGACCTGCCCGACGCGCGTGACCTGAGCGAGTACGTCACCGCGCTCGAAACGCTCTGAGCGAACTTCGATTCCGCGCGCGGCCGGGAACCGGTCACTAGGATCCAGACGTTGATCCGATGGCAACGCAACGCTTGGGGCTCCCCGCCCCTGGACACCAATTGGGAGGACTCGTGGGAGTCAGCCTCAGCAAGGGCGGCAACGTATCGCTGAGCAAGGAGGCACCCGGCCTGACCGCTGTTCTGGTCGGCCTGGGCTGGGACGTCCGCACCACCACCGGTACGGACTTCGACCTCGACGCCAGCGCGATCCTGACGAACGCGGAGGGCAAGGTCAGCAGTGACCAGAACTTCGTCTTCTTCAACAACCTGAAGAGCCCCGACGGTTCCGTCGAGCACACCGGTGACAACACCACCGGTGAGGGCGAGGGCGACGACGAGGCGATCAAGGTCGACCTGGCCGCGGTCCCCGCCGACGTGGAGAAGATCGTTTTCCCGGTCTCCATCTACGACGCCGAGACCCGCCAGCAGTCCTTCGGCCAGGTGCGCAACGCGTTCATCCGCGTCGTGAACCAGGCGGGCGGCGCCGAGATCGCGCGGTACGACCTCTCCGAGGACGCCTCGACGGAGACCGCGATGGTCTTCGGCGAGCTGTACCGCCACGGCGCCGAGTGGAAGTTCCGCGCGGTCGGCCAGGGTTACGCCTCGGGCCTGCGCGGCATCGCGCAGGACTTCGGCGTCAACGTCTGAGCCGAGCGCATCCCGCTCTCCGTCCGGCGCCGCACCCACACGAGTGCGGCGCCGGACGCGCTCATCACCCAGGGCCCCCGCCACCGCGGGGCCCGGGGGTTTCCGGCACCCCGGAGCCCCTGCTCTCGTCACCTCGGGGAGGACCATCACCATGGGCGTCACACTCGCCAAGGGAGGCAACGTCTCCCTCTCCAAGGCCGCACCCAACCTCACCCAGGTCCTCGTCGGCCTCGGCTGGGACGCGCGCTCCACCACCGGCGCCCCCTTCGACCTCGACGCCAGCGCCTTGCTGTGCAACGCGGGCCGGGTCCTCGGCGACGAGTGGTTCGTCTTCTACAACAACCTCACCAGTCCCGACGGTTCCGTCGAGCACACCGGTGACAACCTCACGGGTGAGGGGGACGGCGACGACGAGTCGCTGCTGATCGACCTCTCCAAGGTGCCCGCCAACTGCGACAAGATCATCTTTCCCGTCTCGATCCATGAGGCGGACAACAGGGGGCAGACGTTCGGCCAGGTCAGCAACGCGTTCATCCGCGTCGTGAACCAGGCGGACGGTCAGGAGCTCGCGCGCTACGACCTCAGCGAGGACGCCTCGACGGAGACCGCGATGATCTTCGGAGAGGTGTACAGGTACGGGGGCGAGTGGAAGTTCCGTGCAGTCGGACAGGGGTACGCGTCAGGACTGCGCGGCATCGCTCTAGACTTCGGGGTCAACGTTTCGTAAAGCCGGGGACCGGCGCGGGGGAGACCGCTAAACGGGAGCCCGTACATACACGATTGGGTAGCCAGTGCTTCTGAAAACCTTCGGCTGGTCGTTCGCGGTCACCGCGATCGGCTTGGTCGCCGCGGTGCTCTACGGGGGGTGGACCGGCTTCGGCGTCGTGGCGATCCTGTCCATCCTCGAGATCTCGCTGTCCTTCGACAACGCGGTGGTCAACGCCGGGATCCTGAAGAAGATGAGTGCCTTCTGGCAGAAGATCTTCCTCACGGTCGGCGTGCTGATCGCGGTCTTCGGCATGCGGCTCGTCTTCCCGGTCGTGATCGTCGCCATCAGCGCCAAGATCGGCCCGATCGAGGCGGTCCGGCTCGCTCTCAACGAGAAGGACCACTACCAGCAGCTGGTCACCGACGCGCACCCGTCGATCGCCGCCTTCGGTGGCATGTTCCTGTTGATGATCTTCCTCGACTTCATCTTCGAGGACCGGGACATCAAGTGGCTGAACTGGCTGGAGCGTCCGCTCGCCAAGCTCGGCAAGGTCGACATGCTGTCGGTCTGCATCGCGCTCGTCGTGCTCCTGATCTCCGCGATGACCGTCGCCACCCACGCCCACCAGCACGGCGGCGCGCATGTGGACAAGGCGCAGACGGTCCTCATCTCCGGCATCGCCGGTCTGATCACGTACCTCGTGGTCGGCGGACTCTCCGGCTACTTCGAGAACAAGCTGGAGGAGGACGAGGAGCGCGAGCACGAGGAGGAGGAAGAGGCCAAGCGGACCGGCAAGAAGGTTCCCGCGGTCGTGATGGCCGGCAAGGCCGCCTTCTTCATGTTCCTCTACCTCGAGGTCCTGGACGCGTCCTTCTCCTTCGACGGCGTCATCGGCGCCTTCGCGATCACGAACGACATCGTTCTGATGGCGCTCGGCCTCGGCATCGGCGCCATGTACGTCCGGTCCCTGACCGTCTACCTGGTCCGCCAGGGCACCCTCGACGACTACGTCTACCTGGAGCACGGCGCGCACTACGCGATCGGTGCCCTCGCCGTGATCCTCCTGGTCACCATCCAGTACGAGATCCACGAGGTCATCACCGGCTCCGTGGGTGTCATCCTGATCGCCTGGTCCTTCGTCTCGTCCGTGATCCGCAACAAGCGGATGGCGGCGGCCGAGGGGCAGGGGAGCTCCGGTGAGAAGAGCGAGGTCTCGTCCGGGGTCTGACACCGGCTGATTCCCTCGCCGAGCTGTCCTGTTCCGGTTCCCGGAGTGTGACGGCGGCCAGGGTGAGGAACGCTCTGTGCGGGGCGGCCGTCGAGGAGATGTCCTCATGGCCGCCCCGTCGGTATTCGTAGTGGCACGAGGGCACTTGGGGGCGGGAATGTCCTTCTGGGACGGTCTGTGGCGTGGGCGTTCGATGGACTTCGAATCGGGCAGCGCCGCCACCAACTCCATCGAACTGACCAAACGGCACCCGACGGTCTCGCTCTCCAAGCAGGGCGCGGCCACCGGCAACCTGCGCGTCAACCTCTCCTGGCAGATGCGCACGTCCGACATCATCGGCAAGCCGAGCAGGGGCAGCGGCCTGCTGCGCCACCCCTTCAAACTCTTCCAGCCCGACGTGGTGCAGGCGCACACGCAGGGCGTGGTCAACGTCGACCTGGACATAGGCTGCCTGTACGAGCTGGTGGACGGCACCAAGGGCGTCGTCCAGCCCCTCGGCAGCTTCTTCGGGGACCTGAACGCCCCGCCGTTCGTGAAGCTCAGCGGCGACGACCGGTTCGGCTCCCCGTCCGGCGAGACGATCTACATCAACCTCGACCACCGCGAGTCCATCAAGCGGCTGCTGGTCTTCGCGTACATCTACGACCAGACGCCGGCGTTCGACCGTACGCACGCGAAGGTCACGCTCTACCCCAGCAACGGCCCGCGGATCGAGATCGACCTGGACGAGCGCCAGCCGCAGGCCCGGTCCTGCGCGGTGTTCACCGTGGAGAACGTCAAGGACGAGCTGGTCGTGCGCCGCGAGGTCAAGTTCGTCTACGGCTTCCAGGCCGAGCTCGACCGGCTGTACGGCTGGGGGCTCCAGTGGGGCCGGGGCTACAAGTCCAAGGTGGGCTGAGCGGGAGCCCCCGGTTCGGCCCCGGAGCTCCCGGCCCGGCCATCAGCGGGGCAGGAACTGCGGTCCCTGCGGGGGCAGCCGGAAGTTCGGGTCCGGCATCGGGGTCACCGGCTGCGGATAGCCGTACGACGGCTGCGCGACCGGGGCCGGCTGCACGATCGGGGTGGGCTGCGTGGGCGCCGCGGGCGGATAGCCGTACGCGGGCTGGGGCGCCGGGTGCCGGGGCGGCTCGGGCGGATAGCCGTAGGCGGGCTGCGGGGCCGAGGGCGGGGCGTGCTGGGCGGCGGACGGCTGCCCCGACGGCTGGTGCGGCATCGGCTGCTGCGGCGGCAGCGGGAAGGAGGCCGAGGGGGAGGGCTCGGGAGCGGCGGCGTCCGAGTCGTCCACGGAGATGCCGAAGTCGGAGGCGAGCCCCTCCAGGCCGTTGGAGTACCCCTCGCCGAGCGCGCGGAACTTCCACCCCTCGCCGCGGCGGTAGAGCTCCCCGCAGATCAGCGCCGTCTCCTCGCCGGTCTGCGGAGTGATGTCGAAGTAGGCGAGCGGCTCGCCGTCGGCGAGGGCGGCGTCGTACAGCAGGATCCGCAGCGCGGGCACGTGCTCGAAGGCGATGCCCTCCGCCGACGCGACGAGCAGCACCCGGTTCACCGCCGGGTCCAGGCCCGCCAGGTCCGTCTGGATCGTGTCCGTCAGGCCCTCGGCGACCCGCTTCTTGCCGAGCCGCCAGACCTGGCCCGCCGGATGGCGCGGCTGGTTGTAGAAGACGAAGTCCTCGTCCGAGCGGACCCGGCCGTCGCCGCCGAGCAGCAGCGCCGACGCGTCGACGTCGGGGACACCCTGCCCGGGGGTCCAGCGGAGCACGGCGCGGACGGCCGAGGCTTCGAGAGGGACGTTCGACCCCTTCAACATCGCGTGCGTCATGCGGTCATCCTGCCTTTCCCCGCGCGGGTGCGACAACGCGGGGGGTTTGTGGCCCCGACCGCGTCACCGGGCTCCTGACCTGCGGGTGGTGCGAGCGTGCGACGGTTGTGTGGTGAGCATGTGTGACATGGCCGGGTTACCTGAAGTTCATGCCCGCGGGGAACCCCCGGCACCCGTCTCTACGTACTATTACCGGCCACATCAAAACGGCCCACGTCGACAGACAGACGAGGCAAGGAGTCACATGCGTCATTTCGGGCACATCGCCCCTGAGGTGCGGCAGCGCCTCTTCCACCGGGAGCCGTGTGCCTTCACCGCGGACTCCCCGCCCCAGCTGCTCGCGTCCGCGCTGGGCGCCACGCTCTACAGTCCTGCCACCCGCCCCCGGCTCGCCGACGACATCATGAAACAGGCCGGACGTGGCGTGATCTCGATGGTCCTCTGCCTGGAGGACTCCATCGACGACGCCGAGGTCGCCGACGCCGAGGAGAACCTGGTCCGGCAGTTCGCCGACCTGGCCGCGCGGGACGTGGAGCCGCCGCTGCTCTTCATCCGGGTGCGCGCCGCCGAACAGATACCCGACCTGGTCCGCAGGCTCGGCACGGGCGTGCGGCTGCTCTCCGGGTTCGTGCTGCCCAAGTTCACCGAGGAGCGGGGCGTTCCGTTCCTGGAGGCGATGGTGGCCGCCGAGGCCGACCTGCCACCAGGGCTCGAAAAAACCGGTCGCCGGCTCTTCGCCATGCCCGTCCTGGAATCGCCCGAGCTGCTGCACCTGGAGAGCCGCGCGGAGACCCTCGCCGGCATCTCCCGCACCGTCGACAAGTACCGCGACCGCGTCCTCGCGCTGCGCCTCGGCGTCACCGACTTCTGCTCGGCGTACGGGCTGCGCAGACCGCCGGACATGACCGCCTACGACGTACAGATCGTCGCCGCCGTCATCGCCGACGTCGTCAACGTCCTGGGCAGGGCCGACGGCACGGGGTTCACCGTGACCGGACCGGTCTGGGAGTACTTCCGCGTCCAGGAGCGGATGTTCAAGCCGCAGCTGCGCCGCAGCCCCTTCCTGGAGGGCCGGGCCGACGAGCTGCGCCAGGCCCTCATCGAACACGACATGGACGGCCTGCTGCGCGAGATCGAACTCGACCGCGCCAACGGTCTGCAGGGCAAGACCTGCATCCACCCCTCCCACGTCCTGCCCGTGCATGCGCTCTCGGTGGTCAGCCACGAGGAGTTCAGCGACGCCGAGGACATCCTGCGCCCGGAGCGCGGCGGCGGCGGGGTCCTGCGCTCCTCGTACACGAACAAGATGAACGAGGTGAAGCCGCACCGCGCCTGGGCCGAGCGGACCCTGCGCCGCGCCGAGGTCTTCGGCGTGGCCAAGGAGGACATCGGCTTCGTGGAGTTGCTCACCGCCGGAATCCCCGGCTGATGAACCGGGATCCCCGGCTGACGAACATCGAGAAGGCACGCAAGGAGCATGACGTACGTGACTGAAGACGCGACGCCGGGGATACCGGGGATACCGGAGGCACCGGGGATACCGGGGATGCCCGAGACACGGGAGAGGCCCGTGTGGTCGGGGACCTGGGTCGCCGAGCGGCTCGGGGTCGGACTCGACGGCGATGAGGCGCTGCACGGCATGCTCGGCCTCGCGCTGCGCCGCAACCCCAAGCGGGCCCACCTCCTGGTGTCGAACGTCCTGGGCAAGCACGTGCCGCAGCGCCCGTCGGTCGTGTACGCGGCCGGGCACGGTCTCGGCGTGCGGGTGCGGGAGCTGCTCGGCGACGACGAGGCCCGGCGCGCCGTCGTCCTCGGCTACGCGGAGACCGCCACCGGCCTCGGCCACGCGGTCGCCGACGGCCTCGTCCTCGCGCCCTGCCTGCACTCCACCCGGCGCCCCGTCGAGGGCGTCGAGCGCGCGGGCGGCTTCGAGGAGTCCCACTCGCACGCCACGTCGCACCTGCTGCTGCCCGAGGACCCGCGGCTGCTCGCCGGGGACGGGCCGCTGGTCCTCGTCGACGACGAGTTCTCCACCGGCAACACGGTCCTGAACACCATTCGCGCCCTGCACGCCCGTTTCCCGCGCGAGCGGTACGTGATCGTGGCGCTGGTCGACATGCGCTCACCCGAGGACCGCGGCCGCCTCGACGCCTTCGCCCGCGAGATCGGCGCGCGCGTCGACCTCGTCGCCACGGCGTCCGGGACCGTGCGGCTGCCCTACGGTGTCCTGGCGAAGGGGCAGGCGCTGGTCGCCGAGTACGAGGGAGCCGCGGTTCCCCGGCCGCGTGCCGAGCCCGGGACCGTCGACCGGGTGGACCTCGGCTGGCCCGCGGGGGTGCCCGACGGCGGCCGGCACGGCTTCACGCCCGCACACCGGCGGGCCCTGGAGGCGGCGCTGCCCGGCATGGCGGCGAAGGTCGCGGCGGCGCTGCCGCAGGGCGCGCGGCGGGTGCTCGTCCTCGGCTTCGAGGAGCTGATGTACGCGCCGCTCGCGCTCGGCGTGGAACTGGAGCGCCGCACGGAGGCGGAGGTGCGGTTCTCCACCACGACCCGCTCGCCCGTGCTCGCCGTCGACGACCCCGGCTACGCGATCCGCACGCGCCTCACCTTCCCCGCGCACGACGCGCCCGCCGACGGCCCCGGCACGCGGTACGCGTACAACGTCGCGGGCGGCGGCTTCGACGCGGTCGTCGCGGTCGTCGACTCGGTCGCGGACACCCCTGAACTGCACGCGTCCGACGGCCTGTTGGCCCGGCTGGCCGCGCACACCGGACACGTCCTGCTGGCCGTCGTCCCCTCGTACGTCCCCGAAAGGCCCGCCATGCTGCCCGAGCCACTCCGTGGCCCCGCCTTCTCCTCGTACGCGCCCGAAGACGTCGGCTGGCTGCTCCAGGACCTCTCGGACGTGACGCTCGAAGCGCCCACGGAGGAGCGCGAGGAGGCGATCCAGAGCGGCGGCGCGCACTACGCCGAGTCGCTGCCGGTCGAGTACCAGCCGAGCGAGCGCTACCAGGAGCTGTTCCGCGCCGCCCTCGACACGTCCGCCGTCCGTATCGCCCAGGCCGTCGGCACGGTCACCGAGATCGTGCTCGCCGAGCGGTCGCCGCGCCCCGTCCTGGTGTCGCTGGCCCGCGCGGGCACGCCCGTCGGCGTCCTGATGCGCCGCTGGGCCGCCCACCGGCACGGCCTGGACCTGCCGCACTACGCGGTGTCGATCGTCCGCGGCCGCGGCATCGACGCCAACGCGCTGCGCTGGCTCGCCGCCCACCACGACCCCGCCGACGTCGTCTTCGTCGACGGCTGGACCGGCAAGGGCGCGATCACCCGTGAACTGGCCGACGCCGTCCGGGAGTTCGAGGCTTCCGGCGGTCCCGTCGGGTTCAGCGCGGAGATCGCCGTGCTCGCCGACCCCGGGTCGTGCGTGCGGACCTACGGCACCCGCGAGGACTTCCTCATCCCCTCCGCCTGCCTCAACTCGACGGTGTCCGGGCTGATTTCGCGTACGGTGCTCCGCGCCGACCTGGTCGGCAGGGACGACTTCCACGGCGCGAAGTTCTACCGCGAACTCGTCGGCTCCGATGTGTCCCGCGCCTTCGTCGACGCCGTCGCGGCCCACTTCGACGAGGCGGGCGACGCGGTGGACGCGCGGGCCAAGGAGCTCCTGTCCGCCGACCGGGCGCCGACCTGGGAGGGCTGGGCCGCCGTGGAGCGCATCAGCGAGGAGTACGGCATCCACGACGTCAACCTCGTCAAGCCGGGCGTCGGCGAGACGACCCGGGTGCTGCTGCGCCGGGTGCCGTGGAAGGTCCTGGCCCGCGCGGGCGCCGGGCCGGACCTCGACCACGTACGGCTGCTCGCCGAGCAGCGGGGCGTGCCCGTCGAGGAGGTCGCCGAACTCCCGTACACCTGCGTGGGGTTGATCCACCCCCGGTACACGCGGGGCGCGACGGGGGCGGACGGCAGGGCCGTCGCCGCTGCGGACGGGGCGGGGGTGGCCCAGTGACGCAGCTCGTCGCCAGCGACCTCGACCGCACCCTCATCTACTCCGCCGCCGCGCTCGGCCTGACCGTGCCGGACGCCGAGGCGCCGCGCCTGCTCTGCGTCGAGGTGTACGAGGGCAAGCCGCTGTCGTACGTCACCGAGACCGCCGCCGGGCTCCTCGACGAGCTGGCCCGCACCGCCCTCTTCGTGCCGACCACGACCCGCACCCGCGAACAGTACGGGCGCATCCATCTCCCGGGCCCCGCACCGCGGTTCGCGATCTGCGCCAACGGCGGGCACCTGCTCGTCGACGGCGTCAGCGACCCCGGCTGGCGGGCGGCCGTCGACCGCAGGCTCGCCGCGGAGTGCGCCTCGCTCGACGAGGTCCGCGCCCACCTGGTGCGCACCGCGGACCCGGCCTGGCTGCTCAAGGAGCGCGTCGCCGAGGACCTCTTCGCGTACCTCGTCGTCGAGCGGGCGCTGCTGCCCGCGCGGTGGGTCGAGGAACTCGCCGCGTGGACCGGGCCGCGCGGCTGGACGGTCTCGTTGCAGGGCCGCAAGCTCTACGCCGTACCGAAACCGCTCACCAAGAGCGCGGCGGTACGGGAGGTCGCGCGGCGGACCGGCGCCGAGGAGATCCTCGCCGCGGGCGACTCGCTCCTCGACGCGGACCTGCTGCTCGCCGCCGACCGCTCCTGGCGCCCGGGCCACGGCGAGCTGGCCGACACGGGCTTCACGGCGCCGGGCCTGACGGCGCTCGCGCGGCGCGGGGTCGCAGCGGGGGAGGAGATCGCCGGGGCGTTCCTCGCGGCGGGGCGTGCGGCTAGCCTGGGCGCATGCCTCGATACGAATACCGCTGCCGCTCCTGCGGCGACACCTTTGAACTGAGCCGCCCGATGGCCGAGTCGGCCGCGCCCGCGGCGTGCCCGGCCGGCCACGAGGACACGGTGAAGCTCCTGTCGACCGTGTCCGTCGCCGGCACCACCTCGGCGCCGGCCCCTGGCGGGGGCGGCGCCGGTGGGGGCGGCGGCGGTTGCTGTGGCGGGGGTTGCTGCGGCTGAGGCGGTGCGGCTGAAGGCGGTACGGGTCCGGCGGGTACGGGGCCTGCGGGTGCGGGTCAGTCCTCCATGCGGACCGGCATCAGCAGCGAGAGGGTGCTCTCGTCGTCGGGGCGGCGGATCGTGATCGGCGCCGTGGGGGCACCCAGCTCCAGAATCAGCCGGTCCCGGGCCCCGGCGCCCAGCGCGGCCAGCGCGTCCAGCAGGAACGCACGGTTCACCGCGACGCGGTCCGGGGCGTCGTCGGCGTCGGTGCAGAGGGTCACCGCGCCGCCGTCCCCCATCCTCAGCACGCTGAGGTCACCCGCTTCGGCGTCGACGGCACGGACGGGACCGGTCTCCAGGGCCCTTCGGAAGGCCGGCACGTCGAGGATCGCGCGGCGTTCGCCGGGCTCGGGCAGAAGACGTCGGTAGTCGGGGAAGTCGTGGTCGAGGCAGTGACCGGCCGCCTGCCTGTCCCCGGCCTCCAGGGTCACGCGGCCCCCCTCGACGGAGAGCCGCACGGACCCCTCGCCGTCCGAAAGGGCCCGCATGGCGTCGGCGAGCGCAGTGGGCACGATGATCTGCACTCGGCTCCCGTCGTGGCCCGTGACCGCGGCGTGCGCGACGGCCATGCGGTACCGGTCGGTGGCCACGGCGTGCAGGGTACCGCCCTCGATGTCGAACAGGACCCCGCCGAGCATCGGCAGCTCCGGGTCGGTGCTCGCCGCGAACCGGACGGAGTCCAGCGCGGCCGCCAACTCGGGTGCGGCGAGGGACAGTCGGGCAGTGACGGTGCGGAGCGAGGTCATGGCGTTCTCCCTGTGATCGGGCAGTGCGTGCTCTCTGTGGTCGAGCAGCGCTTGGAGGGTGGAGAACTCCCTGCGGGCCTCGGACAGCCCCCGTTCGAGATGGCGCAGGTGCGCCCCGAGCAGTTTCCGTACCAGATCGGTGTCCGCGCCGGACCAACTGGCCAGCACCAGCCGGGTGTCCGCCAGCGGCATCCCGGTCCGGCGCAGACCGGCGAGGAGCCGGGCCTCTTCCAGTTGCTCGGGCGCGTACCAGCGGTATCCGCTCACCGGATCCACCCAGGCCGGGACCAGCACACCGGCGCGGTCGTAGAACCGCAGGGCGCTCACGCCCAGACCGCTGTCGCGGGCCATGTCCCCAATGCTGCGCATGTCGTTCTCCACACCCGGCACTCTGGTCCCTCGACAAAGTCGAGGGTCAACCCGTCGCCGACCCCCTCGCCGTCGCCGGCGCCCTCGACGCCCCCCTCGCCATCCCTGCCGGGTGGACCTCCCGTCAGCGGACCACCGTGCCGGGACCCGCGCCCAACAGGCCCAGTTCGGCTCGTGTGGGGGCGCCCTCCCAGTCGCCGGAGGAGGCCACCGCGAACGCGCCCGTGGTGACCGCGCGGTCCAGGCGGGCCGCCACGTCCGCACCGTCGAGCAGGGCCGACAGATATCCGGCGACGAACGCGTCACCGGCCCCCACCGCGTCCACGGCCCGCACCTCGCGGGCGTGCGCGCGCAGTTCGGCGTCGGCCGTGTGGGCGACGGCGCCGTCCGCGCCGAGTTTGACCACGACTTCGCGTACGCCCTGCGCGATGAGGGACTTCTCCGGGGCGTCGGCCGGGGCGTCGGCCGGGGCCGGGTCCGGGAGGCACAGCGGGAGTTCGTCGTCGGAGGCGATGAGCACGTCGACGTACGGGATCCAGGTGCGCAGTTCGGCGGCCGCCTCCTGCGAACTCCACAGCCGGGAGCGGAAGTTGACGTCCAGGCACACCTCGGTGCCGTGCTCGCGGGCCAGCCGCAGCGCGCGGCGGCAGGCGTCGCGGGCCGAGGGGCCGAGCGCCGGGGTGATGCCGGTCAGATGCAGGACGCGCGGCGGGCGGGCGCCCGCGAAGGCGGCCTCGACCGTGTCCGCGCCGAGCCGCGAACCCGCCGAGTGCGCACGGTAGTAGTGCACCCGGGTCACCTCGGGCAGCCGCGGCTCGAAGAGGATCAGGCCGGTCGGGGCCCCGGCGTCCCGGGTCGCGGCGCTCACGTCGACGCCCTCCGCGCGCAGGGTGCGCAGGACCAGCTCACCGGCCTCGTCGTCGCCGACCGCGCCCGCCCAGCGGACGGGGTGGCCGAGGCGTGCCAGGCCGATGGCCACGTTGCTCTCGGCGCCGGCGACGGACACGTTCATCGTGCCGCCCAGCTTCAGCGGGCCGCTGCCGCGCAGGGCGACCATGGACTCGCCGAGGGTGAGGACGGGGGCGGGGGCGGGGACGGGGGTGGGGGTGCTCATCGGCGTACCGCTTGTGCGGGGGCGGCCGTTTCCGCGAGGTCGACCGCTTGTGCGGGGGCGGCCGTCTCCGCGCGTCCTGCCGTCTCCGCGACCCGTACGAACTCCGCCGCCCGGGTGCGCAGCGCGTTCAGGTCGCCGCCGTCCGCCGCGTCGCCGATCAGCGGCGAACCGACGCCCACGGCCACCGCGCCCAGCGCCAGATACTCCGCGGCGGCCACCGCGTCCACGCCGCCGACCGGGACGAACGCCGTGTCGGGGAAGGGCGCGCGCAGCGCCTTGAGGTACGCGGGGCCGCCCATCGCCGACGCCGGGAAGATCTTCAGCGCCGTCACCCCGGCCGCCTCGGCCGCGATGACGTCGGTCGGCGTCAGGACGCCCCCGAGCACCGGGAGACCGATCCGTACGGCTTCGTCGACGCCCGCGCCGAGCCCCGGCGTGACGATGAGGTTGGCGCCCGCGTCGGCGGCCCGCCGCGCGTCGTCCGCGGTGAGGACCGTGCCCGCGCCGAGCCAGGCGTCCGGACCCAGCTCGGCCCGCGCCCGGCGCAGCACGCCCAGGGCGTCGGCCCCGCTGAGGGACACCTCGACGAGCGGAACGCCGGACTCCACCAGCGTCATGACCGTGCGGAATGAGGCGTCCGGATCCGTGCCGCGCACGATGGCGACGAGGCGCCGCGTCCGGAGAGCCGTGGAAAAGTCGCGCATGCCCCCCAGATTCGCACAGTGGTTCAAGCCGGTGGGGGTGGGGGTTTCGGCCACGGGAGGGTGGACGGTACGGGCCGTCTGTCTTCTGTCGTCCGCCCCGGGGCCCGGCGGCCCGGCACGCACGGACAGCGCCTACGCGCGGGGAGCGGGTCGTCCCCGACGAGAACTCGGCGAGGGCTCGACCAGGACTCGGCCAGTGCTCGCTCGGCCGGCGGTCGGGCAGCGGTCGGCCCGGACCCCGTCAGGCCCCCTGCCCCCGCTCCTCCCGTATCCGCGCCACCACGCCCGCCACGGCCGTGCGGACCGCCTCGGTCTCGGTCAGGAAGTGCCAGTAGTCGGGGTGGCGGCCTTCCAGGGAGGCCACCGCGCGGTCCAGGCGCGCCACGGACTCGTCCAGCGGGCGGGCGTGGCGCGGCTCCGGGGTCTGGCGGCCCGCCATCGCGAGCCGCTGCGCGTCCCGGATCGCGAACCGCGTGCGCTCGATCTCCTGCTGCGGATCCTTCGCCACCGCGTTCAGCCGCTGCAGCCGGTCGCCGGCCGCCGAGACCGCCTCGTCCGTGGAGTTCAGCAGCGCGCGGACCGTGGAGAGCAGCGCGGTGGCGTCCGGCCAGCGCTGCTCGTCGCGTGCCCGCTGCGCTTCCTTCAGCTTGGCCTCGGCCTGGCGCACGCTGTCCGCCGCCTGGTCGGGGACGTGCTGAAGGTCCTGCCAGCAGGCGGCGGAGAACCGGCGCCGCAGCTCGCTGAGGACCGGCTCGACCTGCCCGCTGCGGGTGGTCAGCGCCTGGGCGCGGGTGCGCAGCGACACCAGGCGCCGGTCGATCTCGGCGGCGCGCTCGGGCAGCCGCTCGGCCTCGGTGCGCACGGCATCGGCGTCGCGAAGGACCCGGTCGGCGCGCTGCAGCGTCTCCGGTACGCCGTGCCGGCCGGCCCCCTGGTTGAGCTTGGTCAGCTCAGGGCCGAGGGCGGCGAGCCGGGCGGCGAGGTCGTCGGCCTTGAGCCCGGCCGCCCGTACGGAGTCGAGGGCGTTGCTCGCGGCGAGCAGGGTCTGGCGGGCCCGCTCCACGGCCGGGGCGAGCCGCGCCAGCTGGGTCTCGGCCTTGTCGAGCAGCGGGCCGAGGCCCTGCCGGAACCGCTCGAGTTCCTGCTGGACCCGGCCCAGCTCGTCCTTGGCCGCGGTGAGCTCGGTCTTCGCGCGGGCGGCGACGGAGGAGTCCAGGTCGTCCCGGTCGAGGTCGTGGGCGTCGACGGCGCTGATGTACTGGTGGCTGACCTCGTCGATACGGCGCCCGAGCGCCTCGAAGTCCGCGACGGTGCGCTGCGCGGCGGGCGAGGAGTCGACGGCGACGATGGTCTCGACGGAGATGCGCAGGTCGCGCTGGGCGGTGTCCAGTTCGTAGAAGGCGGCGGCAGCGGCGTCCTTGGCGGCCTGCGCCTCGGCGCGCAGGCTCTCGCCGCGCCCGCCGAACCAGCGCCGCGTGCCGCCCCCGGCGAAGGCGGCGGGGACGGTGGCGGCGAGCAGTGGCAGGGAGAGGGTGACGGCGGTGACGAGGGTGAGGAGGTCGCGGAGGGGCCCACGCTCGTGGCGGCGCGTGATTCCGCTGCCGCTTGTGCGGCTCCGACGGCTCGTGCGGCTCCGACGGCTGCTGCCGCTCCGACTGGTCCCGCCGCTCCGACTGCGCGGCCGGCCCTGGTCCGTACCCCCTGCCACAGCCCGCGCGGCGGCTCCCGCCCCTACCTCTGTCCCGTTACCTGCCTCTGCCTCTGCCTCTGTTTCTGTCCCTGTCTGAGGTCGGTCCGGCGTGTACGGCTGCGAAGGTGTCGCCGTCACTATCCCTCTCCCGTGCTGTGCGCCCTGCCCGGTGTCACATTCTCCCACCGGTTGAGGACGAATACACGGGCCGGTCAGTTCGCGGTGTGCACCTTGACGCTGCCGTCGGCGCTGCGGACGTTCACGCGGTGGGGGCTGTGGTCGTCGCGGGGGACCGAGACGTCGACGGAGCCGTCGTGGCTCTCGGTCCGCACGTCGTACGCGACCTGGGTCCCGCCCTTCCTGCCGGGCACCGCTATGTCGACGGAGCCGTCCTTGCTGTGCGCGTCGATCCGGTCGGGCACGGTGACCAGCTCCAGGTGGACGGAGCCGTCCTTGGAGTCGACGGCCACCTTTCGCGAGCGGACGCCGTCGGCGCGGATGGACCCGTCGGAGCTGCGCAGGTCGAGCGGTCCTTCGGCACCCTTGACGGAGATGGAACCGTCGGAGCTGTGCAGGTCGAGGGGCCCGCCGGCGTCCTTGACGCTGACCGAGCCGTCCTTCGTACGTACCTTCAGCGCTTCCCGGAACCCGGCCGCGGTGACCTGGCCGTCCTGGCTCTCGACGGTCACGGTGACGCCGCGGGGCACCTCGACGCGGTGCCTGGCCGAGCAGTCGGTGATGAGCCCGGAGCAGTTCATGTCGAGCGTGAGCCGGTTCCCGTCCATCTTCCAGGTGACCGTGGGGTCACCGCCGAGCACGGTCTTGCCCTTGAACCACCGGGTCACCCGCACGCCCTTGGCGTCACCGTCGGCCGGGACGAGTTCCAGCGCGGAGTCGTTGGAGTCGACGGTCAGGGTCTTCCCCGACAGGGCGAAGGTCCGGTGCTCCGGGTCGGTGTCCTCCCCGGCGTCGGCACCGCACGCCCCGGCGAGCAGCGCGACGACGACCACCCCACCCGTGGCGACGAGGACACGCGCCGGGCGGGGCGTGCGTGGGCGGCGGGTGCGGATGGTCATGACGGCTCCCCCTGGCTGTGATCTTGTGCGTCTCCGTCAGAGCGTACGGAGTCGCTCCGAGGGGGAGGATCCGGACGGCCACCGGATCGGGGGTGGGGTTAACCCCCGAAGGGGCCCGACTCTTCCGGCCAGCCCGGCTCTCCCGGCTTGGGACGGGCTCGGGACTGGCTCGGCCCGGATCGGGTTTGCGGGGCACTGCCTGCGGCAAGGTAGGCTGTCGACTCGTTCCCGGGCGCGTAGCTCAGGGGTAGAGCGCCTCCCTTACAAGGAGGATGTCGGCGGTTCGAAACCGTCCGCGCCCACCGGGTATGAACGTCAGCGGAGCCCCTTGCCGAGATCGGTAAGGGGCTCCGCTGCGATCGTTTAGGAGTCTTTGAGGAGATCAACCCTCCGGTAGATCTCCCGCGCCAATCGCCCAAGCCGAGTGCGCCGGCGAGGATCTGCCCACGCGCCGTCACTCGTCGGCCGCTCGTGCGGGAGGGCGGGTGGACGGCTGTCGAGGAGCTCGCCATATGACCAGGGTGCCGTCGGTCATCCGCCGCGGCATGTCGATCTCGCGTCCGGGCATCCGTGCGGTGAGCGCTGGGAGGCTGCCGTGATCATCGCCCTGTACGGAGGGACTGCCTACAAGGACATGCCGCTTTGGGGTTGGCTCGTGGTCATCGCCGCGTTCGCCGTGGTCCTCTTCACCATGGCCAGGCGGCGTTAGTCGAGCACGCCAAGTGGGGTGTCAGGTCGGCAGTGCGCACACGCCGCGGCCCGGCACGCGGCCGACACCTGCCGCGCTTGGTCGGCGGTGGCGCCGCGGGTGTGCTTGACCGCCATGTGGCAGCCGCTGCGGCGCCGGTTGGCCCGAGGGCCTATGCGTGGTCGACCAGTGGCTGAGGGGAATGATCGGCAGCCCGCCGCGAATACCGGACTCGATGGTCGGCCGGTGACGCTCAACGCGGTGAAGTTCGACGAGTCCTGCTGATCAGTCCTGAACCGGTCCAGGCGGGCGTGCGTGGTGTGAGCAGGTCGGACCGCCCCAGGCAAGGGGGTTCTCCGAGTACCTGGATCACCAGGGACTCCCGGACGTCCCGGGCGCCTGTCAGCCTGTCGATTCGGAAGCGCCGACAACGCATCTCGGCACATTCTTCCGCGACAGAAGGGGACGGAGACCAATGGCGGGCCAGCAATTCACGTCGCACACAGAGCTTTTCGATCTGAGGGGCAAGTACGCCCTTGTCACCGGCGGCACCAGAGGAATCGGGATGATGATCGCGCGCGGTCTTCTCCAGGCGGGCGCCCGTGTCGTCATCAGCTCACGCAACGAGGACGCGTGCGCGCAGGCGCAAGATCTGCTGTCCGAATTCGGCGACGTCCGAGCAATTCCCGCCGACCTGTCCAAGCGCGACGAGTGCCGGCGCCTCGCCGATCTCGTCGAGGCCGACTCGGAGCGCCTGGACATCCTCGTCAACAACGCGGGAGCGATGTGGCGCGAGCCGCTGGCGACGTTCCCGGACGAGGCCTGGGACACCGTGATCGACCTCAACCTCAAGTCGCCGTTCTGGCTGGTGCAGGCCCTGCTCCCCGCACTGCGCCGGGCGGGCACCACCGACGATCCCGCGCGGATCATCAACATCGGGAGTATCGCCGCCATCCACGTCGCCCAGGCGCCCAACTACTCGTACGCCAGCAGCAAGGCGGCACTCCATCAACTCACCAGAGTGCTGGCCAGGGAGCTGGGCCCGCAGCACGTCACGGTGAACGCGGTGGCGCCGGGCGTGTTTCCGTCGCGGATGATGACGGCCACGATCGACGCCGTCGGCGACACGATCGCGGCGGCGACCCCGCTGCGCCGGCTCGGCCGGGACGACGACATGGCGGGTACCGCCGTGTTTCTCGCCAGCCGGGCCGGGGCCTACCTCACGGGTGCCGTCATCCCGGTGGACGGCGGCACCGCGACGACCGCGACGGGCACCCCGCAGCTCGCGTGACGGGCTTACGGTGAGGGGATGGCCACGATGGATCCGCGCACCGAGATCAGGGAGTTCCTCAGCTCGCGGCGCGCCCGCATCACACCCGAGCGGGCGGGCCTGCCCGCGTACGGCCGCAACCGTCGCGTCAAAGGGCTGCGCCGCGAGGAAGTGGCGCTCCTGGCCGGGGTATCGGTCGACTATTACGTGCGCCTGGAGCGCGGTAGCCTCGCCGGTGCCTCCGACGGCGTGCTCGAGGCGTTGGCCTCCGCCTTGCAACTCGACGAGGCCGAGCGCGACCACCTCTTCCACCTCGCACGTCAGTCCGGCGCGCCCGGCGGCCCACGTCGGCGCAAGCCTGCCGTGGCGGTGCGCTCGTCGTTGCAGCAGGTGCTCGACGCGATCTCCGATGCGCCGGCCTGGATCGCTGACGGACGCTATGACGTACTCGCCATGAACCAACTCGCTCGCGCGCTGTATTCACCGATGCTGGCCGACCCGCGACGGCCCGCGAACACAGCGCGATTCGTCTACTTGAACCCCGAGGTGGCCGGAGAGTTCTTTGTCGACCGCGACCGGATCACCGGTGACGTCGCGGCGAAGCTCCGGATGGAAGCCGGCCGAAATCCGCACGACGAGGGGTTGATCGCTCTGGTCGGCGAACTGTCCACGCGCAGTGAGCTGTTCCGGCAGCGATGGGCGTCTCGGGACGTACGGCTGCACCGGTCCGGCCGCAAGCGGCTGCGCCATCCGGTCGTGGGCCGGCTCGACTTGGACGTCGAGTCCTTGGAACTGCCCGCCGAACCCGGCCTGCACCTCATCGTCTACACCGCGCCCGCGGGCACACCGACCGCCGACAATCTGGCGCTCCTGGCGTCGTGGGCGGCGACGCAGCAGCCGCTGGTGACCGAGTTCGAAGCGCACGACGGATAGCCCATCCGCTCGCACCCGCTCACACCCGCTCGCACCGGGCAGCGACCGGGCAGCGACCGCCGGATTCACGGCGGCGAGGGCGTCAGTGGCGAGGGCGTCAGTGGCAAGGGGGTCAACGGTCAGCGGCCCGACCCCGGGTGGGTCCTGCGGTAGCGGCGGTCCCAGCGTTCCTGGCGTTCCTTGCGCAGGCGGTAGTCGCGGTACGTCTTGGGGTATCCGCCGCCCCCGCTCCCGCCACCGCCTCCCGCGCCGCCGGCTCCCGCCCCGCCGGCTCCTCCCGCGCTGCCGCCCGACGCTCCGGCGCCGCTGCCCGCGGAGGCGTTCTTCTTGGCGGCCGAACCGCCGCCGTCGTAGAAGCGGACGAGGTAGAACGCGAGTGCTGCCGCCGCCAGCCACAGCAGCGGCTGGTCGAAACCCAGGCCGAAGAGGGCCAGGATCGCGACGACTATCAGGACGTTCATGGCTGCACCTCCCTGGCTCGAACTTTCTCGAACTGGCTCGCATGGCTCGAACGGCTCGCATGGCTCGAACGGAGCTCTTGTGCGCGGCTGGTAGGGAGTCAACGCCCGCCGTCCACGGCTGTCAATGGCTCGCGGGAAGAGAGCTCTCCGGTGTCTCGTGCACGTGTTTGAGGCGGGCTCTCGCCGTGACGGCGTCCGGGCCCGAGACCTGTTCCCAGTAACCGTGGCAGGTCACGAAGACCGCCAACTCCCTTTCTCGCCTGCGGAGTTTCTCGACCTCCGCCTGCTCGTCCGGGGTCCACCCCGGGGAGGCGGGACGCTCTACTTTGCGCCAGCCGCCGGTGTCGCTGAAGCCGTCGAGGGGCTCCACGGACCAGGGCAGGCGTTTGAGCAGGGCCAGGAGTACGGAGCGGACCTGGTGCAGCTCCTCCTGGCCGGCGAGGAGGTCACTTGGGAAGTCATGGGCTGGGGTGACGGGCACGTCGTAATGGTACTCCTGTTCGAATTAGGTGTGCGAGAGGAACACGGGGCCGTGTGGGAGGGGGGTGGCGGCGCCCTCGCCGGGGCGGGGTCCGCGGTGGGAGGCTGGAGGCATGTGCCGAAGCATCAAGACGCTCCGTCCGCCCGCCATCCCCGAGGACGCCACCGAGGAGGAGATCCGGGCCGCCGCGCTGCAGTACGTGCGCAAGGTGTCCGGCTTCCGCGCCCCGGCCGCGCACAACCGCGAGGTGTTCGACCACGCGGTGAACGCGGTGACCGAGGCGACGGCGGAACTCCTCGCGGGACTCGAAGTACGGGGGGCCAAGGCGGCGTCGTAGGGCGGGGCGTTGTACCGCCGGGGCCGTCGGGGCTGCCGAGGCCTGCCGGGGGCGCCGGGATTGCCGGGACCGCCGAGGCTGCCGGGACCGCTGGGGTCCGCTGGTCGGCCGGCTGCTGGGGCCGGCCCACCAGGCGTAACCGGTCGGCAGCTACGGCCGCCCCATCGGCAACGCAAGAGCTGGGCCAGGCGTCTACGGACGCCCTCGGGCGCCGGGCGCCCGCGCGCGTCTACGAACGACGCCGTCGGACGCGCGGGCGCGAAGCGGGCCATGACGAAGAGGATGCCGCCGCCCTTCGCCAGCACCGCGCCGAGCGCCTTCGGGCGCCGAGCGCCCGAGGTCCCCACGCGCACCCCGCCCCGGCCTGCCGCAAACGCCCGGACTCACGCCCGCCCAACACAACGCAGGCGCCGGGCCCGCACCCGTTCAGCCCGCCCTACGCGCCCGACTCGCGCCCGCTGATGTCGCCGCGAGCGTCCGACACGCCTGCTCAGCCCGCCGCTGGCATAGGCCCACCCCCGCTCGGCCCCGCCACAGGCGCCGGGCCTGCACCCGCTCGACCCGCCCGCAGGCGCGGAAGTTGCACCCACCCAGCCCGCCGCAGGCGCAGGGCCCCCCTACCCGGCCCCGCCGTAGCCCCCGCCCAGCCGGCCGCAGGCCCCCGTAGCCCCCCGCTAGGCCCGCCGCAGGCGCAGACGCAGCGCCGCACCCCCTCAGCTGGCCGCAGGCCTCCGTACCAAGAACGCCGCCCCCGCGCCCGCCGCGAACAACGCCAGCAGGGAGACGCCTGTGGCCAGCCATGTCGCTCCCAGCCACTGGCCGCCGAAGTAGCCGAGCGCCACGCTGTAGCCCGCCCAGGCCACGCCGGCCAGGGCCGACCACGGGAGGAACTCGCGGACCTTGCGGTGGGCCGCGCCCGCGCCGAGCGAGACGATCGAGCGGCCGGCGGGCGCGAAGCGGGCGATGACGACGAGGACGCCGCCGCCCTTCGCCAGTGCCGTGCCGAGTCGTTCCTGCGCGCTGGTCAGGCGGCGGGAACGGG
Source organism: Streptomyces sp. NPDC005863 (assembly GCF_042871345.1). Classification (NCBI taxonomy): domain Bacteria; kingdom Bacillati; phylum Actinomycetota; class Actinomycetes; order Kitasatosporales; family Streptomycetaceae; genus Streptomyces; species Streptomyces sp. NPDC005863. Next base: position 492,701 of record NZ_JBIAII010000003.1, on the reverse strand, counting down.
CGATCGCGCGGTCGAGGCGTTCGCCGCCGCGCCACGCGAGGCGGTAGGCGACCATGTCGCCGAGGACGGAGGCCGTGGCCGCGCACAGGGTCAGGACCAGGATGTCGGGGACCGCGCGCGGCACGTGACCCGTCCCCGTTCCCGCCGCGGCCGCGGCCGTCGCGGACATGATCACGATGACGCCGCTCGGCAGCACCGGCACGAACACGTCGAACAGGACGGACAGGGCGACGACCGCGTAGATCCACGGACTCCCCGTCAACGCCCCCACAAGCTCAAGCACCGTAACTCCCCGTTACTCCCCGGTCGGCAGCGCGTTGCCGCTGATGTGTCGCGGAGTACGGCAGGGGCGGCCTGATGACAGCTGTACAGCGTACGCCGCGCGCGCGGCGGGAGATCCATTGGGGGCACGGATGTTCCCTACATCACGTTCACCCGGCTGCCTCCCCCGATGAGGCGTACGGCCCCGAAGTCCCGTACGAACAAGGGGTCTGGCGCGCGCACAAGCCAGTACGCACAAGCCAGTACGGCAAGTCAGTACCCAACTCACGTGTCAGCGACACGAAGGACGGAGCGGGCCATGGTGGCAGGAACGGCGGCAGGAATGGCGGCCGGTGCCGTCGCGGCGGTGGTCCTGGCCGCGGGCGGCACCCCGATCGACGCCACGGGGCCGGGGCTGGGACCGGAGCCGGGGCCGGGGTCCTCACGGATGCGGGTCGAGGCGCGGTTCGCACCGCCGACCGCCTTCGTCCCCTCGGCCGCGATCACGTACGACATGGACCTGGTCCCCGCGGGCTCCTGGATCCAGGTCACCCAGACCGGCCCACCCGGACCCGAGCGATCCGGCCCCGGGCGATCGGGCGGAGCCAAGGCGGCGACCACCGTCACCCTGCGGGTCAACGGCATGAAACCCGGCCACGCGTACGGCGTCCACGTCCACCAGAAGCCGTGCGGCGCCGCACCCGAGGACGCCGGCGGCCACTATCAGCACCGCGTCGACCCGGTGCAGCCGTCGAAGGACCCGGACTACGTCAATCCGCACAACGAGGTGTGGCTGGACTTCACCGCCGCGCCGGACGGTTCGGGCGAGGCGCGGGCGCGGCACCGCTGGGGGTTCCGGCCCGGCGAGGCCGGCTCCGTGGTCCTGCACGACGCGCCGGGCGGCGCGGGCGACCGGGCCGCCTGCTTCACGGTGCCGTTCGAACCCCGGGGCGAGGCGCGGCAGGGCGCCTGACTCCCCCCATATGCGACGGCGCCCCCTCCCTCGTACGTACGAAATTCGTCGTACGTACGAGGAAGAGGGCGCCCTCCGCCTGCGGGCCAGGCCTCCGCGTACAGCCCGGCCCGCCGTGTCAGGCCACGACCGGCGCGCGCTCGGAGTCGGCACCCTTGCCGCCACCGCCACCGCCACCGCCACCATCCGCGCCACCGGCCCCGCTCTCGGCCCGCGAGGCGAAGAACCGGTCAAGGCCGAACGCGCCGGGCCCGGTGAAGACGATGAGCAGCATCGCCCAGCAGAAGATCGCCGCGGCCTCGCCGCCGTTCTGCATGGGCCACAGGGCCTCCGGCTGGTGGACCTTGAAGTAGGCGTAGGCCATCGAGCCGGACGAGATGAACGCGGCGGCGCGGGTGCCGAGGCCCAGCAGGACCAGCGCGCCGCCGACGAGCTGGATGGCGGCCGCGTACCAGCCGGGCCAGGTGCCGGCCTCGATCGTGCCGCCGGTGCCCGGCGCGCCGCCGAGGACGCCGAAGAGCGAGGCGGCGCCGTGGCAGGCGAAGAGCAGGCCGATCACTATGCGGAACAGCCCGAGGGCGTAGGGCTGGGCGCTGTTGAGACGTCCAGTCATGGTGGGGGACTCCTTCGGTTGGGGGACGGTAACCGAGCGGAGGCCCAAGATTAGGGGAACCTAATTAGTGCTTGCAAGTTCAACATTCGGTCATCCGGAGATTCCGCTTCGGCTCTGGTCCGGTCCCGGCAGTGGCCCGGGGAGCGGCCGGACGGCCCCCGTGGCGGTCCGCAGTACGGCCCGCGCCACCGCGTCCGCGTCCGAGAGCGTGACCGAGTCGACCCCGGGCCTGGCACCGGCCGCGGTCACCCAGTGCACCCCTTCCGTGGGCACGCCGAACGCGAACCTCCGTGCGTGCGGGCGTCCCTGACGGTCGATCAGGCGGTACGGGCGCGGTGTCACGTCCACGCCTCCGGTTTCGTAGCCGTCGACCCGGTGGGGGCGGCACGCGCCCTCCGCCAGAAGCCCTCCGAGCAGCGCGTCCGCGGTGCGGCGCACGTCGGGCTCGGGCAGCCGGGCCTCGATCAGCGTGCCGACCCGCACGGCGGAGTCCGGTACGTCGGGGGAGTGCGCGAGGAACGCGCCGTCCTCGGTCCGCACGGTCAGGCGCGGGCCGACCACCTCCAGGACGCCCGCCTCGATCAGTGCCGTCATCTCCTCGATGCGGCGGCGCGGCGGGCCGATGGAGAGGAAGGCGTTGAGCGGCGTGTACCAGCGGTCGAGGTGGTCGCGGCGCGAGACGCCGGACAGGCCGCCGTGGTCGACGATCCCGCGGAGTTCGTTGCGCAGATCGCGCAGGACGTCGAGCGCGGCCTTCAGCGGGCCCGCGACGTTGCCGAGCGCGGCCTGTGCGGCGTCCTCGCGCAGCCGATCCAGCAGCCAGGTGCGGTGGGCGTCCGGCGAGGTGAAGGGGTGGTCCGGGTGCGGCCGGGAGAGCCGGTCCCAGCACCAGCGGTCGGCCTCGGTGACCCCGAACTCGCCCAGGACGACGGCCTCTTGAGGGCTGCGGTGGTCCGTGGCGAGAAACCGCTCACGGAAGTCACGGCCCCCGCGCCCGGCCCGGTCCCGGCCCTCCAACAGCGCCCAGTAATAGACGGTCTCCACCTCCTTCGCGATCAACGGCCATATCTCGGCGAGGAAGTCCGGGGCGTCACCGCTGTCCGCCCGCTTGCGGAAGCGGGCCACGACGTCGCCGGTGAGGACGGCCGGCTCGTGCCGCCCGTACGGGCCCTTCGCGTTGTCGCCCCGCGCCTGGTACGGGACGCCGCGCCGCGACCCGGCGTACAGCCGCGGCTCCCGCCCCGACGGCTCGTAGCGCAGGCCGCCCCCGGGTTCCCGCAGGTACCGGCCGCCGCGGCCGTCGGTCAGCAGCGCCATGTGGTCGAAGAAGGTGAGGCCGAGGCCGCGCAGCAGTACGGGTTCGCCGGGGGCGACGACCGACAGGTCCAGGTCGGCGGGGTTGGCCGGCGGGAAGTGGCGCAGGCCGTGCCGCGCCGCGTGGTCCGCCAGGCGCCGCTGTGCGTCGTCGGCGGCCGTCGGCAGATGACCCTGTGCGAGCACGACCGCCGCGAGCGCCGCCAGTTCGAGGCCGTTGTCGAGTACGAGGGTCTGCAGCCCGTCGGCCGTCTCGTCGAGCCGCAGGGCGCGCGCCGCGTGGACCCGGACGCGCACCGTGCCGGGAGCGCGGCGCACCGCTTCGGCGAAGACCCACTCCAGGTAGCGGCCGTAGCAGGCGCGGGTCGGATAGTCGTCGGGTCCGAGCCCGGGGGCGTGCCCGGCGGCGGCCCACTCGTGGAGGCTCGGACCCGGGCGTATCGGGCCGGAACAGTCGACGCTCGTGTCCGTGAAGAGGGTCACCTGGCAGGCGACCGTGTTCATCAGGAGCTCGGCGGGCTGCCCCGTCCGCCAGACGCGGCCCGCGCCCGGCGGGGAGGGGTCGACGACATGGACCGTCAGGGATGTCCCTGCCGGGATGAGTTCGACGGCGGACGCGCAGAGCCGTTCGAGCACGCTGGTGCCGCGAGGACCCGCGCCGACCAGGGCGATCGCGGGCGCGTCCGGGGCGGTCCCGGGCTGCGCGGGCGGGTGGGACGCGGGTACAGGGGCAGACAAAAGCGTGACTCCCGGGGCATAGAGAACGCTGGAACCAGACGGTCCGCAACATCATGCCGTCGAGATCCCCGGAGGCGTACCCCGGGCGGAAGATTCCATTCCGCGAGCCGGATCCGGAGCGGGGCGGGAGCCGGAGCCGGAGCCGGCCGGGGCAGGAGTCCGGGGGCCCACCGAGCCCTCGACCCTTGTTTCCCGGCACGCCTCACGTGACCCCCGGGGTACCCCTCACGTGACCCCCGGGGTACCCCTCACGTGACCCCCGGGGTACCCCTCACGTGACCCCCGGGGTACCCCTCACGTAACCCCCGGGGTACCCCTCACGCGAGTTCCCGCGCCTCCGCCGTCTCAAGCCGTACGCCCTCGCCCCGCACAGCCCGCGCCTGATCGAGCCGGAGCCGGGCCGAACGGCCGTGCAGCGTCAGGGTCATGAGCTGGTTGCCGAACCACGGGCCTCCCGTCCGGCGCCAGGCGATGCCCGCGTGCGACACCCCGCCGTGCCGTGCGAACCGCCGGCCGAGGGCGCGCCCCGCCCGGCTCCAGCCGAACCGGAAGCCGAACTTGATCGAGGCGGGGATGGAGTTGTGGACCGGCGAACAGGTCAGCTGGAACACCCGGGCGTCGGGCCCCTCGCCGCTCACCGGCCAGCTCGGCTCGGCGACGTAGGCGTGGTGGACGTCCCCGGAGAGCACGCACACCGTCGCGGGGGCCCGCGGGCCCGAGCCCGCCTCCGCGATCAGCGAGGTGAGCGCCTCGAAGGAGGCGGGGAACGCGGCCCAGTGCTCCAGGTCGGAGCGCCGGCGCAGGTCCTCGCCGAACCGGGACCACCGGGCGCCGCGCTCACCGCGGCAGAGCGCGGCGTTCCAGCCCTCGGCGTCATGGATGAGGTGGGGCAGGAGCCAGGGCAGCGAGGTGCCGATGAGGAGGTGGTCGTACCCGCCCGGATCCGCGAGGGCCTGCTCGCGCAGCCAGCGGGCCTCATCGGCGTCGAGGATGGCGCGCCGGTCCTCGTCCAGGACGCGCGCCGCACGGGTGTCGACCATCAGCAGGCGCACCCGTCCGAAGTCCCGCCGGTAGCTCCAGCGGGCGGCGGCCGCGTCCGCGTCGGAGGACGCGGCGAAGGCCCGCAACGCGTCCGTGCCGTCCGGCGCCGCGGTGACGGCGGCGTAGACCTCGTCGCGCGCCAGCTCGTCGGGCGGCAGATTGCCGATGTGCTGGTACACCCAGTACGACATCAGGCCGCTGAGTATCCGCTCGCGCCACCACGGCGTGGCCCGCATCTCGGCGACCCAGGACGCACTGGTGTTCCAATCGTCGATCACGTCGTGATCATCGAAGATCATGCAGCTGGGGACGGTCGACAGGAGCCAGCGGACCTCCGGGTCGAGCCACGATTCGTAGTAGAGGTGGGTGTACTCCTCGTAGTCCGCGACCTGGGCGCCCGGGGGCTCGGAGAGGTCACGGCGGGACGCGATCCAGCGCTCGGTGGCCTTGGAGGTCTGGTCCGCGTACACCTGGTCGCCCAGGAGCACCAGCACGTCCGGGCGCTCGGTGTCCGGGGCGGCGGCGATGCGCGCGGCGAGGGTGTCCAGGGCGTCCGGGCCCACGGGGTCGGCCTCGTCGGAGGGCGGCGCGGCCCAGCGGCAGGAGCCGAAGGTGACGCGCAGCGCCTCGTCACTGCCGTGTACGGGCGTACGGATCGTGCTCGGTGGGAACGGCGAGTCCGGCGGCGGCCAGACGGCGGCCCGCGCGCTCTCGCCGAGCCACACCTCGTACGCCGTCGTGGTGCCGGGGGTCAGCCCGGTGACCGGGACGAGCGCGTAGTGGTGGCCCGCGACCTGGAAGGTCCGCGCGGTGCCGCGCGCGCCGTCCGCGCACCGCACCTCGGCGGTGCAGGGCCGGTCGGTCTCGACCCAGACGGTCGCCGTCGACCCCTCGACGTACCTCAGCAGCGGACCCAGGCGCAGCCGTGCCACAGATGATCACCTTCCTCCGTCGCCCCGTAGGGTACGGAACGACGGAGGAGACCGGAACGGTTCCAGGATTTCCCCGGAGGTCCCTTACGGGTCGGGTGGACCCCTACGGGACGGGTGGACCCCTACGGGTCGGGCGGACCCTTACGGGTGGGTGCGGTCAGCAGCCGTTGAGGATCGAGGACAGCGCGCTCTTCTCCTCGGTGTTCACGTTGAGCTTGTAGTGGTGCTTCACGTCCACCCACATCCGGGCGTAGTAGCAGTGGTACGAGGCGGACGGCGGCAGCCACTCCGCCGGGTCCTGGTCGCCCTTGGCCTGGTTCACGTTGTCGGTGACGGCGATCAGCTGGGGCTGGGTCAGGTCGTTGGCGAAGCCCTCGCGCTGCGCGGTGGTCCAGCTGCTCGCCCCGGACTTCCACGCCTCGGAGAGCGGTACGACGTGGTCGATGTCCAGGTCGGAGGCGACGGTCCAGGTGGCGCCGTCGTAGGCGGACTTCCAGGTGCCGGAGGTGGCGGCGCAGCTGGAGTCCTGCTCGACGCCGGTGCCGTCCCGCTTGAGCACGACCTCGCGGGTGTTGCAGGCGCCGGACTGGGTGCTCCAGTGCGGGAACTTGTCGCGGCTGTAGCCGTCGGAGGAGCCCTCGGTCTTGACGGTGAGTTCGCCGAGGTAGGCGCGGGCCGTGGCGGCGCTGACCGGGGCCGGAGGAGCGGCCTGGGCGGGGGAGCCGGTGAGGAGGGCGGTGGCGGAGGCCAGGGCGACGGCCGCGGCGGCGAAGGCGGGACGACGGAAGGCGGAGCGGGACGTGGACCGGGGCGCGGGGCCGGACGTGGACCGGGGCGCGGGGCTGGTGTGTCGACGCGCGTAGACGACGGACATGCGAACTCCCTTGATGTGGAGGGAAGTTGACCGGTGGGGCGGTCATGGTTGCGGGTCGGGGTGTCCGGTGGATGTGCAGCTGGTGACAGGGTCGCGTCAAACAGGTGCGGAATTCAATGGTTTCGACGTCTTGCGGTGTGCGTTTCTGGTGCTCCGTCAGGCGGTGGACTTGGCACGGCAGTTGCGGTTCAGGTGACCCGGGTCATATCGACGCGCCACTTCGACGCGCCGCTTCCGCGCCGTCCACACGTTTCGCCGTCCGCACGTTTCACCGGGGCGGAAAGGCCCTGGCCGGGGGAGGCCGGAGGTCGCGTACCATGGACGGCGCAGAAGGGGAGTAGCTCTTCGCCGGACCGTCGACATACTGCTCAGCTCGTCTGAGCCGGCGCCCGGAGGCAGGCCCCATGGGGCAGGCCAGCGAGACCTTCGGCAAAGCAGTGCCCGGCGCGCGCATCCGCGTGCGTCGGAGGCGTACATCCGTGTGCGTCCGTTCGCGCTGCCGTGCCGAGGTGTCGTACGCGAAGCGGCGGAACACTCTCGGTGGGGCGGCCCCGACCGATTGAGGAACCTTGATCAGCATCAGCGTGACGGCGCTCGTCTTCGGCGTCGTCTTCCTGGCCGAACTGCCCGACAAGACGGCGCTCGCCGGGCTCGTCCTGGGTACGCGCTACCGCGCCTCGTACGTCTTCGCCGGTGTGGCGGCCGCCTTCGCCGTCCATGTGGTGCTCGCCGTGGCGGCGGGCAGCGTCCTGACCCTGCTGCCCCAGCAACTGGTGCAGGCGCTGACCGGCGTGCTTTTCCTGGCCGGCGCCGCGGTGCTCCTGCTCAAGGGCGGCGACGACGAGGAAGAGGTCAGGCAGCCGTCCGACCAGAGCTTCTGGAAGGTCTCCGGGGCGGGCTTCATGCTCATCCTGATCGCCGAGTTCGGCGATCTGACCCAGATCATGACCGCCAACCTGGCGGCCCGCTACGACGACCCGCTCTCCGTCGGCCTCGGTGCGGTGCTGGCCCTGTGGGCGGTCGCCGGCCTCGGCATCGTCGGCGGAAGGGCGCTGATGAAGCGGGTGCCGCTGGCGCTCATCACGAAGATCGCGGCCCTGCTGATGCTGGGGCTCGGCGTGTGGAGCCTGTACGAGGCGATCGCGTGACGGTGGCGGTGGCTTGGCGGTGCAGGGTTGCTCAGGGGGGGGCGGCTCAGCGGTGGCGGGTGGCTTGGCGGTGCAGGGTTGCTCAGGGACGGCGGGTGGCTCAGCGGTGGTGGGTGACTCAGTGGTGGCGGGTGGCCCGGAGGGCGGTGCGCGGCTGGACTCGCGCGGTCCCTTTTGTGCTGCTTGGCCGGTCTGACCTGCGGCGTTGGCTTTTGCCGCCCACGTTTTGTACCGTGCAGGAACAAAGTGGCTCCGCCCGTACTCCCTGACCGGCGGGCGGGGTCGCCTTGATCTTCCGCCGCCGCCGCGCACTGGAGCCCCCGATGACGGCCACGACCGCCGACCCCGTCGCACCCGTTCTGACCGCCGGGGCCGTCCTCCTCGACATGGACGGCACCCTCGTCAACTCCGACGCCGTCGTCGAGCGCTGCTGGCGGCGCTGGTCCGACCGGCACGGGCTCGACTTCGACGAGGTCATCAAGGTCGTCCACGGCCGACAGGGCTACGCGTCGATGGCCGTACTGCTGCCGGACCGGCCGATGGCCGAGAACCACGCGGAGAACCGCGAGATGCTCGCCGCGGAGACCTCCGACATGGAGGGCGTCGTGCCGGTGCCGGGCGCGCCCGTGTTCCTGGCCGCCCTTGCCGAACTGGGCCTGCCGCACGCGCTGGTGACCTCCGCCGACGTGCCTCTCTCCGCCGGCCGGATGGCCGCGGCCGGGCTCGCGCTGCCGGACGTACGGGTGACCGCGGAGAGCGTGGGCGCCAGCAAGCCGGACCCCGAGGGGTTCCTCAAGGGAGCGGCGGCGCTCGGCGTCGACCCCGCGGACTGCGTGGTCTTCGAGGACTCCGAGGCGGGCATACGGGCAGGTCAGGCGGCCGGCATGCGGGTCGTGGGCGTCGGCCCCCGGGCCGCGGAGTTCGGCCCCACGGTGCACGTCGAGGATCTTTCGGGGGTACGGGTCGCTGACGCGGGTGACGGGACGATCCGCCTGACGTTCTGACGTTCTGACGTTCTGACGTTCTGAGGTTCTGACGCTCTGAGGTACGTGATTCTGGGGTCCGTGGCGTTCTGAGGTGCCGGAACGTCAGGGTTCCGTCGTCTCCGCCTCCAGGCTGCGGCGCGTCTGTCGGCCGTACGCGCCCGGGGTGTCGTCCATGAGGCCGCGCGCCCACTGATAGCGGAGGACCGCCGCGGTGACCTCGGAGGTGTACGAGCCGTCCCGCTCGCCGACGTACAGGTACAACTGGGCCAGCCTGCCCTGCAGTTCCTCGACCTGCGGCCCCCTGTCGCCCTGACGCAGCGTCGAGTCGGGCGCCCGGCGCGAGGACGGTGACGACGTCGGCGTACGCGGACCCACCGACCCGGTCGCACGCGCCGTGGACGGTGGCGGCGACGACGGCGAACGGGGAGCCGAGCGCACGGCCGTCGAGGAGGACGACGTCGGGCTCGGTGGCGCGGACGGCGAGTGCGTGGGGGAGCCGGACGCCTTCGCCGAGGGCGGCGCGGGCTTCGTCGGGTCCGCGTACGCCGACGCGGGGTCGCCCGGGAGGGCCCGGTCCCGGGTCGGCCCGTCGGTGGCCGAGGAGAGGAGCCCGACCGCGAAGACGGTGGCGGCGGTCAGGGCGGCGACGGCGCCCGCTCCGGCGAGCAGCAGGCCGGCCGCGCGACGTCTTCGGGCGGGTTCGAGGTGGTCGCCGGGTCTTTCGTGGGTCTCGGGGTCCGGGAGGCCGAGGCCGAGGCCGTCGCCGTACGGCTGCCGTGCGGGCTCCGCGTCCGGGCCCGGGAGGGGTCTTCGACGGAGCGGGGGCGGTGGGGGCGCGGCCCCGGTCGGGTCCGGTGACGAGGCCGCCGAGGTCTCGGGGTCGGGCAGCGACACGTAGGGCCGTATCCGCAGCGGATCGAAGTCCTCGGCGACGGCGGCCTCGGCGGACCGGACGCGGGCGCGGGCCTGTGCTCGCGCGCGGTCGTCGCGTTCGCGGTCTGTTTGGCGGTTCCGGTCGCGGTCCGGCTCGCGGCCCCGGCCACCGCCGCCACCCTGCCCCTGCCCCTGCCCCTGCCCCAGCCCCCGCCCGTCCTCCCGCCCCCGCTCGCTCTCCCGACCTGCGTCTCGTTCGTTTTCTCCGGCCACCGGCCGTCCCTCCCTCCGATGTCCCGCCCGCCCCATGAGCTCCAGCGATTATGCAGACCCCCGCTTCAACAGGCCATAACCGGAGACACGGCCCAGGATGGAGAGGGACGGGAACGGAACCTCCAGGAGGTGTCCATGACGCATGACGTCGGCGCCCACCCGGCCGCACCGGAGCCCGAGCCCACGCCGGCTTCGGACGCGGAGCCGCGATCCGACCCCGCCCAGGACACGTACACGGGCGCGCACACGGGCGCGGGCCCGCACACGAGCTCGCCGCCGGGACCGGGAGCAGGCCCCGGCGGCAATGGCCACCCCCCGGGCAGCGTGCTCGTGTCCATCGGCGCCCTGCTGCTCGGCATGCTGCTCGCCGCCCTCGACCAGACCATCGTCTCCACCGCGCTGCCGACGATCGTCAGCGATCTCGGCGGCATGGACCACCTGTCCTGGGTCGTGACCGCGTACATGCTGGCCGCCACGGCCGCGACCCCGCTCTGGGGCAAACTCGGCGACCAGTACGGCCGCAAGAAGCTGTTCCTCACCGCGATCGTGATCTTCCTGGCCGGCTCCGCGCTGTGCGGCATGGCGCAGAACATGCCGCAGCTCATCGGCTTCCGCGCGCTGCAGGGACTCGGCGGCGGCGGACTCATGGTGCTGTCCATGGCGATCGTCGGAGACCTCGTCTCCCCGCGCGAACGCGGCAAGTACCAGGGCCTGTTCGGCGCGGTCTTCGGCGCGACGAGCGTCCTCGGCCCGCTGCTCGGCGGCCTCTTCACCGAACATCTCAGCTGGCGCTGGGTCTTCTACGTGAACCTGCCCATCGGCGCCATCGCCCTGCTGGTCATCATCACCACGCTGCACATCCCCGTGCGCGACACCCGGCACACCATCGACTACCTCGGCACCTTCCTCATCGCGTCCGTCGCCACCTGCCTGGTCCTGGTCGCCTCGCTCGGCGGCACCACGTGGGCCTGGGGATCGCCGCAGATCATCGGGCTCGCGGTGCTCGGCGTGCTCCTCGCCGTCGCGTTCGTGGCGGTGGAACGCAAGGCCGCGGAGCCGGTGCTCCCGCTGAAACTGTTCCGCATCCGCACCTTCGCCCTCTCCGCGGTCATCAGCTTCATCGTGGGCTTCGCGATGTTCGGGGCGATGACGTACCTGCCGACGTTCCTGCAGGTCGTGCAGGGCGTCACCCCGACCATGTCGGGCGTGCACATGCTGCCGATGGTGGCCGGCATGCTCCTGTCCACCACGGCGTCCGGCCAGATCGTCAGCCGCACCGGACGGTGGAAGGTCTTCCCCGTGACGGGCACGGCCGTCACCGCGCTCGGACTGCTCCTGCTGCACCAGTTGGACGAGCACAGCGGCACCTGGGAGATGAGCGCGTACTTCTTCGTCTTCGGCCTGGGCCTCGGCCTGGTCATGCAGGTGCTCGTCCTCATCGTGCAGAACGCGGTGAGCTACGAGGACCTGGGCGTCGCCACCTCGGGCGCGACTTTCTTCCGCTCCATCGGCGCCTCCTTCGGCGTCGCGGTCTTCGGCACCGTCTTCACCAACCGGCTCGGCGACAAACTCACCGACGCCCTCGCCGGACAGCGGCTGCCGCCCGGCCTGAGCGTGGGCACGCTGGAGGCCGACCCGCGCGGCATCTCCCGCCTCCCCGCCGACCTGCGCCCCAGCGCCCTGCACGCATACGCGTCGTCGATCACCGACGTCTTCCTGTACGCCACGCCGGTCGCCCTCGCCGCGTTCGTCCTCGCCTGGTTTCTGCGCGAGGACAAGCTGCGCGTCTCGGTGACGGCGCCCGACACCACGCAGACGCTGGCCAGCAACCCCGTGGAACGCTCGTCGTACGACGAGTGCGCGCGGGCGCTCTCGGTGCTCGGGACGCGTGAGGGCCGGCGGGAGATCTACGAGCGGATCACGGAGCGGGCCGGCTACGACCTGCTGCCCGCCTCCAGCTGGCTGCTCCTGCGCATCGCCCGGCACGGCTCCGTGGAACCCGGCGTGCTCGCGGAGCGCACCACGGTGCCGCTCACCGTCGTGACGGCGGCCGCACGCCAGGTCGAGGAGCGCCGCCTCGCCCGGCGCACGGGCCTGGAGATGGTGCTGACCGAGTACGGCCGCGAGGTCGCGGGCAAGCTCGCCGCGGCCCGCGAGGAGTCCCTGTCGGAGCTGCTCGGCGACTGGTGGGGCCCCGACCGCCCGACCGACCTGGTCCAGCTGGTCGGGGAACTCAGCGCGGAGCTGTGCGGTTCGGAGTCGGAGCGGCCGCGTGATGGCGCGACGGCGGTACGGCCGGTACGGGCGGCCTGAGCGCGCGCACGATCATGCGCGCACTCGATCATGCGCGCACTCGATGGTGCGGTGCTCAGAGCTGCTTGCCGTACCAATGCTCGGCGTACTGCCGCTCGGAATACGGCTCGATCTCCACGTAGCCGTGCCGGGTGTAGAGCGCACGGGCCTCCACCAGATCGGTACGGGTGTCGAGCACGATCCGCCCCGCCCCGAGCGCGCGGGCCGCGTCCTCGGCGGCGGCGAGGAGACGCGGGGCCCCACCCTTGCCGCGCATGTCCGCCCGTACGAAGACGCGCTTGAGCTCGGCGGTGGGGGTGGAGGTGCGGGCGCCGGTGCTGGTGCTGGTGCCGTCGTCGAGCAGCCGCACCCCCGCCGTGCCGACGGGCTCGCCCCCGTACCGCGCGACCAGCAACACCCCACGGGGCGGGGCGAGATCGCCCCCAGTCTCCGCCGCGATCTCGCGCTCCAGCTCCTCGGGGTCGGTGTCGCGCCCCTGATGCAGCTGGTACCAGCGGTCGCTGACCTCGGTGTAGTACGGACGCCAGAGCGCGGCGGCGATGTCCGAGTCGAACGGCTCGGGACGGACGGTCCAGACGGGACCGGACGCGACCTGGGACGGCCCTCGGACGGCATCGATGGCGGCATCATGCATGCCGCCATCTGATCGCGCGGGCCGATGCGGGGGCAACCGAATTGCCGCCTGCGCAGGGCTACCGCCCGTGAACGCGCCCGCCGCAAGCGCCCTACCGCAGCAACCGGAAGGCGGGGCAGGTGTCCGGGTCGTCCTCCGCGTAGAGAGAGGTGCGTCCGTCGCGCTCGGCGATCGACAGGGAGTCGAGGGTGTCCCCACCCAGGAAGCGCTCCGGTGCGGTGAAGGAGACGGACAGGTGGGCGAACTCGGTGGCGGAGGTGCCGCCCTGCACCACGGACCAGGTGCCGGACCCGTCGAAGGCCTCGCCGAGCTCGCTCCGGTACCAGTCACCGGTCGGCCAGTCGCGCACGGTGACCTTGCCGCCGCCCGGCTCGCTCTCCGACGCCTCCGGCGCCTTCAGGGTGAGCGTCACGCCCTCCGCGTCGCCCTCGCCCCGGTAGGTGCCGGCGAGTTCCCCGGAGGTCGCGCCGACCACCTGCGCCCCCACGCAGCCCTCGGCGGCACCGGACGCCGACGAACAGCCCGGCAGGCAGGCCAACAGAGCCACCGCGGCGGCGGCCGCGGACAGACGTGCTCGGAACATTCGGCTCACACTACCGAGGTGTTCGCCGACCTCGCAGGTAGGTGCGGCCTACTGGGACGGCCGGTCCAGGGGGTTCCCGCCCATGTAGTAAAAGGGGGCCTGCACCATATTCACCAGGGGTTCGATGCCACCGTGCGTATGCGGTGGCGGCGGCGGGTCCGCGGCGAGAGCGGTGGCGGGCGCGGAGAGCACGGCGGTAACCGCAACTGCTCCGAACAGCACAGAGATCAGACGACGCATGGGGCACCTTTCTCTTCTTCTAAGAGATGGACGCCTGCCGCCTGCTCGGCGATGACGGGCGTGCCGCCAAGCACGCCCGGTCGGTGATCCGGATCGGTACAGGCCCTAACGGGACCGAGATCTCACCCATGCGAGCAGCTGAAGCCCGCGTCACCCAGTGGGCATGGGCACCGCGACGCTGGAGGCCGATCGTAAGTCGCTGCCCTCTTTGCTCTTGGTCGCCAACGAGCTGGACAAGGAACTTCGATCCCGGTACCCGCGCGAGGCCGCTTCCCGCGACTTCCACGAACGCATCTTGACCATCATGCGAGGTCGAGTAGCACAGAACCCCCGTTCTGAATCCGCCTGCTTCTCACGAGCCGCTTGGCCCTGCATACACATACGTCTCCCCGCTCCGCAAGCCTTGGGCACGAGACACATGGTGTGAGACCGATGCAAGCTACCCCTTGCTGGACTCGGCCTTGTTGGGCGACCGTGAATGGCCAGGTCGAGGAGTCGTCGGCGGCATCCAAACACACCTGAGCCTTGACCGCTCAATCGTATGAGTATTTTTGATCTTGTCGCGCAGCGAGACACAGGCGATGAATATGGGCGCTGTGCATATGACTTGTGGGCGTGCACCTGAACATGAAACGAGGGAGTCGCATGCTGACCGTCTACAGCGCCTTGGCAGCTGGCCTCTGGGTGCTTGTACTTGGTTTGTCGATCATGACAGCTGGTGCAGGAGGGCGCGACACACTGACACTCTCGGAGCGGATGGCGCTCCCGGCTACAAGAAGTTTGGCCAAGCGTAGGGGCGATACTCTCGCCGAGAAGGTTGACAGCCTTGATGCGTCAATACGGCTGAGCCCGCAAGCTCAGAGGTACCTGCAACACGAAGACTTGCTTGCCATGGTCGAGATGTGGGGCATGGGCGTCAGATGGGTGCCAACAGGTTGCCTGGGCTTGGCCACGGGGGGGCTGCTGGCACTGCGGGTCAGCAGAAGTGAACTTGGCGTTTGGACGGACTCGCTCGCGCAATTTGTGTTCGTAGCAATCGCCTTTCTGACGATGCTTGTATTGCTTTGGACGAGCACACCCCAGAAGTCACGTTGGACGACGTGGCCTATGTCCGGTAATGCTCGCAGAGCTTTCATCACCCTACTCACTGAAATCCCGGGAAATGCAGACGTAAGTGATCTCGTGTTTCGCCAACCGCAGGCGCCTGCTGTTCGCGACCTAGAGAACCTCGCGTACTCCATGGAGCACTATGCACTGAAGAGGGCCTTGCCGAATACTCGGAATCCGATGATCGAGGTCGTGAGGATCTTCGGGTCGGCAGCTCAGGACGTCAGGTCACTTCGGGATGCCGTGGAGATCGATCGAGAGGGTGGGCGTGATCACGCGTTGCGTGAAGTCCGACGCATGATCGAGGTCCTGGCATCAGGTTCCGTCAGGGCTTTGGCGGCACCGATGGAGGACCCGTCCGCACTGCTCCAGCAGACTATGCAGCGCAGCTACCGTGCGCGTCGCGGCGTGTTCGTCGCTCTCTTCACCGTGGTTGCTTGCCTACTGGCTGTGGTACTCATCAGAGCTGAGCTCCCTGAGCCTGCGGCCGTTGTAATCGCCGCGGTTCTCGGGCTCTGGGTTCAGCAATTGAGGCTTACGGGCGACGCGGCGTAAGTCAGCGGGACGTGCACGCCCACTAATTTCAGTAGGGCCCGAGAGTGAGAGCTCTCCCTCATCGCACTCGTGGAAGCCTCGTCAGGATTCGCTCCCTCACCTGACTACGGAACATGCCCTCACGCCCACTGGGCGTGAGGGCACGCTCTGCCCGAGAGCTATTCGCCCTTCGGTGCCGCCATCTGGACGACCTCGAAGGACCACACCGTGGAGCCGCTCGCCGCCGGCTTCGGGCGGTCGCCGCCCGCGTCGCCGCCCTGGTGGGCCGCCTTCATCGGGCCCTCCATCCATGCCTGGAAGGCCGCCTCGTCGCGCCAGCGGGTGTAGACGAGGTACTGGTCGGTGCCCTCGATCGGGCGGAGCAGTTCGAACCACTCGAAGCCGTCGGAGTTCTCCACCGCACCCGCGCGGGACGCGAAACGCTTCTCCAGGACTTCGCGTTGCTCGTCGGGGACGGTGAGGGCGTTGATCTTCACGATGCTCATGCGGTCATCCTGCCGTACGGGCCGGGCGGGCCGGACATGCAGGGGCGCCGGGGCGGTGTGCGCCCCGGCGCCTTTCGTACAGGCCGTGTCAGGTGATTACAGGCGGAGCAGGCGTTCCGCCGTCTCGCGGTAGTCGCGCAGGGCGAGGCGGAGCTGTTCCGTGTCGCCGGTGGGGCCCGCCTCGGCGGTGGTCCTGGCGCCTCCGGGGGGCGGGGGCTCGCCGGGGACACCCTCCGCGGGGAGTGTCTCCCAGGAGGTGCGCAGGGTGCGGCGGCGCTCGGTGAGCAGGTGTGTCAGGTCGGCGATCGCTTCCTCCAGGACGCCGTCGGCGCTCTCGACGGCCGCGCGCGGACTGTCCACGAAGCCGTTGACCGCGTTCTGCAGGCGCAGCGTCAGCTTGTCGCGCGCGTCGGGCGGATAGAGGCTCGATACGGCGGAGGGGGCGGAGGGGGCGGAGTGCGTGGCGGGGGAGGGGGGGACGGAGTGCTCGGCGGGGGAGGAGGAGTGGGCGGCGGGGGCGGACGGCTCAGCCATGCTGAACTCCCTTCTGGGTGATGCCGGTCGAGCGCTTGGTGGTGTCGTGCCGGTCGGTGTGCGCGGTGTCGGCGTCGTGCCGCTGCTCGGCGACCAGGGCGTCGAAGAGGGCGCGCGCCTCGATCATGGCGGCACGCATCTCCTCGGTGCCGGTCGCGGCGTCGGTGTCGGTGCCGGAGAGGGTGGAGCCGAGGGTGCCGGTCCTGCCCTCCTCGGGGCCCGTCGTGCCGAGGGCCACGCGGTGCACCTTGCGGTAGCCGTGGACGTGGTAGGCGTGGTGCACGGAGAGCGCGTCGACCTGCTCCTCGTAGTGCCCCGCGTCCGGGAAGCCGCGGGCGCCGGCCAGCTCGGCGATCAGCCGGTCGGCCTCGACCACGGCCTCACGCGGCGAGTCGACGAAGCGCTCCTGGGCGACGGTCCAACGGGCCGCGTACTGCTCGCGCGCGGCGGGCTGCAAGGGGCGCGTGCGCAGCGCACCGTGCCGCTTCACCCGCTCGCCGAGGTCGCGTTCCGCGGCTTTCGTGTCGCCGTCGTGCCGGGCGACCGCGCGGTCGTACTCGGGCCCGAAGCGGCGCTTGAGGCCGCGCGTACCGCCCGCGCCCCGCTTGCCGTTCATCACGGCGACCGCGCCGACGGCGAGGACGGCGACGACGACCACGATCAGAGCGATGATCAGGACTGTGGACATGAGTGGGTGCCTTCTCGCTCGGGGATCGGCCTCGGGCGCGAAGCCCGGTGGGCCTCGGCACCCGTACGTCGAATCGGGTTGCCCGGAATCGGTCCCCCAAACAGCCGCCGGGCAGGGGCATTCCCCCGCCGGGAGCGGTGTCGTGCAGGGGATCAGGCCGAGCGGAGGGCCCGGCGGCGGCGTGCGCAGCGCCTCGTGGCAGGGGGCATTGTCGCAGGAGACCGTGCGCCTGGTCCGGGAGCCGCCTAGGATGCGGCAGCGCGCGACACACCAAATACGCTCGCCTCGGCGCGAGTTGAAGGAGCTGCCACGTGCTGGAGCTGACCATGGCCGCGGTGAGCGGGGCGGAGACGGGCGCGGGGGCGACCGCGGGCATGCTCATGGCCGAGACGCCGAGCGAGCCGGGCGCCGTCCTGTGCGTCGGGCGTGACCGGAACGTGTGCCGTCTCGTGACCCCCGACGACTGGCTCTTCGTCTCCCGTACCCACCTGGAGTTCCGCTGCGGGTCCGACGGCGCGTGGTCCGTGCGCTGGCTGCGCGGCTCGAACCCCGACCCGGCGTCCGAGGTCCGGGTGGTCTCCGGGGGCACGGCGCGGGCCCTCTCGTACGGAGGGTCCGCGCCGCTCGCCCGGGGCGGCTCCGGCGAGGTCGTCATCCAGGACCGGGCGGGGCCGCGCAGTGTGAACGTCGGCTATTTCCACGAGGGTTGAGCGTCCTGGGCGGTGTGGCCGTGTCGGGCGGCTTCGGCTGTGTCAGGTGGCCTCGGCCGGGTCGGTTCGGGTCAGGCGAGTACGCGGGCCAGCGCGAAGCCGTCGTATCCCTTCGTGCCCACCGTCTGTACGGCCGTGGCGCTCAGCCTGGGGTGCTCCGCCATGAGCTCCAGCGCGGCCCGGGTGCCGCGTACGGCGGGGTCGGTGCTCGAGCCGTCGGCGACGGCGCCGCCGCGTACGACGTTGTCGAGGACGATCAGGCTGCCCGGCCGGGTGAGTTTGAGCGACCACTCCAGGTAGTGCGCGTTGTTGGCCTTGTCGGCGTCGATGAAGACGAAGTCGAAGGGCTCGGGGTTCGCGGCGTGCTCGGCGCCCAGTTCCGTGAGCGAGTCGAGCGCGGGGCCCACGCGGACCTCGGCGGTCTTGTCGAACCCGGCGCGGGCGAGGTTGGCGCGGGCCACGTCCGCGTGTTCCGGGCTGTATTCGAGGGTGACGAGCCGGCCGTCGGCGGGCAGGGCGCGGGCCAGCCAGATGGTGCTGTAGCCGCCGAGGGTGCCGATCTCCAGGATGCGGCGCGCGCCCTGGATCTGGGCGAGGAGGTGGAGGAGTTTGCCCTGGTTGGGGGCGACGTTGATCTGTGGCAGGCCGGCGGTGTCGCTGTCGCGGAGGGCGGCGGTGAGGGTGTCGTCGGCGGGGGCGAGGAGGTCGGTGAAGTAGGCGTCGACGGTGGTCCACTGTTGCGGGTTCACGCGGGGCGTTCCCTTCGACGGTTTAGTTAGTCTCGCTAAAGAGTGTATCGCCGTGTGCGGGGTCTTGGCAGACGGCTTTGCGCGGTTACCGGTGGCCCGGAGCCTTTGTCCGCGGGGCGGCGGGTTGTTCGCGCAGTTCCCCGCGCCCCTTGTCTCGTGCCTGAGGTCGTTTCTTGTCTGCGGGTCGTGGGGGTTTTTGCGCAGTTCCCCGCGCCCCTTGACTCGTGCCGCGGTCGTTCCTTGCCTGCGGGGCGGTGGGGTTTTTGCGCAGTTCCCCGCGCCCCTGTATCTCGCGTCCCTGGCAGGTTTCCTGCGGGGCGGTGGGTTGCTTGCGCCGTTTCCCGCGTCTCTTGGCGGCGCCTTCGCCGCGGTCCATGCCAGTGCCCCGTAAGGGGCGCGGGGAACTGCGCGGTCAGCCACCACCGGCCCGCACCCGGGAGCACACCGTCTGCCGCCGGTCGGAAAACCGGTGGCAGGTCCGGCTCGACCGTGGCGAAGATCGCGGCATGGCCAACTTTCTGGAGACCGACCGGCTCGTCCTGCGCGCGTTCACGGCTGCCGACATCGACCACCTGCTCGCCCTGGACAACGACCCCGAGGTCATGCGCTTCATCAATGGTGGCCGCCCCACAAGTCGGGAGGCCATCGAGACGCGGACCCTCCCGCGGCTCCTGCACGACCACCCGTGCTGGGAGACCCGCGGTTTCTGGGCCGCGCAGGAGAAGCCCACCGGCACCTTCCTGGGCTGGTTCGAGTTCCGGCCGTTGGAGGAGCACAGCCCCGCCGTGGTCGAACTCGGTTACCGGTTGAACCGGGCGACATGGGGGCGCGGCTATGCCACCGAGGGGTCCCGGGCCCTGGTCCACAAGGGGTTCGCGGAACTGGAGGTCGAGCGGGTCACCGCGAACGCCATGGCCGTCAACACCCGCTCCCGTCGCGTGATGGAGAAATCGGGCCTGTCCTTCGTCCGGAGCTTCACCGGGGACTGGCCGGAGGCGATCGAGGGCTCCGAGCACGGTGAAGTCGAGTACGAACTCACCCGGACCGAGTGGGAGCAGCACCGATAGACATCGGCGGTCCAATCAGCGCCCAGCGCGAAGGCGCCGCCAAGGGGCGCGGGGAACCGCGCGACCAACCCCCACCGCCCCGCACCCGGGAAACGACCCTTCCGCTACACCGCCGGAGGCGACCCCGGCAACGGCCTGCGGGCCGATTCCGTCATGTACCAGACCGCGATGCCGCCCACCACCGCCGCCGCCATCATGTAATACGCGGGCATCATCTTGTCGCCCGTCGCGCCGATCAGCGCCGTCACGACCAGCGGTGTCGTACCGCCGAAGACCGAGACGGAGATGTTGAAGCCGATGGAGAGGGAGCCGTAGCGGACCTTCGTCGGGAAGAGCGCCGGCAGGGTCGACGGCATCGACGCCGTGAAGCAGACCAGGAGCAGGCCGAGCGCGCCGAGGCCGAGCCCGATCGCCCACAGCGAGCCCTCGCGGATCAGGAGCAGGGCGGGTACGGAGAGCAGGAGGAAGCCCGCGCAGCCCGCCGCGATCACCGGGCGGCGGCCGACCCGGTCCGTGAGTCCGCCCATGAACGGCTGGACGCACATCATCAGCGCCATCACGCCCAGGATGACAAGCAGCCCGTGCGTCTCGTCGTACTTGAGCTCGCTGGTCAGATAGCTCGGCATGTACGACAGGAGCATGTAGTCCGTGACGTTGAAGACCAGGACCAGGCCCATGCAGAGCAGCAGGGCCTTCCACTGGCCCGTGACCATGTCGCGCAGGCGGACCTTCGCGCGGGACTGCTCGTCCTTGTGGGCCTTTTCGAGCTGCGCGGCGAACGCCGGGGTCTCCTCCAGCCTCATCCGGAGGTAGAGGCCGATCAGGCCCATCGGGCCCGCGATCAGGAACGGGATGCGCCAGCCCCAGGAGAGGAGTGCGTCGGTCGAGAGCAGGGCCGTCATCAGGGTGACCAGGCCCGCGCCGCCGATGTAGCCCGCCAGCGTGCCGAACTCCAGCCAGCTGCCGAGGAAGCCCCGCTTCTTGTCGGGGGCGTACTCGGCGATGAACGTGGAGGCACCCGCGTACTCGCCGCCCGTGGAGAAGCCCTGCACCAGACGGGCGAGGAGCAGCAGGACCGGCGCCCAGACACCGATCACCGCGTACGAGGGGATCAGGCCGATCGCGAACGTGCCCGCCGCCATCATGATCATGGTGACCGCGAGGACCTTCTGGCGGCCCACGCGGTCGCCGAGCGGGCCGAAGACCATGCCGCCGAGCGGCCGGATCAGGAAGGCCGCGGCGAACGCGCCGAAGGTGGAGAGCAGCTGCGCCGTCGGGTTGCCCGAGGGGAAGAAGACCTTGCCCAGCGTTACGGCGATGTAGCTGTAGACGCCGAAGTCGAACCACTCCATCGCGTTGCCGAGGGCCGCCGCCTTCACCGCGCGCCTGACCATCGCCGGGTCGGTGACGGTCACCTCCCCGGGGCCGTACGCGGACTCCGCGGATCCCGACGACCCCGATGAGCCGGCGGCCCCCGAGGATCCCGAGGGCTTCGGTGGCTCCGCGGACCTCGAGGAACCGGGCTTCCGTAGTGCGGGGGTGGCGCTCGCCAAGGGTTCGCTCGCCTGCTCTCGATCGACGACATGGGCGGGGCCGCACCCGGTCACCGGCGCGGCCCGAAAAGCGACCATAGGTGCAAGGGCCATCATTACGGTCGGTGTCCGGTCGGCCGCACAGCGCGCAGAAAGTGCTTCTGTCCAGGTCAAACGACGTTTCCGCAGGTGGCAGGGGTGCGGCCCGGCTGTGATCTATGTCGCGGCCCGGGCCGGGAACCGCGCACCGGAGGTTCGGAGACCAGCCCCGCGGAAAGGCCGGCGACCGCCCCTGTTGAGCCAGGGAGCCGAAAAGCCGATGGAAAACGGTGTGGCCGCCAGGTGAAGTGGCGGTTGCGTGCGTCTCACAACAGGGCGCGGTCCGTACGAGCCGACGACTGAAGGCCGTGCCGGAACGTGCCGCACACATGACGGACCGGGCGGGAGGCCGACGGGGCGTGGTGGACGTCGAGCAGAGCGGAACGCACACGGCACCGGGCACAACCCTGGGAGCGGGGCAGGCCGGTGGCCCCGAGGCGCGGGTCGGAGCCGCCCGCGTCGCTCTCTGGCTGATCGCCGCCTTCCTCGCGGTCCGGCAGGTCATCGACGTGCTGCGGACGCCCGCGGGGGAGCGGTTCACCGATCTGGAGAGGTGGATCGGGCCGGACGGCGTCCTGCACGTCAACGGCTCCTTCTACGACGCGGACAAGTTCACCGGGCCGCCCTTCGCCGGCCTCGTCCTCAAACCGCTCGCGCGCACCGGGGAACAGGCGCTCGGCTGGGTCTGGACCTTCGGCACCCTCGGCCTGGTCGTCGTCCTGGGCCTCGTCGCCGCCCGCGCCCTGCCGCAGCCCGTCACCCGGCGCACCTCGCTGCTCGCCGCCCCCGTGGCGATCAGCCTGCTCATCCTGTCGCTGCCGGTGCGCAACACCCTGCACCTCGGCCAGACCAGCATCCTGCCGGTCCTGCTCGTCCTGCTCGGGCTCTTCGCGGTCCGCGGCGAACGGTCCTGCGGCGCCCTCATCGGCGTCGGCGCCGCCCTGCAGCCGACCGCGCTGCTCTTCGCCGCGCTGTTCTGGTGCACCGGCCGCAAGAAGGCCGCCGCGTCGACCGGCGCCGCCTTCGCCGCCTGCACCGTGCTCGCCTGGGCCGCGACGCCGGGCGACTCGTCCACGTACTGGTTCCACCACCTCGCGGGCGCCGGCCTGGGCGGGCGCGCGGACGCCACCGCCAACCAGTCGCTGCACGGCATGCTGCTCCGCCTGGGCCTGCAGGGCCCGCTGGAGACCGGCCTCTTCCTGGCCCTGAGCGCCGCCGTCATCTCCGTGGGCCTGCGCCGCGCCGTGCGCTACGCCCGGGACGGGCAGCTGCTCCTCGCCGTCGCCATCACCGGCTGCGTGGCGGTCGCGGTGTCCCCGACGACGTGGCAGCACCAGCTCCTGTGGGTGCTCTTCGCGGTGGTCGGCCGGGTCGGCACGCGCAGCTCCGACCGTTACGTGTGGCCGGTGGCCGTCGTCCTGGTGTCGACGCTGCCCGCCACGATGATGCTGCCGAACATGCCGGTCACCGAGCCGGTCCGGGACGACGTCGTGCTGATCGCGGCGCTCGCCGCGGCCGCCGTCGTGCCGTTCCTGTCCCGCGCGCACCCGCGCTACCGGCGGCCCGTCCCCACCGAGTACGCCGCGCCCGTGCCGGCCCGCTGGAGCAGGGTGCCGCTGGTGCCGTTCTGGCGGCGCGTCCTGACCCGCCCGAACCTGCTGCTCGAACTGCTCCTGATCCGCGTCGGCTACTCCGCGTACCAGCAGGTCAGGCTCGCGGCGACGGGCGGCACGATCTCCGGGGGGCGGGACGCCGCCGAGCGGCACGGCGCGCAGGTGCACGCGGTCGAGCGGTTCCTGCACATCGACGTGGAGCACTGGTTCAACCATCTGACCGCGCGGACCGGCTGGATGGAGGAGTTCTTCGACTTCTACTACACGTCGTTCCACTTCGTGGTGCCGCTGACCGTCCTCGGCGTCCTGTACGTGCGCAGGCCCGCCGACTACCGCTGGGCGCGCTCCGCGCTCGGGTTCGCCACGGTCCTCGCGCTCATCGGCTTCTGGGCCTACCCGCTCGCCCCGCCGCGGCTGATGCCGGGGCTCGGCTTCATCGACACGGTGCACGGCGTGCAGGACTTCACCCGGCCCGACTACGGCACGCTGACCGAACTCACCAACCAGTACGCGGCGATGCCCTCGCTGCACTTCGGCTGGTCCCTGTGGTGCGGCCTGGTCATCGCGGTCGTGGCGCCCCGGTGGTGGATGAAGGCGCTCGGCCTGCTCCACCCGTTCTTCACGGTCTGCGCGATCGTGGGCACCGGCAACCACTGGGTGCTCGACGCGGTGGGCGGCGCGGCCGTGGTGGGCGCGGGCTTCGGCCTCACCTACGCGCTGTCCGGACCCCGCGTGCGGCAGCCGCTGAAGGTGGCGACGGGCGGCGAGGCCCCTGCCGGTGCCGCCCCTGCCCGCGACCCCCTCAAGGGCACGTCGAGTGGCGGCCCGTGGAGCGGCGGTAGCCCGAGCTGATCTCGTACGTGCCGGGCGCGGGCACCGAGAGGCGGGTGAACTCGCCCTTCGGCGTCAGGCAGGCCCCCTCGGCCCGCAGCCACGGCGAGTACACCAGGCGCAGCGTCACCGAGCCCCGCTTCGGCACCCGCACCACCACGTTCGACCCCGTGGAGCGCACGACGGCCGCGGGCTCGGAGACCAGCGGCACCGCGTTCCGCACCCGGAAGATCTGCCAGTACGGGTCCCGCCAGACCGGCTCAAGCCACTTCGGCCCGCCCGCCACCAGCGCCGCCTCGTCCTCGGCGAAGCCGTCCGGTTTGCCCGCGGGCAGCACCACGTACCCGACGGCCCACTTGTCGAGCCACGCGCGGTAGGTGCCCGGCGAGAACGAGCCGTCGTAGAAGAGCCGGCCGCGCTCGATGTCGAGCTGACGGTTCCAGCCACGCGCCATGTTCACGTACGGGGCGAGCGCGGTGGCCTCGCGGTGGTTGCGGGTCGGCACCACCTCGACCCGGGTGCGGTTGGCCTCAAGACGCTCCAGCTCCCGCACCACGCCCTGGGTGTCGACCGCCCACTTCGGCACCTTCGTCGACACCACGAGGTCGTCGACGGTCTTCTGCGTCACCCACGCCGAGGACAGCACGAGCGTCACCGTCAGCGCGATCCTGCGGGCCCGGGTGAGGCCGGGGACGAGCAGCGCGGCGAGCAGCAGCGCGGGGCCGACCAGCTCGGCGAGCCGCTCCACGTTGGTGCCGATCGGAGAGGGGATGAGATACGTCAGGACGGTCCCGACGGCGTACACGCCCGCGCCCCACCGCACCACCCGCCACTCGCGCGGCCCGCCCAGGATGAGGGCCAGGCTGAAAAGGACCGGCGGGAAGATCCGGTCGAAGGGCATCAGATGCTCGCCGGTGAAGGGGAACAGCACCGTGGTCGCCGCCACGACGACGAAGGGCGGCAGGACCAGCGCCGCCGCGCGTGCCCAGTCGCGTACGAAGAAGTAGCCCGCGCCCGCCACCACCAGGAACAGCCCCGCGACGGGCGAGCCCATGGTGGCGAGGGCCGCGCACACCACCGCGACGACCACCCGCCGCCGGCGCACCAGCGCCAGACAGGCCGCGAGCCCGAAGGCGAGACCGAGCGCGAACGTGGTGCGCCCGGAGGCCACGTTGCACCAGATCGCGAGCGAGGCGAGCACCGCGGGCCACAGCGGCCTGCGGATGCCGGACCGGTCGATCAGCGCGGCGACCAGCCAGGCGCCCGCGACCCCGGACAGCACCGTCACCGTCCGCACGCCGAGCGCGGCCATCAGATACGGCGAGATCAGGCTGTAGTTGGCGGTGTGCATGCCGCCGTACCAGAACAGGTTGTACGCGGCCGTACCGTGCTCGGAGGCGAACCGCGCCCAGGCCTGCTGCGCCGCGAGGTCGCCGCCGCCCGTCGCGAGGAAGGCCACCCACACCGCGTACAGGGGAAGCGTGGGGACGGTGGCGAGGAGCGGGACGCGGTGACGGCGCAGGAAGGGACGCGGCGGCGCGTTCCGTCCGGCGGTCGCGCGGTCGGACGGCGTGAGCGTTACGTCGGCAGAGACCACGGCCACCGTTTCCGTTCGAGTCCTGGGGAGGCAAGGTTCACTTCTCAGGACGCTTCCTGCAACGGAAACGTTGGTTTCGTACACGTGATTGACCTGATGCCGCGCTTCCTCCGGGGGAGGCAGGGGCGGGGGCGTGAGAGGGATCGCCCCTGCCTCCCTGGAGGCGGGTCAGCCGCCGCGCTGATGTGTCCACCGGCCGCTGACCCGGCGTCCCTCAGGTGCTGACCTGCAGTTCCTTGATGCCGTTGAGCCAGGCGGAGCGCAGCCTGCGCGGGTCGCCGGTCAGGTGCAGACCGGGCATGGCGTCGGCGATCGCGTTGAAGATGAGGTTGATCTCCAGGACCGCGAGGGACTTGCCGAGGCAGAAATGCGGTCCACCGCCGCCGAAACCGAGGTGCGGATTCGGGTCACGGGTGATGTCGAACCGCTCCGGCGATTCGAACACGTCGGGGTCGTTGTTGGCCGACGAGTAGAAGATGCCGACGCGATCGCCCCGCTTGATCCGGGCGCCGCCGAGCTCGGTGTCCTCGGTGGCCGTGCGCTGGAAGGAGACGACCGGGGTCGCCCAGCGCACGATCTCCTCGGCCGTCGTCGCGGGGCGCTCGCGTTTGAAGAGCTCCCACTGGTCCGGATGGGTGAGGAAGGCGTGCATGCCGTGGGTGATGGCGTTGCGGGTGGTCTCGTTGCCGGCCACCGCGAGCAGGATCACGAAGAACCCGAACTCGTCGCCGGAGAGGTTGCCCTCGTCCTCGGCCGCCACCAGTTGGCTGACGATGTCCTTGGCGGGGCACTCCTTGCGGGCCGCGGCGAGGTTCATCGCGTACGCCACGATCTCCATCGCCGCCTCGGCGCCGACCTCCTCGGTGATCGCGTACTCCGGATCGTCGTACGCCGCCATCTTGTTGGACCAGTCGAAGATCTTGGAGCGGTCCTCCTGCGGCACGCCGATCAGCTCGGCGATGGCCTGGAGCGGCAGTTCGACGGCCACGTTCGTGACGAAGTCGAAGGAGCCGTCGGGGGCCGCGCCGGCGAGGGCCGCGTCGACGATGGAGCCGGCGCGGGCGCGCAGCGCGTCCTCCAGGGAGCGGATGGCGCGGGGGGTGAAGCCGCGCTGGACGATCTGGCGGACCCGGGTGTGCTCGGGCGGGTCCATGTTGAGCATGATGAGCTTCTGGACATCGATCTGGTCCCGGGTGATCGTCTCGTTGAAGCGGATGATCGCGGTGTTGAGGTTGGAGGAGAACAACTCCGGGTGCGTGGAGACGTACTTGACGTCCTCGTGCCGCGTGACGGCCCAGTAGCCCGCGTCGTCGTAGCCGGAGATGCGGGGCGGCTGGGTGATCCAGCGCACCGGCTCCGTCTGCCGCAGCCGGGCGAACTCCGGCAGCGGCACGCGGCTTTGCAGCAGGTCGGGGTCGGTGAAGTCGAACCCGTCGGGCAGCGCTGGACAGGTCATCGGCAACTCCAGGCGGTGAACTGAGTTCTGACGGACCATCAGGCAGTGGCTCGAAAGGTAGTAACGGGTTCTACAAGAGGCAAGGGCCTGGACCGGACGATTACGCGCGAGTCCCGCGCAAGGTGCGTGCAAGACCCTTGCGGCGCATGGGTCCGGCTCAGCAGACTGCTGCACAGAACTAGAACGCGTACTAGTTCCACTCGCGAGCCGCCGGGACGGCTCGCGGGACGTGGAGGGAGAGGACGAGCCCATGGCCGCGGAACCCGTCATCGTCGAAGCAGTACGCACGCCCATCGGCAAGCGCGCGGGCGCGCTCGCCAATCTCCACCCCGCCTATCTGCTCGGCGAGACCTATCGCGAACTCCTCGGCCGTACCGGCATCCACGCCGACTGCGTCGAACAGATCGTCGGCGGTACGGTGACGCACGCCGGCGAGCAGTCCATGAACCCGGCGCGCACCGCCTGGCTCACCATGGGACTGCCGTACGAGACCGCGGCGACCACCGTGGACTGCCAGTGCGGCTCCTCGCAGCAGGCGAGCCACATGGTCGCCAACATGGTCGCGGCCGGCGTCATCGACGTCGGGATCAGCTGCGGCGTCGAGGCGATGTCGCGGGTGCCGCTCGGCTCGGGGTCCAAGCACGGGCCCGGCAAGCCGTTCCCCGAGGAGTGGAACGTCGACCTGCCCAACCAGTTCGAGGCCGCCGAGCGCATCGCCCGCAAGCGCGGCCTCACCCGCGAGAACGTCGACTCCCTCGGCCTCATCTCGCAGGAGCGGGCGGCCGTCGCCTGGGCGGAGGAACGCTTCAAGCGCGAGACGTTCGCCGTGCAGGTGCCCACCACGGAGGAGGAACAGGGCGCCGGGCAGGGCATGTGGCGGCTCGTCGACCGCGACGAGGGGCTGCGCGACACCACGATGGAGGCGCTCGGCGGCCTCAAGCCGGTCATGCCGACCGCCGTGCACACGGCGGGCAACTCCTCGCAGATCTCGGACGGGGCGGCGGCCATCATGTGGGCGTCCAAGCGGATGGCGCGCGCCCTGAAGCTGAGGCCGCGGGCGCGGATCGTCGCGCAGGCGCTGGTCGGCGCGGACCCGCACTTCCACCTCGACGGGCCCGTCGACGCGACGCGGGCGGTGCTGGGCAAGGCGGGGATGTCCCTGAAGGACATCGACATCGTCGAGATCAACGAGGCGTTCGCCTCTGTGGTGTTGAGCTGGGCGCAGGTCTTCGGGCAGGACCTGGAGAAGGTGAACGTGAACGGCGGGGCGATTGCGTTGGGCCATCCCGTGGGCGCGACCGGGGCGCGGCTCATCACCACGGCGCTGCACGAACTGGAGCGCAGGGACAAGGAGTTCGCGCTGGTGACGATGTGTGCGGGGGGTGCGGTGGCGACGGGGACGATTTTGCAGCGGCTGTAGTCCGTGAGGTGGGCGTCTCACGTGGCTCGGTCTGTCACCGGCTTCGCCGAGTTCGTCCTCAAGCGCCGGACGGGCTGAATCTGTCCCGGGCTGTGGTCGGGCGGCGGGTTCGTGGTGGGCGTCTCACGTGGCTCGGTCTGTCACCGGCTTCGCCGAGTTCGTCCTCAAGCGCCGGACGGGCTGAATCTGTCCCGGTCCGTCGTTGGGTGCGGTCGTCCAGGGGCGTACGTACACCCCCCGTCGGGGGGCATGTCGGATGTCGTGGTGGGGCGTGGGTTCGTAGCGTCTTCGTATGACCAACTCGACTTGTCGCCATGGCCGTTCCGTACGACGAGGGGGCGCCGTTCTCCTCGCCCTCGTGCTCGGGGGGCTTGCTGTTGCGCCCGCCGGGCAGGCCGCGCAGGCCGCGCAGGCCGCGCAGGCCGCGCAGAGGGAAGGGCAAGGTGCCGTCGTCGTGCGGGGCGGGGGGCGGGGTGTGTTGCTGCGTGTTGTTCCCGTCGCCGATCTCAGCCGTGCCCAGGTCGTCGCCTTCCTCAAGGAGGGGGAGATCGGTACGGCCACCGTGCGGTACGGGGTGACGGCGTACCGTCTCACCTATCGCACCGTCGACACCCAGGGACGGCCCACCACCGCCACCGGCCTCCTCGTGCTGCCGAAGAGCCCCGGCGCCCGGCCTCTCGGGCTCGTCTCCGACACCCACGGCACCATGGTCCACCGCGACTACGCGCCCTCCGTGACCGAGGACTTCGGGCGGCTGACCCCCTATCTGCACGCCGCCGCGGGCAAGGCCGTCGCCGCCCCGGACTACCTCGGGCTCGGGCGCGGGCCCGGCCGTCACCCGTACATGGACACGCACTCCGCGGTGACCGCGTCCGAGGACATGCTGCGGGCCGCGCGCAGCGCCGCGCACCGGCAGGGGCGGACCCTCTCCGGTGACCTGTACCTCACCGGGTTCTCGCAGGGCGGGCAGGTGGCGATGGCGCTGGGCCGGCAGATGCGGGACAGGAGGGACGGGTTCACCGTGCGGGCCGTCGCTCCGGTCAGCGGGCCCTACGATCTGGCCGGCGAGGAGATGCCGGCCCTCCTCGACGGTCGGGTCAACGGCACGAGCGGCGTCTTCTACCTCTCGTACTTCCTGGTGGCCCAGAACCGTCTGCACCCGGTCTACCGGGATCCCGCCGAGGTGTTCCGCGCCCCCTACGCGGACCGGGTCGAGCAGCTCTTCGACGGGCGGCACGGGGAGGAGGACGTCGTCGAGGCGCTGCCCCGGTCGGTGAAGGAACTGGTCACGCCCGCCTTCTACGAGCGGCTGCGGCACCCGGCGGGCGGCCTGAAGGAGGCCCTGACCGTGAACGACGGGTCCTGCGACTGGAAGCCCGCGGCTCCCGTACGGCTCTACGCGGCGCGCGGCGACACCGACGTGCCCATCGGAAACGCCCGCAGTTGCGCGGCCGACCTCGCCCGGCACGGCGTGCGCGCCCCGGTCATGGACCAGGGCGACGTGCCGCACATGCGGTCGGTCCCGGTGGCGGCACCGAAGATCGCGCGGTGGTTCGCGGCGGTGCGCTGAGAGCCGAAAGAGGCGGCAACCCCTGAGTGAGGGGTTGCCGCCTCTTTCAGCGGCTCAGCGGCTCAGACGCTCAGCGGATATGCGGCTGCGGCTCAGTACCAGCCGTTCGCCTGCCAGTGGTTCCAGGCGCCGACCGGGCTGCCGTAGCGCTCGTTCATGTACTTCAGACCCCACTCGATCTGCGTCTCGGGGTTGGTCTTCCAGTCCGCGCCCGCGGAGGCCATCTTCGAGCCGGGCAGGGCCTGGACCAGGCCGTAGGCGCCGGACGCGGAGTTGGTCGCGCTCGCGTTCCAGCCGCTCTCGTGCGAGACGATCTTGTCGAACGCGGCGAACTGCGCGGGGTCGGCGATCTTCTTCTTGGCGATCGCCTTGGCGGAGGTCGGCGCGGCGGCGGGGGCGGCGGCCGGGGCGGCCGCCTTCGTGGTGGTCGGGGTGGCTGCCTGGGCCGGGGCCGCGGCGAAGACCATGCCGGAGGCGGCTGCGGCGACGAGGCCGCCGGTGAGGGCCTTCTTCGGGGAAGCGATGCGGCGGATGAGCGAGGCGGACACGGAGGACCTTCCGGTGGGGGACGGGGAGTCGCGGTGCACGCCATGGAACGTGGGGGACATGCGGCGGCGCCGCGTCCCCGGGGGGCGTCGGCGCCGTGCGACTCCTCCACAGAAACAGCCGCCCCCGGGTGAGTGCAATGTCCGTATTTACTAGTGGAAATCGCATCCGCGCCGAACGTCCGTCGTGTGACCTGTCTCTCAATGCGCAGGTCGGAGGCGGTTTTGATGTGGGCACACCAAGACGCGCGGTCTACGCCCCCGCTTCGTAGAGGACGAAAGACCTGTGGGCCGCCTCACGCCGAAGGGACCTCGAAGTGACGCGCGGCGACCGGCCGTTTACGGCTTCGGGGCGGTGAATGTGACGGGCGCCTCGAAGGCCGCCCGGCGCGTGGCCCGGCGCAGCGCCTTGAGGACGGCGGGACCGAGCGCGAGGCTCAGCAGCACGGTGACGACGGCGCGCGGCAGGTCCCAGCCGAGCGAGGTCGCCAGGCAGTACGCGACGAAGCGGCCGAGGTTGTCCGCCACCGGGTCGCCCGGCACGAAGGAGACGCCGGTGGCCAGGCCGCCCAGGTAGGGCCAGCCCTGGAGGTTCATCACCGTGCCGTACAACACCGAGGACACCGCCCCGTAGACCGCGAGCAGCCACAGCTCACGCCGTCCGCGCAGGGTGTCGGGGCCCGGCAGCAGCCCCGCGCCCATGCAGACCCAGCCCATCGACAGCATCTGGAACGGCATCCACGGCCCGACCCCGCCGGTCAGCAGCGCCGACGCGAACATCGACACCGCGCCGAGCACGAACCCGAAACCCGGCCCCAGCACCCGCCCGCTCAGCACCATCAGGAAGAACATCGGCTCGATGCCCGCCGTCCCTGCACCGAGCGGCCGCAGTGCGGCGCCCGCCGCGGCGAGGACGCCGAGCATCGCGATGGCCTTGGCGTCGAGGCCGACGTCCGCGATCGTCGCCACCACCACGGCGAGCAGCAGCGGGAGCAGCGCCGCGAACAGCCAGGGCGCGTCCTGCGCGTGGTCGCTGAGCCCGGAGCCGCCGCCCGCGAGCAGCGGCCACCCGAAAGCGACCACGCCGACCGCGCTGACCAGCGCGAGCGCGGCGATCGAGCGGCGGCCAAGGCGGATGGGCCGAGCCTGGCGCTGGGTCTTCGCGGCGGCCGTCACGACGGGCCCGTCCCGTCCGCGTCCAGCGCCTGCCGCACCTGCGTCACGGTCAGCCACTCCTGCGGCGCCAGGATCTTCGTGACCTGCGGCGCGAACGACGGCGACGACACCACGATCTGCTCGGTCGGGCCGTCCGCGACCACCTCGCCGTCCGCGAGGATCACCACGCGGTGCGCGATCTCGGCGGCCAGCTCCACGTCGTGCGTGGCGAGCACCAGCGCGTGCCCCGTGGCGGCGAGGTCGCGCAGGACGGTGACCAGGCGGGCCTTGGCCGCGTAGTCGAGGCCGCGGGTCGGCTCGTCCAGGAGGAGCAGGGGCGGCCGCGCGGTGAGGACGATCGACAGGGCGAGCGCGAGGCGCTGGCCCTCGGAGAGGTCACGGGGGTGGGTGTCGTCCGCGATGCCGGGCAGCAGCTCGCTGACCAGGTCCCGGCAGGTCCCCGGCGTCGCGTCGGCGTCGTGGTCGGCGGCCGCGCACTCGGCGGCCACCGTGTCCGCGTACAGCAGGTCGCGCGGCTCCTGGGGGACCAGGCCGACGTGCCGGATCAGCCGGCGCGGGGGCGTGCGGTGCGGGACCGCGCCGCCGACGCGGACCGTGCCGGAGGTGGGTTCGAGCAGGCCGACCAGGGTGGACAGGAGTGTGGACTTGCCCGCGCCGTTGCGGCCCATCAGGGCGACGGTCTCGCCGGGGGTCACGGTGAGGTCGACGCGGCGCAGCGCCTCGACGCGTCCGCGCCGCACGGCGAGACGGTCGACGACGCCGGCGGCCGCCGCCCCCTCGGACGCGCCGCCGAAGACCGCACGGCCCCCGGCTGCACGGTCCTCGGCCGTACGGTCTCCGGACGCAGGGTCCTCGCCCGTACGGTTCCTGCGCGGCCGGGACCACCGCCCGGACCTCTTCTCCGCCCTCTTCTCCGCGGCCCCGTGGGCCCGCTCCGGTGGGGTCTCCCGGGGCGGCCGGGGCGGCCGGGCCTCGGCGAGCCGCTCCCGGAGGGCGCCCGCCCCGCGCCGCGCGTCGCGCACGGTCAGCGGCAGCGGCGACCAGCCCGCGAGTCGGCCGAGCGCGACCACCGGGGGGAAGACGGGGGAGCGGGCCATCAGCGCGGCCGGGTCGCCGAGCACCGGAGGCTCGCCCGGCGCGGCGAGCAGCAGCACCTGGTCCGCGTACTGCACCACCCGCTCCAGGCGGTGCTCGGCCATCAGGACCGTGGTGCCCAGGTCGTGGACGAGCCGTTGCAGCACCGCGAGGACCTCTTCGGCGGCGGCCGGGTCGAGCGCGGACGTCGGCTCGTCGAGGACCAGGACCCGCGGGTGCGGGGTGAGCACGGAGCCGATGGCGACGCGCTGCCGCTGGCCGCCGGACAGGGTCGCGATGGGACGCTCGCGCAGGTCGGCGAGGCCCAGCAGGTCCAGGGTCTCCTCGACGCGGCGGCGCATCACGTCCGGGGCGAGGCCCAGCGACTCCATGCCGTAGGCCAGCTCGTCCTCGACGGTGTCCGTCACGAAGTGGGCGAGGGGGTCCTGGCCCACGGTGCCGACGACGTCGGCGAGTTCGCGCGGTTTGTGGGTACGGGTGTCGCGGCCCGCCACGGTCACGCGGCCGCGCAGGGTGCCGCCGGTGAAGTGCGGCACGAGCCCGCTCACGGTGCCGAGCAGGGTGGACTTGCCGACCCCGGACGGCCCGACGAGCAGGACCAGTTCGCCCTCGGGCACGGTGAGGTCGACCCCGCGGACGGTGGGCCCGGACGCCCCCTCGTAACACACCGAGACGTCCTCGAAGCGGATCATGAGGTCTCCTCGGGGGAAGCGGGGGAGGCGGGCGGAGCGGAAGAGGAGGCGGAGGGGGGTACGGGGGCGGCGGCCTCGTGCGGGGGTGGCGTGCGCCAGGCGGCGGAGGAGGGTTTCTCCGCGGGGTTGGGCTCGCGCGGGTCGGCGGGCGCGGACTCCGCCCCGCTCGCCGCACCGGCCGACCCCGTCGCAGTCGCCCCGGCCCGCTCACTCGCCGCTTCGTGCGGGGGTGGCGTGCGCCAGGCGGCGGGCGAGGGCTTCTCCGCGGGGGCGGGCTTCCGCGGGTCGGCGGGCGCGGGCTCCGACCCGTTCGCCGTCTCGTGCGGGGGTGGCGTGCGCCAGGCGGCGGGGGAGGGCTTCTCCGCCGGGGCGGGCTCCCGCGGGTCGGTGGGCGCGGACACCGAACCGTTCGCCGCTTCGTGCGGGGGTGGCGTCCGCCATGCGGCGGGCGAGGGCTTCTCCGCCGGGTTGGGCTCCCGCAGGCCGGCGGGCGCGGACTCCGACCCGCTCGTCGCCCCGGCCGGCCCCGTCGCAGTCGCCCCGGCCGACCCCCTCGCAGTCGCCCCGGCCCGCCCCCTCGCCGCCCCACCCCGCCCCGTCCCCGTCCCCGTCCCCGTCCCCTCGGACGGTGCCGGTGCCGCGAGCGCCGGCAGTAGTCCGAGCAGTACCGCGGCCGCCGGCCACAGCGGCAGGGTCGGTGTGACCAGCGGTACGACACCGGGCTGCAGCGCGGCCGGGTCGTATGAGGCGGCCCAGATCATCAGCCCCGCCACCGCGGCCCCCGACCCGGCGACCAGCCAGGCGCGCACGCCCCACGGGTCGGGCCGGTAGCGGGTGCGCACCGAGCGGCGGCCGCCGAGCCGCAGTCCCGCGAGCGCGGCGAGCAGGCCGGCGAGCAGTACGGGAAGGCCGTAGGTGGTGCCTTGCGCGGTCAGCAGTCCGTACGTCCCGACGCAGACGCCCATCAGACCGCCGAGGGTCAGCACCGCCGTGGCCCTGCGCACCCCGGCGGGGACCGGCACGACGCGGCCGAAGCCCCGCGCGTCCATCGCCGCCGCCAGCGCCACCGATCGCTCCAAGGCGCCCTCCAAGACCGGAAGGCCGACCTGCAGCAGCCCGCGGATGCCGCTGTCGGGACGGCCGCGCAGCCGCCGGGCGGCCCGCAGCCGCTGCACGTCCGTGATGAGGTTCGGCGCGAAGGTCATCGCCACGACGACGGCGACCCCCACCTCGTACAGCGCGCCCGGCAGCGACTTGAGCAGCCGGGCCGGGCTCGCCAGCGCGTTCGCGGCGCCGACACAGATCAGCAGCCCGGCGAGCCGGATGCCGTCGTAGAGCGCGAAGGTCAGGCCCTCGGCCGTGACCCGGCCGCCGATGCGTACGCCCTTGGCCCAGTCGGGCAGCGGCACCTCGGGCAGCGTGACGAGCGTGTGCGTGCCGGGGATCGGTGAGCCGAGCACGACCGCGAAGACCAGCCGGATCGCGATGACCACGAGCCCCAGCTTCACGAACGCGCCGTACGACTTCGCCCACGGCGCCGACGTCCGCCGCGCCGCCACCACATAGCCCGCGACGCCGATCAGCAGCCCGATGAGCAGCGGATTGGTGGTGCGGGACGCGGCGGTGCCGAGGCCGATGGCCCACACCCACCAGGCGCCCGGGTGCAGCGCGTTGCTCCGGTGCGCCTCGGGGGCGAGGCGGCGGCGCAGCGCTCCGGGCGCGCGCCCGCCGTGGTCGTCCGTCATGAGGCCGTCCGTGTCCGTCGTCCGTGCCGCGTCAGCCGCGCCGGCGCCGGGCCTGCCAGAGGGCGGCGCCGCCCAGCAGTGCGACGGCGACGACCCCGGCGATCAGGCCGAACGAGGGCCCGCCGGCGTCATCGTCCCGTCCGGAGAGTGCGTCGGCCGACTCCTTCTTGCCGGTGCCGGCCCCGGCGACCTGCTCGCCGCAGCCCGACTTCGGGTAGCCGTCGATGGCGCAGAGCAGCGCCTTGCTGTCGTAGCGCAGCGGCTCGGCGACCGAGGCGAGCGCCTCCGCGCTGGTGGCGTCCTCGCCGACCCGGGCGCAGGCGGTACGCGGCTTCGGCGGGGTCTCGCCGTCGGGGGCGTCGCCCGCCGTGCCGAAGTCGACGACGAGGGCGACGCGCTTGCGGCCGTCCTTGGCCGGGGTCTTCGCGCAGATGTCCCGGAAGCCGGCGGCCCCGCGCGGCT
Organism: Streptomyces sp. NPDC005863; assembly: GCF_042871345.1. NCBI lineage: Bacteria > Bacillati > Actinomycetota > Actinomycetes > Kitasatosporales > Streptomycetaceae > Streptomyces > Streptomyces sp. NPDC005863. The sequence goes on along the minus strand of NZ_JBIAII010000003.1, from coordinate 457,177 downwards.
TCGCGGCGTCCTTGGAGTCCTCGGAGACCGCGAAGCGGAAGCCCTGCACGGCGCCGTCCTCGGGCCGCGCGGTGCCGGGGCCCTGACTCGCGTACGTCCACCCGGCGCCGTCCCGGTCCCAGAACGACCAGTAGCGGTAGCCGGCGGCCTGGGCGGGCGCGACGGCGAGGACGCCGAGGAGCGCGGCGAGGACGGTCCCGAGGGTCAGGGCGGCGCGGGCGCGCCGCCCGGCTCGCGCCGGGCGCCCGCGCCGCTCGCGGCCTCGCGTCACGGCTGCTTCTTCTTGCGGTTGCCGCTGTACAGGAAGCCGATGCCGATGCCGGCGACCAGGCCGACGCCGATGATCCACCAGACGCTGACGCCGCCGTCGTCGTCCTTCTTCTTGTCGTCCTCGTCCGAGGCGGTGGCGGAGTCCGACGCGCCCTGCGGGGCGGGGCCCTGCGCGTTCAGCTGCTTGACGAGGTCGGCGCCGCCGAAGTCGCGGGCGTCGAGGCCGGTCGCGTGCGCGGCGAAGATCAGCTGGGCGTACGCGGCGGGGCCCGACTCCTTCGCCCAGTCCGCGGAGTTCTCCGTCAGCCACTGGGCGGACTTCTCGGCCCGCTCCTTCTGCCCGGCGGCGGCGAGGGCGACCACGGCGTCCGCGGTGTTGCCGACGTCCGGCTGGTCGGTGGCGCCCGGCATCGAGGACATCAGGTGGTCCTCGGTCTTGCCGAGGGTCTTCAGGAGGTAGCCGGTGCCGTTGCTCGCGGCCTGCGCGGCGGTGTCGGGCTCCGCGCACTTCGGGGCGCCGGACGCGTTCTTCTTGGCGGGCGTCACGACCAGGCCCCGGCCGAGGCTGCCGAGCACGCCGGCCGCGGTGGCGTCGGCGTTCGGCGAGAGCTTGCCGGACTTGGCGTCGGCGAGGCCGAAGGCGCCGCCGTCCTTGCCGCAGTCCATCGCGAGCTTCGGCAGCGCGTCGTAGGGGGACTTGCCGTCGTGGGACTTGGCGGAGGCTGGGTTGCGGCCGGCCGCGACGAGCGCGCCGACGACGATGCCGGTGGAGTTCGCGTCGGAGGGCAGGCCCGGGTTGTAGCCCCAGCCGCCGTCCTTGTTCTGCACCGACGTCAGCCACTGGACGCTCTTCTTCACCGTCTTGTCCTGGCCGCCGAGGGCGGCGAGGGCCTGCACGGCGGCGGCGGTGGAGTTGCTGTCGACCTGGGTCTTGGAGCCGCACGGCTCGGTGGCGTCCGCGCGGAACGGCGCGAAGCCGCCGCTCGCGCACTGCTGCCCGGTCAGCCAGTCGACGGCCTTGGCGGCGGGCTGCACGCCCTCGGTGTGCTGGGCGAGCAGGGCGTACGACTGGCGGAAGACGCCGTCGAACTTGGGGTCCTTCGTGCCGTAGAGGCCCGAGGGGAGCGCGGTCGAGGGCGACGGGGAGGGGGCCGCGACGGCGGCCGGTGCGGCGGCCGAGCCCAGCACGGCGACGGCGGCCAGGACCGCGGCGCTGCGACGAACGTTCATGATGGGGCGGGTTGCCTCTCCCTGCGGGGAGCGGGGCGCACGGCACCGTGCGGGCACGGCCTCCGGGCGGCTCCGGCTCCGTATACCTCGACGGTGCCGCTCACCGGGGTCCGGTGACGCGAGCCGGTCACGTTCCGCGCCGGGCATTCCGGCTCACCACGTTGCGTGGTTCACGGATTGGGGTCTCCCCTGCTCGAGCGGAGCCGAGAGCTTGGGGAAGGGTCAGCGCCGGAATTGCACCGGCTTCCCCCTGCGCGGACGTGAGGACGACTTCCTCACTCTACCGGCCGGTCCGCGCGCCCTTCGGGTCACACCGCCACGAACGCGACCGGATCGCTCCCGGCCACGGCCTCCGCGCGCCCCAGCTTCACCAGGCGCCGGACGTGGGCCTCCGCCTCCGACACGGCGATGTTGCGCGAGCCGTAGGGGATCTGTGCCCAGGGCCGGTTCCACTCCATGCGTTCGGCGAGCTGCCAGGGGGTGAGGGGCTCGGCGAGCAGGGTGAGCAGGCCCGTCAGGCGCTCCTCGTGGTGGTCGAGGAGTTCGCGGACCCGGCCGGGGGCGTCGGTGAACGCGTGCTGGTGGGCGGGGAGCACCTCGGCGGGGGCGAGCCGGCCGACCCGTTCCAGGGAGTCGAGGTAGTCGCCGAGGGGGTCGGTCACCAGGTGGTCGTCGGGGTCCTCGTACAGGCCGATGTGCGGGGTGATGCCGGGCAGCAGGTGGTCGCCGGAGAAGAGCCTGCCGTTGCCCCGCAGGCCCGCCGGGTGGTCCTCCTCCAGGTGCAGGCAGACGTGGCCCGGGGTGTGGCCCGGTGTCCAGATCGCCCGCAGGCGCCGGCCCGGCAGGGCGAGCAGCTCGCCGGGCGTGATGTCCCGGTCGGGCAGCGCGGGGTCGAGGCCGGGCAGTCCGCGCGGCCTGCCCTCCTCGCGGGCGCGGATCAGCGGGGCGACGTGGTCGGCGGGGGCGCCCGCGGCGGTGAGCTTGGCCGCCATGTAGCCGTACCAGCGCTCGGGCGGGTTGGCGCGCGTGCGGCGTACGACGGAGGCGTCCGCCTCGTGCATCGCGATCCAGGCGCCCGAGGCCTCCCGGACCTTCGCGGAGAGCCCGTGGTGGTCGGGGTGGTGGTGGGTGATGACGACGCCGTGCACCTCGGCGACGGCGGTCCCGCAGGCGGCGAGCCCGGCGGTGAGGGTGGACCAGGAGGCCGGGTCGTCCCAGCCGGTGTCGATCAGGACCGGGCCCGCGTCGGTGTCCAGGAGGTGGACCAGGGTGTGGCCGAGGGGGTTGTCGGGGATCGGGACCTTGATGCTCCGGACGCCGCCGCCGTGCTCGATCACCGGCGGGCCGCTCGCCTGCGTGCCGCTCACCTGCGTCATGGGCGCCTCGTCTCTGTCGCTGGTGCCGCCACTATAACTAGAACTGGTTTCAATGGTCGCCCAAGTCGACAGACGTGGAAGCGAGTTGGCCCTTCCGTCCGTGGACTCCTCCAACTAGAACTGGTATCAGTTCTGAAACGGTGTCAGGAAGCGCTCCGCAGGAGGCAGTCAGCCATGACCGAGCTCGTGGAACACGGACAGCTGTTCATCGGCGGGGAGTTGGTGGACCCGCTCGGCAAGGGCGTCATCGACGTCGTCTCCCCGCACACCGAAGAGGTCTTCGCCCGCGTGCCGCACGCGGCGCCCGCCGACGTGGACCGCGCCGTCGCCGCCGCCCGGGCCGCCTTCGAGCACGGCCCCTGGCCCCGGATGACGCCGGACGAGCGCATCGAGGTCGTCACGAAGATCAAGGACGGCTTCGCGGTACGCCACGAGGAGATCGCCCGCGTCATCAGCTCCGAGAACGGCACCCCGTACACCTCCAGCGTGATGGTGCAGGCTCTCGCCGCGATGATGGTGTGGGACGCGGCGATCACCGTGGCCCGCGACTTCCGGTACGAGGAGGCGCGCGACGGTGTGCTCGGCCGCATCCTCGTGCGGCGCGAACCGGTGGGCGTCGTCGCGGCCGTCGTGCCGTGGAACGTCCCGCAGTTCACCGCCGCCGCCAAACTCGCGCCCGCCCTGCTCGCCGGCTGCCCGGTGATCCTCAAGACCTCGCCGGAGGCGCCGCTCGACGCGTACATCCTCGCCGAGCTCGCCGCCGAGGCCGGGCTGCCGGAGGGGGTGCTCTCGGTCATCAGCGCCGACCGCGAGGTCAGCGAGTACCTCGTCGGGCACCCGGACGTCGACAAGGTCTCCTTCACCGGGTCGGTCGCCGCGGGCAAGCGCGTCATGGAGGTCGCCGCCCGCAATCTGACGCGCGTGACGCTGGAGCTCGGCGGCAAGTCGGCCGCCGTCGTGCTGCCGGACGCCGACGCGGCGGCCGCCGTCGCGGGCATCGTGCCGTTCGCCTGGATGGTCAACGGCCAGGCCTGCGTGGCCCAGACGCGCATCCTGGTGCCACGGACCCGCTACGACGAGTTCGCCGAGGCCTTCGCCGCCGCCGCGTCCGCGCTCAAGGTCGGCGACCCGCTCGACCCCGCCACCGAACTCGGCCCGCTCGTCGCCGAGCGGCAGCGCCAACGCTCCCTCGACTACATCCGCATCGGCCAGGAGGAGGGCGCCAAGATCCTTGCGGGCGGCGGCCGCCCGGCCGGCATCGACCGCGGCTGGTACGTCGAGCCGACCCTCTTCGGCGACGTCGACAACTCCATGCGGATCGCCCGCGAGGAGATCTTCGGCCCCGTCATCTGCCTGCTCCCGTACGGCGACGAGAGCGAGGCCGTACGGATCGCCAACGACTCCGACTACGGGCTCAGCGGCAGCGTCTGGACCGCCGATGTGGAGCGCGGCATCGACATCGCACGCCGGGTCCGCACCGGCACGTACTCCGTGAACACCTTCAGCCTCGACATGCTCGGGCCCTTCGGCGGCTACAAGAACTCCGGCCTGGGGCGGGAGTTCGGCCCCGAGGGGTACGGCGAGTACTTCGAGCACAAGATGATCCACCTCCCGGCCGGTCATGAGGGGACGGGTGCCTGATGGGTGACCGCTGGCACGTCGAGGTCGACCGGTCGGTGTGCATCGGCTCCGGCATGTGCGTGCTCACCGCGCCCGGCCGCTTCGAGCTGGACACCGCCCGCCAGTCGCACCCCGCGGACGCCGAGACCGACGCCAACGAGAAGGTCCTGAAGGCCGCGGAGGGCTGCCCCGTCGAGGCCATCACCCTCACGCTCGCCGACGGCGGGGAGGTCGTGTTCCCGCCGGAGGATTAGGGCCCGCCCGCCGGACGCCCGTCGTCACCACCACATCGTCAACCACCGTGCACCCGCGCCCCTTTCAGCCGATGGGGGCGCGGGTGTCGCCATTTGTCCTACCCCTCGATACTCTGGGCTCTCGAACATGAGCGAACGTGACTTTACGCATGCGTTCCGCACGGCCATCCGATGACACTCGTGACTGTTCCGCCCCCCGGCGCCCTGGAAATCTCTCTGCCACGCCGAGCAGAGAGGGGACACCATGGACAAGCGGTACGAGGTCTACTGTCTCGCCGACAGACACTTCTACGAGACCCCGGACCGACTCTCGTCCACGGGCCCCGCGAGCGCCCCGGAATTCTCCGCGGCCCGCCGCCCCGTCCCCGCCGGCTGGCGTGCCGGCCGCATGGGTGACTGGCTCTCCCTCGTCCCGGTCGACGACAGCGGAGCCTCGCTCCCCGCCCCCCAGCAGGGCTGGAAGATCCACGTCTCCGCCACCCTGGAGAACGCGGACCGCGTCGCGGAGATCGTCCGGGACTACTGCGTGCCCCGCACGATCCCCTTCAAGTTCGTGCCGGCCAAGCACCTGCTGCACCTGCGCAACAGCAAGTACGCCGGGCGCGACCACAGCGGCAAGGCCGTCACCGTCTACCCGGCCGACGAGAAGCAACTGCAGGAGATCGTCACCGAGTTGGGCGAACTCCTCGACGGCTTCGAGGGCCCGTACATCCTCACCGACCTGCGCTGGCGGCAGGGCCCGCTCTACGTCAGGTACGGCGCGTTCACCCGCCGCATGGTCGACAACGGCAGGGGCACCCTGGTCCCCGCCATCGAGAACGGCGCGGGAGAGCTCGTCCCCGACCCGCGCGACCCGGCCTTCAAGGTCCCCGAGTGGCTGACGCTGCCCGCCTTCCTCGAACCGGCGCTCGAGGCCCGCAACACGTCGACCGTCGCCGACCTGCCGTACCGCATCGAGAAGGCCCTGCACTTCTCCAACGGCGGCGGCGTCTACGCGGGCACCGACACCCGCGACGGCAGCAAGGTCGTCCTCAAGGAAGGCCGTCCGCACGCGGGACTCGCCGCCGACGGCGCCGACGCCGTGGCCCGGCTCGAGCGCGAGAAGGACGCCCTGGAGAAGCTCTCCGGACTCGGCGTGGCCCCCGAGGTGCGCGACTGGTTCCTCCTGGACGGCCACCGCTTCCTCGTCATGGACTTTCTGGAGGGCTCCACCCTCAACTCCTTCTTCGCCCACCGGCACCCGCTGTGCACCAGCGATCCGGACCCGGCCGAGATATCCGAGTACACGGCCTGGGCGCTGCGCATGCACCGCGCCGTCGAGGAGGCCGTCGCCGCCGTGCACGAGCGGGGCGTCGTCTTCAACGACCTGCACCTCTTCAACATCATGGTCGCGCCCGACGAACAGAGCGTGCGACTCCTCGACTTCGAGGCCGCGACCGCCGTGGGCGACGCGGGACGGCAGGTCGTCGCGCACCCCGGGTTCCTCGCCCCGCCGGACCGCACCGGCACGGACGTCGACCACTACGCCCTGGCCTGTCTGCGCCTCGCCCTCTTCCTGCCGGTCACCACGCTGCTCTCCATCGACCGCGGCAAGGCGGCGCACTTCGCCGAGGTGATCGCGGCCGAATTCCCCGACGTACCGGCGGAGTTCCTCGCCGAGGCGGTCGCCGAGATCGAACACGGCGGACAGCGCGGGACGGCGGGCCACGAACCGGCGCCGGTCCGCGCGGCGGGAGACGCGGAGGCCCAGGAGGGGGGCATCCCGCAGGGGGGCGGGACCGGCGCCACCCGTCGGCCGGCCGGGGCGGCCGCACCTTTGGTCGACCCCGCCGACTGGCCCTATAGCCGCGACTCGATGGTCAAGGCGATCCTCGCGTCGGCCACCCCCGACCGCGACGACCGGCTCTTCCCCGGCGACATCGCCCAGTTCGCCGAGGGCGGCGGGCTCGGCCTCGCGCACGGCGCGGCCGGCGTCCTGCTTGCCCTCGCCGAGAGCGGCGCCGAACGGTACGAGGAGGGCGAGCGCTGGCTCCTGAAGCACACCGCGCCCGCCCCCACCGGCACCCCGCTCGGGCTGCACGACGGCCTCGCCGGCATCGCCCACGTGCTCGACCGGCTCGGCCACCGCACCCGCGCCCTCGACCTCATGGACCTCGTCCTCAGGGAGAAGTGGCAGCGCCTGCCCTCCGACCTGTACGGCGGACTCGCCGGCCTCGGCCTGGCCCTCGACTCGCTCGCGCACAGCACCGGCGAGACGACCCTGTCCCGGCACGCGGAACAGGCGGCGGAACTGCTCGCCGCGCGGCTCACCGAACAGGAGGCGGCGCCCGCCCCCAAGGCCGGGCGGCGCCGGGCCGGACTGCTGCGCGGGACCACCGGATCCGCCCTGCTCTTCCTGCGCCTGTACGAGCGCGGCGGCGACGCCGCCCTCCTCGACCTGGCGGCCCGCGCCCTGCGCGCCGACCTCGCCCAGTGCGTGACCCACGAGAAGGACGGCAGCCTCTCGGTGAACGAGGGCTGGCGCACCATGCCCTACCTCGGCGCCGGCAGCGTCGGCATCGGCATGGTCCTCGACGACTACCTGGCCCACCGGGACGACGCCGCGTTCGAGGCGGCACGGCCCGGCATCCTGGCCGCCGCGCGCTCCCGCTTCTGCGTACAGCCCGGCCTCTTCCAGGGCCGCGCCGGACTGCTGCTGCACGTCAGCCGCAGCACCACGCCGGGCATCACCCCCGACGACGTCGCCGCGCAGGTCGAGGAGCTCGGCTGGTTCGCGATGTCGTACGCGGGCCAACTCGCCTTCCCCGGCGAGCAGATGCTGCGCCTCTCGATGGACCTGCACACCGGAACGGCCGGCTGCCTCCTCGCCCTCGCCGGGGCGCTCGGTGACGGCACCGCGCACGTCCCCTTCCTGCCGCCCCTGCGGCGGCCCCAGACCCGGTCCCGTGACATCGCGGGGTCGTGACACCACACCACGGGGGGCCTCAACTCCCCTTACAGAGAGGGAATCTCATGGCACTTCTCGACCTTCAGAGCATGGAATCCGACGAGATGACGGGCGGCGGCGGCGGTGGCGGCGGCAGCCAGGCGAGCCTGCTGCTGTGCTGGAGCACGGCGAGCGTCGTTCTCTGCCTCTGATGCCTGACCGCTTCTGAGCGGAACGACATGAAGGCCCGGGCGGCACCCCGCAAGGGGCCCGCCCGGGCCCACCGCTGGTCGCTGGCCGCGGGGCTTGGCGGGACGTACGCGCCCGGCGAGGCGCACGTGCCGGACTGGGCGTGCGCGCCCGGCGGGGTTTCGGCACACGGTGAGGCGTACGCGCCCGACACGACGCACGTACCCGGCGAGGCCCACGCGCCCGGCGGGATGTGCGCGTCCGGCGAGGCGTACGGGCCCGGCGGGACGGAAACGCCCTGTGCGGCGCTCGCGCCCGAGACGACGCGCGCCCCTGCAAGGTCTACGCACCCGGCATGACGCACGCCCCCTGCAAGGTCAACGCACCCGGCACGACACGCGCCCCCTGCAAGGGTCACGCACCCGGCACGACCCCGCCCCCTGCAAGGGCCACGCACCCGACGAGGCGACGGAGACCCGCACCGCATGGCGACGACGACCACCCGCCCGCGCCGACCCGCCGCCGACACCCGCCTGCTGGGTACGGCGACCCGGTACAGCGCCGCCCGCTGCACGGCCCTCGCGCTGTGCGCCGTCGCGGGCTCGGGCGCGGCCCTGTTCCTGCCGTTCGCCATCGGCCACGCCCTCGACGCCGTCCTCACCGGCCACCTGACCGGACGGGACACCGACGCCACCCGCTGGATCCTGGTGTGCGCGGCGCTGATCACCGCGAGCGCCCTGCTCGACGCCGTCGACGGCGTCCTCACCGGCACCACCAACGCCCGCACCACCGCCTGGCTGCGCGGCCGCGTCGTACGCCATGTGCTCGCCGTCGGACCGCGCACCACCGCACGCTTCGCCCCCGGCGACCTCGTGGCCCGCCTCATCGACAACGCGGCCCACGCGGGCGTCGCGCCCGCCACCTTCGCCGCCCTGCTCGCCGCGCTGGTCACCCCCGTCGGCGCGGTGGTCGCGCTCGCCCTCATCGACGGCTGGCTCGCCGTCGTCTTCGTCCTCGGGGCGCCCGTCCTCTTCCTGCTGCTCCGCACCTTCGTCCGCGTCTCCTCCGACTGCGTCGCCCGCTACCAGCGCGTCCAGGGGGACATCGCGGGCCGCCTCGGCGAGGCGATCGGCGGCGCGCGGACCATCGCGGCCGCCCGCACCGAGGACAAGGAGGCGGCGCGCGTGCTGCGGCCGCTGCCCGACCTCAGCCACCAGGGCCACCGGATGTGGCGGGTCCAGGGCCGCTCCCAGGCCCAGGCCGTCGCCGTCGCCCCGCTCCTGCAGATCGCGGTCGCCGCCGTCGCGGGACACCTGGTGCTCCACCACCGCATCAGCGTCGGCGACCTGCTCGCCGCGTCCCGGTACGCGGTGCTCGCCACCGGCGTCGGCATGCTCGTCGGCCAGCTGAGCGGACTGGTCAGGGCGCGGGCCGCCGCGGGCCGCCTGGCGGAGGTCCTCGCGGAACCCGAGACCCGGTACGGGGAGGACCAACTGCCGCCCGAAGGCGGACTGTTGGAGGTGCGCGGGGTCAAGGTGAGCCGCGGCGGGCGCACCGTGCTCGACGGCGTCGACCTGACCGTGCCCGCGGGCGCCACCGTCGCCGTCGTGGGCCGCTCCGGCGCCGGCAAGTCACTGCTCGCCTCCCTCGCCGGACGGCTCGCCGACCCCGACGAGGGCGACGTACGCCTCGACGGCGTCCCGCTCACCTCGCTCAGCCGCACGGAGCTGCGCCGAGAGGTCGGCTACGCCTTCGAACGGCCCGCCCTGCTCGGCGGGACCCTGGAGGGCACGATCGGCTTCGGCGCCCCGCGTCCGACCCCCGCCCGGGTCCGCGAGGCCGCCCGCGCCGCCCGCGCCGACACCTTCGTCACCCGCCTCCCCGACGGCTACGCCACCCCCTGCGCCGACGCCCCGCTCTCCGGCGGCGAGGCCCAACGCCTGGGCCTGGCACGGGCGTTCGCGCGCGGCGGGCGGCTGCTCATCCTCGACGACGCGATGTCGAGCCTCGACACGGTGACCGAACACCACATCGCCGAGGCGCTGCTCGCCCACACCCCGCACCGCAGCCGCCTCGTCATCGCCCACCGCGCGGCGACCGCGGCCCGCGCGGACGCGGTGGCCTGGCTGCACGACGGCCGGGTCCGGGCGGTGGGCACCCACGCGGAACTGTGGCAACGGGCCGAGTACCGGGCGGTGTTCGGCGCGTGAGGTCCTCGCCGTCCGGCAAGCGGGCGCCGTCCGGAGCGAGCGGGGTGCCGCGCGGCCCGTACCGCCGTGGCGTGCGGTTCCTTCTGCGCCGTTGGCCGGTCGTGGTGCGGCTCGCGATCTGGTCCGTCCTGGAGACCGGACAGACCTTCCTCACCGGGTACGCCCTCGCCCGCGCCCTGGACGACGGGTTCCTCGACGGGCGCGAGGCGGTCGGCCTCGGCTGGCTTGGCGCGGCCGCGCTCGGCGTGCTCGTCGCCGCGTACGGCACCGGTCAGGTCTACCGCGCCGTCGCCGACCTGGTGGAGCCGTTGCGGGACACCCTGGTGCGGCAGGTCGTCGGGCGGGGGCTGCGCGAGGCGGACGGCGCCGCCGTCTCCCGGCTGACCCAGCAGGTGGAGATCGCCAGGGACACCTTCGCGGGCCTGGTGATGGTCTCCCGGTCCTTCGTCTTCACGGTGGCGGGCGCGCTCGTCGGACTGTTCTCGCTGGACCCGCGCCTCCTCCTGGTGGTGGGGCCGCCGCTCCTCGCCGGCATCGGCCTGTTCGTGGCGACGCTGCGCCCGCTGGCCCGGCGGCAGGAGGAGTTCCTGGTCGCGGACGAGCGCCTCGCGGGCCAACTGGGCCTCGTCTGCCCGGGGTTGCGGGACGTCGCGGCGGCCGGCGCGGAGGGCGACGTGGCCGACGACCTGGGCCGGGGCGTCGAGCGCGAGTACGCGACCGCGGGCGCCCTCGCCCGCTGGGGCGTCCTGCGCACGGCGGCCCTCGCCGTCGGCGGCCAGCTCCCGCTCGTGCTGCTGCTCGCCGCGGGCCCCTGGCTCCTGGACCGGGGCGTCTCCCCGGGCGCCCTGGTCGGCGCCCTCGCCTACGTCACCCAGGCCCTGCTGCCCGCCCTGCACAACCTGGTCCACGGCCTGGGCGCGAGCGGCTCCCGGCTGGCCATCGTCCTGCGCCGCCTGACGTGGGACCCGGCCCCCGAGTCCGCGCCCGAGCTCGCGCCCGCGCCCGAGTGCGGCGACGAGGCGGACGCCCACACCCCCGCCCTCCACGTCTCCGGCCTCACCTTCGCCTACGGCCCGCACGCCGAGCCCGTCCTGCGGAATCTGGGGCTCACCCTCGCCCGCGGCGAGCACCTCGCCGTCGTCGGGCCGAGCGGCATCGGAAAGTCGACGTTGGCCGGAATCATCGCAGGGCTCCTCGTGCCGGACGCGGGTGACGTGCGCGTCGCCGGGCTGCCGGTGCGGGGCGCGGAGGCGGTGGGGCGGCGCGTCCTCATCCCCCAGGAGGCGTACGTCTTCACCGGAACGCTCCGCGACAACCTGTGCTATCTGCGGGATCCGCGGACGGATCCGCCCGGGGAGGACGAGCTGCTCGCCGCCGCCGAAGCGGTCGGCCTGGCCCCGCTCGTGGCGCGGCTCGGTGGCCTCGACACCCCGCTCGTACCCGCGGAACTCTCGGCCGGTGAACGGCAGTTGATCGCGCTGACCCGCGCATGGCTGTCGCCCGCGCCGCTGGCCCTGCTCGACGAGGCGACCTGTCATCTCGACCCGGTCGCCGAGGAGCGCGCCGAGCGGGCCTTCGCGGCCCGCCCGGGCGGCACTCTGGTGGTGGTGGCCCACCGCATCAGTTCGGCCCGCCGTGCCGACCGCGTCCTGGTGATGGACGGAGCGCACGCCCTGTGCGGGCGGCACGACGAGCTGTTGGAGCGTTCGCCTCTCTATCGGGACCTCAACGGCGCGGGCGAGTGGGGGGAGGAGGGCGCCGCCTCACACCCACCCCTCGCCCTGCGAGATCCGTATCGCGTCGATCCTGTTCCGCGCCCCGGTCTTCCGGGTGATCGCGGCCATGTAGTTGCGCACCGTTCCGTTGGACAGATGGAGGCTGTTGGCGATCTCGGCGACCGACGCACCCCCGGCGGCGAGTGACAGCACACTCAACTCCCGTCGGGTGAGCGGCATCTGCGCCGCCTTGAGAAAGCCGAACCCCAGCGAGTCGTCGACGTACCGACGGCCCGCCGCCACCTGTCGTATCCCCGCGAGCAGCCGTTCCGGCGGGCTCGCCTTGTTCACATAGCCGAGTGCGTCCGCCTCCGCCGCCCGCCGCAACTGCCCCGGTCGGTTCGCGGTGGTGAGCACCAGCACCCGGCATCCCCTCCCCAGTGCCGAGGGCCCCGTCAGCTCGCCGAGCGGGGCCCCCGCGTAGGTCGCCTCGTCGTCGAGGTCGACCACACATAAGTCCGGCCGCACGCTGCGTTGACGGCCGCGCGCCTGCGACCACGGCGCGTGGAACACCTCCAGATCCGGCTCACGGGCGAGTTGTTCCGCCAGAGCCATTCGCAGTAGACAGGCGTCGTGCACGAGAAGGACCCGGATCACGCTCTTGCCCCTCCAGCTCCCCGCTCCGGTTGCTCCGTTCAAGCACGCAGAACATTCATAGCGGTGAGTACCCCCGTCGTGACGCTGAGAACTGGCCAAGGGGGGGTTCGGGGGCGCATTTGCCATACGACTGTGCGCCCCCTGTGCCCCGGACGGGAGGGCGAGACGATTACGTCCGCGGATCCACCGTGAGGTCGATGAGCCGGCACACCGTCTCGATGTCGATCTTGACCTGGGCGATCGAGGCGCGCCCGGAGAGCCAGGTGATCAGGGCGGAGTGCCAGGTGTGCTCGATGACCCGCACCGCGGAGAGCTGCTGCGCGGTCGGCGTCTCGGTCAGGCCCATCGCGTCCAGGATGATCGCCGTCGTCAGCCGCGAGACCGTGTCGACCTCCGGGCTCACCGAACGGTCCGCGAAGGTCAGGGCCCGCACCATCGCGTCGGCCAGGTGCGGCTCGCGCTGGAGCGCGCGAAAGGCCCGCATCAGCGTCTCGGAGACCCGCTCGGCGGGCGTCTCACCGGCCGGCGGCCGCTTCCGGATGGTCGTGTGCATGTGCTGCAGCTGGTCCTGCATGGTGGCCACCAGCAGATGGACCTTGGAGGGGAAGTAGCGGTACAGGGTGCCGAGGGCGACGCCGGCGGCCTCGGCGACCTCCCGCATCTGCACGGCGTCGAAGCCGCCCCTGCTGGCCAGTTGGGCGCTGGCGTGCAGAATGCGACGGCGGCGCGCCTCCTGGCGCTCGGTCAGGGCCGGCGCCGCCGGGTTCGCCGCCTTGGCATCCGCTGTCATGTCGTGGCCCCTTTTGGAAAACGCCTCCCGAGATCGCACAGCATGGCAGGGAGCCCGTCGTGGCGCGAATCACCTGATCCGGGCCGTACACCTCGCCTACCTGCCGGTAGATTCAGAGCTCGTTCAGCGATCATTCAGCGATCAAGTCTGAAACTTGTTCTAGATTACCGTCCCGGCGTAACCTCGCGGAGAACCGCAGGAAGAAGGGGGCCGAGAGTGACCGCTGAGGCCATGGAGGCAGGCCCCCGAAAGGGCTCTGACGGGGGCGGCGAGCGTCCGCTGCGCATCGCCCTCCTCACGTACAAGGGGAACCCGTTCTGCGGGGGACAGGGCGTCTACGTACGCCATCTCTCGCGCGAACTCGCCCGGCTCGGCCACAGCGTCGAGGTGATCGGCGCCCAGCCCTACCCCGTCCTCGACGAGGGCCCCGGCCTCGAAGGGCTGCGCCTCACCGAGCTGCCGAGCCTGGACCTCTACCGCTCGCCCGACCCCTTCCGCACCCCCAGGCGGGACGAGTACCGCGACTGGGTCGACGCCCTCGAAGTGGCGACGATGTGGACCGGTGGCTTCCCCGAACCCGTCACCTTCAGCCTGCGCGCCCGGCGCCATCTGCGCGCCCGGCGCGGCGAGTTCGACGTCGTGCACGACAACCAGACCCTCGGCTACGGCCTGCTCGGTGACCTCGGCGCGCCCCTGGTCACCACGATCCACCACCCCATCACCGTCGACCGGCGCCTTGAGCTGGACGCCGCGCCGGGCCTCAAGCGCCGCCTCTCCGTACGCCGCTGGTACGCCTTCACCCGCATGCAGAAGCGCGTGGCCCGGCGCCTGCCGTCCGTGCTCACCGTCTCCGGCAGCTCGCGCCAGGAGATCGTCGACCACCTCGGCGTCCGCGACGACCGCATCAGCGTCGTCCACATCGGCGCCGACACCGACCTCTTCTCGCCCGACCCGTCGGTCCCCGAGGTGCCGGGCCGGATCGTGACGACGTCCAGCGCCGACGTACCGCTCAAGGGCCTGGTCCACCTCATCGAGGCGCTCGCCAAGACGCGCACCGAGAACCCCGCCGCCCACCTCGTCGTCGTCGGCAAACGCGCCGAGGACGGGCCGGTCGCGCAGGCCATCGAGCGGCACGGCCTCGCGGGCGCCGTCGAGTTCGTCAAGGGCATCACCGACGCCGAACTCGTCGACCTCGTCCGCTCCGCGCAGGTCGCCTGCGTCCCTTCGCTGTACGAGGGGTTCTCGCTGCCCGCCGCCGAGGCGATGGCCACCGCCACGCCGCTCCTCGCCACCACCGGCGGGGCGATCCCGGAGGTCGCGGGCCCGGACGGCGAGACCTGCCTCGCGGTGCCGCCCGGCGACGCGGGGGCGCTCGCGCACGGCCTGAACCGGCTCCTCGGCGACGCCGCGCTGCGGGCCAGGCTCGGCGCGGCCGGGCGCGCCCGGGTCCTCGAACGGTTCACCTGGGCCCGCGCCGCCCAGGGCACCGCGGAGCTCTACCGCGCGGCGATCGACCGCTCCGCCGCGGGCGGCGCCGCCCCCGCGGCCGGGCGCGGCCTCGCCCTCCCGTCGGCCGCGGCCACGGCCGCCCCCGAAGTTGCAGGACCTCACCACGAAAGCAGGGCCACGTGCTGACCGTCGACTTCACCCGCTTCCCGCTCGCCGCCGGCGATCGCGTGCTCGACCTGGGCTGCGGCGCGGGCCGGCACGCCTTCGAGTGCTACCGGCGCGGCGCCCAGGTGGTGGCCCTCGACCAGAACGGCGAGGAGATCCGCGAGGTCGCCAAGTGGTTCGCCGCGATGAAGGAGGCGGGCGAGGCGCCGGCGGGCGCGACGGCCACCGCGATGGAGGGCGACGCGCTCAACCTGCCCTTCCCCGACGCCTCGTTCGACGTCGTGATCATCTCCGAGGTCATGGAGCACATCCCCGACGACAAGGGCGTCCTCGCGGAGATGGTGCGCGTCCTCAGGCCCGGCGGCCGCATCGCCGTGACCGTCCCGCGCTACGGCCCCGAGAAGGTCTGCTGGACCCTCTCCGACGCCTACCACGAGGTCGAGGGCGGCCACATCCGCATCTACAAGGCGGACGAGCTGCTCGGGCGGATGAGGGAGGCCGGGCTCAAGCCGTACGGCACCCATCACGCGCACGCGCTGCACTCCCCGTACTGGTGGCTCAAGTGCGCGTTCGGCGTCGACAACGACAAGGCCCTGCCGGTCCGCGCGTACCACAAGCTGCTGGTCTGGGACATCATGAAGAAGCCCCTCGCGACGCGCGTGGCCGAGCAGCTGCTCAACCCGGTCGTCGGCAAGAGCTTCGTCGCCTACGCCACCAAGCCGCACCTCCCGAAGGCCTCGGCCGGCGCAGGCGCGGACACGGCGGCGGGCGCCAAGTGACGAGCCCCGAGCGGACCGAACACCTCGTCCTGCCCGGCGTCCTGACGGCCGATCAGGCCATGGCGACGGTGCGCGGCATCCTCGCCGTGCAGCGCGAGGACGGCGCCATCCCGTGGTTCCGCGGCCACCACCTGGACCCGTGGGACCACACCGAGGCGGCCATGGCGCTGGACGCGGCCGGTGAGCACGCCGCCGCCGAGCGCGCCTACGACTGGCTCGCGCGCCACCAGAACCCGGACGGCTCCTGGTACGCGGCGTACGCCGACGGCGATCCCGACGACGTCACCGACCGCGGCCGCGAGACCAACTTCTGCGCCTACCTCGCCGTCGGCGTCTGGCACCACTACCTCTCCACCGGCGACGAGGCGTTCCTGGACCGCATGTGGCCCGCCGTGGTCGCCGCCGTCGAGTTCGTCCTCGCGCTGCAGCAGCCCGGCGGGCAGATCGGCTGGAAGCGGGAGGCGGACGGCACGCCGGTGACCGACGCGCTCCTGACCGGCTCCTCCTCCATCCACCAGGCGCTGCGCTGCGCGCTCGCCGTCGCCGAGCAGCGTGACGAGCCGCAGCCCGACTGGGAGTTGGCGGCCGGGGCGCTGGCGCACGCGATCCGCTGCCACCCCGAGCGCTTCCTCGACAAGGACCGCTACTCGATGGACTGGTACTACCCGGTCCTCGGCGGCGCGCTGACCGGCGCGGAGGCCAAGGCCCGCATCGAGGAGGGCTGGGACCGCTTCGTGGTGCCGGAGCTCGGTGTGCGGTGCGTGGTGCCCAACCCTTGGGTCACCGGCGGTGAGAGCGCCGAACTCGCCCTGGCCCTGTGGATCCTCGGCGAGTCCGACCGCGCCCTGGAGATCCTGCAGTCCATCCAGCACCTGCGCGATCCGAAGTCCGGCCTGTACTGGACGGGTTACGTGTTCGACGACAAGGCGATCTGGCCCGAGGAGCTCACCACCTGGACGGCGGGCTCACTGCTCCTCGCGGTGGCGGCCCTCGGCGGCGACGAGGCAACCTGCACTGTCTTCGCCGGCGACCGCCTGCCGCGGGGCCTGGCCCCGGACTGCTGCGGCTGACGCTTCGTGGGGCGCGGGGGAGTCCGCGGGCCCGGACGTGGCCGGTCGCGCAGTTCCCGCGCCCCTTATGGGGCCGACTTCGGCCCGGCCGCACAGGCCTTCGCGCTAAGCCGGGGTGAATGTGACGCCGCCGTTCAGTAGCGGCGCAGGCGGCCTGCCAGGGCGTGGCCGATCAGGAGGTAGACGACGGCGGCCAGGCCGTAGCCGGCGACGACCCGGGCCCAGTCCTCGTCGAAGGTGAACAGGTCGTGGGACCAGCCGGCCAGCCAGCGGGCCACGTCGTGGACGAACTGGACGAGGTCGTTGGCGCGGTTCGCGTCCAGGAGGTACATCAGGATCCACAGGCCGAGTATCGCGGCCATGATGTCGGCGACGAGCGCTATGACCCGTCCCGCGGTGCTGCCGTGGGAGTGCCGTGTGGGAGACATAAGGACCGTATACCGGGGAGTTCCCCCTTGAAACCCGTACGGGCCCGCTCCGCTGGCGGGGGTGCGACGGCCGGGTGAGGCTGCGGGAAGGACCGTCTCGTCCGGCGGCCCGCCCGCTCTCGTATGGAGGCCGTTCCCGTGCTCAGCCCCGTATCCGTGCGCCGTGCCGGCGTCTCCCTCACGCTCTGCTGCACCCTGCTGGCCGGCGCCACGGCCTGCGGCAGCAGCGACGAGAAGAAGACCGCGTCCGCGTCCGCGCCGTCCGCCAGCAGCAGCGCCGACCAGCACGAGAAGCAGAAGTTCGCCAAGACCCGCTTCGTCGCCAACGCGGGCCTCGCCGCCGGCGCGACCTACCAGTGGATCGTGAAGCCGTTCCGCGCCGGCAAGTTCAAGAAGGGCGCCCACGGCCGCAAGTTCGCGCTCGTCAAGGCGGGCCTCGCGGGGGCGTTCACGTACAACCGGCTGAAGGCCGCGACGAAGAACGCGCAGGGCGACCCGACCCTCGCCAAGGCGGTGGCCCCGCTCACCTCGGGCATCGACGCCCTCAAGGACCTCCCGTCCAAGCTCCGCAAGGGCGAGGGCACGGACTCGGTCGTGAACTCCTTCGACGGCATCATCAAGGACGTCAAGGGCGCGGGCAGCAGCGCGGGCGCGGAGGTCAAGGACAAGGTGCCGTCGGCGGGGGAGCTCAGCAAGGGATGAGGTCGCCGCCCTGCCGCCCCGCGGGCCCGGGGGAGGGGCGGCAGGGAACGTTCGCCGGCGTCACTCGGGACGTTCGCCGGCGCTACTCCGGCAGGCGGGCGAGGATCGCCTCGAGGCCGAAGGCGAAGCGGCTCTCGAAGGCGCCGTGCCGCAGGTGCGCGGCGACCCGGTGCAGCGCCGGATACGTACCCGCGTCCACGGCACGGTCCAGCCGGTGGTCGCCCTCGTCGGGAGCGGCCTGTTCCTCCTGGACGAGGCCCAGGAGGAAGTAGATGACCGTCCACGCCGTCCAGGCGGCCTGTTCCTCGTCCGCTCCCGCTGCCAGCAGGGCCTCGACGAGGCGGTCGGCGAACCGCAGGGTGTGCGGCTCGGCCGCGTAGGTCCCGGTCACCAGCGCGGCGCCGTCACGGTGCGCGAGCAGCGCCCGCCGGTAGCGGTGAGCCAGTTCCCGTACCCGCTCGCGCGGCGGGGCGGGCAGGTCCGCGCAGTCGACCTCGCCCACGATCGCGTCGGCCATGAGCTCCACCATGTGCGCCTTGGTCTTCACGTGCCACAGGACGGTGTTCATGCGCACCCCGAGGGTGTCGGCCACCGCCCGGGTCGACAGGCCCTCCCGTCCCCGGTCCTCCAGCACCCGGAGTGCGGCGTCGATCACGGCCGCGCGCGTGAGGGGGCCCGCGGCGTCTTCCCTGCCTTGCTTCTTGGTCACTGACCTAGTTTACTTCGCCGTACGTCTTGGTCACTGACCAAGAAGCGCTGGGCAATGCGCAGGGCGAACTGGGTGAAGGGGAAGCACCATGACCGAGCAGGCATCGAATTACGACGTCGTCGTCGCCGGAGGCGGGCCCGTGGGCCTGTGGCTGGCCGCCGAACTGCGCCGCTGCGGAACAACCGTCGCGGTCATCGAACAGCGCACCGAGCCCGACCCCCGCTCGCGCGCCCTGACCGTGCACCCCCGCACCATCGAGACGTTCGCCTCCCGCGGCGCGCACACCCCCTTCACCACCGAGGGAATGCCGCTGCCCGGCGGGCACTTCGGGGCACTGGACGCCCGCCTCGACTTCCGCCGCCTGCCCAGCCCCTTCCCCCACACGCTGGTCCTGCCGCAGCAGCGCACCGAGGAGCTGCTTGAGCGGCAGGCCCGTGAACTGGGGGCGACCGTCCTGCGCGGTCACGAGGTCACCGGCCTGAGCGAGGAGCCCGACGGCGTCCGTGTACGGATCCGCACCCCCGAGGGCCCCTCGACCTTGGCGGCGGCCTACCTGGTGGGCTGCGACGGTGCCCGCAGCACGGTGCGCGACGCGGCCGGCATCGACTTCCCCGGCACCCCGTCCACCGTGCTCGGCTGGCTCGGCGACGTCGTCCTCGACGAGCCCCCGGCCCCCGGCCGCGGCTGCTTCGGCCCGGCCGGCACCCTGATGGCCGCCCCGATGCCCGGCGGCCTGCACCGCCTCGTCGGCCTCACGCCCCGCGACATCACCACCACCTGGCCCGGCGACCTGACCCTGGAGGAGCTGCGCGAGAACGTCATCTCCATGGCCGGTACCGACTTCGGCATGCGCGACCCCGTCTGGCTCTCCCGCTTCGGCAACGCCACCCGGCTCGCCGCCCGGTACCGGAAGGGCCGCGTCTTCCTCGCCGGCGACGCCGCGCACCAGCACTTCCCCGCCGGTGGGGTCGGGATGAACGTCGGCATCCAGGACGCCGCCAACCTCGGCTGGAAACTCGCCGCCACCCTCAACGGCTGGGCCCCCGACACGCTCCTGGACACCTACCACGCCGAGCGCCACCCGGTCGGCGTCGACCTCACCGAGACCAGCCGCGCCCAAGTCGCCCTCATGACCGCCTTCACCCCGGAAGGGCTCGCCCTGCGCGGCCTGCTCAGCCAACTGATCACCGCCCTGCCCGAGCTCAACGACCGGCTCGCGGCGCAGGTCAGTTCCCTCTCCGTCACCTATCCGCCGGGCACGTCCGACGCTCGCCAGCTGACCGGCACCCGCGCGGGCGACCTCGCCGTCGGCGACAGCGGCCTGTTCGCCCTGTTGCGTGCCGACGGCTATCTGCTGCTCGACCTCACCGGCAGCCCGGACCGGCGCCTCCACCACCTCGCCCGGCGCGGCCTGCGCGTGCACCCCGGCACCCCGCACCTGCTCCCGGACGACTGGTCCGGCATACGCGCCGCCCTCGTCCGCCCCGACGGCCACGTCGCCTGGACCGGCGCGGACAGCGACGACAGGGCGCTCGTCGACGACCTCACCGCCGTCCTCGCCACCACCCACCGGGAGGGGCCGACGGCAGCCGCTAGGAGTTGAGCTCGGCCAGGACCCGCAGGGTGTGCGGATCCGGCGCGAGCACCAAGAGGTCCGTCACCGGGCCCGCACGCCACAGTTCGAGCCGCTCGGCGACCCGGGCGCGCGGGCCCACCAGGGAGATCTCGTCGGCGAAGGCGTCCGGCACGGCCAGCACCGCCTCCTCCCTGCGCCCCGCGAGGAAGAGCTCCTGGACGCGCCGGGCCTCCGCCTCGTATCCCATGCGCGCCATCAGGTCGGCGTGGAAGTTGCGCGCGGAGTGCCCCATGCCGCCGATGTAGAAGCCGAGCATCGCCTTGACCGGCAGCAGGCCCTCCGCGACGTCGTCGCAGATCTTCGCCCGTGCCATGGGGGCGATGGTGAACCCCTCCCGCAGGCCGGTCAGCGACGCCTCGTAGACGTCCGTGCGCAGCGGCGACCAGTACAGCGGCAGCCAGCCGTCCGCGATCCGCGTGGTCTGCGCGATGTTCTTGGGGCCCTCGGCGCCGAGCAGAATCGGCAGATCGGACCGCAGGGGATGGGTGATCGGCTTGAGGGCCTTGCCGAGTCCGGTGCCGTCCTCGCCTGCGTACGGGTGGGAGTGGAACCGTCCTGCCAGCTCCACCGGCCCCTCGCGGCGCAACACCTGCCGGATCACCTCCACGTACTCCCGCGTCGCGGTCAGCGGTGATCTCGGGAACGGCCGCCCGTACCAGCCCTCCACCACCTGCGGCCCGGAGAGCCCGAGGCCGAGCATCATCCGCCCGCCGGAGAGGTGGTCGAGGGTGAGGGCGTGCATGGCGGTGGTGACGGGGGAGCGCGCCGCCATCTGTACGACGGCGGTGCCGAGCCCGATCCGCGAGGTCTGCGCGGCGATCCAGGTCAGCGGAGTGAAGGCGTCCGAGCCCCAGGCCTCGGCGGTCCACACCGAGTCGTAGCCGAGCCGCTCGGCCTCCTGGGCGAGGGCGACATGGCCGGGGTCGGGGCCGCGCCCCCAGTAGCCGAGTGCGAGCCCGAGCCGCATAGGCCTGCCTCCCTGATGAACTGACGGTGCGTCAGATGCGGTGTGTAGGGGAGGGACTGTACGACAACGGCCCCCCGCCCGGAAGGGCGAGGGGCCGCGGTACCGCGATGCGTGGGATCAGCCGCGCTGGATCCCCGTGGTGTCCTGCAGGACGCCGCGACGGCCGTCCTGCGTCTGGGCCACCAGGCCGGGGCCGCGCTGCTCGACGGCCAAGTACCAGGTGCCGGGCGCCAGTTCGGCGATCGGCGTCGGTGAGCCGTCCTCCGCGTACAGCGGACGCGGCACCGGCACGGCGAACCAGAACGGCGAGAAGTCACCGGCCGGCTGCGCCTGCGCGGGCGGCGGGGTCTGACCGGCCTGCGGCTGCGGCTGCTGCCCGCCGAAGGACTGGCCCTGCGGCTGGCCCGGCTGGCCGCCGTAGGGCGCGCCCGGCTGCGGCTGACCCGCGCCGGCGCCCGGGTAGCCGTAGCCACCCTGCGGCTGGCCGCCGTAGGGCTGCGGGGCCATCGGCTTGGGGCCGCCCATGAGGGGGGCCTTCAGGGCCGGGACGAGCAGGGTCGCGACCGCCGCGCCGGCGAGCACCAGGGCGGCGATCAGGCCGAGGATGAGGCCGATACCGGCCTCGGGGCCGTCGCCGCGGGCGCCGAGAAGGTCGAAGTAGAAGCCGTAGGACTGGTCGGCGTCGAAGATCGCGCCGAGCGAGCTCCACGCGGCGGCGATGGCGAAGGCCACACCGAGCTGGCCCAGGTCCAGGCCCACGACCTTGCGCGGCTGCGGCAGCGCGCGGCCGATGACGATGAGTACCGCACCGATGATGCCCAACAGGTAGACGCTCATCAGGAGGTTGCCGTTTTCCCAGGCGTTCGGCAGCTTGTCGCTGTCGGCGCCGTCGGCGTCAAGGGTGTCGAGGAACGAGGCGATGAAGAGCAACACCGCTGCTCCGATCACCACGCCGTCGCCTCGAGTGAGGGAGCGGAAATTCACTTCAGGTCCTTCGTCAGTCGTCTCGTCAGTGGAGGCGTCGCTGTCGCCGTAGTCGCGTTCGTGTCGCGGTGCGCGAAGCGCGGGGGTGGCCCCTCATCGTAGGGAGGACAATATCGTCCGCACCCACGGGGTGTCTGCTCGGGATAAAGACGTGCACGCTTCGATACGAAGACGTTCACCGTCCGCCCCTGATCGCGTTCACGCTCACCCCCCGATGGCATTCGTGCGCTACCTCCGAAGGAATCCCGAGATTCCCTCATTGATCCCCTGCGCCGCCTTCTGCCGCCACGCGCCACTGGTCAGCAGGGCCGCGTCCTTCGCGTCCCGCATGTTGCCGCATTCGATGAACACCTTGGGAACGGTGGAGAGATTGAGGCCTCCGAGGTCCTTGCGGGTGTCGAGACCGGTGCCACCGCCCACGTAGTTCGAGGGGGCGCTGCCCGTCGCGCTCACGAACTTTCCGGCGATGCGCTCGCCCAACTCCTTGGAGGGGGCGACGATCGCGGAGGTGTCGGCGGCGCCGGACTTCACCTTCGCGGGCAGGATCACGTGGAAGCCGCGGTTGCCCGCCGCGGAGCCGTCCGCGTGGATGGAGATCACCGCGTCGGCCTTCGCCTGGTTGCCGATCCGGGCGCGCTCGTCGACGCACGGGCCCCAGGGGCGGTCGCCGTCGTGGGTGAACTTGACCGTGGCGCCCTGCTTTTCGAGGAGGGTGCGCAGCTTGCGTGCGACGTCGAGGGTGAAGGTCGCCTCGGTGTAACCCCCGTTGGTGGACGTGCCCGTGGTGTCGCACTCCTTGCGGTTCGTCCCGATGTCCACCTGGCGGTTGATCTCGCTCGGGTGGCGGAAGTTGCCGGCGTTGTGGCCGGGGTCGACCACGACGACCTTGCCCTTGAGCGGGCCGTCGGCGGCGGGACCGCGCCCCGGCGACTTCGTAGTCGAATCGTTGTCGGCGCCGTCCGCGCCCTTGCCGTCCTTGTCCTTTTCCTTCCCCTTGTCGGGCTTCTCGGAGCCCGAGGGGGAGGCGGGGGCTGACCCGGAAGGGGTGCCCTCGCCGGTGGACGCGGAGGACGAGGCCGGCAGCGCTCTCGCCGGGTCGCTCCCGTCCGGCCCACTGGTGGCCTGGTAGACGAGCCAGCCCGCGAGGCAGGTCGGCACCAGCGCGGCGACGGCCACCGTCAGCGGACGGCCGATGCGGCGCTTGGGCGGCTGGGAGGGATCGAATTCCGGACCTACGTACGACACGGGAGCGAGCCTATCCGCGCGGCCCGCCGCCCGCGCCCGTTGAGGTCAGATGGGGGACCCCTCCGGTCCGGGGAGGGGGACGAACCGTCAGATCCCCGGCCCCGTCCGGCGCAGCACCCGCAGCGACCCCGCCACCGCGACCTCGGTGAACGCGCCGGACCCCAGGGCCCGCAGGTACACCCGGTACGGCGCCTGCCCGGTCATGATGTCGACGGGGTCGGGGAACACGTCGTGGATGACGAGCAGTCCGCCCTCGGCGACGTGCGGCGCCCAGCCCGCGTAGTCGGCCGTGGCGTGCTCGTCGGTGTGGCCGCCGTCGACGAAGACCAGCCCGAGCGGGCCGCCCCACGCCTTCGCCACCTGCGGCGAGCGGCCGACGATCGCGATGACGTGGTCCTCCAGGCCCGCCTTGTGCAGCGTGCGGCGGAAGGTGGGCAGCGTGTCCATCCGTCCGACCTCGGGGTCCACCGTCTCCGGGTCGTGGTACTCCCAGCCGGGCTGCTGCTCCTCGCTGCCGCGGTGGTGGTCCACGGTGATCGCGGCGACCCCGGCCTGCCGGGCCGCGTCGGCCAGCAGGATCGTGGAGCGCCCGCAGTACGTGCCGACTTCGAGCAGGGGCAGGCCGAGCGCCCCGGCCTCGGTCGCCGCCGCGTAGAGGGCGAGCCCTTCGTCGTCCGGCATGAAGCCCTTGGCCTCCCGGAACGCGGCGAGGACCGCCGGCTTCGGCGTGGGCGTCGGGTCGGCGGCGGCCATGGGTTCCTCCGGGCGGTGCGGGTGGGTGCGGGCGGACACGGGTGCGGGCGAGCGCGGGTGTGGCGTGCTCGCGGGGCGCCCATGCTGCCGCACGCCGCCCCCGCCCGGTCGGCCGGGTCGGGGGCGGCGGGTCACCCGTGCGCTCGCGCGACAGGCTGTCAGGCCGGGACGTCGGTTCCCGCGGCCGCGACGTCGGTTCCGGCGGGCAGGGACAGGTCCAGCTCGACCGGGCGGTTCTGGCCGGGGTGGGCCGCCGCCGAGGCCAGCGGGCCGTGGCCGGTGGCGCGGACCGCCAGGACGTACGAGCCGTCGCCGGGTACGTCGAGCGCGTACCGGCCGCCCTCGTCGGTGAGGGCGGTGCCCGCCTGGCGCCCCCTGCGGTCGATCAGTGTGACCTTCGCGCGCGGGACGGGCGTCCCGTCCGCGTCCCGCACCAGGCCGTGGAAGCCGGCGAGCGCCCGCACCGCGCGCTCCAGGTTGGCGTCCTCCTCGCTGCTGGCGCGCAGCTGCGTGGTGGCCGGGCGGCGCGCGGAGGGCAGCATGAGGGCGAAGAGCAGGCCGACGACGACCGCGCCCGCGGCGATCAGGAACGAGACGCGGAAGCCGTGCATGGTGGGGACGGCGACGCCCCCGACGTGGTCCGCGGTGTTGGCGAGGACCATGCCGATCACAGCGCTCGACACCGACGTGCCGATCGACCGCATCAGGGTGTTGAGGCCGTTGGCCGCGCCCGTCTCGGACGGGTCGACGGAGCCGATGATGAGCGCGGGCAGCGAGGAGTAGGCGAGGCCGATGCCCGCGCCGAGCAGCACCGCGATGATGATCGTCTGCCAGGCGGCGCTCATCAGGCCGAGGCCTGCGCCGTAGCCGATCGTGATGATCAGCATGCCGAGGATGAGGGTCACCTTCGGGCCGTACTTCGCCGACAGGCGGGCGTAGACGGGCGCCGTGAACATCATCGTCAGGCCGAGCGGCATCACGCACAGGCCCGCGACGACCATGGACTGGCCGAGGCCGTACCCGGTCGCGGTCGGCAGCTGGAGCAGCTGGGGCAGGACCAGCGAGACGGCGTAGAAGGCGACGCCGACCATGATCGAGGCGAGGTTGGTGAAGAGCACCGAGCGGCGGGCCGTGGTACGCAGGTCCACAAGGGGGGCCTTCAGGCGCAGCTCCATCACGCCCCACAGGACGAGGACGACGGCCGCGGCGCCGAAGAGCCCGAGCGTGATCGGCGCGGACCAGCCCCAGTCGCTGCCCTTGGTGATCGGCAGCAGGAACAGGACGAGACCGGCGGAGAGCCCGATCGCGCCGAGCACGTCGAAGGTGCCCTCGGCGCGCACCGGGCTCTCCGGCACGAAGACGAGGGTCAGCAGGATGGAGAGGACGCCGAGTCCGGCGGCGCCGAAGAACAGCGCGTGCCAGTCGGCGTTCTGCGCGGTCAGCGCGGCGACCGGCAGGGCGAGGCCGCCGCCGACGCCGATGGAGGAGCTCATCAGGGCCATCGCCGAGCCGAGCTTCTCGCGGGGCAGCTCGTCGCGCATCAGGCCGATGCCGAGCGGGATGGCGCCCATCGCGAAGCCCTGGAGGGCGCGGCCGACGATCATCACGACGAGATCGTCGGTGAAGCCGCAGACCAGCGACCCGACGACCATCACGGCCAGGCTGGTGAGCAGCATCTTCCGCTTGCCGTAGAGGTCGCCGAGGCGGCCCATGATCGGCGTGGAGACGGCGCCCGCGAGCAGGGTCGAGGTCATGACCCAGGTGGCGTTCGACGGCGAGGTGCTCAGCAGCTCCGGCAGGTCCTTGATGACCGGCACGAGCAGGGTCTGCATCACCGCGACGACGATGCCTGAGAAGGCGAGTACGGGGACGACTCCGCGTATGCCGCGTGGGTGGGTCGTCGACATCGACATTGCTTGGGGCCTCCGGGCAGGAAGAGGGCTCGGCAGGAGCGCGTGGGGCGGGTACGTGTAGCTCGAACCCGTATCCCGGGGCGACTATTCCGACGGATGTCGTACGAGGGGAAGTCTTGACCTTCTGTTGACCGTTTCATCACCGGGGCGGGCGGGGGTGCCGGCGCGACGGGAGGGGTGGCCGCCGGGGCGCGAGCGGGTGCCGCGCACCCGGCCTTTTGTCCGGCCCTCCAGCCGCCCCCCATCTGACCCCCCATCTGACCTTCCGTCAGATTGGAACGTGTTCTACTCTTGCGCCGTCCCGGCAGCGGCTACCGGCGAGGATGCGCATGGGGATCGGAATCACGCGGGAACAACGGGAGTTGGCGTCGGCCGTACGCGGCTGGATCGCGCGCGCCGTACCGCCCGAGGAGGTGCGCCGACTGCTCGACGCCGTACCGGAACCTCCGCCCGGGGCGAGCGGAGGCGGCCCGCTTCCCGGTCGCGGCCGGCCCGCCCACTGGGACGGGCTCGCCGGGCAGGGGCTCCTCGGGGTCCACCTTCCCGAGGAGTACGGCGGCGGGGGCGGGGACCTCCTCGACCTGGCCGTGGTCCTGGAGGAGGCCGCGCGCGCCGCGCTCCCCGGACCCCTCGCGGCCAGCTCCCTCGCCTCGCTGGTCCTGCACCGCGCGGGCGCCGGGGAGGCGGTCGCGGCGCTCGCCGACGGCACCCGGATCGGCGCCGTCGCCCTGGACGCGGGCACGCTCACCGCCGTCGCCGGGCCCGACGGCTACGTCCTGGACGGCGCCGCGCCACCCGTCCTCTCCGGAGGCGAGGCCGACCTGCTGGTCCTCGCCGCCGCGTCCGCCACGGGCCCGCTCTGGCTGGCCGTCGACGCCGACGCGCTCACCGTACGTACGCACGAGAGTGCCGACCCGACCCGGCCCACCGCCGACGTGAGCGCACGGGCCGCGCACGTCCCCGCGGACCGGGTGCTCGCCGTGGACTCGGCGACCGTCCGCGACCTGGCCGCCGCCGTGCTGGCCGCCGACGCGTGCGGCACCGCGGCCTGGGCGCTGCACACGGCGGCCGAACACGCCAAGGTGCGCGAGCAGTTCGGGCGGCCCATCGGGCAGTTCCAGGGCGTCAAGCACCTCTGCGCCGACATGCTGGTCCGCGTCGAGCAGGCCCGCGCCCTCGCCTGGGACGCGGCCCGCGCGGCGGACGACCCCCAACTGCCCGCCGACGTACGGGGACTGGCCACCGCGCTCGCCGCGGCCACCGCCCTGGACGCCGCGTACTCCTGCGCCAAGGACTGCGTGCAGATCCTCGGCGGCATCGGCTTCACCTGGGAACACGACGCTCACCTGTATCTGCGCCGCGCGGTCGTCGCACGGCAACTGATCGGCGCGGGCGACGGGCACCGGCTGCGCGCCGTGCGGCTCGCCGAGGGCGGCGCCCGGCGCGAACTGCGCCTGGAACTGCCGGAAGAGGCGGAGGCGTACCGCACCCGGGCCCGCGCGGCGATCGCCCCCGCCGTCGGGCTCGACCCGGCCGCCGCCCGCAAAGCGCTCGCCCCCACCGGCTACGCGGCCCCGCACCTGCCCGAACCCCACGGCCTGGGCGCGGGGCCCGTCCAACAGCTGGCCATCCAGGAGGAGTTGAAGTCCGCCGGCGTCCGGCTCGCCGACCTCGGCATCGCCACCTGGGTCGTCCCCTCCCTCATCGCGTACGGCACCGACGAGCAGCGCGCCCGCTTCCTCGCGCCCACGCTGCGCGGTGAGTTGCTCTGGTGCCAGCTCTTCAGCGAGCCCGGCGCCGGCTCCGACCTCGCCGCACTGCGCACCCGGGCCGAGCGCGTCGAGGGCGGCTGGCGCGTGAACGGGCAGAAGGTGTGGACGAGCGCGGCACAGTGGGCGGACCACGGCATCCTCCTCGCCCGTACGAACCCGTCCGCGCCGAAACACCAGGGCCTGACGTACTTCCTCGTCGACATGAAGAACACCCCCGGCATCGACATCCGCCCGCTCAAGGAGATCACCGGGGAGTCCCTCTTCAACGAGGTGTACTTCGACGACGTCCTGCTCCCCGCGGACGCGGCCGTCGGACAGGTCGACGACGGCTGGCGCGCCGCCCGCCACACCCTGGGCAACGAACGCGTCCACATGGCCGACCAGGTGGCCTTCGACACCGGACTCGAAGCGCTCATCGCCCGCGCGGGCGAGCTCGACGGCGCCTGCCGGGCCCGCGTCGGCGCGCTCGCCGCGGAGGCGCACGCGCTCGCCTGCATCGGGCTGCGGACCACGATGCGGCAGGTGGCGGGGGCGGAGCCGGGCCCGGGAGCCTCCGTACGCAA
This sequence comes from Streptomyces sp. NPDC005863, assembly GCF_042871345.1. Taxonomy (NCBI): domain Bacteria; kingdom Bacillati; phylum Actinomycetota; class Actinomycetes; order Kitasatosporales; family Streptomycetaceae; genus Streptomyces; species Streptomyces sp. NPDC005863. Next base: position 428,805 of record NZ_JBIAII010000003.1, on the reverse strand, counting down.
ACTCGTCCAGACCCCGCACCAGCAGAAGGTCGCCGAACTGACCCTGGAACTCCTCGGCCCGGCGGGCGCGGTGCGCGAGGGCCCGGGCGAGCGCGCGCTGCACGGCTTCCTGATGTCGCGCTGCCTGACCATCGCGGGCGGCACCACCCAGGTCCAGCTCAACGTCGTCGCCGAGCGGATCCTCGGCCTGCCCCGTGACTGAACCACCGGCCAGCGAAAGGGACATGATGAAGGCGTACGTCGTCGGCGTCGGGATGACGAAGTTCGAGAAGCCCGAGACGCGGGACTGGCAGTACTGGGACATGGCGAAGGAGGCGGGCGACAAGGCCCTCGCCGACGCCGGGATCGGCTACGAACAGGTCGAGCAGGTGCCCGTCGGCTACTGCTTCCAGGCCTCGACGGCCGGGCAGCGGGCCGCGTACGAACTGGGTCTGACCGGCGTCCCCGTCTACAACGTCAACAACAACTGCGCGACCGGATCGACCGCGTTGATGATGGCGCGGCAGTTCGTCGAGGGCGGCCTCAACGACTGCGTCCTCGCGCTCGGCTTCGAGAAGATGGCGCGCGGATCGCTCGGCGGCGGGGGAGAAGGGGACTTCAAGACCTCGCCGGTCGCCCGGCACTACGGGATCATGGCGGAGCGCCACGGCTTCGAGATGACCCCGCCCACCGCGCAGATCTTCGGCAACGCGGCCCGCGAGCACATGGAGCGGCACGGCACCACCGAGGCCCAGCTCGCCGCGGTCGGCGCCAAGAACCACCGGCACTCCACGAACAACCCGTACGCCCAGTTCCAGGACGCGTACACCGTCGACGAGGTCCTCGCCGCCAGGACGATCCACCGCCCGCTCACCAAGCTCCAGTGCTCCCCGACGTCCGACGGCGCCGCGGCGGCCGTCGTGGTCTCCGAGCGGTTCGTGGAGCGGCACGGCCTCGCCGGGCGGGCGGTGGAGATCGCCGCCCAGGCCATGACCACCGACACCGCCGAGTCCTTCGCCTCCGGCTCGTGCATCGACGCCGTGGGCCAGCCGATGTCACGGGAGGCGGCCCGCCAGGTCTACGAGACGTCAGGGCTCGGCATCGAGGACGTCGACGTCGTCGAGCTGCACGACTGCTTCTCGATCAACGAACTCCTGACGTACGAGGCGCTCGGCATGTGCGCGCCGGGCGAGTCGGGAAAGCTCGTCGAGAGCGGCGCGACGACGTACGGCGGGCGGTGGGTGGTCAACCCCTCCGGCGGCCTCATCTCCAAGGGCCACCCGCTGGGCGCGACCGGCATCGCGCAGGTCGCCGAGGTGACCTGGCAACTGCGCGGCGAGGCGGCGGCCCGGCAGGTCGAGGGGGCCCGGGTGGGCCTCGCGCACAACATCGGGCTCGGCGGGGCGGCGGTGGTGACGATGCTGCGGCGGCCCTAGGGCCTGGTGGGACAGGGGAGGTGGTCCTAGTCCCGACGGCCGAGGTCCCGTCCAGCGAATTTCCGATGCGTCGCTGGAGTCTCGCTTGAGAGGATGGCTGTCATGGTCCAGACGCCCTCCACCACTTACTCGTCCTCGTCGTCCCCGTCGTCGCCCTCATCCCCGTCGTCCCCGTCTTCCTCGTCCCCGGGCGGCCCGCCCCCCTCCGGGGCCGCGCGGGCCCGGAGGAAGAGGACCGTCCCGGTGTGGGCGGTGCTGCTCACCGCGTGCGCGGGCCAGTTCCTCGTCGTCCTGGACGTGTCCGTGGTGAACACCGCGCTGCCGTCGATGCGGTCCGACCTCGGCATGAGCGCGGTCGGCCTGCAATGGGTCGTCAACGCGTACTCCATAGCCTTCGCCGGGTTCATGCTGCTCGGCGGGCGGGCGGGGGACCTCTTCGGGCGCAAGCGGATGTTCCTCGTCGGCCTCGGCCTGTTCACCGCCGCCTCGCTGGGCGGCGGCCTCGCGCAGGCGGAGTGGCAGCTGCTCGTCGCGCGTGCCGTGCAGGGCCTCGGCGCCGCGGTCCTCGCGCCGTCGACCCTGACGATCCTCACGTCGGCGGTGCCCGAGGGCGCGGCGCGGGCGCGGGCGATCGGCGTCTGGTCGGCGGTCGGCGCGGGCGGCGGCGCGGCGGGCGGCCTGGTCGGCGGGGTCCTGACCGACCTGCTCTCCTGGCGCTGGGTGCTGCTGATCAACGTGCCGGTCGGCGCCCTGGTGATCGTCGCGGGTCTGGCCTGGCTGACCGAGAGCAGGGCCGACCGGACCCGCCGCCTGGACGTGCCGGGCGCGGTCCTCGTGACGGCGGGCCTCGCCACCCTCGCGTACGGCATCGTGCAGACCGAGGAGAAGGGCTGGACGGCGGCGGCCACCCTGGTGCCGCTCGCGGCGGGGCTCGCGCTGCTCGCGGCGTTCCTGGTGGTGGAGGCGCGCACGAAGATGCCCCTGATGCCGCTGAAGCTGTTCAAGGTGCGGACGGTGTCGGCCGCGAACGCCGCGATGTTCGTGTGCGGCGCCGGCATGTTCGCCATGTGGATGTTCATGACGCTCTACACCCAGAACGTCCTCGGCTACTCGCCGCTGAAGGCGGGCATCGCCCTCATGCCGTCCTCGCTCACGGTCGTCATCGGCTCGATGATGGCGCCGCGCCTGATGCCGGTGATCGGCGCGAAGAACGTCTCCGTGCTCGGCATCGTCGTGGCCGCGGCCGGCTTCGGCTGGCAGTCGACGATGACGGTGGACGGGGCGTACGTCACCTCGATCCTGCTGCCCGGCATGGTGATGATGCTCGGCGCGGGCCTGGCCACCACGCCGCTCGCCTCGCTGGCCACCTCGGGCGCCAAGGCGGACGACGCGGGCCTCGTCTCCGGCCTCGTCAACACCTCCCGCACGATGGGCGGCGCGCTCGGCCTCGCGGTGCTGTCCACGGTGGCGGCCGCGCAGATGCACGGCTCCTCGTCGCCGCAGGCGCTCACCGACGGCTACGCGATGGCGTTCCGGACGAGTGGGTTCATCCTGCTGGCGGGGGTGGCGGTACTGCTGGTGTGGATGCCGAGGCGGCGGGTTCCGGCGGAGGGCTGAGGGCGGGGGCCGAGGGCTGAGGGCCGGGGGAGGGGCTGAGCGCCGCGCTCGTTCGGGGCCCACTCCTGAGGGGAGCGGGCCACCGGCGGTCGTCCGGATCAGCGCAGTCCGGCGAAGAGGTCGTCCTCGCGAGTGTCCTCGGAGACGGCGACGGGGGCGCCGTCCTCGACCCGTACGAAGGTCTCCGTGCCCATCAGCTCGCCGAACCTCTCCTTGCCCATCTTGAGGAAGAAGATGTTCTCGCCCTGACTGGCGTGCGCGGCCAGCGAGTCGAACTTCTGGCCGCTGAACGCGGTGGTCTCCACCCACGTGCTGATCTCGTCGTCGGGCAGGCCGATGTCGGCCAGCGCGGCGGCCTCGGCGGGGTCCGGCTCCGGCATGTCCTCGCTGAACTCGCGCATGATCTCGCCGAACCGCCGCATCCCCGAGTGCGGCATCGTCGTCCAGTACACCTTGGGCGTCTGCCCGGTCAGCTCCAGCGCCGCCATCGTGATGCGGTGGGCCTGAATGTGGTCGGGGTGGCCGTAGAAGCCGTTCTCGTCATAGGTGACGACCACGTCGGGCCGGTAGTGCCGCATGAGCTCCGCGAGGCGGGCGGCGCCCTCCGCCACGGGCGTGTGCCAGAAGGCCCCCGGGGCGTCGTTGCTGGGCCAGCCCATCATCCCGGAGTCGGCGTAGTCGAGCGTTTCGAGATCGCTGATCTTCAGGACCTCGCAGCTCGCCTCCAGCTCCTTGCGGCGCATCGCGGCGACGGTGGCGGGGTCGTGCCCGGGGTCACCCGGCTTGGAACCTCCCGGCCCGTCCCCGCACCCGCCGTCGGTACAGGTGACCAGCACCGTGCGGATGCCTTCCGCCGCGTACCGGGCGAGGACCCCGCCCGTGCTGGTGGCCTCGTCGTCGGGGTGGGCGTGGACGGCCATGATCGTCAGAGGCCGGTCATTCATGAGGAAGTCCTCCTGCGGAATTACGTGAACGGCGTCGGCGCGACGCTGGTCCTTCGGTCGGTGCAACAGTTTTGGACGGACCGGGTGTTCCCCCGACGTGGGGGAGCAGCACGTGGCGTCGGTCGCCGGGCGGGTGGGGGGATTGCAAGCCCGTCCGGCGCTTGAGGACGAACTCGGCGGAGCCGGCGAGGAACGGCGCCCGCCCCGGGAGGGCACCCGCCCCGGGAGCGCACCCGCTAGAGCCACCCCCGCTGCCGCGCCTCCCGCACCGCCTCCATCCGGTTGCGCGTCCCCGTCTTGCCGATGGCCGCCGAAAGATAGTTCCGCACGGTCGACTCCGACAGATGCAGCTTGCCCGCGATGTCGGAGACGGTCGCGCCGTCCACGGAGGCCTTGAGGACGTCCGCCTCGCGGCCGGTCAGCGGGCTCGGTCCGGCGCTCAGCGCGGCCGCGGCGAGCGCCGGGTCGATGACCGTCTCGCCCCGCAGCGCCTGGCGGATCGCCTCGGCGAGGTCCTCGACCGGCCCGTCCTTGACCAGAAACCCGACCGCGCCGGCCTCCATGGCGCGGCGCAGATAGCCGGGCCTGCCGAAGGTCGTGAGGATGAGGACCCGGCAGTCGGGGCACTCCTCGCGCAGATCGGCCGCGGCGTCCAGGCCACTGCGGCCCGGCAGTTCGATGTCGAGCAGCGCCACGTCAGGCCGGGAGGACAGCGCCGCGTCGACGATCTGGTCGCCCGCGCCGACCTGCGCGACGACCTCGATGTCCTCCTCCATGCCCAACAACAGGGCGAGCGCGCCCCGCATCATGCCCTGGTCCTCGGCGAGGAGAACCCTTACGGACTTCACGGGGCGCTGGTCTCGCGGCATCTCGTCCATGGGCCAAGAGTACGGGCGGAGTTGCTGGTCAGAGCGGTAAGCGCCCACGCGGCGCAGGACTGGGCCGGCGGGGTCCGGTGGACGGTCCGGTGGACACATGGGTCGGGACTGGAAACACACCCCGCCCCGCAGAGGCTTGCCGTGCCGGCCGTTTCGCCTCGTCCCTGTCCACCTTTTCCTCCAGCGCTACTACCTGCACACCGGGTCTGCTGAAGCCCCGTAGAACTCCTTGGGTGCTCGTGCCGGACGCGAACTCACCTGCGCAGAAGGTCAGTTCACGTGCTTGGAGCGCGGCTTTCACGGTCTTGGCTGTGCAGAGTGTCAAAGTTCGTGCACGGGTTTTGTACACATACGGCTCATGACGGTCCCCGTACGCGGAGCGATAGCCTTGGGCCGTGATCAGCGCGATAAGTCCCGGGGGCGGCAACGCTCCCCGGTCCGCATCTCAAGCACCCGCGCGCCCAGGTCACCACCCCCATCAGCACTGACGGAGACGGCAACGACGACGGCCACGGTCCGGTGCCCTGGTGCGCACACCATGTCTGAAATCCGGCCGGTCATCATGTACCGCGGCATAACCACTCTCCCGACGTCATGCAACGGCGCGCGACAAGAGTCAGAGGACATGCGAACCCAACAGGGTTGCGCACAAGGAGAGGACGCCAAGATGAGCACGGAACCCGTCATACCGCCTCCGGCACTCGAACTCCGCTGTGGCGGGCTTCACGTGACCGTTCAGCGCGTGCCCGTATGGCTCATCTCGTTGCTCACCACGGCGGGCGGCATCGGAGGCACCTGGTGGGTACACCAGTGAGCGCCGGCCGACGGCGGGCAGCCGCGCGCCCGTTCACCGTGCGGTGGCCGTGGGAGAAGCCGTCGGACCCCGGTCCGGGTCCGAGTCCGAGTCCGGGTCCCGGCTCGGGTCGGTTGGCAAGGCGGCCTCAGTCACCGGGAGCGTCGCCGTGACGCGGAAGCCGGTGCGGGAGTCCGGGCCCGAAGTGAGGGACCCGCCCGCCGCGGCGAGGCGCTCGGCCAGCCCCTTGAGCCCGCTGCCCGGCGTGCCGGAGCCAAGCCCCTGGCTCCCGGAGCCCACCCCCTGGCCCCCGGAGCCAAGCCCGATGCCGTCGGCGCCAACCCCGTGGCCGTCGTCCGTGATGGTCAGGCGGGTTCGTTCGGAGGTGCCGGTCACCTCGATCTCGCAGTGGGCCGCGCCGGAGTGCCGTACGACGTTGGTGGCGGACTCGCGGACCACCCAGCCGAGCAGGGCCGCGGTCTGCGGGGCCAGCGGTGGGCCGGACTGGCGGACGACCGTGCCGATGCCGGCGGCCCCAAGGAGGTCACGGGCGCGGTCGAGTTCCGTGGCGAGGCTGCCCTCCCGGTAGCCGGTGACGGCCTCGCGGATCTCGGTGAGCGCCTGGCGGCCGACGGACTCGATGTCGGAGACCTGGGCGAGCGCCGCGTCCAGGTCGCGCGGGGCCAGGCGGCGGGTCGCCTCCGCCTTGACCACGATCACGGAGAGCGTGTGGCCGAGCAGGTCGTGCAGGTCCCGGGAGAAGCGGAGGCGTTCCTTCTCCACGGCGGTGCGGGCCAGTTCCTCGCGGGTGTCGCGCAGTTCGCGGACCGCCTCGGAGAGCGAGAGGATCGCGGCCGTCACCATGGTGGACAGGAACGTGCCGTAGGCGACGTTCACCGCCCCCCAGCCGTCCCTGAACCCGCCGATGACGCCCGCGAGCGCGCTCAGGGCCAGCCCGATCGGCCCGAGACCGCGCCCGCGCACGATCGCGCCCGCCGCGAGGCCGAGCAACGGGAAGAAGAGCAGCCAGTTGCCGCCGTACCCGGCGGCGAGCCCCACGGTCAGCAGGCCCAGCGCGATCAGCGCGACCAGCGTGGAGCGGTCCCTGCGCCTCTGCTTGTCGAAGGCGCGGAACGCCAGGAAGACGTAGAGGGAGTTGAAGACGAGGAGCCCGATGACGCCGATCCAGGGGTTCGGGGTCTCGCCCTGGAGCAGGTGGGAGACCGCGCCCAGACCCATCAACAGCCAGGGCAGCAGCGCGAAGCCGGTCGGCGGCGGCCCGAACCGGTCGACCTCCGAGCGCGGACCGCACCCCTTGCGCCGTGCGGCCTTGTCCCGCCGGTACTCCGCCTTCCACACGTCGCGGGCGCTCTTCCACTCGGTACGTGCGGCCTGCCACTCGCGCACACGGCGGCCGAGCCCGTACCTCTTGGCCCCGGGCCTCTTCTCGGACCTCGGCTCACCCTCGGACCTCGGCTCACCCTCGGACCTCGGCTCACCCTCGGACCTCGGCTCACCCTCGGACCTCGGCTCACCCTCGGACCTCGGCTCACCCTCGATCATCGGCTCACCCTCGGACCTCGGCTCATCCCCGGACATCGGCGTTCCCCGTTCTCGCTCCCCGCGCACAGTGTGCACGGCGTCCCTGCTGCGCACGCGTCGCACGGCGTCAGGCCGCCGCGGTGCGCGCGGATCGCCGGTACGAGACCACAGCGTACGAACCGAACGCCAGCAGCCAGCAGAGCAGTACCGCGACCGTGGCGAACCCCGGCGCGCCGCCGTCGGTGACCGCGACCCCGAGCTCCGCGAACCGGTGCGTGGGCGTGTAGTCGGCGACCGCGCGCAGCCAGTGCGGGAAGAGGGCGATCGGGAACCACAGCCCGCCGAGCACCGCGAGCCCCAGGTAGCAGGCGACGTTGACGACGCCGGTCGACTGGGCGGTGAGGCGGTAACCGTTGCCGAGCCCGAGGAGGGTGAAGGGCAGCGAGCCGAGCCAGAGCAGCAGTGTGGCCGCCGCCCACTGCCAGGCGTCCATGCGCACCCCGTTGACCAGGCCGCCCGCGGCGAAGACCGTGACGATCGAGGGGAGCACCGTGACGGAACCGTTCAGGGCCCGGCCCGCGACCACCGCACGCGACGACATCGGCGTGACCCGCAGCTGCCGCAGCCAGCCGATGGTCTTGTCCTCGGCGACGCCGGTACCGGTGTTCATGGCCGCGCCCAGCGCACCGTAGGCGGCCATGCCGATCATGGACTGCGCCTTCCAGTCGCCCTGTCCGTCGTCCCCGCCGATGTTGGTGAACAGCAGATACATCAGCACCGGCATCGCGACCGCCGAGATCACATATCCAGGGTCGCGCAGCGTCCTGCGGATCTCGAGCCGGAGATAGGCGAACATCAGAGCGCCTCCAGAGCGGTGGGGGTGGTCGGAGCGGCCGGGGCGGGGCCGTGGGCGGAGGTGAGCGCCAAGAAGGCGTCCTCCAGGGAGGCCGGCGCGACCGCGAGGCCGCGGATCGCGTCCCGCGCGGCGAGCGCCCGTACCGTCGCGTCGGAGTCGTCGCTGCGCAGCAGGGCCCGGTCGCCGCGCACCTCCAGGGCGAGCACCCCGGGCAGCCCGGTCAGCCCGGCCGTGCCCCCGCCCGCCAGGTCGAAGGAGACGAGGCTGCCGCCCGCCGCGCGCCGCAGCGCGTCCCCGGTGCCGTCGGCGACGATCCGGCCGCGGTCGATGACGACGATCCGGTCGGCGTGCGCGTCGGCCTCCTCCAGGTAGTGGGTGGAGAACAGGACGGTGTGGCCGCGTCGCGCGTAGGAGCGCATCGAGGTCCAGAAGGCGTGCCGCGCCTCCACGTCGAGGGCGGCGGTCGGCTCGTCGAGCACGAGCAGCGCGGGGTCCCCGGCCAGCGCCACGGCGAACCGCACGCGCTGCGACTGGCCCCCGGAGAGCCGGTCCGCGCGCCGGCCGCCTAGGTCGGCGATGCCCGCGAGGGCGAGGGCCCGGTCGACGGGCATCGGCGCCGGATACGTCTGCGCGACGAAGGCGACCAGTTCGCGGACGGTGACGCGCGGGACCTGGCGGCCCTCCTGAAGCATCGCCCCGACCTGCCCGGCGGCCACGGCCCGCGCCGGGGTGCGCCCGAAGAGCCGCACCGTGCCCGCGTCGGGCTCGTTCAGACCGAGCAGCAGGGAGAGGGTGGTGGACTTGCCCGCGCCGTTGCGGCCGAGCAGGGCGACGGTCTCGCCGCGCCGGATCTCCAGGTCCACGCCGTCCACGGCGCGTACGGGACCGAAGGTCTTGACGGCACGGTCGAAGGTGACGGCGGGCCCGGGGCCGTCGGGGTCGGGGCCCGTGCCGGTGCGAATGCCGGTGTCGGTGTCCGTGCCGGTTGTCTGCGTCATGCCACGACGGTACGAATCCGGGGCGGCCGGGCGGCAGAGCCGGCCGTACGGTCTCGACCGGTACAAATGTCACTGCCGCCGGACCACTGATCCACCGAGCAGCGGATCGACCGGGTGACGGGGCGGCGGGGTGACCGAGCAACCGAGTGATGGCGCAACAGATCTGACGTAACGTCAGGAGACTTCACAAGTCCTCGGGCCTCGGCTATACATGGGTGCGCCGGACTGGAACGCGTTCTAGAACCGGGTGGGCCCCGCGGGCCCGTCCTCCGGCCCAGATGCGACCTCGGTGCGGCCGACGGTGCGGACGGTCGCACCGAGGTCTTGACCAACGCGACGCACTGCGTGCGCTGTGTGCGCGCCGTCGGCCCCAAGGAGCTGCCACCACATGCCCATCGACGCAGAGAAGGCCGTGGCCGCCGAGCCCCGGTCCGCCGAGATCGCCTGGGACCACAAGGACGTCCAGCTCTACCACCTGGGCCTCGGCGCCGGACGGCCCGCCACCGACCCGGCCGAGCTGCGCTACACCCTGGAGTCCCGGCTGCACGTCCTGCCCAGCTTCGCCACCGTCGCGGGCGCGGGCATGGGCGTCGTCGGCGGTCTCTCCGCGCCCGGCATCGAGGTGGATCTGGCCGCGGTCCTGCACGGCGGACAGAGCATCACGCTGCACCGCCCCCTCCCCGTCGAGGGCGAGGCCGTCAGCACCGCCCGGGTCGCCGCGGTGTACGACAAGGGCAAGGCCGCGATCCTCGTCCTGCGGACCGAAGTAGCGGACGGCGAGGGGCCGTTGTGGACCAGTGACGCGCAGATCTTCGTGCGCGGCGAGGGCGGTTTCGGCGGCGACCGAGGCCCCTCGACCCGCCTGCCCGCCCCCGAGGGCGACCCGGACCTGGAGGTCGAGCGGCCGATCCGCGAGGACCAGGCCCTCCTCTACCGCCTCTCCGGGGACTGGAACCCGCTGCACGCCGACCCCGAGTTCGCCGCGCTTGCCGGCTTCGACAAGCCGATCCTGCACGGTCTGTGCACCTACGGGATGACCCTCAAGGCGATCGTCGACACCCAGCTCGACGGTGACGTGTCCCGGGTGCGCGGTTACAGCACCCGGTTCGCGGGCGTCGTCTTCCCCGGCGAGACCCTGCGGATCCGCATGTGGCGGACCCAGGGCCGGGTGCAGGCCACGGTCACCGCCGTCGAACGGGACGACGCGCCGGTCCTGGCCGACACCGTCGTCGAACACGCCTGACCCACGAATACGCCCGCCCGGTCGCACACGCCTGACCCGCCGAACACGCCTGAGTCAGCCCGGGTGTCCCCGAATCCGCTCGGGCCCGCCCGGATCTCCGTACGAGAGGAGCCGCACCATGCGCGCAGCCGTACTGCACGAGACAGGCCAGGACAAGCTCGAAGTGCTCGACGACATCGAGACGGTGGGGTTTGGGCCGGGCAAGGTGAAGATCCGGGTCCGGGCCACCGGGCTCTGCCACTCCGACCTCTCCGCGATGAACGGCGTGCTGCCGCAGCCCGCCCCCTTCATCCCCGGCCACGAGGGCGCGGGCGAGATAGTCGACGTCGGCGACGGCGTGACCGGCCTCGCCCAGGGCGACCGCGTCCTGCTCTGCTGGCTGCCCGCCTGCGGCGCCTGCCCCGCCTGCAAGCGCGGCCAGACCCAGCTCTGTCTCGCCGGATTCATGAACGCGGGCACCCCCAACTTCAAGCGCTCCGGCGACAGTTCCGACGTGTTCGGCTTCGCAGGCACCGGCACCTTCGCCGAGGAGGTCGTCGTCGACGCCGGGTGCGCCGTGCCGATCCCCGACGACGTGCCCTTCGACATCGCGGCGCTGATCGGCTGCGGGGTGACGACCGGGCTCGGTGCCGCCATCAACACCGCGGACGTGGCGGCCGGTTCGTCGGTGGCCGTGGTCGGCTGCGGCGGCGTCGGCATCTCCGCGATCCAGGGCGCCCGGCTCAAGGGCGCCGCGCAGATCGTCGCCGTCGACCCGGTCGCCTCGCGCCGGGAGGCGGCGCTCAGGTTCGGCGCCACCGAGGCGGTCGCGCCCGACGAACTCGCCGACGCCAAGCAGCGGATCACCGCGGGCGAGGGCTTCGACTACGTCTTCGAGGTCGTCGGCAAGTCGGCCACGGCCCGCACGGCGTACGAGACGACGCGGCGCGGCGGCACGCTGTGCGTCGTCGGCGCCGGCGCGATGGACGACCACCTGCAGCTCAACATGTTCGAGCTCTTCTTCGACGAGAAGCGCATCCTGCCCTCCATGTACGGCGGCGGCGACGTCCTCACCTCGTACGAGCGGGCCATCGCGCTCTGGCGGGCCGGCCGCATCGACCTGGCGGGCCTCATCACGCACCGCGTCCAACTCGTCGAGATCAACGAGGCGTTGGACCAGATGCGGACGGGCGCGGCGCTGCGTACCTGCATCGAGATCTGAGACGGCCACCGACGGCCACCGACGGCCACCGACGACCGCCGCCGCATCCAGCCAGCTTCGAAGGGACTTCGATGTCACTGCCACTTGACGGTCTGTCCGCGATCGTGACGGGCGCCGGCCGCGGCCTCGGGCGCGCCGAGGCCCTGGAACTGGCCCGGCTCGGCGCGAGCGTCGTCGTCAACGACTTCGGGCAGCCCGGCCGCGACGGCTCGGGCGAGGCGTCGGCGGCGCCCGCCGAGGAGGTCGCCGCGGAGATCCGGGCGGCGGGCGGACAGGCCACCGCCCACACCGGTGACGTCGCGGACCACGAACAGGCCCGTGCCCTCGTCCAGTTGGCGGTCGACACCTACGGAAAGCTCGACATCCTGGTCAACAACGCGGGCATCCTGCGGGATCGGATGATCTTCTCGATGAGCGAGGCCGAGTGGGACTCGGTCATCCACGTCCACCTCAAGGGCCATTTCAACACGACCCACTTCGCGTCGGCGCACTGGCGGGAACGTTCCAAGGCGGCGGGCGGCCCGGTCTACGGCCGGATCGTCAACACCTCCTCCGAGGCGTTCCTCGCGGGATCGGCGGGCCAGCCCAACTACGCGGCGGCGAAGGGCGGCATCGTCGGCCTGACGACGTCGACGGCGCTCGCCCTCGCCAAGTACGGGGTGACGGCCAACGCCATCTGCCCCCGGGCCCGTACGCGGATGACCGAGGACGTCTTCGCCGGTTTCGCGGAGCCGACGGACGGCCGCCTCGACCCCCTCGCGCCCGAGCACGTCGCACCGCTCGTGGGCTACCTGTCCTCGCCCGCCGCCGCCAAGGTCAACGGCCAACTGCTCGTCGTGCACGGCGGGATGGTCGCGATCGTCGAACGGCCGAGGGTGGCGGCGAAGTTCGACTCGGCGAAGGAGACGTTCACCTTCGACGAGCTGGACGAGGCGATCTCCCCGTACTACGCGGACCGACCGCCGAACGAGACGTTCGCGGCGGCGGAGGTGCTGGGGCTGAAGCGGGGGCAGTAGCGGGTGTGAAAAAGGGTCTCGCCCCTGGGCCGCTCGTGACGGCTCAGGGGCGAGACCTTTCTGCGGCATGTCGCCGCGACGCGTGGGTCAGGACTGATGGTCCTGCCTGCGGTGCCGCCCGCGCGGCGCCGTGGCCTCGTCGTGCTCGGCCACCGGGCCGCGGTGCCTGCCGGCCCCGTTCCCCGCGCCGATGGGCGTGGTCGAAGCCATCTGCCGTGCGGTGTTCCGCTGTGTCTCCGTGACGGTCTCGGTCGTCGTCAAGCCATTCACCCCGTAGTGAAGATCGTTCGTACAGCCGAGCGAGTCTAACCGCCCGCCTGCCGCCCCCCGAGGGGTGCCTGCTGCAGGGGTACGGGGCGTGCGGCGGCCGGCGCCGGGGGATCCGGCGGGGGATCCGCCGGGGGCGGTGCGGGGACGGTGGGCGGGGGTGCCTCCGCGGCGGTCGTCGACGGGGGCATCGTCATCCTCGCCACTGCGCACGGCGTCGCAGCCGTCGCGTACGGCAGGCACAGGGTCCCTTCCGGGGTCCACCAGCCGGATCCGGCCAACCACCCTTCGGGGGCCGGGGGTTGGTGCACCTGTCGGTCGGCGGGCCGCCAGAGCCCGAGCCAGGTTCCGCCACGCTCGGGGCCGCGGCCGGAGCCACCGCGATCCCCATCCCCATCCCCCTCCCGTCCCGCCACCGGCCCGTCGATCCGCAGCGCCACCGCGCACGATTCCGGCGTCAGCACCTGCCCCGGCTGGACGGCGAACGGCGTCACCGTCAGCTCCGGCAGCCGCAGGCACTCGGGGAACCGCACCGGCCGCGTACCGCCGAGGACGCCCCAGCCGAGCCGCCGCGTGCCCGGCGCGTCGGAGCGGATGAGGAGCAGGCCGCTGCCCGCGTCGGCCAGGAGCAGCCGGTCGTCGCTCTCCTCGGAGATCTGCAGGAGCGGGGAGACCTCGCCGCCGCGCTCCAGGTCCACCGCCACCGTCTTGGTGCGGCCGTCCAGCTCACGGTCGAGGGCGAGCATGCGGTCCGTACCGTCCAGCCAGACGCCGCCCGAGCAGCGGCCGGGCACCGCGGCGAGGTGCTCGGGCCCGAAGGAGCCGCCCGCCACCAGCCAGATGTCCGAGGAGCCCGCGCCGGGAGCCAGCGCGTACGCGCGGGTGCCGCCGGGCGCGGGCGGCAGCAGGTTCAACTCGCCGCACTCCACGGCCCCGAGCGGCACCTCGCCGGTGCCGGGGCCCGTTGGGTAGAGCAGGGTGAAGACGTGCCGCTCGCCCGCCACGCGGTGGATGAGGACCCGGCCGTCGCCCATCGGCAGCACCTCGGTGGACGGCTCCTCGGGCTGGTTGCCGGGCAGCGGCACCGCGTACGGCTCGTGGGGCCCAAGCGTCCAGCGCTCGGGGTACCAGGAGTCCGGGGCGCCGGCGGCGCGGGCGAGGCGTGCGGCGTACGACCCGTCCGCCGCGATCGTGCACCCCGCGGGACGGGCGGGTACGCGGACGCGGACGGGGGTCTGGATCGGTGGCGGCGCTGGTGGCGCAGTCATCGTGGGTGTCACCTCCGGCCCCGAAGCTAGTTTTCGTACGCACTGACGTGGCACCGACGGGCGTCCGCTTCACACAGAAGGGTGGCGATGCCCGGATTCGGCTGAACGGAAAGGGCGGGTTGTGCTGTGCCCCGCAAGGGTCGCGGCGCGGCTGTGCCCCGTAAGGGGCGCGGGGAACGGCGCGAGCAACCACGCCCCACCCGCAGCCGTGCGGCGCGGCTGTGCCCCGTAAGGGGCGCGGGGAACGGCGCGAGCAACCACGCCCCACCCGCAGCCGTGCGGCGCGGCTGTGCCCCGTAAGGGGCGCGGGGAACGGCGCGAGCAACCACGCCCCACCCGCAGCCGTGCGGCGGGGCTGTGCCCCGTAAGGGGCGACAGGAACGGCGCGAGCAACCACACCCCACCCGCAGACGCATAGCCACCGCTCCAGGCAGCCCCCTCCGCACGCAGCCCCCTCCGCACGCCGCCCGCGGCGCCCCGCGCCCGCGGACCGCACGCCGAGCGGACCACCCGCCCACCCCTGCGGGCGGAGCCAAGCGGTAGCAGCCCCGTAGCGGTAAGTGACGCCCGACATGCCGAGCGCAGCGGGAAGGTAGCCTTTCTCCGTGCCCCGTCTGTCTGAAGTCATCGCCGCGCTCGACGCCCTGTGGCCCGCCGATCTCGCCGAGAGCTGGGACGCGGTCGGCACGGTCTGCGGAGACCCCGAGGCGGAGGTCTCCCGGGTGCTCTTCGCCGTCGACCCCGTCCAGGAGATCGCCGACGAGGCGGTCGCACTCGGAGCCCAGCTCCTGGTCACCCACCACCCCCTCTATCTGCGGGGTACGACGACGGTCGCGGCGTCCACCTTCAAGGGCCGGGTCGTCCACGACCTGATCAAGCACGACGTCGCGCTGCACGTCGCGCACACCAACGCCGACCGCGCCGACCCGGGCGTCTCCGACGCCCTCGCCGGCGCGCTCGACCTGCGGATCCTGCGCCCCCTCGTACCCGACCCCGCCGACCCGCGAGGCCGTCGCGGGCTCGGCCGGATCTGCGAGCTCGAACACCCGCTGGCGCTGAGCGAGCTGGCCGAGCGCGCCGCGAAGCGGCTGCCCGCCACCGCCCAGGGCATCCGGATCGCCGGCGACCCGGACGCGCTCGTGCACACCGTCGCGGTCAGCGGCGGCTCCGGCGACAGCCTCTTCGACGACGTGCGCGCCGCGGGCGTCGACGCCTTCCTCACCGCGGACCTGCGCCACCACCCGGCGTCCGAGGCCCGCGAACGCACCCCCCTCGCGCTGCTCGACGCGGCGCACTGGGCCACCGAGTGGCCCTGGTGCGAGCTGGCCGCAGCCCAGCTCGACGAGATCTCCGACCGGAACGGATGGGACCTTCGCGTCCACGTCTCGAAGACGGTCACCGACCCCTGGACCGCCCACGCGGCCTCCCACGCCTCTCACCACGACTCAACAGGAGCCCCCAACTGAACGCCGCGCCCGCCGACCAGATCCGCCTGCTGGACGTCCAGGACCTGGACACCCGCCTGCAGCAGCTCGCGCACAAGAAGAAGTCCCTGCCCGAGCACGCCGAGATCGAGTCGCTGACCAAGGACCTCACGCAGCTGCGTGACCTGCTCGTCGCCTCGACCACCGAGGAGAGCGACTGCGCCCGCGAGCAGACCAAGGCGGAGCAGGACGTCGACCAGGTCCGTCAGCGCGCGGTCCGCGACCAGCAGCGCCTGGACTCCGGCGCCGTCACCTCGCCCAAGGACCTGGAGAACCTCCAGCGGGAGATCGCCTCGCTGGCCAAGCGCCAGGGTGACCTGGAGGACGTCGTCCTCGAGGTCATGGAGCGCCGCGAGTCCGCGCAGGAGCGCGTCGCCGAGCTCACCGATCGGGTCTCCTCGGTCCAGTCGAAGATCGACGACGCCACGGGCCGCCGCGACGCCGCGTTCGAGGAGATCGACGGCGAAGCCGCCACGGTCGGCAAGGAGCGCGAGGTCGTGGCGGGCTCGGTCCCGGCCGACCTGCTCAAGCTGTACGTCAAGCTGCGTGACAAGGAGGGCGGCGTCGGCGCCGCCAAGCTCTACCAGCGGCGCTGCGAGGGCTGCCGCCTTGAGCTCAACATCACCGAGGTCAACGAGGTGAAGGCGGCGTCCCCGGACACCGTGCTGCGGTGCGAGAACTGCCGCCGCATCCTGGTCCGTACGTCCGAGTCCGGCCTGTAGGGACCGGCCCGTCATGCCGTCCGAGCGGGACTTCTCCGAGCGGGAGCTCAGCGAGCGGGAGTTCATCGTCGAGGCCGACGGCGGGTCGCGGGGCAACCCGGGGCCCGCCGGGTACGGCGCCGTCGTCATCGACGCCGCCACGGGGGAGACCCTCGCGGAGGCCGCCGAGTACATCGGCGTCGCGACGAACAACGTCGCCGAGTACAAGGGCCTGGTGGCCGGCCTCAGGGCGGCCCACCACCTGGACCCGGCCGCATCGGTGCACGTCCGCATGGACTCCAAGCTCGTCGTCGAGCAGATGTCGGGCCGCTGGAAGATCAAGCACCCCGACATGAAGCCGCTCGCCGCCGAGGCCGCGGGGGTCTACCCCTCGTCCCGGGTGACGTACGAGTGGATCCCCCGCGCCCAGAACAAGCACGCGGACCGGCTCGCCAACGAGGCGATGGACGCGGGCAAGCGGGGCGAGCGGTGGTCGCCGTCGGAGTCGACGGCGGATCTGGACACGCGGGCGGCGCGGGCGGCGGCGGAGCCTGTGGGATCTGTGTCTGTGGGGACCGTGGGGCCTCCTGGGGACGCGGTGGCGGGTGCGGCACGGGTGCGGGCGGGTCTGGCTGCTACGCGTGCCGGTGCCGGTGCCGGTGCCGGTGCCGGTGCCGGTGCTGATACGGGTACGAGTACGGGTGCTGGTGCTGGTGCTGGTGCTGGTGCCGATGCGAGTACGGGTGCCCGTACCGGAGCCGGGGCGGACGAGGCCGGCGGCGCCGACGCCCGGGCCGCGCGCAGTGCCGCCGTTCCGCCGGTCGGCTGGGCCGCGCCCGCCGATCTGGGTGCCCCCGCGACCTTCGTCCTGCTGCGGCACGGCGAGACCCCGCTGACGCCCGAGAAGCGGTTCTCCGGGAGCGGCGGCAGTGACCCGTCCCTCTCCGACGTGGGCCGTGCGCAGGCCGAGCGTGCGGCGGCCGCCTTCGCCGCGCGTGGCACGATCCAGGCGGTCGTCTCCTCACCGCTCAGGCGCTGCCAGGAGACCGCACGCATCGTCGCCGCCCGCCTCGGACTCGACGTACACCTCGACGAGGACCTGCGCGAGACGGACTTCGGTGCCTGGGAGGGGCTGACCTTCGGCGAGGTGCGGGAGCGCGGGCCGCGGGAGCTGAACGCCTGGCTGGCCTCGCCGGACGCGGCACCGCCCGGCGGCGAGTCCTTCGCGGCGGTCGCCGACCGGGTCGCGGCGGCGCGGGACCGGCTCGCGGCCGCGCACGCGGGGCGTACGGTCCTGCTCGTCACGCACGTCACGCCCATCAAGACGCTGGTGCGGCTCGCGCTCGGCGCGCCGCCGGAGTCGCTGTTCCGCATGGAGCTCGCGGCGGCGTCGGTGTCGGCGGTGGCGTACTACTCCGACGGCAACGCGTCGGTACGGCTCCTCAACGACACGTCGCACTTGCGTTGACACAGGCGGCTGGCCGCTGGCCAGTTGGCCGCCGGCCGTCCTGGCGGAGGGCCGCCGCCTCGCGTGCCAGCGACTCGACGCGGGCCCAGTCCTTGGCCGCGACGGCGTCGGCGGGGAGCATCCAACTGCCGCCCACGCAGCCGACGTTGTCCAGTGCCAGGTACGAGGGCGCGGAGCCGGCCGTGATGCCGCCCGTCGGGCAGAACCGGGCCTGCGGCAGCGGTGCGCCGAGCGACTTGAGGTAGGCCGTGCCGCCGGCGGCCTCCGCCGGGAAGAACTTCATCTCCCGTACGCCGCGTTCGAGCAGCGCCACGACCTCCGAGGTCGTCGAGACGCCCGGCAGGAACGGCACGCCCGAGCCCTGCATCGCGTCGAGCAGCGTGTCCGTCCAGCCGGGGCTGACGAGGAAGCGGGCGCCGGCCTCCACGGAGTCGGAGACGTTGCGGGCCGTGATCACGGTGCCCGCGCCGACCACCGCGTCCGGTACCTCGGCGGCGATGGCCGAGATCGCGTCGAGCGCGACGGGCGTCCGCAGGGTCACCTCGATCGCGGGCAGCCCGCCCGCGACGAGTGCGCGCGCCATCGGCACGGCGTCGTCCAGGTCCGAGACGACGACCACGGGGACGACGGGGGCGAGGTCGAGCACGGAGGTGGCGGCGGGGGCGGGCGCGGGGGTGGACGCGGGGGTGGAGGAGGTCATGAGGGCATCCTGCCCCCAGGAGAGCAGCATGCGCAAAGGTCGTTGCGCATGCTGCAACACGTTGGGAGGGGGAGGGTGAGGGTCCGCCGGCTTCGTCAGTGGATCTCGCGCACCACCACGTCGAGCGCCCACGGCTTGCCCGCCTTGGCCGGGGCCTCCGCCTCGACCACGTGGCCCAGGTCCCGCAGCGCCTCGACCAGTTCGGCGGGGTCCTTGGGCTGGGTGCCGGTGGCCAGCAGCGAGCGGACGATGCGTCCCTTGGTCGCCTTGTTGAAGTGCGAGACGACGGAGCGCTTCTCGGTGCCGGTCTTCTCGTCGATCTGCGCGTGCAGCACGCGGACGGTGGCGGTCCGCCCGGCCACCTCGCCCTTCGGCTTCCACGCCGCCGCGTACGCGGACGACCGCAGGTCGAGGACGAGACCGTCGCCCGCGGCCTCGGGCATGACCTCGGCCATCGGCGCCCGCCAGTACGCGCCGAGGGCGCCGAGTCCCGGGAGCTTCACGCCCATCGAGCAGCGGTACGAGGGGATCTTGTCGCTCACTCCGACGGCGCCCCACAGCCCGGAGAAGACGAGCAGCGAACGGGCGGCGCGGCGCTTGGCGGCGGCGTCGAGGGTGGCGAGGTCGAGGGCGTCGTACAGGACGCCGGTGTAGATCTCACCGGCGGGGCGGGCGCCGGCCGTGCGCAGCTCGGTGTTCTTGGCGACTTCGGTGCGGAGGCCCTCGCTGAGGCCGAGTACGGTGCGGGCCTTCTCCTCGTCGGCGGCGCACAACTCGACGAGCTCGTCGAGAACGGCCTGCCGCGCGCCGGTGAGCCCGGGGAGGGAGAGGGACTCGGGCTTGAGCGGGGCACCCCGTCCGGAGGGGGCCTTGCCTTCGGAGGGCGGCAACAGGACGAGCACGATAGGACTCCTTGGACGTATGGGGGAGGGGGTGCGGCCCCTGCGAAAGGGTACGGGGGCGTGGGCGGCTGCGCTTTCGGTCCATCTCTGGGGGCGGGAGCGCGAGGGGTGAGGTCTGCGCCTTCGCTCCGGCTGTGGGTGCGGGGCGCGGGGCGGGTGCGGGTGCGTGGCGTCTGCGCCTTGGGTTCGTTTTTGGGTGCGGGGCCGCGGGGGTATGTGCGTACTCGCCATCCACTGTTCGCTGCGCCTCGTGAACGAGCGGGGCCACCGTGTGCTCGGTGCTCCGTGCGCACATACCCCCACGTCCCCTCCCGTCTCGTACGCGGGTGCGGGCCGGTGGGGCTGCTCCGTGTGCCGCGCCGCGTTCCCTCCCGGGCGTACGCGGAGCCGGCGTCGGGAGTGCGGGCTGGCAGGGCCCCGCGTGGGGCGTGCCATGTGACCGGGCGGGTCGGGGGGCCGGCGTCGGGAGTGCGGGCTGGCAGGGCCCCGCGTGGGGCGTGCCATGTGACCGGGCGGGTCGGAGGGCCGGCGGGAGTACCGGCCGGCAAGGCCCCGCGCGGGGGGCGCGCCACGTCACCGTTCAAGCCCGGCGCATGCCATACGCTCGGACGCATGCCCCGCCGCCACCTCCGCGTGACCGGCGCAGCCGAGGCCGCCCCCTTGCGGGCCGCCCTGCGCGCCCTGCGTACGGAACTCGACGTACCGGAAGAATTCCCCGCCGACGTCCTCGCGGAAGCGACACGCGCCGCCGCCTCGCCCCGGCTGCCGGCGTACGACGCCACCGACCTGCCCCTCTTCACCGTCGACCCGCCCACCTCCGTCGACCTCGACCAGGCCATGCACCTGGCGCGCCGCGACGGCGGCGGCTACCGCGTGTCGTACGCGATCGCCGACGTCGCCGCGTACGTCACGCCCGGCGGCCCGCTCGACGCCGAGGCGCACCGCCGCGTCACCACCCTCTACTTCCCCGACGCAAAGGTGCCCCTGCACCCCACCTCCCTCAGCGAGGGAGCCGCCAGCCTCCTGCCCGGCCAGACCTGCCCCGCCGTCCTGTGGACCATCGACCTCGACACGGACGGCCGCCCCGAGCGCACCGACGTGCGCCGCGCCCTCGTCCGCAGCCGGGCCAAGCTCGACTACGAAGGCGTGCAGAAGGCCGTCGACGACGGCACGGCCGAAGAGCCCCTCGCGCTCCTCGCCGTCATCGGCGCCCTGCGCGAACAGCAGGAGGTCGACCGCGGCGG
The DNA here is from genome assembly GCF_042871345.1 of Streptomyces sp. NPDC005863. Taxonomy (NCBI): domain Bacteria; kingdom Bacillati; phylum Actinomycetota; class Actinomycetes; order Kitasatosporales; family Streptomycetaceae; genus Streptomyces; species Streptomyces sp. NPDC005863. The sequence goes on along the minus strand of NZ_JBIAII010000003.1, from coordinate 408,268 downwards.
CATCTCCCTGGACGTCCCCGAGCAGGAGATCGTCGAGCGCGACGGAACGTACGAACTCGCCTTCCGCGCCCCGCACCCCGCCGACGGCTGGAACGCGCAGATCTCCCTCCTCACCGGCATGGCCGCCGCCGACCTCATGATCGCGTCGGGCACCGGCATCCTGCGGACCCTGCCCACCGCACCGGACGGCGCCGTCGCCCGGCTGCGCCGCACCGCGGCGGCCCTGCGGATCGACTGGCCGCACCACGTCTCGTACGCGCAGCTCGTACGGTCCCTCGACCCGCGCCGCCCGCACCACGCCGCGTTCCTGCAGGAGTGCACGACGCTGCTGCGCGGCGCGGGCTACACCGCGTTCGCGGGCGGGCGGATCCCCGAGCTCACGACCCACGCCGCCGTCGCGGCCCCGTACGCGCACTGCACCGCCCCGCTGCGCCGCCTCGTCGACCGGTACGCCGCCGAGCTCTGCCTCGCGGCCTGCGCGGACGAACCGCCCCCGGAGTGGGTGCTCGCCGCCCTGGACCGGCTGCCCAAGGAGATGGCGGACGGCACCCGGCGCGGCAACACCGTGGAGCGCGAGTGCGTGGACATCGTCGAGGCGGCGCTGGTCAAGGGCCGGGTCGGCGAGATCTTCGACGCGGTGGTGGTGGACGTGAAGGACGGCGAACCGTCCGTCGGCACGGTGCAGTTGACCGATCCCGCGGTGGTCGCCCGCGTCGAGGGCGGCTCGACGAAGCTGCCCCTGGGGGAGCGGCTACGGGTCCGGCTCGCCCAGGCGGACCCCGGCACGGCGAAGGTTCAGTTCGCGCCGGTGTGAGGGCGGGGGAGTCGTTCGCGCAGGGCGGCGAGGAGCAGCGCGGGCTCGTCCGCGTGCAGTCGTACCGTCGACACCTCGCGCCGCCCGCCCAGGAAGCCGACGGCGATGACCGGCTCGGTCAGCTCCAGGGTGAGCGAGGTCGTCGAGGCCACCGGCAGGTCGAGCACTCCGTCGGCGGGCTCGTGCGTGAACCGCCGCTCAGCGCGTACGCGGGCGACCACCGCCAGCGGTATCCGCAGGTCACGGTGGGCGCCCTGGCGCACCCGGAGCCGTCGGGCGAGAGGACGTGCGGCCGGGTCACGGAGGCGGCGTGGATGCCGAGCAGCAGGACCGCGCCGTAGACGTCGAGGACGAGCGTCGCCAGGTGGAGGGCCGGCCAGTTCCGCAGCAGTACGGACATCCCGTACGCCTCGACGACGCAGACGAAGGTCAGCGCGTACATGATGGCTGCCTGGTCGCGGGCGTGCCCGAAGGCCCGGTCGTGCGGCCCGCGCACCCCGTGGACCCGCCGGGCAGGCCACCTCAAAAGGCTTGCCAGGACGCGCAGTTCATGCCCGACGGCCCGCCGGACGGGCACGGGAACGGCGCTCATTCGGCGGCCCTCCCGCGCTGTGCGAGGAGGGCCATCGCGCGACGTACGGCCTCGGCCTGCGCGGGCGCGAAGTCGGCGAAGAACGCGTCGAGGAAGCCGTCGTCGCGGACCGCGCGCCCCTCGGCGAAGGCCTGGGCGCCTTCGCTGCCCAGGTCGGTCAGGAGCGAGTCGGGCAGGGCGGCGGCGAGGGTCCGCGCGGCCTCGTCCACGGCGACCTGCGCGCGGGGATCCGCGAGGTCGGCGTCGGCGAGCGCGTCGAGCCGCTCGTACGCCGCGTGGGCACGCTCGACCGCTCCCGGCGAACCGAGGGCCGGACGCAGCGCGGTGAGGAAGGCGTCCCGGTCCTCGGGCGATGCGGTGGTGTCGAACAGCGCGAGGAACTCACGGTCCTTGGCGGCCATCACCGACTCCGCCCCCTCACGCCCGGCTGAGGCGCGCTCCATCTCCCGGAAGAAGGCGGCGAGTTCGGGCGAGACGGGCCCCTCGGACGAGAGTCCCCCGCGCCCGGCGTCGTCGAGAAGGGACCGCAGTCGCGCCCTGCGCTCACGGATGGCGGTCTCCTGCCGGGCGAGGTCCGCGTCGAGCTCGGCGAGCACCTCGGCGAGGTCGCGCCCCGCGTCGTCCGCGAGCACGTCCCGCACCTCGGCGAGCCCGAGCCCGAGCTCGGTCAGCCGCCGGACGCGGGCCAACGCGACGGCGTGCCGCAACCCGTACGACCGATACCCGTTGGCCCGCCGCTCCGGCTCGGGCAGCAGCCCCAGATGGTGGTAGTGCCTGATGGCACGCGTGGTGACGCCGACAACGCCGGCGAGCTCTCCGATCCGCATGGGGTCAGTAAAAACGTTGACGCTGCGACAAGGTCAAGCGGGCGCGCCCCGCGCGGGCCGTGGTTCTGCGCTCTTCGTTCGCGGAACACACTCCTCCTTTGCCCACCCCCACCCGCGAGTGACCCACGAGGCTTGACGTAGCGCATGATTCCGGCCGACTTGTGAGCTGCTCGAACGTGGCCTTCCGGCCCTCTGTCGGTCACCGACCTGCCCTGTTGCTGGTCAGTGAGGACTCGTGGCGCCGAGCGGAACGGCTTCGCAGTGAGCGTGGGCCGAATCACGCCCCTCAGGTCTCAACTTCGTTGCGCCTGCAATGTCTTATGGGAGAGTATGTTCGATGCGCTACGCGACGTAAGTGAATCGTGCGCGCGCTGTGATCGGAGTGGCGTGGGGGAACGACCGGTCGGCGCGCCAGAACTACGGGGTGGGTACATGAAGTTCGACATGGGTGACCAGACGCTCGCGGTGCTGGGCAAGAGCACCTCGGGGTCGAGCGACGATCTCGGCACGCTGATCCATCTGTTGATCCAGGCTGCCGAACCGCTGGAGGGGAAGTTCAACGGGGCGGGCAAGGTGACCTTCGACTCCTTCAAGGACCGTGCCGACGAGATCACCGCGGCACTCAACGGGTCCTTGGCCTCGATTCTCGGAGGCCAGTCCGGAATGGACGAGGCGTTCGGCTCCGGTGACCAGGAGCAGGCGGACAACGCCCACCAGCACATGGGACTGGCCAACTTCGAGGCCGCCCGCTTCTCCGGCTGACCCGGCCACAGCACGGACCTACCCGGCTCGCCCGGCCCCTCAGGGACGGGCGGCCGACCAGACATCGAACACGGGGAGTTCTCGTCATGGCAGCATCCCAAGACCGCCGCTCGTACGACACCGGTGCTTCCGGAGAGGTGCAGGGCAGCCTGCAGCTGATCATCGGCCACCTGGAGCGTGTGCTCGGGGACCGTGACAAAGCGGTGAAGGCCGCGATGGCCGACTACCAGGCCGACGGCGTCTCCGACGAGTACCACGGCAAGGAAGTGCGCTGGAACAAGGCCGCGCACGAGGTCCGCGAGATCATCCACCTCGTCCGCACCACGCTGGGGAAGAACGACGGAACCGCGCAGACGACGATCACCCGCGCGCGGGCCGCGGTCGACAACATCGGCTGAGTATCCGGCCGTTGAGGCCGACGAGGTGCCCGGGCCGTCAGGCGGCCGGCCGGGTGACGGGGATTGAAGGGCAAGAGGCAAGGGGGGGCTGTTGCGTGACTGCTTGGGATATTGATCCCGCCGGGGTGCGGGGTGTGCTGGAGAAGGCCGGGGGCGCTGCCGAGGGGCTGGGGTCGGCCGGGTCGACCGTGCAGGAGACGCTTCCGAAAGCTGCGGAGCACGCGGGCACGGCCGTTGAGGGGGGCGAGAAGGGTGACGGTACGCAGGGCCCGGTCGCCACGGCCCTGGGAGTGTTCCTCGCTCAATGGCAGAGGGACCTGCAGTACATCGCCGCGCGCGCCGACAAATCGCTGAACGGGGCGGCCGATGCTGCCGTGGCCTACTACCAGGGCGATCTGCAAATGGCCATCGACACACAGAACAAGGCTCTGGAAGAGCCTCATATAGACCTGCCTGGCGGCAACGGCGGCCACCGCCCGCGCACCGGAACGGACGGGCACGGATGAGCTGGGACGGCGCCATCGAGCCGGCGAAGATCCCCCAGTTCACCGGAGATCTCGAACTACTGGAAGAGAACTCGACCACCCTGACGGCCGGGGCGGCACTCTTCCGCATCGAGGGTGCTTTGGTCCACTCCGATTTCCAGGGGCTGGCCGCCTTCTACGAGACCCCGGAGGCGGACGACCTGTTCGCCACCACCAAGCCGGTGGCCACCATGAGTGATGCCTTCGCCGATGACCTGGAGAAGGTCGCCACCGCGCTGAGCGACTACGCCACCGAGGTCCGCCCGCTGGCCGCGAAGCTCGAGCGGCTCAAGGACGAGGCCGTCAAGTTCTGTTGGTCGGAAATCGCCGGTGACGACGACTGGCGCCAGGACGAGGACAAGCTCCACCGCAACAACGAGCTGGAGGAGGACGTCAAAGCCACCCAGCTCGCCTTCTGGGCAGCTGAGATCACCTGCCACAACAAGATCACCGCGCTGGTCGGCGGCGTCCAACTGCACCTCAGTGACGACGGCAGGACGGACTGCACCACCTACGGCTACACGGCCGACGTGCTCGACCAGGCCGAGCTTCCCTGGGGCACACCCGCGGAGCGTGAGTACACCGGCTGGGCCGCCTTCCGCCACAACCTCAAGTCCCTGGTGTGGGACGGCTTCATCATGGACGGTGTGGTCGGCACCGCCAAGGGCCTGGGCAGCCTCGTCGGTACCGACGGCTGGGACGGCATGAAGAAGTCCTGGACCGGCCTGGCGAAGCTCACGACCGGCCTGGCCCTCACCCTCAGCCCGCTCGGCGTCGCGTACTGGACGATGCCGGGGGACAAGCTCCCCTCCTGGCTCCGCGATTCACGCACGGCCGTGAAGGAGACCGGCAAGGCGCTGGTCGCCTATGACCAGTGGGGCAAGAACCCCGCCCGTGCCGCGGGAGCCGTCTCCTTCAACGTCATCACCACGATCGCCACGGGCGGCGCGGGCGCGGCGGCCAAGAGTGGTGCCGCGGCCAAGGCGATCGCCGCGGTGGGCAAGACCGGCCGCCTCGTCGACCCCGTCATGTATGCCGTCAAGGGCAGCCAGTTCGCGATCAAGGGCGGCAAGTACGCCATCAACACGGGGAAGATCGGCGCGCTCAAGGTCGGCGACCTCTTCAACACCCTGAAGGGTGCGGGCGCCGGGGGAGCGCGCATCAAGGTCCCCGGCGCCACCAGTACCACCTACACACTGGCTGACGAGGCGACCGCACGATCGGCGCGGTACGCCGACATGCCCGAAGGTGCGCTCCCTCTCACCGACAACCACGGCAGGCCCGCCTACATGGACGAGGGCGGAGCCATCCGCGACCTCGACCACAAGCCCCTCCAACTCCCCGACGAGGTCACCAAGACCCGCAACGCCGACATCAGCACGCACACCGACGTGACCTCCGTGCACGATCCGCATCACGATCCGGTCATGGCCGGCTCGCGAGCAGGAGACGGCGCGGGCGAGACCGCTGGACGGCCCGGGGGCCATCTCGGTGGCGGTGCGGGTCGCGATGCTGCGGGTGGCGCGGCGTCCCACCGACCTCATGGTCCGTCCGGCGGATTCACCCATGGCCCGTCCGCCGGCCACCAGAATCCGGGGTCGGGTCACCTTGCAGGGCCGGGCAACGGCGATCACGTGCCTGGCCACACCGACCTCGCCCCTCCACGTCCCCGCGGCACGGCAGGAGCTGGAAACTCTGGGCAAGGTCCGTACGGGGGCGGAGACGTGGCCACCTTCCATGAGGGAGATGAGGGGCCCACGTCTCACGGTGCATCATCCAACTCCACGTCGGACGAACACGCCGTGCCGCCAGGTGAGCACCCGGAAACCGATGCTCTGCCTAGAGCAGACGCGAGTGATGTCGCAGCAGCCAATGATCCTTACCATGGTCAAGAGCCCGACCATTCTCGGCCTGCACTACTTCCTGCCGACGGTCCTCTGACGTTGGACGGGGTGCGGCGGGCGCGTGACCCGCGGATGCGTTGGATGAATGGCGAGGAGTTCCACCGGCAGATGTACGGGGGCGGCCAGGAGCGACACTATCCCGTGCCCACCAACAGTGACCCTAAGTACCCGGTCACAGCGAAGGGGGGGCGTAAGGTCGATGTCCCAGTTGACATGCCAGATGGTCGAGTGCTTGCTGTCGAGGTCAAGACGTATCAGCAGTACAGGACGATCACCCTGCACGACGGAACGAAGCAGACCGTTAAGGGTGAAGTTCCCCTGAGCAAGCACATAAGGGAACAGGTTCATAAGGACATTGCTCTACGACGCATGAACCCGAGATATGATCCGAGGTGGTCATTCACACATGCAGGTCCGTCTCAGGAGCTGCGGAACTATCTCATCGAGGCCAGGATTACATTTATCGAATATGGTCCGACGCCGAAGAAATAGCATGCCCCGAATGAATCGAAAGGCAATTCATGCAGAGTGAGACCCCGGGCCAGGGAGCGGCTGCAGCCCTGGAGTGGGCTGAGGGCGCCCATCGGAACGCTTGCGATTTCGCGACGATGCTGGGGGTCGCGCCCGAGCGATTCGAAGAGGATACGCTGGCAATCCTCCCGCGCTTGGAAAATTACGTCGCGCGGCTGCCGCTCGATGAGTTTGAGGAATCGGACTGGATTACGCTCCACACGGATCTGACGTCGGTCCTCGGTGATTTCCTCGTTCGGCGTCACGGTGCCAAATGGATCAAGGTGTGCGACGCTGGCTCACCGGCCGGTTTCCGGTACTTCATCGAAGTGAGAGGGTTCGATGGCAAGTTGCATCGGGTAGAGCCGTACGACGTAGTGATGGACGAGTTCCACAACATGCCGATCGAAGTCACGCGTATGCTTGCCAATGCGGAATCCGAGTTGAAGTTGAGTCCAGAATTCAACGATTCCTGACGTTCAGGGTCTGTGCGGTAATATTGTGCTGCGAGATCCCCTTCGTCAAGATTCCGGCTTCATTGAGCAGCAGCTCAGGTGCTTCATCTTCGTAGAAACGAATCTGCCCGACAATTCCTTCGGATCCCGCAAAGGCGACCAGTCTACGCAGAAGGGAAATTACTTCGGGGAGGCTTTCTTCATGCACCTCCTGACGGACGGTGAGGTGCCAGGAGTCATCGGCGTGTGTCAGTTCGTTCACTAGGGTGCCGCCAATATATAACCCGGTTCCTCTAGCTGCCAGTAGTGGCCACTCGTCCTCAGTCTCGTCGCGGCTTCGCCCGGAGCTGATGCCAAGATGCCAGCACAGGTCGTCGATAAGCGCTGCCGGTGTCGACCCGGACAGGTCAAAGGCCAGGTCGAGGGCGTACACGTCACTCATGACCAGATTCTATGGCCCTATGGCCCTGATGCGATCAGCGATCAGGGTTTCCCGTACGAGGGTCGCTGTGCTGTACTCCGCACGCACCCTGACCGCCCCAAAACGAAAGGATTTCATGTCGGCCCAGGACTACGACAGTCAACTCTTGGAGTCGGTGTCGGTTCGGCGGCGGCGGCTTCGGGATGCTTTTTTGTTTGGTGCTCTGCGGCAACGGCGCACCGTCGACGAGCGGTTGGGGAAGGTGTTTGCCGGGGTGGTGATCGCCGCGGTGCTGTGCGCCGGGTGCGTGGGATGGTCATTCGTCTCGCACCGGCTTATCGGGAAGAGCCCCTATGGCACTTCCGCGCCCTCTTCTCCTGTCTCTCCCTCGCCTTCCGGCGCGTCTTCTTCTCGATGATAGGTTCGAACACGTGATATCTGCGGGGGACTTGAGTCGCACGGACGGCGTCGGTGCGAACACCACGCGTCGGACGATGTTGAGCCGGATCACCTTGGTGGGTGAGCGGCGGCGCGTGGATCTCGTGCTTCCGTCCCAGGAACCGGTCGGGCTGCTGCTGCCCGAGGTGTTGCGGCTGCTCGGCGATCAGGTGGGGGCGCGACCGGAGCTGCGGCATCTGGTGACCACGGACGGGTCGGCCCTGGCGCAGGACGGCACGTTGGAGTCGGCGGGTGTCGTCGACGGTGCGGTGTTGCGGTTGGTGCGGGCGGAAGACGCTCCGTCGGCGCCCGTGGTGCATGACGTCAGCGATGAGGCCGCCGAGGACTTGGACGTCAGGGCGTGGCGGTGGGGTGCTCGGGCCAGGTCCGTGGTCGCGGGACTGTTCACCGTCTTCTGGGCGTTGACCGCGGGAGTGTTGGCCCGGGGGCAGTTCGAGCTGTCCGCCGTGGGTGGCGGGGCGCTCGGCGCCGCCGCGGTGGGCGCTGTGATTGGCGCGCTGCTCGGACGGGCGCGGCGGCGCGATGTCGCCGTCACTTTGCTCGGAGTCGGCGGGGGCCTGGGCGTGCTGGGGGCTTGGACGCTTGCTGACGCGTACGACTGGACGGGCGCTCTGCGGCTCGCCGGTGTGGCCGGTGCCGTTGTCGTGACCTTGTTGATGCTGGGGTGGTTTTCGCCGCTGGGACGTGGTGCCCTGGTCGGTGCGGCCGCGGCCGCCTCCTGTGTCGTGGCCTGGCAGGTCGCCCTGGCCGCGCAGGCCGGGGCGGGCGACGTGAGTGAGCAGGCTCGGGTCGGCGCGGCGCTGGCCGCCGTGTCCTTGGTGGCGCTGGGACTGCTTCCCCGTCTCGCGCTGATGGCGTCCGGACTGTCGGGCCTTGACGACCGGCGTACGGGCGGAGCATCGGTGAGTCGGTACCGGGTGAACACGGCGTTGGCGGCCACGCATCGAGGACTGGTGTGCGCCACCGTCGTCGTCGCGGCCTCCGCCGCCGCGGCCGGTGTGCTGGTGTTGCGCGAAGTGACGGTGTGGACGGTGCTGCTGGGCGTCGCCGTCACCCTCGTATTGGGGCTGCGGTCCCGTGCCTTCCCCCTGACGGGAGAGGTCGTCGCGCTGCTTGTGTGCGCGGCGGTCGTCGCTGTCCGGCTGATCGTGGTGTGGCTGGAGCGCTCTGAGGTGCCCGCCGGCCCGATGGGCGTCCTCGGGGTGCTCGTCGTACTGCCGTTGCTGGCCTTGGCGGTGCGTCCCGCCGAGCACGTACGGGTCCGGGTGCGGCGTGCGGGGGACCTGGTGGAGTCGGTGGGGGTGATCTCCTTGTTGCCGTTGGTGCTCGGGGTCTTCGGCGTGTACGGGCGACTGCTCGACACCTTCGCGTAGGGGCGGGTCCCATGGCTGAAGCTGACTGGCAGCGGGATCTGTTGCGGGAGTTGGGGGCGGAGGACGGTACGCCCAACGGTAAGCCGACCGGGGGTACGCCCAGCGGCAGGCCGACCGACGGTACGCCCGGCGGCGAGCCGACCGCGCGGCTGCGGCTTGCCCACCCCGTGACGGTGGAGAGCCCAACCGAGGGTTCCGTGACGCCGCGTACTCGTACTGCCGACGCGGAGGATGCCGGACGGCGATCGTCCCCTCCTTCGACCGCCCCCGGCCACGGTCAGGGAGCCGTGCCCGCGCCTCGCGGTGTACGTGATCCTCGGATCCCCATGCCGGCCCCTGAGCCCGTGCCCACCGTCGACCCCCGGCTCGCCCTCGCCCTCGGCGGTCCCCAGCACGGCGACTCCGTGGTGCGGCGCACAGGCCGTTCGTTGCGCAAGCTCACCGCCTCCGCCGGTCGCGAGGTCGCCGAGCTGACACGGCTCGCCCACGAGGTGCAACAGCCGGTCACCACAGGGCGTGTCGTCGCCGTCACCTCCATCCGGGGCGGAGTCGGCAAGTCCACGGTGTCCGCCCTCCTCGCCCGTACGTTCACCCACTACCGCCACGATCCGGTGCTCGCTCTGGAGGCGGACGGCGCGCTCGGCACACTGCCGGTGCGCCTTGGGGCCGAGTCGGTGCGCTGGGCGTGTGCCGATCTCGCCCGCATCCTCAGCCCGGCCATGCAGCTCACCGACGTCACCGGCTATCTGGTCCCGGTCACGGATGGCGGATGGCTGCTGCCCGCGAGTCAGGGGAGGGTCGGCGCACCGCTGGACGTACCGACGTACCGGACCGTGACCCTGGCGCTGCGCCGCTACTTCGCCGTGTCCGTGGTGGACTGCGAGACCCTCCCCGGTGAGGTGGCCCGCACCGCCATGGACACGGCCCATGCACGGGTCGTGGTCGCCCCCATGACCGCCGAAGGCGTCAACGGCACCAGGGTCGTCCTGGACTGGCTCGCCCAGCTGCCCCACTCCGCGCTCGCCACCACCGTGGTGGCGCTCACCGCCAACTCGCCCGACATGACGCTCGACCTCAAGACGGCCGCCGCCCACCTGCGGGAAACCGGGGTCAGCGTCGTGCCGCTGCCCTACGACCGGCACTTGGCCCAAGGAGGCCCCATCCACACCGGCATGCTCGGCCAGACTTCCACCGAGGCGGCCGTCGAGCTGGCGGCCGAGGCGATGCGGCGGGCGGTGCGGGTGCGATGACCCAGCAACTCGTCCACCGGCCGGCCCGTTCGACCCGGCCCCTTCCGGGCGCCACCCGGCGCACCATCGAGCCGCCGCCGAATCTGCCGGAGGGCAAGACGGGCAACGCGGCCACCTCGCTGCTCCCCATGGCGGGCGTCATGGGATCGGTCGTGATGATGACGATCATCCGGAACAGCCAGTTCGCGGCCGTCGGCGCGATCGTGCTGGTCTTCGCCCTCCTCGGCGCGGTGGCGCTGTTCCTGTCCCAGCGGGGCAAGGCTCAGCGCACCCGGCGTACCCAGCGGGAGCGCTATCTGGAGTACCTGGAGGAGCAGCGCGAGGAGCTCGGTGACGTCGAACGTGAACTGCGGGCCCAGGCCCGGCTGTTGAACCCCCCGCCGCTCGCGCTCTACGACCTCGTACGCGATCCCGCCCGCCTCTGGGAGCGCCGGCGCGCTGACACCGACTTCCTGCGGGTGCGTCTGGGCACCGGGGACGTGCCGGTACAGGATCTGGACATCGAACAGAACTCGGGCAGCGGAGTGCTCACCCCGCCCGACCCGTTCATGCTCAACGAAGCCCGCGCGTTGCAGCACCGGTTCGCCACCACGACGGACTTTCCCCTCACCGCCGGACTCGACCGTGCGGGGAACGTCAGCATCGTCGGCGACCGTGACGGGGTGCTGCGGGTCACCCGAGCCCTGCTCGCCCAGACCGCCGTCACCCACGCCCCGGACGACGTGGCCATCGCTCTCGGTGTGCCCGGCGACCGGCTGGAGGCGTGGGAGTGGGCCAAGTGGCTGCCCCATGTCCTGGACACACCGGCAGGCGACGGCCCCGTCGCCGCCCGGCGGATCGCCCCGAGCCTCACGGAGCTGGCCCGGCACTGTGCAGCCGACCTGCGCCGCCGCTCCTCCTACGCCGCGGAGGTGCGCCGCGGCCTGTCCGGGAAGGACGCCCTGAAGCTCAGCGACCGTCTTCTCGTGGTCAGTGACGCCTACGGGAAGACGGCCGACGAACTGCCCCGCCCCGATGCCGCGGTGGGACTGTCCGACATGGGCGTGACCGTGCTGCACCTGCTCGCGGAGCAGATCCACGAACCGGACGAAGTGAGCGTGCGCATCACCGTCGTCGACGACGGGCAGGTGGTCGTCGAGGACCTGCGCACCCCGGACGCCGCCCCCGGCCGGGGCAGCTCGGACGAGCTGAGCGTCCCGGGAGCCGAAGGGCTCGCCCGCGTGCTGGCCCCGCTCAGGCTGTCCGCCGAGTCCGCGGCCGACGGCACACCGATCTCGGGTCCCGTCGACTTCCCTGAGCTGCTGGGCATCGACGACCCGGCCGACCTCGACCTCACCCGGCTGTGGGCGCCCCGCGGTGAGCGGGACTTCCTGCGCGTACCCATCGGCCTCAACGACCGGCACGAACCCGTTCTGCTGGACCTCAAGGAGTCCTCCGAGCTCGGCATGGGCCCCCACGGGCTGTGTGTCGGCGCCACCGGTTCCGGCAAGAGCGAGCTGCTGCGCACCCTGGTCCTCGCGTTGACCGCCACCCACTCGCCCGAGGACCTGGCGATGGTCCTCGTCGACTACAAGGGCGGCGCCACCTTCGCCCCCTTCACGGGGCTCCCGCACGTCGCCGGGGTCATCACCAACCTGGAGAACCAGGCCGGCCTCGTCGAGCGGGTCCACACCAGCCTCGCCGGCGAGGTCAAACGCCGCCAGCAGGTACTCAAGGACGCCGGGAACGTCGCCGACATCGGGCATTACGCGGCGCTGCGCGCCCGGCGCCCCGACCTCGAGGCCCTGCCGCACCTCTTCGTGGTCATCGACGAATTCGGTGAACTGCTCACCGCCAAGCCGGACTTCATCGACCTGTTCCTGTCCATCGGACGGATCGGCCGCTCCATCGGCGTGCACCTGCTGCTGTCCAGCCAGCGCATCGAGTCCGGCAAACTCAAGGGGCTGGAGACCTACCTCTCCTACCGGCTCGGGTTGCGCACCTTCTCCTCGGACGAGTCGCGCACCGTGCTGGACACGGTGGACGCCTTCCAGCTGCCGCCGCTGCCGGGCTTCGGCTACCTCAAGGTCGACACATCGACTTATCAGCGCTTCAAGGCCGGATACGTCTCCGGGGCCCACCGCGGTCCCTCGGTCAAGGCGGACGACGGTGACAAGCCGCTGGTGCACACGTATCCGACCTACAGCACGGCACCGCGGACAGCCGGCGGCGACACGGCAGGACAACCCGCGATGCGGGAACGGGAGACCGGCCCCACCGTCATGTCGACCATGGTCGACCAACTCTGCGCCGCCGCCCCGCCCGTACGCCGCATCTGGCTCCCCCCGCTTCCCGGCACCCTCACCCTGGACGAGGCAGCAGGCCCCCTCGCCGCCTCCGAACGGGGACTCCACCTCGCGCCGGGAACGCACAGCGCGGGCGGCGGCGCGATGCGCGTCCCCCTGGGCACCCTCGACGACCCGGAGAAGCAGTGGCAGGGCCGATGGATCCTCGACCTGACCGCGGCGGGAGGACACGCCGCCGTCATCGGAGGCCCGCAGTCCGGCAAGACCACGCTGCTGCGCACCCTCGCCCTCTCCCTCGCCCTGACGCACACCCCCGCCGAAGTCGGCATCTACGGACTCGACCTGGCGGGTGGCGGACTCGGCTCGCTGGCCGGTCTGCCGCACGTCGGTGGCATCGCCGGACGCGCCGACCACGAACGCGCCGCCCGCACCGTCGCCGAAGTCCGCACCATGCTGAACGAGCGCGAGACCCTCTTCCGCACCCACGGCATCGACTCCGTCGACCAGCTTCGTCACCTGCGGGCTCAGGGACGCGTGCCCGAACTGGCTTCCACCGACATCGTGTTGCTCGTCGACGGCTTCGGCGCCCTGCGTGACGAGTTCAACGAGCTCGACGACGACGTGGCCGACCTCCTCAAGCGCGGCGGCGGCTACGGCGTCCACGTCGTCGCGGGCATGCTGCGCTGGAACGACGTGCGCATCGCCACCCAATCCATGTTCGGCAGCCGCAGCGAGCTGCGCCTCAACGACCCGGCCGACTCCAGCATCGACCGCAAACTGGCCGAAACCCTCACGCCCGACACTCCGGGCCGGGTCCTGACCGAGGCGAAACTCTTCGCCCAGACGGCACTGCCGCGCATCGACACCACGCCGTCCACCGCCGACCTCGGCTCGGCCCTGGAGGACGCGGCGCGCACCATCCGCGCCACCTGGCACGGTGAACTCGCCGCGCCCGTCCGCGTCCTGCCCACCCAGCTGTCCGCCGCACAACTCACCGCGTCCTCGGACGGGCCCTCGGGCATCCCCCTCGGGGTGGACCAGGATGCTCTCGCGCCGGTCCTGCTGGACCTCTTCGGCCAGGACCAGCATCTGCTGATCCTCGGCGACAACGAATGCGGCAAGACCAACCTGCTCAAGCACATATCCCGTCAGCTCACCGCCCGCCACAGCGAAAGCGAGCTGGTCTTCGGCGTCTTCGACCCGCGCCGCGGGCTGCGCGGCGTCATCCCCGAGCCCTACCGGGGCGGTTACGCACACAACGCCAAGCTCGCCCAGGCCCTGGCCACCGGAATCGCCGGCGAACTCGAGAAGCGCCTGCCGGAAACCGCCGACCCCGACGCCGACACCCTCGAACCCGCCTTCAGCGGCCCGCGCATCGTCATCCTCGTCGACGACTACGACATCCTCACCACGGCGGGCCAGCAGCCGCTCGCGCCCTTCGTCCCGTACGTCTCCTCCGCCCAGGACATCGGCCTGCACTTCATCGTCGCCCGCCGCGTCGCCGGGTCCTCCCGCGCCCTGTACGAGCCCTTCCTCACCACCCTGCGCGAAACCGGAACCACGGCCCTCCTCATGACCGGCGACCGCACCGAAGGCCAGCTCTTCCCCGGCCTGTACGCCTCGCCCCAGCCCCCCGGCCGCGGCACCCTCGTCCGCCGGGGACGCCGCCACCAGCTCATGCAGACCGCCCTCAGCCACGAGACCGACGGCACCCCCGGCGCGGCCTTCGGAACAGGAACACCGTGACCAAAGACGTCATAGCCCTCAGCCACAAGATGCCCGACGCACCGGCGCTGCTCGCGGCCCTGCACGCGGGCGGCCCCGATCTCGGCATCGGCACCGAACACGACGGTGCGGTCATCCAGCTGCGCACCGCGGCCGGCCGTCCCCTGGTATCCGTCGAGGCGCCGCTCCTCGTCCAGGTACCCGGTGAAGCGCAGCGGCTCCTCGGCCCCGAGGCGCCGGTGCCCGGGGTGCCGTTCTGGTGGACCGAGGCACGGGCGACGACCGCCGTACCCGAGGCCGACCGGCTCGCGGGCTCTCTCTGCGGACGGCTGAGCACCCTGCTCGGCGGCACCGTGTGGCCCCCGGACGCGGCGAGCCTCGACGTCGTCGGGACACCTCTGGGCGACGAGGTCTCGGCGCATCCGGAACCCGCCGGGAACCTCCCCGCCGTCGACGTCCTCACCGACTCGACCGCCGTCGTCATCGCCGACCGCCCCGTCATCCCGCTGACCACCTGGCTGTCGCAGATCCTGCGCGCCACCACGGCCTCCGACCGCGCCTTGCACATCGTCACGCCACCGCACGTACGCCTCAGCCTGCCCTTGCGTACCGCGCTGACCGGTGCCCCCAACCGCTGGGTCGTCCAACACCCCGACTGCGGCTACTACGACGGCCTTTCGGGGGCTGTGCTGCGATGGCAGGACGGCACCTTCGCGCCCGCCCGTACGGAGGACGGGGAGACCGCCGTGGCCGAGGCCTTCACCACGACGGCCGCCGCACAGGTCGCCGAGCACCAACTTCTGGTCTCCTTCCGTGCCCATCACGAGGCCGACGCGGGCCTGGTGCTCGGCCGTGGTCTGGAGGAGATCTGGCAGCGCCTGACCGGCACGTCTCCCGCCGGGTGGGGCACCGCCGAACCCGTCAACCTGCCCTGGTCCACCCGCCAGCTGACGGACCTGGCCCGCGACCGCGCGCCTGGGGCAAGCCATCTGCTCGCGGTCGGCCACCCCGACCGGCCCGCCCTCGCCTCCCTGCGGGTCACCCGCACCGCGTCCGGCGTGGCCGAAGACGTGACCTTCGCGGTGGGCCACGCGGCCGACGAGGAGCCGCCTCTGCACTCCGTCGAGGCACTGGCGCGCACGCTCGTCGCCGGACACGACCTGGTGACCATGCTCGTCTCACTCCGCCGGGGCGACCGTGAGCTGACCGCCTCCCCGCGTTTCGAGGCACCGCCCGTCCCCGTCTCCTTCACCCTCGGCTCCTCCGGCGTGCGGGACACCGGCCTTGCGCGAGCCGGTCGACCGCCCCTCGGCGTCCGCCCGGTCCGGCTCGGAACGGAGGCCGCACCTGCCTTCCACTACCCCTTGGGTGATGGGACCGACGCGGAGGCCTGGAACACGCTCGGGCACCTCACGGAGCACCTCGAAGGCGCTGCTGACGTCGCGAACTGAAAGGCGGGGCGTGAGCGGCGTCGGCCTCGGGGGCGGGGCGGGGGTCCCGCCGGGTACCATGGTCCGCACGGCAGACGAGCCGGGCGGACGGTCGCGTGAAGGCTCCTTCGGGGGGCTTCCCGAGGAACGTCCGGGCTCCACAGGGCAAGGTGGTGGCTAACGGCCACCCGGGGTGACCCGCGGGACAGTGCCACAGAAAGCAGACCGCCCCGCGCTCCGGCGCGAGGTAAGGGTGAAACGGTGGTGTAAGAGACCACCAGCGCCTGAGGTGACTCAGGCGGCTAGGTAAACCCCACCTGGAGCAAGGTCAAGAGGAGCGCCGTGAAACGCGCTCTGCGCGGACGTTCGAGGGCTGCCCGCCCGAGTCCGCGGGTAGACCGCACGAGGCCGGCAGCAATGCCGGCCCTAGATGGATGGCCGTCGCCGCGACGTCCGCGAGGACCCGCGGTACAGAACCCGGCGTACAGCCCGGCTCGTCTGCCCCACCCGCTCCGGCCCCGGCCGGGGCCCGGCGTTCCGGCTTCGGTTGGGGCCGAGCGTTCCGGCTTCGGTCGGGGCACCAGCGTCACCCGGCCCCGGCCGGGCGAGGCACCCAGCGTCACCCCGGCTCCGGTCGGGACCACGCAGCGTCACCCCGGCCCCGGCCGGAGTACTGAGCGTCCCGGCTCTGGTTGGGGCGGCCAGCGTCACCCCGGCTCCGGTCGGGTCATGCACCGTCACCCCGGCCCCGCCGGACCCCGCACCACCCCGGCCCCGCCCGCGGGGCCACCACCTGCCGGGCCTTCCTCGGTGTGTCCGTTCCGGTCCCTTCGCGGAAGGCTCTTCATGACTCACTCCGATCACCACCACCCCGCCCAGCCCGACGTCGCCGCGCCGCCGTCCTTCGGTGATCTGGATCTGCCCGCCCCGCTCCTCCGTACCCTCGACGAGCTCGGTGTGCGTGAGCCCTTTCCCATTCAGGCCGTCACCGTGCCCACCGCCCTCGCCGGGCGGGACGTGCTGGGGCGGGGGCGGACCGGGTCCGGCAAGACGCTTGCCTTCGGGCTGCCGCTGCTCGCCCGTATCGCGGGGCGCCGTGCCGAGGCCAAGCAGCCGCTCGCCCTCGTCCTCGTGCCCACCCGCGAGCTCGCCCAGCAGGTCACCGAGGCGCTCACCCCGTACGCCGACGCGCTGCGGCTGCGGCTCGCCACCGTCGTCGGCGGCATCTCCATCGGCCGGCAGATCGCCGCGCTGCGGGATGGCGCCGAGGTCGTCGTCGCCACCCCCGGGCGTCTGCACGACCTGATCGAGCGCAAGGCCTGCCGCCTCGGCCGGGTCCGGATCACCGTCCTCGACGAGGCCGACCAGATGTGCGACATGGGCTTCCTGCCGCAGGTCACCGAGGCCCTCGACCAGGTGCACGCCGACGGCCAGCGGCTGCTGTTCTCGGCCACCCTCGACCGCGACGTCGACCAGCTGGTCGAGGGCTACCTCCGCGATCCCGTCGTCCACTCGGTCGACCCGTCCGCCGGCGCCGTCACGACCATGGACCACCACGTCCTGGTCGTCCACGCCCCCGACCGGTACGCCGTCACCACGGAGATCGCCGCCCGCGACGGCCGCGTCCTGCTGTTCCTCGACACCAAGCACGCCGTCGACCAGCTCACCCGGCACCTGCGCGCGAGCGGGGTGTCCGCGGCCGCCCTGCACAGCGGCAAGTCCCAGCCGCAGCGCACCCGTACCCTCGCCCAGTTCAAGAACGGCCAGGTCACCGCCCTGGTGGCGACCAACGTCGCGGCCCGCGGCCTGCACGTCGACGATCTCGACCTCGTCGTCAACGTCGACCCGCCGACCGACCCCAAGGACTATCTGCACCGCGCCGGCCGCACCGCCCGGGCCGGCGAGTCCGGCCGCGTCGTCACCCTCGTCCTCTCCGGTCAGCGCCGCGAGACCGGCCTGGTGCTGACCGAGGCGGGCATCGAGCCGACCGTCACCAAGGTGCGCTCGGGCGAGGCGGTGCTCAGCCGCATCACCGGGGCGCGCCGCCCGTCCGGCACCCCGCTCGACGGCGGCCCCGCCGCGGCCCGCCCCAAGAACACCAACAAGCCCTTCCGCGGCCTCGGCACCAGCAAGGACGGCAAGGACGCCGCCAGTGGTGCGGGCGGTACGGGCGGTACGGGGGGTACGGGCGGCAAGTCCCGCAAGAGCTCCGAGGCCCGCAAGCTCGCCGAGGCGCGCCGGGCGGCCCGGGTGCGCCGCGGGGGCTGACCCCGCCGAAGCGCGGTCCCGCCGCGTCCGCGCCCGTCAGCACTCCTTGCTGCCCGTCAGCACTCCTCGCTGCGGCTCAGATGGATCAGATGAGCCACCGTGGGCGCGGTGCGCTTGCTGCGGATACGGCGCAGATAGGTGCTCACGGTGTGCACGCTGATGCCCAGTCGTCTGGCGACCTGCTTGTGCGAGAGGCCTGCCGCGATGTGGGCCAACACCTGGCGTTCCCTGTGGGACAACGCCGGGGCGTTCTGCGCCGGTGCGTTCTGCGGGCGCCGGTCTACTGGCATCTTCCCTCCGGGAGGGACTGTCAACACGTACGACGGCTGTGGCCGCAACGTGATCTAACCACGGTCGTGGAGAAACAGAAAGGAAACCCCACGTACCCAGGGGAAATGCGTAGCTACTGAGCGCGATCGACGGTGTCAAGTCCCCAATTCGAGGGACTGTGGGCGCGCTTCGGGGCGGGTGAGTGTGAAGGCGGTCTCGGCTGAGCGCAGCCGTGCACGACCTGAATGGCAGCAGCCCGGCCCGGACCAGGGGGACGCTTGATCCACTTTCGCCTGCTCGTCGTGGGTAACGGCGTCTCCGCGTACGGCAGTTACCTCAACATGGTCGCCCTCAACGTCTTCGTCTACGAGGTGACCGACAGTGCCCTCGCCGCTGGACTCTTCATGGCGGTACGCCTGTTGACCAGTGTCGTCTCCGGCTTTGTGAGCGGACGGCTGGTCTCGGCGTACGACCGCAAGAGGTTGATGGTCGGCGCCGATCTGACGCAGTGCGCCGCCATGATAGCGCTGCTGATCGCGCCCGAGGCGGGGCGTGCGGGACTCCTGTACGTGCTGGCCGTCGTGACCGGCTTCTGCTCGACCCTGTCGGGCGTGGCGCTGCGCAGCAGCATCCCGGAGATCGTCGGCGCCGATCTGCGGATGCGCGCCAACTCCCTGCTCGCCACCGGGCGTTCGCTCGCGATGATCGCCGGTTTCGCCTCCGCGGGCGTCGTCGTCGCCCAGCTCGGCTACACCGCCGCCATCTCCCTGGACGCCGCCAGCTTCGCGGTGTCGGCGGGTGTGCTGCTCTCGCTGCCCATCCGTACGAGGGCCGAGGCGGCGGCCGGGGGTGAGGCGGTTGAGGGTGAGGTGGCCGGGGGTAAGTCGACGAAGTCAGCGAACTCCGGTGCGGAGAGCGGGGATTCGAAGGCGCGGGCCCGTCGCGGCGGCGCGCTCCTGCTGGTGCGGGCCACCCCCGTCCTCGCCGTCATGATCGCCCTGCGGGCCGCCGACGGGCTCGGCTCCTCGTCCCACAACGTGGCCCTGCCGGTCTACTCCAGCGACCTCGACCCGTCCCATCCGGCCACGTTCGTCAGCCAGTTCTGGGCCACGTGGGCCATCGGCAACATCGTCATGCAGCAGATCTGCGGGCGGTGGGCCGGGCGCGGCGGGCGGCAGGGGCCGG
This sequence comes from Streptomyces sp. NPDC005863, assembly GCF_042871345.1. Taxonomy (NCBI): domain Bacteria; kingdom Bacillati; phylum Actinomycetota; class Actinomycetes; order Kitasatosporales; family Streptomycetaceae; genus Streptomyces; species Streptomyces sp. NPDC005863. Next base: position 388,816 of record NZ_JBIAII010000003.1, on the reverse strand, counting down.
GGGAGCGGGCCTTCGCCGTCGGGGCCTGCGTGATGTCGGCGGCGTTCATCGTGGTCTTCGCCGGGCTGCCGACGGGGGTGGCGGTCGCGGCCGCGCTGGTGGCCGGCATGGCGGACGGCCTCACCGAGATCGCGTACGTCACCCGGCTCCAGGCCGCGCCCGACGAGGAGCGCGGCAGGCTCTTCGGGCTCTCCGCCTCGGTCGAGAACACCGGCTTCGGCCTCGGAATGCTGGTCAGCGGCGCCCTCCTGGACCGCTTCACGCCCCTGCAGGTCGTGGGCCTGCTGCATGGGTCGGCGATCTGTCTGTGCGTCGGGATGTTCGTCGTGCTGGTACGGCAGGGGCGTGGTGAAGGACCCGGTGAGGACAAGGACCGACAGCTGAGCCAGAGCCACAACGAGAGCCAAAGCCCGAGCGAGAGCCAGAGCCCGAGCCAGAGCGAGAGCCAGAGCCAGAAGGGGAGTGAAGTCCGGTGACCCGTACCGACCGTGACGCCGTCGCCGTCATCGGGCTCTCCTTCCGGCTGCCCGGCGCCGACACCCCGGAGGAGTTCTGGCGCACGATCCACGACGGCGCCGACCGCATCCGCCGCTTCACCGAGGCCGAACTCGCCGCCGCCGGGGTGCCCGAGGAGGCGTACCGTGCGGACGACTTCGTCGGGGCGAGCGGGGTGCTCGACGACATCGCGGGGTTCGACGCCGGTTTCTTCGGGATGAGCGCGCACGAGGCCCGCATCACCGACCCGCAGCACCGGCTGTTCCTGGAGTGCGTGCACCACGCCCTGGAGAACGCCGGGTACGCGGGCGGGCAGGCCGGCGATCCCGTGCGCGGCGGACAGGACACCTGGGACGTCGGTGTGTACGCCAGCACCGGCTACCACCTCTACTCCCTCCAGACGTATCTGCAGAACAACGTCCTGGAGGGCGGCGTCGCGGACTGGGTCGCCGGGCTGCAGGTCACCATCGGCAACTTCACGGACTTCACCGCCAACCGCGCCGCGTACCGCCTCGGACTGACCGGGCCTGCCGTCAACGTCCAGACGGCGTGCTCCAGTTCACTCACCGCGGTCTACCTCGCCGCGCAGTCGGTGGTCGCCGGGGAGTGCGACATCGCCGTCGCCGGGGCGGCCGCCCTCCACGTGCCGCAGGTGCTCGGCTACCGGTACGTGAAGGGGTCCATCCTCTCCAAGAGCGGCCGTCTGCGGCCGTTCGACGCCGACGCCGACGGCACGGTCGGCGGCACCGGCGTCGTGGCCGTCGTCCTCAAGCGCCTGGACCTGGCGCTCGCCGACGGCGACCACATCCACGGCGTCATCCGGGGCTGGGGCGTCAACAACGACGGCGCCGACAAGAGGGCGTTCAGCGCGCCCAGCGCGGACGGCCAGCGGGGAGCCATCCGCCGCGCCCTCACGCGCGCGGGCGTCGACGCGGGCACCGTCGGCTATCTGGAGACGCACGGCACCGGCACGTTCAAGGGCGACCCGATCGAGTTCGCGGGCGCCACCACCGCCTTCCGCGCCGACACCGACCGCACCGGGTACTGCGCGCTTGGCTCGGTCAAGGCCAACATCGGTCACCTCGACGTGTGTTCGGGCCTGGCGAGCCTCGTCAAGGCGCTCCTCGTCCTGCGGCACGGCGTCATCCCGCCCATGGCCAACTTCCGCCGCCCTAACCCCGCCCTCGACCTCGCCGCCAGCCCGTTCTACATCCCCGACTCCGCACGCCCGTGGCCATCCGGCGACCTGCCGCGCCGGGCCTGCGTCAGCTCCTTCGGCGTCGGCGGCACGAACGTCCACGTCGTACTGGAACAGGCCCCCGAGCCAGCCCCGGAGCACGCCACCGAGTCGGCTCCCGAGCTGGCCACCGAGCCGGCCCACCAGCCCGCGCCCCACGCGGCCGGCACCCCGCCGCCCCCGGGCGTCCTCGTCGTCTCGGGCCACACCGAAACCGCCCTGGCCGACAACGCCTCGGCCCTGCGCGACCATCTGCGCGCTCACCCCGGCACCCGCCCCGCGGACCTCGTGACCACGCTGGCCCTCGGCCGCGCCCACCGCAGACACCGGCTCGCGGTACGGGGCGACACCGTGGCCGCCCTCACCGCCGGCCTCGACGACTGGCTGGCGGGACCGCGCGTCAGCGGAACGCCGGTCGCGGGCGGGGCGTCCGGCGCGCCCGTCGGCACCGGGTTCCTCTTCACCGGGCAGGGCAGCCTCCACCGTGGCGCCGCCCGCGCCCTCCACCAGCGCTTTCCCGTCGTACGCGAGGTCCTGGACGCCTGCGAGCGCCACTTCGCCGAACTCACCGGCGGCGGCACCCTGCTCGACGCGCTCCTCGGCCCCGGCGAGGGCGGCGCGGCGGAGCCGGTCGGCGAGACCGACATCGCGCAGCCCGCGCTCTTCGCGCTGCAGTGCGCGCTCGTCGCCCTGTGGCGGGACGCCGGGATCGTGCCGGCCGTCGTGGCCGGGCACAGCGTGGGGGAGTACGGGGCGCTGTACGCGGCCGGGGCGCTCTCCGTCGAGGACGGGCTGCGCCTGACGGCGGGACGCGGCGCGCTCATGCAACGCCGTTGCGCGCCGGGCGCGATGGTGGCGGTCCCGACGGAACCGTACGCGGCGGAGAAGCTGGCCGCCGAGGTGCCGGGCGTGGAGCTCGCCGTCAGCAACGGCACGCACAGCCAGGTGCTCGCGGGCCCGGCGGCCGCCGTGCGCCGGTTGACGGAACTGCTGGCCGAGCGCGGCATCCCGGCCCGCGAACTCCCGGTGCGGCACGCCTTCCACACCGCCCTCATGGACCCGGTCCTCGCGGGGGTGCGTGAGCTGGTGGCGGAGGTCCGGCCGCGTCCCGTCGAGGTGCCGTTCGTGAGCGGCGTGGACGGGCGCACGCGGCCGGCCGGCTGGGTCCCGGACGCCGACTACCTCGTACGGCAGACGCGTGAACCGGTTCGATTCGCCGATGCGCTACGGGAGTTGGGGTCGGCCCACGACGGCGTGGGCGCGCTGGTCGAGGTCGGTCCGCACGCGACGCTCAGCGGGCTCGCCCGCCGCGCGCTGCCGGACCGGCCGGCTCTGGCGTCGCTGCGGCGCGGTACGGGACTCGAACCGCTGTGGGACGCGGCCGCCGGCCTGTACCGGGCCGGCGCGCCGCTCGACTGGCGACCCTTCATGGGCGGGGCGGGGCGGCGGATCCCCCTGCCCGGCTACCGGTTCCAGCACAAGGACTACTGGACAGGCCCGGGGAACCACCTTCCCCGGCGCGGACAACCCGTACAAGTACCAGCGGCAAGGGATGAGGCGGACGTGGCACAGGACGAGGCAGCGGTCGAGCGCGTGCTCCAGCACATCATCAAGGTCACCGCGGAGCATCTCAGCTACGACACGAGCGAGATAGCCGAGGACGCCTCCTTCTTCGACCTCGGCGCGGACTCGCTGCAAATGATCGGTGTGCTGCGGGAGTTGGAGGAGGAGCACCGGGTCAAGGTGTCGATGCGGGAGCTCTTCGAGGAGGCCGGCTCGGCGAAGGGGCTCGCGCTGATCATCGTGGACAAGATGGGGGGTGGGGGCGGGGGCGCGCTACGGGGCGCGGAGTCCGGGCCGGTGACGAAGGCTGCGTACGCGGAGCCGTTTACGGAGACGTATCCGGAGCCGGTCGCCGCACCCGTGACGACTCCCGTGCCGCCTCCGGTGACGCCCTCCGTGCCGGCGCCCCGGGAACCCGTACCCGCGTACCGCGACCCCGCGCCCGTATACCGCGACCCCGCCCCCGCGTACCGCGAGCCGGCCGCCCCCACCCCCACCCCCGCCCCTCCCGTCGAGTACGCCACCCGGCGCGAGGTCGACGACCTCGTGCGGCAGGTCCACCAGCTCTCCCAGATGCAGCTCCAACTCATGGGTCAGCTCTCGCAGTTGCTGGCCGCCAACGGGAAGGACGCACGGTGACCGGGACCGAATCCGTCGACCGTTCCGTCTCCGCGGCCGTCGACGAGGACCTCGCCGCGATGGCCGAGCTGTCGCAACGCATCTCCCGTCAGATGGGCGCACCCGCACCCGCACCCGCGCCGGAGTCACAGCCAGAGCCCTCAGGGTCGTCCCGTCGCCCCGCCCAGCACGGCCCCCGCCCGGAAGTCTCCCGCGGCTCGGGAATGCTCCGCGGCAACGCCTCCGACACGCAGCGGGCTCACCTCGACGACCTGGTGCGGCGCTACACCGCCAAGACGCCCACCTCCAAACGCGTCACCCAGCGCTACCGCCGCGTGCTCGCCGACAGCCGTGCCGCCGTCGGCTTCCGCAGCAGCACGAAGGAGATGCTGTACCCGATCGCGGGGCGGCGCGCGCAGGGCTCGTGGCTGGAGGACATCGACGGCAACCGGTACGTCGACATCACCATGGGCTTCGGCGTCCTGCTCTTCGGGCACGAGCCCGCCTTCGTCGCCGACGCGGTCCGCGAGCACCTCTCGCGCGGCATCCAGCTCGGCCCGCGCACCGTCGAGACCGGTGAGGCCGCCGAACTGCTCGCCGAGCTGACCGGCATGGAGCGCGTCGCGTTCGCCAACTCCGGTACGGAGGCGAACTCCGCGGCCATCCGGCTCGCCCGCGCCGCCACCGGCCGCTCCCGCATCATCACGTTCGAGGGCGCCTACCACGGTCACAACGACAACGTGCTCGGCCGTTCCCCGCGCACCGGCGGCGAGGGCCTCACCACCGTGCCGATGTCCGCGGGGATCCCGCCGGGCGCCGTCGCCGACCTGCTCGTCCTGCCGTACGGCAGTGAGGAGAGCCTCGACGTCATCGAGCGGCAGGCCGGGGACATCGCGGCGGTCGTGGTGGAGCCGGTGCAGAGCCGGCATCCCTCGCTCCGGCCCGCCGCGTTCGTCCGCCGGCTGCGCGAACTCACCGCGCGCCACGGCATCGTGCTGCTCTTCGACGAGATGCTGACCGGCTTCCGGCCCGCCGCGCGCGGCGCCCAGGAGCTCTACGGCGTCACGCCCGACCTGGCCACCTACGGCAAGCTGCTCGGCGGCGGCTTCCCGATCGGGGCCGTCGCGGGCCGGTCCGACATCATGGACGGCATCGACGGCGGCCACTGGAGTTACGGGGACGACAGTTACCCGGCGGCCGACACCACCTTCTTCGGCGGCACCTACATCCAGCACCCCGTGTCGATGGTCGCGACCCGTGCCGTACTGGCGCACCTCAAGGAGCACAGCCCCCGGCTCCAGGAGCGTCTGAACGCCCGTACGGACGAGCTCGCCGCCACCCTCAACGCCTTCTTCGAGGACGAGGGATTCGCCCTGAGCATGAGCCACTTCGGCTCGATGTTCCGCTTCGAGCACCGCGCGGACATGGAGCTGCTCTACCACCACCTCATGCTGCGCGGCGTCCACGTGTGGGAGTGGCGCAACTTCTTCCTCTCCACCGAACACACCGACGGCGACTGCGAGTTCATCGCGGAGGCGGTCAAGGACTCGCTGCGGGAGCTGCGTGCGGCCGGGTTCTCCGTCGGCGGTGCGAAGGCCAAGCCGCGGGTGCCGAAGCCGCAGATGTCGAAGCCGCAGGCCATGGCATGGAACAGCGCTGCGGCGGCGACCCGCACCGAGCCGCCGCGCGAGCCGGAACCGCCACGACCCGTGTCACCGCAACCGCACGCACGGCCACAACAGCCTTCCCGCACCCTCGACTTCGGGGTCTACTTCTTCGGCGACTACCCGCAGGACGACTCCGAGCCCCGGCACGGCAAGTACGACCACCTCTTGGAGACCGCCCGGTTCGCTGACCGCAACGGCTTCCACTCCCTGTGGATCCCCGAGCGGCACTTCCACTCCTTCGGCGGCCTGTTCCCCAACCCCGTCGTGCTCGCCGCCGCGCTCGCCAGGGAGACCGGCCGCGTCCGCATCAACGCGGGGTCCGTGGTGCTGCCGCTGCACGACCCGATCCGCGTCGCCGAAGAGTGGTCGATGGTCGACAACCTCTCCGGCGGCCGCATCGGCATCGGCTGCGCGAGCGGCTGGCACGCCAACGACTTCGTCTTCTTCCCCGAACGGTTCGGCTCCCACAAGGAGCTGATGTACGAACAGGTGGCGCAGGTGCGGCAGTTGTGGCGCGGCGAGCCCGTGCGCCGCACCACCGGCAAGGGCGAGAGCGACCTGCGGCTCTTCCCGCGCCCCGTCCAGGACGCGCCGCCGATGTACACGGCCGTCGTCGGCAACCCGGCCTCGTACGAACTGGCCGCCCGCCACGACCTGGGCATCGTCACCAACCTCATGACCCAGAGCGTCGAGCAGCTCCACGAGAACGTCGCGCTCTACCGCCGCACCCGCGCCGCCCACGGCCTCGACCCGGACGCGGGGCACGTGGCCGTCCTGCTGCACACCTACCTCGCCGAGGACCACGCGGCGGCGCGCGAGGAGGCCCGCGAACCCCTCGCGCGGTACATGCGCTCGTCGCTGTCCCTTTTCGGCGGCGTCGCCAACAGCCTCGGGCATCGGGTCGACCTGTCGGCGATGACCGAGGACGACCTGGACGTGGTCTTCCGCCGCGCCTACGACCGCTACTGCGACCAGCGGGCCCTCATCGGCAGCCCCGAGAGCGTACGGTCCGTCGCGGACGCCGTGCATGCCGCGGGCGCCGACGAGATCGTCGGCCTCGTCGACTTCGGTGTCACCCCCACGGCGCTGCGGGAGGGCCTGGTCCACTTCGACGCGCTGCGCCGCTCGTGCGGGGCGCCCGCGGCGGGCGTACGGGAATCGGCCGCCGGCGGCAGTGGGGCGGGGGCCCGACGGGAGCAGGGGGCGCCGCTCTCTCCCGGGCAGCAGCGCGTCTGGTTCCTGGAGCGCATGCTGCCGGGCCGCACCGCGTACAACGAGACCAAGGCCATCGAGCTCGACGGGCCGCTGGACGTCCCCGCGCTGCGCGCCGCCCTGCGCGAGCTCGCCGCCCGGCACGAGCAGCTGCGCAGCGTCTTCCGCGAAGTGGCGGGCCAGGCGCGGCAGTTCGCGTCGGCGCCGGGCGAGGTGGACTTCGCCGTCGTCGACGGCACGGGCGCGTACGTCGGTGACGCCGTCGCCGACACCCTCGCGGCCGAGAGCGGGCGCCGCTTCGATCTGGCGGAAGGCCCGCTGTTCGTGACGCGCCTCGTCCGTCTCGGCGCCCACCGGCAGGTCCTCGTCCTGTCCCTGCACCACATCGTCATGGACGCCGCGTCGGCCGCCGTGCTCGCCCGCGACCTCTCCGCCCTCTACCGCGCCCAGCTGCCCGGCGGGCCCCCTGCGGACCTCCCCGCCCTCACCCGCACCTACGCCGACCACGCCCGCGCCCAGCACGCCTCCCTCGGCGGAACCAAGGCGGCCGAGGACCTCGCGTACTGGAAGAAGGCGCTCGACGGCGAACTGCCCGTCCTCGCCCTGCCCACCGACCGGCCGAGGCCCGCCGTCATGACCTCGCGCGGCCGCGCCCTGTTCCGCACCCTCGACCCTGAACTGTCCGACCGCGTACGCCGGTTCGGCCGGACGCGGCGCAGCACCCTCTTCATGACGCTGCTCGCCGGCTACGCGGCCGCCCTGCGCCGCGTCACCGGCCAGGACGACCTCGTCATCGGCACCCCGATGTCCGACAGGACACCCGAGTACGCGGACGTCGTCGGCTTCTTCGTCAACACGCTGGCCCTGCGCCTTGACCTCTCCGGAGACCCGGACTTCGGCACGCTCCTCGACCGGGTGCGCGGGGTCGCCCTGGACGCCTACGACCACGCCGACGTACCCTTCGAGGCGGTCGTACGGGAGCTCACGCCGCCGCGCGCCCTGGACCGGACGCCGGTCTTCCAGACCCTCGCCGAGTTCGAGACCGACGACCCGTTCCGCTTCGACCTGCCCGGGGTGCGGGCGACGCCGCTCGACGCGGGTCCCGACAAGGCGCTGACGGACCTCGGCGTGTACTTCACCGACCTGCCCGAGGGCATCCGCTGCCACTTCGAGTACGCCACCGACCTCTTCGACGAGGCGACGATCGACGCGCTCTTCGAGACGTTCCGGGACGTCCTCGCGGAGGCGGCCGGGGAAGCGGCTCCGGCGGCCGTGGTGCCCCGGGCGTGGCGGCAGGGGCCCGTGCGGCAGCGGACGAGCAGCACCGTCGACGCGCTGGCGTCACGCTGGGCCGAGGTCGCTCCGGAGCGCACCGCCGTGATCAGCGGTGAAGTCGCGCTGACCTACCGTGAGTTGAACGAGCGCGCCGAACGGCTCGCCGCGACTCTGCGCACCGCAGGGGAGGCCTCAGGGGTGACGGCTGGGGGCGGAGGGCCCGGCCCCGTCGCCCTGTGGCTGCCCCGCGGCACCGACCTGGTCGTCGCCATGCTTGCGGCCCTCAAGGCGGGGCGCGGTTACGTGCCGCTTGACCCCGGCCAGGGCAGGGCGCGCGCGGAGGCCGTCCTGGCGGAGAGCGGGGCACGCGTCCTGGTGGTGAGCGAGGAGCGGGGCGCGGCAGCCGAGCGGCCCACGCCCCGGCCCGGGACCACCGTGGTCGACATCGGCATCGCGTTCGACACCGACACCGACACCGACGCCGTGGACGCCGGGCCGGACGCAGCCGTGCGGCCCGCCCCCGCCCCCTCCCACGGCCCCGAGTCCCTGTGCTTCGCCGTCTACACCTCCGGCAGCACCGGCGTGCCCAAGGGCGTCGCCGTCCCGCACCGGGCCGTCGTGGACCTGTGCCAGTGGCACCACGAGCGGTTCGGCTTCACCGCCGACGACCGTGCCGCCGCCGTCTGCAGCCAGGGCTTCGACGCCGCCGTGCTGGAGATCTGGCCGGCCCTGACGGCGGGCGCCACCGTCGTCGTGGCCGACGAGACGGTCCGCAAGGACCCCGCCGCGCTCGCCCGTTGGTACACCGAGTACCGCATCGGCTTCTCCATCCTGCCGACCGCGCTCGGCGAGGCGGTCCTCGCCCTCCCCGAGCGCCAACAGCCGCTCCTGCGGCACCTGTTGCTCGGCGGCGACGTGCTGCGCACCCGCCCGCGCCCCGGCGCCCCGTACGAGACGGTGAACGTGTACGGGCCCACCGAGGTGACCGTGCTGTGCACGGCGCAGACGGTCCTGGCACGGGAACCGGAACCGGGCGCCGACGCCTCCACCGCCCCGATCACCGCCCCGATCCCGATCGGCCGGCCCGTCGACAACGTCACCCTCCGCGTCCTCGACGCGCGGGGCCGCGAGGTGCCCGCCGGCGAGGTGGGGGAGCTGTACGTCGGCGGACCCGGCGTGGCCTCCGGTTATCTGGGCCGCCCGGACCTGACGGCGGAACGCTTCGTCGACGACCCACTGGGCGCCGACGGGCGCATGTACCGCACCGGGGACCTGGTGTGCTGGACCCGCGACGGGGCGCTGGAGTTCCGGGGGCGGGCCGACGACCAGGTGAAGATCCGCGGCCACCGCGTCGAGCCCGAGGAGGTCTCCCGGGCCGTCGGCGCGCTGGCGGGGGTCCGCGAGGCGCTCGTCCTGGCCCGCCGCGACCGGCGGGGCGAGGCGTTCCTCGCCGCGTACGTGGTGCCGTCCCCGGCCGGCGCCGAACCGGGGCAGGAACTCGCCGACCGGCTGACGGCGGAACTGGCGGCGCGGCTGCCCGGGCATCTGGTGCCGCACGCCTGGACCGTGCTGCCCGCGCTCCCGCTGTCCGCCAACGGCAAGGTGGACCGGGCGGCGCTGCCCGCACCTGCCCTGGTCACGTCGACGGCGCCGGTGCCCCCTGCGCCCGCCGAGCGTGAGCGTGACCGGAGCCGCGGGCGGTCGCGTCGGGCGGCGCGTGACGTCGAGGAGCGGCTGCGGCGGCTGTGGGCCGAGGAGTTCGAGGTCGACGTGGCGGCGATCGCCGACGACGCGTCCTTCTTCGAGCTGGGCGGGCACTCCCTCACGGCGGTCCGCCTGGCGAACGGCGTACGGGAGGAGTTCGGCACGGAGTACCCGATCGCCCGCTTCTACGAGGAGCCGGGCCTGCGGGCCATGGCGGCGTACCTGATCGGGGACCTCGAAGAGGCGTCCGTGGCGACCGCGTCGTCCGAGGCGTCCGGGGCGTCCGGGGCGGGCGAGGTTCCCGAGGCGGAGGCTGACGACAGGCACGACGCGGGCAGGAGGTCCGACACAGGCAGAGGGCCCGACGCCGACGCCGCCGCCGATGTCGTCGCCCGCGCCCCCGTCACCGCCCAGCAGCTCGCCTTCATCACCCGCCACCGCACGCACCCCCGCCCGCAGATCTACAACGTGGCCATGCGGATCACTCTGACGGGAGCCCTCGACGTACCGGCCCTGCGTGCCGCGCTCGGTCAACTCGTCGCCCGGCACGAGGCGTTGCGCACCCGCTTCGTTGCGGACGGCGACGCGTGGTGGCAGGAGGCGCTGCGGCCCCGGCCGGTGCCGCTGCCGGAGGAGGACCTCGTCGCCCTTCTCGGCTCCCCGGCCGCCGCCGAGGAGGAGGCGGAGCGTGTGGCCGCGGAGACGGCGGCCGTCCCCTTCGGCATCGAGGACGAACTCGCGCCGGTGCTAAGGCTGTTGCGGACCGGCCCGGACCGCTGGGTGCTGCTCTTCGTCCTGCACCACGCGACCTGCGACGGCTGGTCGGTCAGCGTCCTGTTGCGCGAACTGGCCGCGCTGTACCGGGCGGAGGTCACCGGCGTACCGCACGCACTGCCGGGCCGGGTCCCGCAGCCCGGCGAGTACGCGCGCTGGCAGCGCGAGCACGAGCGCACCCAGGACGGAAGCAAACTGGTCGACCACTGGGCGCGCGCCTTGGCGGGTGCGTCCTTCGACATGCCGCTGCCCCTGGACCGGCCGCGCCCCGCGGAGCTGAGCGGGGCGGGTGACGTGGTGCTGTTCACCGTCGGCCGGGCCGCGCGCGCCGATGTGGAGGAGCTGGCGCGCCGGCACCGTACGACACCCTTCGTGGTGACGGCGGCCGCCCTGGCGCGGCTGGTCGCGGAGGTGGGCGGCGCGCCGGACGTCGTGCTCGGCATCTCCCACGCCAACCGGGAGCGGCGCGAGTTCGAGGCGCTCGCGGCGTGCACGGTGTCGTCGTTCACGCTGCGGATACGGGGTGACGCGGCCGCGTCGTTCGGCGCGCTGGTGGACCAGGTGGCGCGCACTTCGGTGGACGCCCTCGACCACGCGGCTCCGTTGCGCACGGTGGCGGCGGAGGTGGGCGCGGTGCTCGGCACCGAGGTGCCGGACCGGCTGCCGCTCGGTTTCCAGTACCAGAGTTCGCTGCGGACGGAGGTCGACCTGCCGGGCGTGACCACGGCGGTCGAGGACCTCGCGGTGCCGGGCGCGCGCTCCGAGTTCAACCTCGGCCTGATCCCCACGGGTGACGTGCTCAGCGGCTATCTGGAGTTCTCGACCGATCTGTGGGACCGCGCCACGGTCGAGGCGTGGACGTCCGCGTACGTCGAGTTGCTGGCGAGGGAGGCGGGGGAGGCGCTTCGGGACGGGGACGGATAGGAGGGCGGGGGCAGGGGCTGAGGGCGGCGCCCCATTGCCGGGCGCCGCCCCCCTCACACGGCGACCAGCGGCCGCCAATACTGCTCCGCGCCCTCGTCCCGTACGACGAAACCGAGCCCCCGCACCGTCTGCGCCAGGTCCCCCGTGTCCCGCGGTGCCTTCCTCCGCAGCGCCGCCTTGCGTGCCGCGAGGAGTGCGTGGACCTCCGCGGGCAGGTCGGGGGTGCCGGGGATCCAGCGGCGGAACAGGGCGGCGTGCGGGTCGGAGTCGTGCCAGGGGTAGCCGTGGGCGCGGAAGGCGGCGGCGACCGCGGCGGCGCGTGCGCTGTGCTCGCCGCGCGCGAGCTCGCCCGAGTCCCGGTCCAGGAGGACCAGGTGCTTGCCGTCGAGGAACACCGCCGAGACGTCAGCCCGTTCGTAGGTCCGCGTCCGGTCGTTCCGTTCGACGCGCACCCGCTCGTCGGTCACCGTCAGCTTCATCGTCTCGGCGAGCGCCAGGAAGGCGAGGACGAGCCCGGCGACGAGCCCGACGGCCATGACGACGGCGGTCTGCCACGGCGCGTCGAGCCGCCCGACGAACTCGACGCCGGAGCGCCACGGCAGCACGGGCGACCCGGACGCCCAGCGGGCGAGCCGCGGCAGCGCGAGCCCGAGCAGCAGCCCGAGGGCCGGCAACCCGCAGACCAGCAGCAGCAGATCACCCCGCGGATGCCCGAGTTCCGTGCCCCTGTCGCCGGTCTTTCCGTCGTCGGTCGTGCCACCGGTCCTGCTGTGCCCGCTGCCCGGCATCGGCATCTCGTGGACTCCGTTCCACCCCGTGACGCCGACCGGGCGGCCGTCGTGGCCGCCGGCCGCCGCCGGTCGTCTGTCCCACGACGCTAGGAGCCGTGGACCGCCCCGCGCAGCCGCCGAAAGTCGCTCGCCGCCCTACTTCGGTAGCGGTTACGGTGCCGGTCATGCTGCCCGAGGTGAACACGGACGAGGAGTGGGACCGCGTCGTCGGTGACGAGGCGATCATGCGGCCCGCCGTCGAGGACCTGTGCGCCCGGCTCGGTCTCGCCGGTGCGCCGCTGACCCGCTTCCCGGCGGGCTCCCAGCCGGTCTACGCCGTCGGTGACGCGCACGTGCTCAAGCTCTTCCCCGGCGCCGCCGCCCGGGACGGCATCGCCGAGGCCCGCGTGCTGCGCCACCTGGCGGGCCGCCTCCCCCTCGCCACGCCGCGGGTGCACGACGCGGGACCGTACGAGAACGGCTGGCGGCACATCTTGATGTCCCGCCTGCCCGGCGAGGACCTCGCCGTCGCCTGGCCGCGCATCCCGCGCGCCGGCCGGGAGCGGATCGTCGCCGAGGCCGCCGGGACCCTCGCCGCGCTGCACGCACTCGACCCCGCGCCGCTCGCCGACGCCCTCGGCCCCGCCGACTGGAGCGGGTTCGTCGCGGAGCAGCGTGCGGGGGTGGTGGAGCGGCAGCGCGCCCTGGGGCTCGCGGAGCACTGGCTGGCGCAGATCCCCGCCTTCCTCGACGCGGCCCCGCCGCACGACAGGACCAGACCGATCTAACCCGCCCTGCTCCATACGGAGTTCATGCGGGAGCATCTTTTCGTCGAGCCGGGCGCCGGGCGGCGGCTCACCGGGCTCCTCGACTTCGAGCCGGCGATGATCGGCGACCGGGCCTACGACTTCGTGGCCGTCGGCCTCTACGTCACCCGCGCCGAACCGGGACTGTTCGACCTCTTCACGAAGGAATACGGCCGGACGTTCGACCCGCGTGAACTTCTCGCCTACACCCTGCTCCACGTGTACGGGAACCTCTCCCGGTACCTGCGGGAGCTGCCCGCGCCGCCCGAACCGACCCTCGGCGCGCTCGCCGAGACCTGGTTCGGGCGGTAGCCGCGTCGTACTCAGCCCACCGGCTCCACCGGCCCCACCGGCCCCACCGGCACCAGCGTCAGATACGCGATGCCGAGCACCCCGCGATAGCCGCGCAGCCAGGACGTGCGCTGGGCGTCCACGCGCTCGCGGGTCTCCGCGGCCAGCGGGTGGCCGGGGTGCGTGGCGAGCCACTCCTCGACGTCGGAGCGGTAGCCCGACTCGAACTCCTCCCACTCCTCCGCGCTCGCCGTCTCCACCCACTGCGGGCGGAACCCGGCCGCGATCGCCGCGTCCACCAGATCCCCCAGGTACAGGCACTCCCCGGCGTCGGCGTCCGGCCACATCCCGGCGAGTTCCCGCGGCGTCGGCTCGCGCTGCCAGAAGCCCTCGCCGAGCAGGACGCGACCGCCCGGGTTCACCAGGCGGCGCAGCACGTGCAGCGCCTCGACGGTCGCGCGGGGCGGTGGGGCGGAGCTGAGGGCGTGGCTCGCGCTGAGGCACATCACGAGGTCGGCGGGGCCGCGCGCGGTGTCCGTCGCCGACTCCTCGGCGAAGACGGCCCGTTCGCTGAGCCCGCGCTCCTTCGCCGCCGCGCGGCCGCGCTCGACGTCCTCGGCCTTCAGGTCGACGCCGACTCCGGTGGCCTCCGGTACGGACTCCAGGACCCGGAGCAGCAACTCGCCCCAGCCGCAGCCGAGATCGAGCACGGTACGGGGGCCTGCGGCGGCCAGCCGGTCGACGATGCGGTGCGCACGGGGCTCGGAGAGCGGGCCGTGGAAGGCGAGGCGGGTGAGGCGGGGCGGCCCGTCGGCGGCGGTGGAAGTGGTCATGACCGGCGACGGTATGCCGTCAACCCGTGGGCGGCGAAACGATTTTGGCGCGCGCGTCGACGTGGCGCAGGTGGGCGGCGAGGACGGCGGCCGCGTCCGGGGTGAGGGTGCGCAGGGCGACCATGGCCGTGACGATGACGTCGCAGAGTTCGGACTGCACGTCGTCCCAGGTGTGGGTGGTGCCCTTGCGGGGATTCTGCCCGGTGGCACCGATGACCGCCTCCGCGACCTCACCGACCTCCTCCGAGAGCTTCAACATCCGCAGGAGAAGGGCTTCTTGGGGCTCCCGATGATTGTGCGAGTCAAGCCACGCGTGCAGCCGTTCGACGGTGTCCCACGGGTCCTGGCGGGGCGCCTCGGGCGTGGGGGGTGCCTCCGGGGCGGGGGTCGCCCCGGGCGTGCGGGTTGCGTCGGGCGTGCGGGGCGCCTCCGGCGTGGGGGTCGCTTCGGGAGTGCGGGTCGCTCCGGGCGTGCGGGTTGCGTCGGGCGTGCGGGGCGCCTCCGGCGTGGGGGTCGCTTCGGGAGTGCGGGTCGCTCCGGGCGTGCGGGTTGCGTCGGGCGTGCCCTGCTCGTCGTCCATGGGCCGCAGCGTGCCATGGTGGGGGTCGACGGGGCGAGGTGATGGCAGACGCGCCGCCGACTCGGTGAGACGCCGGCCCCTCCTCGACAGCGTCTCGCGTCCACCGCCTGCCCTGCCCTGGGCGGAGTTGGGTGCCCTGCTCGGGCGGGGGCGCCCCGGCGCCCGTGGGCCCCGCCCGCAGCGTCGCGCTGCTCGCCCCGGGGCTCGCGGGTTCGGCTGAGGGCGTCCCGCGTCAGCCCCTGCCTCTCGTACCCCTGCCTCTCGTACGGGAGTGGCCGTACGTCCCGCGCTGTGCTGCTCGGCCCGGAGCCCTGGGCTCGCAAGCTCAGGTGAGGGCGTCTCGCGTCTGCAGGCTGTCCCCGTAGGGGAGCCGCCGTATGCCGTGGGTCGCGCTGCTCGGTCCAGGGGGCGCCCCGGGCTCGCGGGCTCAGCTGGCAGCTCTCGCGTCAGCCCCGGACCTCGTACGGAAGCGACCGTAAGCCGCGCATCGCGGGCCCGCGCGGGGCGTACGCCCTGGCCGGTCGGGGCCCCGCCGAGGGCGTCTCGCGGTCGTACGCGCCGCGTCGCACCGCCTGGGGGCGGGGGCCGCCCTGCCCTGCCGGGGCCCTCGCCGAGCGCGTCGCCCGACCGTGAGCCGCGCGCCGTGCAATCCGTGCGGGGGACCGCCCTGGCCGGCGCCTGGTCTCGCCGGGAGCGTCTCGCGAACGTACGCAATGCGCCGCGCACCGCCCCCGCGCGGGGTCCGCCCTCGCCGCCCGGCGCCTCGCCGGGCGCCTCTCTCGACCCGTAAGCCGCGCGCCGTGCAATCCGTGCGGGGGACCGCCCTGGCCGGCGCCTGGTCTCGCCGGGAGCGTCTCGCGAACGTACGCAATGCGCCGCGCACCGGCCCCTCGCGGGGTCCGCCCTCGCCGCCCGGCGCCTCGCCGGGAGCCTCTCCCCGACCCGTAAGCCGCGCGCCGCGCCTCGCGGGCCTCACCCCTCCGGCGTCCCGCCGTCCTCCTCCGCCGCGCGGACGTTCCTCATCCTTGCTCCCAGGGTCGCGAGTACGCCCACCGCCGTGCCTGCCAGTGCGGCCGGGACCATCCAGGCGCGGTCCAGGGTGTGGCCGAGTGCGTGGTCGGCGGAGTAGCGGCCGGGGCCCGCGACGGCCAGGGCCGCCGCGACCATGCCGAGGTAGGCCGGGTACTCGTAGCCACCGCCCTGGCTGAAGAACCCGTTCGGCGTGTGCACGGCCGTGGCGCCGGCCATCGCGCCCGCCGCCGCGGAGCCCGCCGCGGGCGTCGCGAGCCCGAGGGCGAGCAGCAGTCCGCCGCCCGCCTCGGCCAGCCCCGCCATGAGCGCGTTCAGGCGGCCCGGCGCGTATCCGACGGACTCCATGAAGGCGCCGGTGCCCTCGATGCCGCCGCCGCCGAACCAGCCGAACAGCTTCTGGCCCCCGTGCGCGACCAGCACGCCGCCGGTGCCCGCGCGGAGCAGCAGCAGTCCCAGGTCACGTCGGTCCAGGCAGGAGCAGGACGAGAAGGTGGTCATGGGGAACTCCCGGTTCGGCCCCTCGGCGGGGTGGCGGCTGCGTCCGCCTCCACCGTCCACCGGTCCCGCACCGGCCACCCGGCCCACGGGGCCGTACGGGTGACGCGCGGTGTGCGCCGCGGTGGCGCACCGGACCGCCCGGTGTGAACGTGGGCCCATGAGCATCCAGGTAAACCGGCTCGGCGACCCCACGGTCCGGGCCTTCGTCACCGCGGTGAACTCCCACGACAAGCCCGCCTTCGAGGCCGTGCTCACGCCGGGTGCCACGATGGCCGACGACGGCACCGACCGGGACGTCGCCGACTGGGCGGACCGCGAGATCTTCTCGTCCAACGGCCACATGGACGTCGAGTCGGAGTCGGACGGCGGCCGGGCGCTGCTCGTGACGTACCGGAACGACACGTGGGGCGAGATGCGGACGAAGTGGCGGTTCACCGTCGACGGCGACCAGGTCACCCGCTTCGAGACGGGCCAGGCCTGACCGCCGTCGTTCAGGACGGGACGGGATCACAAGGGACGGGAACACACGGGACGGGGCCCAGGCGTTCGGGACGGGCCGGGCCCGGCCGCTTCGCGCGGCGCCGGGCCCGGCCCCGTCCCTTCCCCTCCCCTGTGACAGTGGTCAGTGGCAGTTCTGGTGGCCCGAGCCGACCCGCGACCACGCGCAGGAGTCCTGCTGCGCGCCGCTCGGCTTGATGAGGCGCGCCTTGTCGCCGTCGTTGTTCCAGACGTAGTTGGTCCGGCCCCAGTAGCGCACGCCGGAGGCGTTGCCGCCCTTGCCGGTGCGGACCTTGACGGTCTTGCCGGCGCCGATCTTGTAGCTGCCGAAGGTGTACGTGTAGCCGGTGTCGTCCTTCAGCTTGTAGCCCTTGAGCTGGACCGCGGAGCGGCCGTTGTTGTGGATGTTGACCCACTCCGCGTTCAGCGAGGAGTTCGAGCGGGTGTCCCGGCCCGGGCTGTCGTACTGGATGTAACCGAGGTGCAGCCCGCCCTGGTGGCTCGCGGTCGCCGCCGACGCGGGGGACACGGCGAGCAGGGACACCGACAGGGCGGTGGCGGCGAGGACGGCGGGGGCCGCGGTGCGTATGCGCAAGGAGTGCTCCAAGTGTGAAGTTCTCGTGGAGAGGAGCCGAGCATACGGGGATCACCGTCCCCTTTTGCTGCGGTAGCTCCCATTCCACTTGTGGAGATTTACACACCGCGCTTCCGTGTCGCCAGGCGCGCGGCGTTAACCCCGCCCGATGTACGGCATGTTGGTCGCCAGCACCGTCGCGAACTGCACGTTCGCCTCCAGGGGCAGCTCCGCCATGTGCCGCACCGTGCGCGCCACGTCCGCCACGTCCATCACCGGCTCGCTCGCCAACTCGCCGTTGGCCTGCGGGATTCCGGCCTGCATGCGCTCGGTCATGTCGGTCGCCGCATTGCCGATGTCGATCTGTCCCACCGCGATCCGGTACGGCCTGCCGTCCAGGGAGAGCGACTTGGTCAGACCGGTCAGGGCGTGCTTCGTCGTCGTGTACGCCACCGAGTGGGGGCGCGGCGCGTGCGCCGAGATGGATCCGTTGTTGATGATCCGGCCGCCCTGCGGGTCCTGCTCCTTCATCAGCCGGAAGGCGGCCTGCGCACACAGGAACGCGCCGTTGAGGTTGGTGTCGACGACGTGCCGCCACGCGTCGTAGGGGAGCTCCTCCACCGGGACACCGCCGGGACCGAACGTGCCCGCGTTGTTGAAGAGGAGGTCCAGGCGGCCGAAGTCCTCGCGTACCCGGGCGAAAAGGGCGGCCACGTCGTCGGGGCGCGCCACGTCCGTCCGTACGACCGAGGTCGCGCCGTCCTTCGCCGACGCGAGGGCGGCCGTCTCCTCCAGCGTCTCGGGGCGGCGGCCGGCGAGCGCCACCGACCAGCCCGCGGCGAGCAGTTCGAGGGCGACGGCGCGGCCGATGCCGGAGCCCGCGCCGGTCACCACGGCCGTCTTCGATGGGGCAGTTTGCCATGCGTTCATGGCCCCGCAGCGTACGGGAGGGGCGTCCACGCGGACATCATCCGCCCGCCATGCGGCTGTTGTGTACGTGACAGGCTGACGTCGTCCCCCGGGACTTGCATCCCCCTGACAGCAATCGTCAGGGGAGGGCCACATGACACCCGCAGGCCAGCACCACGCACCCGAGATCCGCGCCGCCGCCCGCCACCTGGGCCGCCGCCGGTTCCTCACCGTCACCGGCGCCGCCGCCGCGCTCGCCTTCGCCACCAACCTGCCCACCGCGGGCGTCGCGGGCGCCGCGGAGCTCGACGCCCGGCGCATCCGGAAGAACCCCTTCACCCTCGGCGTCGCCTCCGGTGACCCGCTGCCCTCCTCGGCCCTGCTCTGGACCCGGCTCGCCCCGGCCCCCTACGAGCCCGGCGGCGGCCTGCCCCAGGAGCGCGTCACCGTCCGGTGGGAGCTCGCCCACGACGCCCGGTTCCGGCGCGTCGCCAGACGCGGCACCGTCACCGCGCACCCCGAGTTCAACCACGCCGTGCACGTCGAGGCGGACCACCTGGACGCCGGCCGCACGTACTACTTCCGGTTCAGGACCGGCAGCTGGGTCAGCGAGACCGGCCGCACCCGCACCGCGCCCGCCCCCGGCAGCAGGCCGGGCGGGCTCACCCTCGCCGCCGTCTCCTGCCAGGCGTACCACGACGGCTACTTCACCGCGTACAAGCACCTGGCGCAGGACGACGTCGACGTCGTCTTCCACCTCGGGGACTACCTGTACGAGTACGCGGTCAACGCCACCGGCGGCGCCCGCGGCTACACCGACCGCACGCTGCCCGCCCACTTCAACAAGGAGACGCAGACGCTGGAGGACTACCGGCTGCGGTACGCCCTCTACAAGTCCGACCCCGACCTGCGCGCCGCCCACGCCGCACACCCCTTCGTCGTCACCTGGGACGACCACGAGACCGAGAACAACTACGCCGGCGACGTCTCCGAGAACGACGACCCTCCCGGCGAGTTCCTGCTCCGCCGCGCCGCCGCCTAC
Source organism: Streptomyces sp. NPDC005863 (assembly GCF_042871345.1). Classification (NCBI taxonomy): domain Bacteria; kingdom Bacillati; phylum Actinomycetota; class Actinomycetes; order Kitasatosporales; family Streptomycetaceae; genus Streptomyces; species Streptomyces sp. NPDC005863. The sequence continues at coordinate 369,514 of NZ_JBIAII010000003.1, read as the reverse complement.
CGGGCGTACTGGGAGAACCTCCCGCTGCGCCGCCCGCAGCTGCCGAGCGGGCCCGACGCCCAGCTCTACCGGCGCCTGGTCTGGGGCCGCCTCGCCCAGTTCGACATCCTCGACACCCGCCAGTACCGCTCCGACCAGGCGTACGGCGACACCGCCCACGTCCCCGGCGCCGAGTCGGACGACCCGGCGCGCACCATCACCGGCGCCACCCAGGAGCGCTGGCTCCTCGACGGCTGGCGGCGCTCGCGCGCCCAGTGGAACGTCGTCCCGCAGCAGGTCACCTTCTCCGAGCGCAGGCTCGACCTCAACGCGCGGGCGAAGCTCTCCATGGACGCCTGGGACGGCTACCGCGCCTCCCGCAAGCGGGTCCTCGCCGGCGCGCGGGCCGCGGACCTGGACAACCTCATGGTCCTCACCGGCGACGTGCACGTCGGCTACGCCTTCGACATCAAGGCCGACTTCGACGACCCGTCCTCCAGGACCGTGGGCACCGAGATCGTCGCCACCTCCATCGCGAGCGGCAAGGACGGCGCGGACAAGCCGGCCAACTGGGACACCTACACCAAGGCCAACCCGCACCTGAAGTTCTACAACGGCCGCCGCGGCTATGTCACCGTCGCCCTCGGCCGCGAGGCCGCACGGGCCGACTTCAAGACGGTCTCGGCGGTCACGACGCTGGGAGCCCCGATCAGGACGGCGGCGTCCTTCGTGACGGAGGCCGGCGACCCCGGGCTGAAGCCGGCCTAGTCCCCGCGGAACCTGTCCGTACCACCCACCCCGGCCTGCGACCATGGAGAGGCATACGCAGCGACTGGGAGGGGCAGGATGCCTGAGCTCGGACAGGGCACGCGGACACATCCGATACCGAAGGCGGCGGAGCCACCGGGCCCCGCCGCCCTCCGCCGTACCGGCGCCCTCGTCACGCTCGTCCTCGGCGGCCTCACCGCCGTCCCCGCGCTCTCCATGGACATGTACCTGCCGGCCCTGCCGCAGGTCACCGACGCCCTGCACTCCCCGGCCGCCACCGTCCAGCTGACCCTGACCGCCTGCCTCATGGGCATGGCGCTCGGCCAGCTCGTCGTCGGCCCGATGAGCGACAAGTGGGGCCGCCGCCGCCCCCTCCTCATCGGCCTGCTCGTCTACGTCGTCGCCACCGCGACCTGCGCCTTCGCCCCCAACGCCGAGCTCCTCATCGGCTTCCGGCTGCTGCAGGGCCTAGCCGGTTCGGCCGGCATCGTGATCGCCCGCGCCGTCGTCCGCGACCTGTACGACGGCATGGAGATGGCCCGCTTCTTCTCCACCCTCATGCTGATCTCCGGCGTCGCCCCCATCGCCGCGCCCCTCATCGGCGGCCAGGTCCTGCGCTTCACCGACTGGCGCGGCATCTTCGTCGTCCTCACCGCCGTCGGCACCGCGCTGACCCTGCTGGTCTGGCGGCGGCTGCCCGAGACCCTCGCCCCCGAGCGGCGGCACAGCGGCGGCACCGTCGAGGCGCTGCGGACCATGCGCACGCTCCTCGCCGACCGCGTCTTCACCGGCTACATGGTCGCGGGCGGCTTCGCCTTCGCCGCGCTCTTCGCGTACATCTCCGCCTCGCCCTTCGTGATCCAGGAGATCTACGGCGCCTCCCCGCAGACCTTCAGCCTCCTCTTCGGCGTCAACTCCGTCGGACTGATCGCCGCGGGCCAGCTCAACGGCAAGGTCCTCGTCGGCAGGGCCAGCCTGAACAAGGTCCTCGCCGTCGGCCTCACGCTGATCGCGGCCGCCGCGACGGCGCTGCTGCTGATGACGGCCGGGGTCTTCGGCGACGTCGGCCTGTTCCCCGTCGCCGCCGGGCTCTTCGTCCTCATGTCGTCGATGGGCGTCACCATGCCCAACACCCAGTCCCTCGCGCTGACGCGCACCCCGCACGCCGCGGGCTCCGCGTCCGCGCTGCTCGGCACCTCCTCCTTCCTGGTCGGGGCCATCGCATCGCCGCTCGTCGGCATCGCGGGCGAGGACACCGCCGTCCCGATGGCCGTCGTCCAGCTGGCCTGTGCGCTGGCGGCCCTCGCCTGCTTCGTGGGACTGTGCCGCCCCTGGCAGCACCGGCCCACACAGGAGGCGGACCACTGAGCGCACCCAGGCTCCTGCGCCCCGGCTCGCCCGACCGGGCGGGCCTCGACCCCGACGAGATCGGGCGGCTCGTCGCCGACGTGCGCGACCTGACCCGCGGGAAGCGCCCCTGGTGCGCCGGCGCCGTGGTCGTCGCGGGCCGCGGCCCCGTCGTCGCGGCCGAGGAGGCGGCGGGCTGGGCGGTGCGCCACGCCGCGTACGACCCCGAGAGCGACACCGGCGTCGAGCTGCCCCGCGAGTGGCGGGTGCCGATGCGCACCACCACCCCCTTCGACCTGGCCTCGCTCACCAAGCTCTTCACCACGGTGGCCGCGGTGCAGCAGCTGGAGCGCGGCACGCTCGGCATCGACGCGCTCGTCGGGGCGTACGTCCCCGAGTTCACCGCCGCCGCCGAGCACGGCGTCACCGTCCGCCAGCTGCTCACGCACACCTCCGGCCTTCGGCCCGAACTGCCGCTGTACGACTGCCCCGACGACGCCGCGCGCCTCGCCGCCCTGCGCGCCGAGGCCCCGGTCACCGCGCCCGGCGACTACGTCTACTCCGACCTGAACATGCTGCTGCTCCAGCGCGTCCTGGAGCGGCTCACCGGGCGCCCCCTCGACGTCCTGGTCCGCGAGGGCATCACCCGGCCGCTCGGGATGACCGCCACCGGCTTCGGACCGCGCCCCGACGCCGCCGCCACGGAGGACCAGCGCACCCCCTGGGCCAAGGCCGACCGGGGCATGCTGCGCGGCACGGTCCACGACGAGAACGCCTGGGCGCTCGGCGGCGTCGCGGGGCACGCGGGCCTCTTCTCCACCGCGGGCGACCTGGCGGTGTTCTGCCGCACGCTGCTGTGCGGCGGCAATTACGGCCGGGCCCGCATCCTCGGCCCCGACTTCGTCGAGCTGATGCTGGCGGAGCCGGGCCTCGGCTTCCGCATCGACCAGCCGTGGTTCATGGGGGAGCTGGCGGGGCGCGGGGCGGCCGGGCACACCGGCTTCACCGGCACGTCCCTCGTCCTCGACCCGGCGACCGACACCTTCCTGGTGCTGCTCGCGAACACGGTGCACCCGCGGCGCAGGCCCGCCGACAACGGGCCGCGCGCGGCGGCGGGCACCCGGCTGGCGCGGGCGGCGCGGGGGCGGTAGCGCGTAGCGCGCCCGGGCGCGTGGGGGCCGGCGCCGGGTCGGTGCTGGGGCCTGCGCCGGGGCGGTGGCGCGGGGGCGTCCGCCGTCCCTCCAGCCCCCCGGCCCCCCGGGCCCCCGTAGACTCACGGGGTGAACGCCCCGATCCCCCCGGCAGCCCCCGCCGCCCCGGCCCAGACCCTGCGCGCCGCCCTCGCCGGACTCCTGGACGGCCTGCCGCCCAAGCAGGCGACCCAGGCCGTCGACCGGCTGATCGCCAACTACCGGGGCCGCACCCCGACCGACGCCCCGATCCTGCGCGACCGCGCGGACGTCGTCGCGTACGCGGCGTACCGCATGCCCGCGACCTTCGAGGCGGTCCGCTCCGCACTGGCCGCGCTCGCGGACGCCGCGCCCGCGGACTGGGCGCCGGGCAGCCATGTGGACGTGGGCGGCGGGACCGGCGCGGCGACCTGGGCGGTCGCCGCGACATGGGCGGGGGAGCGGCCGGTGACGGTCCTGGACTGGGCCGACCCGGCGCTGGCGCTCGGCCGTGAACTGGCGGGCGCGACCCCGCAGTTGAGCGGCGCCCGCTGGCAGCGCTCTCGGATCGGAGCGGCGCTCACCATCGAGAGCACCGATCTCGTCACGGTGTCGTACGTGCTCGGGGAGCTGACGGAGGCCGACCGGGGTTCGGTCGTCGACGCCGCGGCCGACGCGGCCGCGCAGGCGGTCGTCATCATCGAGCCGGGCACCCCCGACGGCTACGCCCGGATCATCGCGGCCCGCGACCGGCTGATCGCGCGGGGCTTCCGCATCGCCGCGCCCTGCCCGCACAGCGCCGCCTGCCCCATCGAGCCCGGCACGGACTGGTGCCACTTCTCCGCGCGGGTGAGCAGGTCGTCCCTGCACCGCAAGGTCAAGGGCGGCTCACTGGCGTACGAGGACGAGAAGTTCAGCTATGTCGCGGCGGTCCGCTTCGACGCGGACCCGGCGCCCTCCCGCGTGGTGCGCCGCCCGCAGATCCGCAAGGGCCAGGTCCTCCTCGACCTGTGCGGGGCCGAGGAGGTCCTGCGCAAGGAGACCGTGACCAAGCGCCACGGCCCCCTCTACCGCGCGGCCCGCGACACGGACTGGGGCGACGTGTGGCCGCCCCCGTCCGCGTCCGGGCCTTCGTCCGGGCCGCCGTCCGGAGACTGAGTCCCGGACCGTCGGCTCACGCGCCCCAGGTGCCCTGGTTGACGGCGCAGTTCCATCCGGTCCCGTGCACGGCGAACTTCACCTTGTAGGACCTGGTGTTCAGCAGGTGGGTGCGGACCTTGACGCCGAGCTTGGCCTTGCCCGCGAGGCTCTTGTCGTAGACCGAGACGGTCTTCGTCGTCCTGCGGGTGACCTTGCCGCCGGTCGGCGTGGCCTTGCCGAAGCGGATGTTCTTGACGTTGGTCACCGTGAACGTGACGTTCTTGATGGTCTTCGTGCTCTTGTTCTTCAGCCCGAAGTACAGCCCGCCGTTGGTCACCCAGCCGTTCCGGTCGATCTGGAAACGGGACGTGTAGACGATGTCGATCGGGCAGCCGCTGACGGCCCGCGGCGAGGCCTTCGGCGCGGACGGGCCGCTGGTCGCGGAAGCGGACCCGGCGAGCCCGAGCTGAGCGGCGGTGAGCGCCCCCGCGGTCGCGAGGACGGCGGCGGACGTGCGCATACGGTTCACTGCGCTGATACCTCTTCTTCCCCCTGGGCCCCGGTGGACCCAACTGTTTGGTTGTGGTGCTGCGTTCGCACAGGACGGTCTTGCACCCGTGCGTCCGTATTGTTAGCACGTCCTCGGCCACCTGGCTGAACTGCCCCTCTTCTTAGAAGGTTCTTAGGGGCGGTGACTATTCAGTTCTCCATGCCCACCAAGAGCAGCTCTCCAGGTCACGCCCGCAGGCGGTCGGAGACCCGTTTCCTCTCCCTGTCCATCGCGCTCGCGGTCGTCGCGGCCGGCGCCACCACGTACGCCTTCACCGCCGGCGCCGAGCAACCGCACGGCAAGCAGGTCGAGTTGGCGCTCGACGGCGGTACGGCCGTCGTCGACACCGCCTCCCTCGCCGTACGCGCCCACACCCGGGGCGGCCGCGACCTCACCCTCTCCGACGCCGCGGGCACCGACCTCGGCGCGCCGGGCCCGGTCCGCCGGCACGGCAGGGGCGAGGCGCGCTGGAGCTATCCCGAGCACGGCATCGACGTCACCGCCCGCACCGACCACGGCCGCCTCTCCCTCAAGCTGAAGGCCGACCGGTACACCTCCGTCAGCTGGCCCGTCACCGGCACCGACGCCACCGCGTCCGCGCTCCAGCTGCCGCGCGGCGAGGGCCTGGACGTCCCCGTGAAGGACGCCTTCTGGACCACCGGCAAGGGCGGCCTCGGCGGCAGCACCGTCGACGTCGGCGCCGACCTCACCCTGCCGCTGTGGGGCTACTCCCTGGGCGGCAAGGCCGGCGTCAGCTACCTCACCCCCACCGACATCGGCACCACCCTCGGCTTCACCACGCCCGGCGGCCGGCTGCGCACCACCGCGCAGCATGCCTTCGACCGGGGCGAGGGCACCCGCGACTACTCCGTCACCTTCGCCCTGACCGACGGCAACCCGGTGGCCCCCGCCGCCGACTACCGCTCCTACCTCGCCGAGCGCGGACAGCTCGGCAGCCTGAAGCGGAAGATCGCGAAGAACCCCGCCACCGGCAAGCTCCTCGGCGCCTTCCACGCCTACACCTGGGGCGACGCCCGCAAGGCCCCCGCCGTCGAGCAGCTCAAGAAGCTCGGCGTCGACCGGATGTGGCTCGGCTACGACGGCAAGCCCTACCCGGACCGGGCGGCGGTGGCCGCGGCGAAGAAGGCGGGCTACCTGACCGGCCCGTACGACTCCTTCGCCAACGGCCAGGACCCGAAGTCCGCCGACGCCCCGAACGCGATCTGGCCCGGCACCGTCTACCCGGACTTCTGCGTCCGCGACGCCGAGGGCAAGCCGGAGACCGGCTTCGGCGGCCGGGGCTGCTACCTCAGCTCCGCCGCCTTCGAGAAGGCCGAGCCCCGCAAGCACTACCTCGCCGAGCGCACCCGCTCGATGGTCGCCAACGGCTCCGACAGCTACTTCCTCGACGTCGACGCCACCGGCGAGCTCTTCCGCGACCACGGCAAGCGCCACCGGATGACCAAGGCCGAGGACCGCGCCCACCGCCTGGCGCGGATGCGGCGCATCGCGGGCACCGGCCTCGTCCTGGGCTCCGAGACGGCGCAGGCCTGGGCGAACGAGCCGCTCGCCTTCGACCACGGCGGCGCCACCCCGGTCGCCGACGGCATGTGGAAGCTCCAGAAGGACCGCGAGAAGTGGGGCGGTTACTACCCGGAGGAGGCCCCCGGCATCTTCTTCAAGCCGGTCGACCTGCCCGCCGATCTCGCCAAGGCGATGTACGACCCGCGCCACCGCGTCCCGCTCTACGAGACCGCGCTGCACGGCTCGCTGGTCAACACCGAGCGCTGGGAGATCTCCTACGAGAAGCTGCCGCGGCAGAAGACCGCCCGCGCCCTGCTCGCGATGCTGTACAACACCCCCCTCAACTACGTCCTCGACGGCCCGTCGCTGAAGCAGCACGGCACCGAACTGGCCGCCCTGCAGAAGTACTTCGAGCCCCTGCACAAGGCCGCGGGCACCGAGCCCCTCACCTCCTTCCGGCGCCTGACCGCCGACAGCACGGTCCAGCGCACGGTGTTCGGCAAGGGCACGCTGACGGTGACCGCGAACTTCGGCACCAAGGCGCACGACGGGCTGCCCGGCGGCTGCGTCGACGCCCGCCTGAAGGGCGACGACGCGCCGCGCCGGCTCTGCCCGGCGAAGCTGCACGCGAACTAGCCGCGCAGCTCCTGGGTGCAGCACTTCACGCTGCCGCCGCCCTTGAGCAGTTCGCTCAGGTCCATGGGGACGGGAACGTAGCCGCGCTCGCGCAGCGGCCGGAAGAGGCCCGCCGCGGCCTGCGGGAGCAGGACGTTGAGCCCGTCGGACACGGCGTTGAGCCCGAGCGCCACGGCGTCGGGCTCCTCGGCGATCAGCGCGTCGGGGAAGAGCCGGCGCAGGACCGCGCGGCTGCCGGGCGAGAAGGCGGGCGGGTAGTACATGACCTCGTCCGCGGCGTCGTCCAGGACGGCGAGCGCGGTGTCCAGGTGGTAGTAGCGCGGGTCGATCAGGTCGAGCCCGATCACCGGGCGGCCGAAGAACTCCTGGGCCTCGCCGTGCGAGAGCGGGCTGGCCCGGAAGCCGCGCCCGGCCAGGACGTAGGAGGCGGTGACCGCGAAGTCGCCCTCGCCCTCGTTGATGTGAGCCGGTTCGTGGATCTCGGTGAAGCCGTGCGCGCGGAACCACTCCAGGTGGGCCGCGGCCTCCGGCTCCCGCTCGCGGTAGGCGAAGCGCGCGCCGAGCACCCGGCCGCCCACGACGGTCGCGCCGTTCGCCGCGTAGACCATGTCCGGCAGGTCGGGCCGGGGGGTGAGCTCCTCGACGGTGTGGCCGAGGGCCCGGTACCGGTCGCGCAGGTCCTCCCACTGGGCGAGCGCGAGGGGGACGTCGACCGGCTTGGCGGGGTCCATCCAGGGGTTGATGGAGTAGGTGACCTTGAAGTGTGCCGGTGGGCACATCAGATAGCGCCGGGGTGTGGCGCACCGAGGAGAGCGAGGATTACGGGACAAAGAAGGCTCCTCACGTACCGCAGGACAGCTGCCGCCCTTGGTGGGGCAGTTGATGCCCATAGTGCGGTGCGAGGAGCCCTCTTTGCTGTGAACCGAACGGGTGGTTGCGGAGATGGTCATCCGGGCGCCGCCGTCCGGACCACCCCGGGCGCCGCCGTCCGGACCACCCCGGCCGCCCCGTCCGCGGTTCACCGTCCGCCGTGCGTCTCGCGTCCCTCCCGCAGCTTGCGCAGCAGCTCGCGCTTCTGTTCCTGGGGGCTGAGCGCGTTGCCGGCCCGGCCGCCGCGGCCCGCGCCGCGCAGCGCGGCACGGGAGAGGTTGCTGCGGGTGCCGCCGACGCCCAGCATGTTTCCGGATCCGCCTCGGGTCATGGTGTGCCTCCCGTTCTTCGTGGAGCGGCCGGGTCTCCTGTGGTCGGAAGGACCCCGCCTCGGCGAGACGGTTCGTCTCGCTTCGGACTCCACTATGAACGAGACGACGCGTCTCGTCAAGACGGTACGTCTCGGTTCGGTCGCTGCTACATTCGACGGCATGGCCCAGAAAACCGCCCCGGACTCCACGCGCCGCAGCGAACGCTCGCGCCGCGCGATCTACGACGCAGCCCTCGCCCTCGTCGACGAGGTCGGTTACGCCAAGCTGACGATCGAGGCCATCGCGGCCCGCGCCGGCGTCGGCAAGCAGACGATCTACCGCTGGTGGCCGTCGAAGGGCGCCGTCCTGCTCGACGCCTTCCTCGACCTAGGCGAGCAGGCGGCCCGGGAGGCGGGCGAGAAGGCCGGCTCCGAGGAGATCGAGACCGAGATCCCTGACACCGGGGACCTCGCGGCCGACCTCAAGTTCGTGATGCGGGCCATCGTCGACGAGTTCAACGACTCCAAGTACGACGCCCCCTACCGCGCCCTCGCCGCCGAGGGGCTGCTCCACCCGGAGCTGGGCGCCGAGTTCGTCGAGAAGCTCCTGGAGCCGCAGCTCCAGCTCTTCGTGACCCGGGTCCGGCGGGCCCAGGACGCGGGCCAGGTCGGCCCGGAGATCGACCCCCGCATCGCGCTCGAACTGTGGGCCAGCCCGATCGCCCAGCGCTGGCTGATGCGCTCGGGCCCGCTCACCCACGCGTACGCCGACACCCTCGTCGACTACGCCCTGCACGGGATCATGCGGCGCCCTTCCTGACCGGCGTCCGCGAGAGCAGGCCGGGGGCGTCCGTGATCACGCCGTTGCAGCCGAGCCGGAGCACCCGGTCGCGCTGTTTCGCGGTGGTCACGGTGTGCGCCCACACCCGCGGGATGCCCGAGTTCACCGCACGTACCAGATCGCCGTCGCGCGCCTTGTAGTCGACGTCCAGGACGTCCACGAACGGCGCCCAGCCCGCCGGCCGGTCCGTGCGCATCTGCCGCTTGGAGCGCCACAGCTGGGCCAGCAGCCCCAGCTGGTGCGCGCGCAGGGCCACCGCTGGGCTGTTGGTGTTCACGAAGACCGAGCGGGTCAGCCTGCGGGACCGGATGAGCCGGGCGAGCGGCTTGAGGCTCCGCGGGTCCTTGGCCTCCAGCATCAGCATGATCCGCCCGCCGAAGCGGTCGAGGACCTCCGCCACCGTCGGCGGCCGCTCCGGGCGCCAGTGGCCGGGCAGCGAGGCCCCCGGACGCAGCCGCACGCCCAGCCAGTCCCACCGGTCGAGGCGGCGCACCGGCCCCGTGGAGAACGTGGTCCGGTCCAGGGTGTCGTCGTGCATGACCACCAGGGTGTCGTCGCGCAGTATCCGGGTGTCGAAGTCGATGACCTGCGCGGTGCCGCGTTCGTACGCCGTCACCAGGCCCGACATGCTGTTCTCCGGAACCTCCAGGGCCCCGCCGCGGTGCGCCGTGTAGACCACGCGGGGGAGCGCGTCGACGGTCAGGGGGCCGCCGCCCCACTCGATCGGGGTGAGGAAACCGTTCGGTGCCGTGAGGGTCAGCGCCGTGAGGCCCGTCAGGACAGTCCTAATGACCATGACGACCACGGTAGGCGGGAAAATCACTATTTCAACCGGAATGACGCGCGATGGGGCCCGCCACCGGCCCCGCCCCGGCCACCCCGGATGTGGGCTCCGGCCCCCCGAGGCGCAGGATGGTGGGACCATGGGTCATGCTTTCGGCACAACGGCGAGGTGAGGGGCTAGATGGGCGCGGAGTTCGGCAGCCGGTCCGGCGGACAGGGCAAATTTTCCCAGTGGCTGCGTCGCCGCCCCAAGGACACGTCCGGGGATGACCGGGCCCGCGAGGACCTGCTGCTCTCCGCCGCGGCGGCCGGACTGCCGCTCGCCCCGGCCGCGTATCCGTCGGGGTACCGATGTTCCTGCGACCGCATCGGCTGCCCCACACCCGCCCGGCACCCCGTCTCCTTCGCCTGGCAGACGCAGTCCACGACCGACCGCGGCCAGATCGAGCGATGGGCCCGGCACCAGCCGCAGGCCAACTTCATCACCGCGACCGGCATGATCCACGACGTCCTCGACGTCCCGCTCGACGCCGGTCTGGAGGCCCTGGAGCGGCTGCTCGCCGCGGGCATCGAGGTCGGGCCCGTCGCGGAGTCGGGCGGCAGCAACGGCCAGAGCCGGCTGCTCTTCTACACCGCCACCCGCGGCACCCCCGAGGACGAGGACGAGTGGTGGCCCTGCGAGCTCGACTGCCACCCCGAGACGATGGACGAGCACCCGGGCCTGCGCTGGCACTGCCGCGGTTCGTACGTACTGGTGCCGCCCGCCCGGCTCCCCGACGACCGTGAGGTGCGCTGGCTGCGCGGCCCCGAGCATCCGCTGCCGGACCCGCTGACGCTCCTGGAGACGCTCACCGACGAGTGCGCCCGGGTCGCGGGCCAGCCCCAACAGGACGTCGCCGCCTGGCCGTTGCGGGGCTGACGAGACGGACCGGGGTGACGGGGTCGATACGGGTCACCGCGGGCCCGCCGTCTCCCGGCCCCGGCGTGCCTACTCGCCCTTGGCGCCCGTCAGGCCCTGGATGCGGCTGAGGAAGGCCACCTTGCCGCCGTCGGACCTCTTCGGGTCGACGACCACCTGGTTCGACACCCGGTCGAGCAGCAGGGTCTGCCGCACCTCGCCCTTGAGCAGGGCCTTCGCGTCCGCGTCGACCTTCGGGCTGAGCCCCTTGAACGCCGTCTGCTTCTCGAAGTGGCGCGTGGAGAAGAACACCATCGCGCCGCCGTCCACGGTGCGCAGCCCCAGCGGGGCGAACGAGCCGCCGTTCGCCGGCTCGTCGACGTACTGCACGGCCAGCCCCGCCCGCTTGGAGTTCTTGTCGCGGAACGCCTTCCAGACCGAGGTGTGGGGGCCCGGCGCGAAGGAGTCACCCCCCGACTTCAAGTACGAGGTGTACTCCGCCCCGAGCTTGGCGGGGGGCAGCGCGAGATCCTTCGCGGAAGCGTCCACCGGCTCGGCGAACCCGTCCGCGTCCTTCTTCAGCTCCGGCAGCTTCTTCGGCGACACCAGGTTCAGATAGGTGGCCCGCCACAGCTCGTCGGGGCCGCCCTTGGTGAACACCCAGAGCCAGCGCAGGTCCGAGCGGCGGTTGGCCTTCGTGTCGGCCACGAACCAGCGCGGCCAGCCCGCCTTCTTGGGGATGGTGTAGCTGACGTCGGTCAGCTCAAGAGGCACGTGCCGGGGGTTGCCGTCGGGGTGCTGCACGTGCCGGGAGCGCAGGCCGCCCTGGTTGATGGCGCCCAGCGGGCCGGTGATGCGTGCGGCGTCGGCGGACGGCTCGAAGGTCTTGTCCGCCTTGTTGTACGCGGCGAGGAAGTCCTTGAGCGCGCGGGCCGCCTCGGACTTGGTGGCCGCGGGCACCACCTCGCGCTCGCCGTGCACGGTCACGCAGCCGCTCGCCGACAGCGCCAGAGCGGTCACCGCCGCCGACGCCACGAGAGGCCGCTGGAGACCGCCGACCCTGCGAAGTCTGCTCATCGGAATTCCGTCACCTACCCCTTCCCGGGGCCGAACCTTATCGGGCCCGGGAAAGGGCCTGTGGCTCGGGTCAGCTCTCCTGGAGGAGCATGCCGTCGACCCAGCCGCGCTTGCTGGTGCCCGGCAGGTCGCCGTAGTACCACTGGGTGCCGCGCTTGACCGTGTAACAGCGGACGTAGACCTGGTCGAACCACTGCAGGCGCTTGACCTTGCTGTAGCTGCCGCCGGGGCCCGAGTGCGCGGTGGCGCCCACGTTGATGACCATCATGTTGTGGTTCTTGACGTTCTTGGTGCAGGCGCTGCCGCCGACCGCGGAGGCCGTGGGGGCGGTCATGAGGGAGACGCCGAGTGCCACGGCGGTCGCCGCGGTCAGCGTGGCGAGGCTCTTCCCGAAACGGGAGGTGTGCATGGGGGGATCCTCAGAGATCGGACAACGGGTCAACGAAGATCATATGCACGGCAGTTCGAGGCCGGGGAACCCCGCTCAACCCTGTTCCGGAACTGTTGCCTTGTCCGCCGCCGGGGCCTTGTCCCGGGAGGCCGGCCGCGTCGGCGCGAAGAAGAACGCCAGCGTCGGCACGAGGTAGAGCAGCCAGACCACGACCTGCAACACCGTCGGATCCGGCTGGAAGTTGAGGACGCCCTTCAGGAGCGTGCCGTACCAACTGTCCGGCGGGACGGTCGCGCTGATGTCGAACGCCTTGTCCCGCAGGCCGCCGATGAACTCCGCCTCCTGCAGGTCGTGCACGCCGTACGCGAGGACGCCCGCCGCCACCACGACCAGCATCGCGCCGGTCCAGGTGAAGAACTTCGCGAGGTTGATGCGGACCGTGCCCTTGTAGAAGAGCCAGCCGAGCGCGACCGCGGTGAGCAGGCCCAGGATCACGCCGAGCAGCGGGCCGTGCGACCCGTCGTGCGAGGCGCGCACCGAGGCCCACACGAACAGCGCCGTCTCCAGGCCCTCCCGGCCGACCGCGAGGAACGCGGTCGCGACCAGCGCGGCCGTGCCCATCCGCAGCGCCGAGTCCAGCTTGCCGTGCAGCTCGGCCTTGAGGTGCCGCGCGGTGCGCCGCATCCAGAACACCATCCACGTCACCAGGCCGACGGCGACGATCGACAGCGAACCGCCGAGCGCCTCCTGCGCCTCGAACGTCAGCTCCTGCGAGCCGAACGTCAGCGCGCAGCCGAAGCCGAGCGCGAGCGCCACCGCGACGCCGATGCCCGTCCAGATGGGCAGCAGGGCATCACGCCGACCCGTCTTGACCAGATAGGCGATCAGGATGCAGACGACGAGACTCGCCTCCAGCCCCTCACGGAGCCCGATCAGATAGTTGCCGAACATTGGCTCACGCCTCTCCGGTGAACAGGCCCCTGCCCCACCAGTCGTCCGCGCCGCGGACGCCCGGCGGGACCGCGAAGACCGCGGAACCCACGTGCTGGATGTACTCGTTGAGCGCGTCGGAGCGCGCCAGACTGCGCTGTACGGGGATGAAGCCCTTGCGGACGTCCCGCTGGTAGGCGAGGAAGAACAGGCCCGCGTCGAGCCGGCCGAGCCCGTCGGTGCCGTCCGTGAAGGAGTAGCCGCGGCGCAGGATCGTCGCACCGTCGTTGGCCGACGGGTGCGCCAGCCGCACGTGCGCGTCGGGCTTCATCGCCTTCAGGAACGGCTCGTCGTGCTCCTTGGCCTTGCCGACCGGGGCGCCCTCGCCCTTGTCGCGGCCGAACACGTCCTCCTGCTCGCCGAGCGAAGTGCGGTCCCACGTCTCGACGTTCATGCGGATGCGGCGCGCCACCAGGTAGGAGCCGCCGGTCATCCAGGCGGGACCGTCCTTCTCGCCGACCCACACGTGCTTGCCGAGGGCCGCCGTGTCGTCGCCGGAGACGTTGCGCGTGCCGTCCTTGAAGCCGAAGAGGTTACGCGGGGTCTGCGCACCCGGTGTCGTCGACGACGTCTTGCCGAAGCCGAGTTGGGACCAGCGCACGGCGACCTTGCCGAAGCCGATGCGCGCGAGGTTGCGGATGGCGTGCACCGCGACCTGCGGGTCGTCCGCACAGGCCTGCACGCACAGGTCGCCGCCGCTGCGCGCCTTGTCGAGGTTGTCGCCGGGGAATTTGGGGAGGTCCACCAGCGCATCGGGCCGCTTCCCGCCGAGCCCGAACTTCTCGAACAGGGACGGCCCGAAGCCGATCGTGAGGGTCAGCCGGGACGGCTTGAGGCCGAGCGCCTCGCCGGTGTCGTCCGGCGGCGCCTCGGCGAGCCCGCCGTACGCGCCCTCGCCGACCGTGCGGCCCGCCGTCATCCGCGCGGCGGCCCGGGTCCAGTCCTTCAGGAGCCGCACGAACTCCTCGCGGTCGTCGGTCGTCACGTCGAACGCGGCGAAGTGCAGCCGGTCCTGGACGGCCGTCGCGATCCCCGCCTGGTGCGCGCCGTGGAAGGCGACGGCCGCTCCCGTGTCGGCGGCGGGCGCCACCTCGTCGTCGGAGCGGGCCATCGCCACCGCGCCGCCGGCCGCGGCCGCGCCGAGCGCGAGCCCCGCGCCGCCCCAGCCGAGCAGCGAGCGCCGCGACGGCGCGGCGGCGCCGCCCGTGCCCGGGGCGGCGCCGGAGGTGTCACGGGCGTCGTCGCCCGCGGTGGTCTCAGCCATGGTGTCCCCTGCCGCTGCTTCCCTGCCGCTACTTGGCCTTGGCGACGGCGGCCGCCAGCTTGGACAACGGCTCGGCGAGCGCGTTCACGCCGTCGGCCAGCTCCTTGGTGTCCGCCTTGTCGAGCTTGTCGTACGCGGTGAACCGGTAGGAGCCCGCGCCGCCCTCGCGGTACTTCTCAAGGAGTTCGTCGAGCGCGGCGAACTGCTTGTCGAGCTCCTTGGCGAGCTTCGGGTCCTGCTCGGCGGCGACCGGCTTGAGCAGCTGGTACGCCTTCTCGGCGCCCTCGACGTTCGCCTTGAAGTCGACCAGGTCGGTGTGCGAGTAGCGCTCCTCCTCGCCGGTGACCTTGCCGGTGGCGACCTCGTCGAGGAGCTCCTTGGCGCCGTTGGCCATCGAGGTCGGGGTGATCTCGGCCCTGCCGACCCGCCGCTGCCAGTCGAGGAGATCCTTGTCGAGCCGGGTGGCGAGCGCCTTCTCCCGCGCGCCGATCTTCTTGTCCTTCCACAGGGCCCGCTCCAGGCGGTGCCAGCCCGTCCAGTCCTTCTCGGGGTCCTGGTCGTCGGCGAGGCCGTCCTCGCGGACGTCGACCTTCGGGTCGATGTTCCCGAAGGACTCGGCGACGGGCTCGGTGCGCTCCCAGCCGATGCGGGAGTCGGCGTACGCCTTCTTCGCGGCGGCCAGGTCGCCCTTGCGCACGGCGTCGGTGAAGACCTTCACCTTGGGCAGCGTCTCGTCGGCCTGCGCCTGCACGTAGGAGCGGTAGCCGGCGACGGCCTTGTCCAGGCGCGGGTCGCGCTTGGCGGTCGTGCCGCCCGCGACGGTGACCTTCTGCCGGATGCCGTCGCCCTTCATGCCGGGCTTGCAGGCGATCTCGTACGAGCCCGCCTTCACCTCGGCCGTCAGCCGCTGCTTGGTGCCGGGGCCGATGTTCTCGCGCTCGCCGACGATGCGGTCGTCGGGGAAGAGCAGGTAGACCTCGGTGACCTTGGAGCCCTTGTTCTCGATGGCCAGCTCGACGTGTCCGGCGGACAGCTTCGTCTTCGAGACCCGGCACGCGTCGTCGGTGGCGGTCACGCGCACGCTGCCCGCGCCGCCGCTCTTGCCGTCGCTCTTCTCCGTGCAGCCCGTGACGGCGGTCAGGGCCGCCACGGTGGCGACGGCGGTGACGGCGGACAGGCGGGCGGGTCGCACGGGTCGCATACGGGCTCCAAGGACAGGTCACGGGCGGGGCCGTCCCCACCGCAAGCCGGTGAGGCCGACCTAACTTAACCGACCCTTACCTCGGTGATACCCGCCTTTCCCGTGATTCAGCTCTCACGCCCCGCCCCCTGCTCACGGGCCGATCACGGGAGCCTGATGGCGGCCCCATGACCGGGTAAAGCACCGGTCAAGCGGGGGCCCGGCGCCGGTGGGGCGCCTGAGGGGCGCGATGCTTCAATGCACGGGTGACTGAACCACGCGACGCCCGTACGCCCTTCGACGCTCCTGGTCCCATCGACGTGGTCCGGGTCTTCTGCGGGCCCGACGGCCGGCACGGCAACGAACTCGGAGTCGTGCGCGACGGGTCCCGCACGCCCGCCCGGGAGGACCGCCAGACACTGGCGGGCAAACTCGGCCACAGCGAGACGGTGTTCGTCGACGACCCCGAGCGCGGCGTCATCGACATCTACACCCCCACCCTGCGCCTCCCCTTCGCGGGCCACCCCTGCGTCGGCACGGCGTGGCTGCTCGACGTCCCCGAACTCGTCACGCCCGCAGGGGTGGTGCAGGCCCGCCAGGACGGCGAGTTCACCTGGATCACCGCCCGCGCGGACTGGGCGCCGCCGAGAACGCTGCGGCGGTACGGGACGGCCGCGGAGGTCGACGCGCTCCCCGTGCCGGAGCCGGGCGAGTGGATCTACGCCTGGGCCTGGCAGGACGAGGCGGCGGGCCGCGTACGCGCGCGGGCCTTCCCCGGCCGGGACGACGGCATCGACGAGGACGAGGCGACGGGCGCGGCGGCGCTCCTGCTCACCCATGAACTGGGCCGCGCCCTCAACATCACCCAGGGCAACGGCTCCCAGCTCCTGACGGCACCGGGTCCGGGCGGGGTGATCGAGGTGGGGGGTCGGTGCGCGCTGTAAGGCTTCAGCTGAAATCCAGCCCCTCCGGCGTTTGAGGAGCGGGGGGCCGGGGGCAGAGCCCCCGAGACGGCTGCCCCGTCAGGCGCTCAACGGAAACTCGTCCCCGAGCTCCCGGAAGACCCCGGTATTGAAAGCGAAAGCGACCTTGCACTCGTCGACGATCCGCTTCCTCTCCAGCTCGTCCGGCACCACCGCGTCGATCCCGTCGAGCAGCGCGCGGTAACTCCGCTTGAACGCGGCCGGGTTGGCTATCCCCTCGAACACGTAGAACCGCACCCCGTCGCCCTTGCGGTCGAAGCCCCAGGTCCGCTCCGCCTTGCCGCGGATGATCTGGCCGCCGGAGAGGTCGCCGAGATAGCGCGTGTAGTGGTGGGCGACATAGCCGCCGGGCCAGGTGCGGGCGCACTCCTCGACCCGCGCCGCGTACGCCGCCGTGGCGGGCAGCGGGGTGAGTCCCGCGCGCCACTGCGGGCCCCGCAGATGCGTCAGGTCGCGCTCCAGCTCGGCCACCCGCTCCAGCTCGGGGCGGAGGAAAGGACCGGCGACGGGGTCGCCGCGCAGGGCCTTCGCGCCGTCCTCCAGGGCGCGGTAGACGAACCACAGCTGTTCCGTGTAGCGCGTATAGGCGTCGACGCCGAGCTTGCCGCCGAGCAGATCGCTCATGAAGGTCGAGGTCTCCGCCTCCGTGTGCTGTTCCTGCGACGCGGTGCGGATGGCGGTGGAGAAGGGTGTGGGCGCCGTGTCCATGCGGGCCTCCAGGGGGAGCCGGGGGTGACGGGATGGCGGAAACCGGTGCGACCCTGCAGATCATGGCAAGTTAGGCTTACCTAAGTCAACCGGTTCCCGACATCCTGTCGGTAAAGGAGCTACCCGTTCTCGGCCCCGCGGAACTCAGGGCAGCGTGAGGATCTCCGCCCCGGTGTCCGTCACCACCAGCGTGTGCTCGAACTGCGCGGTGCGCCTGCGGTCCTTGGTGACGACGGTCCAGCCGTCCTCCCACATGTCGTACTCGTGCGTGCCGAGGGTCAGCATCGGCTCGATCGTGAACGTCATGCCGGGCTGGATCACGGTCGTGGCGTGCGGGCTGTCGTAGTGCGGGACGATCAGGCCGGAGTGGAAGGACGAGTTGATGCCGTGGCCGGTGAAGTCGCGCACGACGCCGTAGCCGAAGCGCTTGGCGTACGACTCGATGACCCGGCCGATGATGTTGATCTGGCGGCCTGGCTTGACCGCCTTGATGGCGCGGTCGAGGGACTCCCGGGTCCGCTCGACGAGCAGCCTGGACTCCTCGTCGACGTCGCCGACGAGGTACGTGGCGTTGTTGTCGCCGTGCACGCCGCCGATGTACGCCGTGACGTCGAGGTTGATGATGTCGCCGTCGTTCAGGACGGTGGAGTCGGGGATTCCGTGGCAGATGACCTCGTTGACCGAGCTGCACAGCGACTTCGGGAAGCCGCGGTAGCCGAGCGTCGACGGGTAGGCGCCGTGGTCGCACATGTACGTGTGCGCGACACGGTCCAGCTCGTCGGTGGTCACCCCCGGCGCGATGTGTTTCGCCGCCTCCTCCATGGCGCGGGCGGCGATGCGACCCGCGGTGCGCATCAGCTCGATGGTCTCGGGGGTCTGCACCTCGGGCCCCGTGTACGGGGTCGGTGCGGGCTTGCCGACGTACTCCGGGCGCCTGATGTTGCCGGGTACGGAACGGGTGGGGGAGAGCTCCCCTGGGACGAGCAGTGACTGGCCAGACATGCGAGCGAGTCTAGCCAGCGGTGGTGGGGCAGCATGGCTCACAGGGAACGGGTAATGATCCGGAATCCGGACCGGACGGAAGGAGTGAGCGGGGATGGCGCTGTTCAAGAAGAAGACGGCCGGCAAGCCGGGCGAGTGGTTCTACTGCCTGGAGCACGGCAAGGTCGAGGAGGGCCCGGACTGCCCCGGCAAGGACCGCATGGGCCCGTACGGGTCGCGCGAGGAGGCGCAGCACGCGATGCGGACCGCTCAGGAGCGGAACCTTGAGTGGGAGACGGATCCTCGCTGGCACGATTCCGCTGCGCGGGGCGAGGACGATTGACCCCTTGCCGTGGTCGGGGGCGGGGGTTTTCGCCGCTCCGCGGCGGGGTTTCCCCCACCCACCCACCCGTTTGCCCCGCGACGTCGCGGGGGCGTGGGGGCCCGGTGCCTCGGGGCGGCGGGGGTGGGGGGCGTTTGCCCCGTGACGTCGTGGGGGCCCGGTGCGTCGGGGCGGCGGGGGCCGTTTGCCCGGTGACGTTGCGGGGGTGTAGGGGCCCGGTGCCTCGGGGCGCTGGGGTGGGGGCCGTTCGCCCCCCCCGCGAGGTTGCGTCGGCCCTGGGGCTCCTCGTCCGCGTGTCAGGGCGTTGTCGGTTCGGGGGTCGGGGGGTTTCGCCGCTCCGCGGCGGGTCTTCCCACCCACCCACCCGTTTGCCCCGCGACGTCGAGTCGGCGTAGGGGCCCGGTGCCTCGCGGCGGCGGGGGTGGGGGCCGTTCTTCCCCGCTACGTTGCGTCGGCCTAGTGGCCCGTCGCCCCGTGCCTCAGGGGGTTGCCGGTTCGGGGGTCGGGGGAGTTTGGATGGTTGCTCTGCGGCGGGTTGCGTCGGGGTCCGTTTTTGCGTCGTACGACATCAGGCGGGGGAGTGTCGTGGCCAGGACGGCCACCGAGGCCACGCAGGCCAGGCCGCCCGACCAGATCGCCGGGCGCGTTCCCGTCCAGCCCGCCGCCGCGCCCGCGCGGACCTGGCCCAGCTGGGGGCCGACGCTGTACGAGAGGACCTCGATGCCGGCGAGGCGGCCGCGCAGCTCGTCGGGGATGGTCTGGTTCCAGATGGTGGAACGGCCCAGGCCGCTCGCCATGTCGCCCGCGCCCGCCACCGCCAGACAGCCGAGCACCACCCAGATGTTCGAGAACCACCCCGCCGACGTGATCGCCAGACCCCAGCCCGCCGCCCCGAACACCACGAGCAGCCCGTGCCGCCGCACCCGTGACGTCCAGCCACTGGTGATGCTGAACAGCAGCGAGCCCACCGCCCCGGCCGCGTACATCAGGCCGAGCGCCCACTCCGCGTCCAGGTCGTCCGCGAGGAACGGGAAGATCGTGTTGGGGAAGGCGAAGAACATCGCCGCCATGTCGATCGCGTACGTACCCAGCAGCACCGGCCGCGACCACGCGTACCGCGCGCCCTCCGCCAGGCCCTTCAGCGACGGCTTCTCCGCGTCGTGCGCGGCGGGCGCGGGGGAGAGGCGGGTGCACAGCAGGACCGAGACGGTGAAGCAGGCGATCGTGATCGCGTACGCGGACGCGTGCCCGGCGTACGCGACGACCAGGCCCGCGAGCGAGGGGCCCGCGATGGCGCCCACGTTCCAGCGCAGCGAGTTCAGCGCGGCGGCCGCCGTCAGCTGGTCGTGCGGCACGATCCGGGCCATCAGCGAGTCCAGGGCGGGCCGCTGCAGCCCGGAGAGCGCGGAGACGCCGGCCGCGACCACGTAGAGCGGCCAGAGCATCGGGTCCGGCAGCAGCGCGTTCACCAGCAGGATCACCGCCAGCACGCCGAGCGCCGCCTCGGTCAGCAGGATCACCTTGCGCCGGTCGACGGCGTCG
Organism: Streptomyces sp. NPDC005863; assembly: GCF_042871345.1. Taxonomy (NCBI): domain Bacteria; kingdom Bacillati; phylum Actinomycetota; class Actinomycetes; order Kitasatosporales; family Streptomycetaceae; genus Streptomyces; species Streptomyces sp. NPDC005863. The sequence goes on along the minus strand of NZ_JBIAII010000003.1, from coordinate 349,240 downwards.
GCCAGCGCGCCGCCGTACAGCCCGAAGACGATCAGCGGGACGAGCTCGACCGCGCCCATCGCCCCCACCGCGACCGGCGAGTCCGTCAGATCCTTGATCTGCAGCGGCAGCGCGACCATCGCCATGAAACTGCCGAAGTACGTGACGAGACCCTGGACCCACAGCAGACGGAAGTCGCGGGTGGAACGCCAGGGGGAGAGGTCGGGCAGTATCGCGGAGAGTGGCACGAACAGTCATGTTCCGTGGCGGCGGACGCGCCGGGCAAATCAATTTCCGCGGGCCGGCCCGTGCGGGAGGCGGGGTGTCACCACCGGGTCGGCGGCGGTGACGTCAGCTGGTCGGCGAGGCGGGACAGGCGGTCGCGCAGACGCCGGCGGCCGCGCGGCTCCGGCAGCGCGTTCTCCCCCGCGGCCGCGCTCACCAGGTGCTGGACCGTGTCGAGGTCCAGGTCGGGGGTGTCCGGCACCGCGAGCGCCTCGTGCGACAGGGCGGCCAGGTCGCGGTCGCCGGAGCCGAGCGCGAGGACCGTCGTCCCGGCGCGGCGCGCGTCGTGCACCCGGGTGAGCAGCTCCGCGTCCGGCGCGTCCGGCGCCACCACGAGCAGCGTCTCGCCGCGCCGTGCCGCCTCGATCCGGCCGAGCCCGGTCGACAGATGGGCCGGATCCGCGGCGAGCACCCGGTGGCGTACCAGCGTCGGGGCGAGCTCGGGCGTGCCGGACCAGGCCGCCTCGTCCACCAGATGCGCGGCCAGGTGCCACGGTTCGTACGCCGCCGTGCCCACCAGGAGCAGCCCGCCGCCGTGCGGCACGACGGAGGAGCGCAGCGTCCCCGCGAAGCGGCGGGTGGCGCCGAGCCACTCGGTCCCGGCGAGCACTTCGCGCAGCAGCGCGACCCGTACGGCGTCCATGGCGTCGCATCCTGCCCCAACGGTCCACTCTTGGCCGGGAGTTCACCGCGAATTCCCCCGGAGCGGGGATGCGGAGGGGATGACCTTTGAGACGTCTGTTCCCTTCCGGGCCGGCCGCGAGGGCTACGCGAGCTTCCGCATCCCGGCCGTCGTCACCACCGCCCCCGGCACCGTCCTCGCCTTCTGCGAGGGCCGCGTCGGCTCCCAGGCGGACTCCGGCCACATCGACATCGTCCTCAAGCGCTCCACCGACGGCGGCCGCACCTGGGGCCCGCTCCAGGCCGTCGGCCGCAACGGCACCGACCTCGCGGGCAACCCCGCCCCCGTCGTCCTCGGCACCGGACGCGTCCTGCTCGTCCAGGTCAGGAACGCCGCCGCGGCCACCGAGGACGCCATCCGCCGCGGCACCGTCTCCGCGGCCGACGGGCGCCGCGTCTGGGTCCAGCACAGCGACGACGACGGCCTCACCTGGTCCGTGCCGCGCGAGATCACCGGGCAGGTCAAGCGGCCCGCGTGGCGGTGGTACGCGACCACACCGGGGCACGCGTTGCAGCTGGCCGGCGAGCACGAAGGCCGCACCGGCCGCGTCGTGGTCCCCGCCAACCACTCCCTGCCGCCGTCCGGAGCGGACAACGGCACCGAGGGCAAGTACAACGGCGGGCACTGCCTGGTCAGCGACGACGAGGGCGAGACCTGGCGGATCGGCTGTGTCGACGACAACACCGACGGCTACGTCAACGTGAACGAGACCACCGCCGCCGAACTCCCCGACGGACGCGTCTACTTCAACACCCGCAACGACTCCCCGTCCCCCGGTAACCGCGCCGACGCCCACTCGTCCGACGGCGGCGAAAGCCTCGTCAAGCCCTTCCGCCCGCAGGCCTCGCTCACCGGCCCCGTCGTCGAGGGATGCGTGCTGCAGCTCCGCGACCCGGACGTGCTCCTCTTCTCCGGCCCCGCCGACCCCGGCTTCCGCGCGCTGATGACCGTGCGCCGCTCCACCGACGGCGGCACCACCTGGCGGCCCGTCCACCCGGTCGACGGACTCCCCGCCGCCTACTCCGACCTGGTGCGCGTCGACCCGGAGACCGTCGGACTGCTCTACGAGACGGGGGACTTCGGCCCGTACGAGACCCTCACGTTCCGGCGTATCCCGGTGACCTGCCTGACCGGCGCGACCGATGAGTAAGGTCGCCCCATGACCTCTACAGACAGTGCGCAGAACACCTCGGAGAAGGCGCCCGGCAAGGCCCCGGCCAAGGACCCCTGGGAGCTGCCGGACGTGTCCGGGCTCGTCGTCGGAGTGCTCGGCGGCACCGGCGACCAGGGCCGCGGCCTCGCCTACCGGCTCGCCCGCGCGGGCCAGAAGGTGATCATCGGCTCCCGCGCCGCCGAGCGGGCCAGGACCGCCGCCGAGGAGCTGGGGCTCGGCGTCGAGGGCGCCGAGAACGCGGAGTGCGCGCGGCGCAGCGACATCGTGATCGTCGCCGTGCCGTGGGACGGCCACGGCAAGACCCTCGAAGCGCTCCGCGAGGAGCTGGCGGGCAAGCTCGTCGTCGACTGCGTGAACCCGCTCGGCTTCGACAAGAAGGGGGCCTACGCCCTCACGCCGGAGGAGGGCAGCGCCGCCGAGCAGGCGGCCGCCCTGCTGCCGGACTCCCGCGTCACGGCCGCCTTCCATCACCTGTCGGCCGTCCTGCTCCAGAACCCCGACGTCGAGGAGATCGACACCGACGTCATGGTCCTCGGCGAGAAGCGCGCCGACACCGACCTGGTCCAGGCGCTCGCCGGGCGCATCCCCGGCATGCGCGGCGTCTTCGCGGGCCGGCTGCGCAACGCCCACCAGGTCGAGTCGCTGGTCGCCAACCTGATCTCCGTCAACCGCCGCTACAAGGCGCACGCGGGGCTGCGGGTCACCGACGTGTAGGAGGGCGTACGGGGCGGTGCGGGGGCCGTACGGGGACGCGTGCGGGGGCGCGGCGGGCATGGGGGACACTGGACGGGTACGCCGCCCGGGTGCGCCCGTCACGGGTACGCCCGCCGCACGCTTCACCCGACAGGAGCCGACCCCCATGCCCCGCCTCGCCGTGTACGCCCTCGTCGTCTGCGCCCTCGCCGTCGCCGCGGCCGTGATCTCCTTCGCACAGGGCAGCTGGCTCGGCGTCGTATGGGTGCTGCTCGCGGGCCTGTCGTCGAACATGGCCTGGTTCTATCTGCGCCGGGCCAAGGCGCAGCGGGACGCGCGGCGCGGCGCGGCGGCCGCCGCCGGGCCGTCCGCGACGCCTACGAACTGAGCGCCGGCGGGGCCTCCTGGGAGCCGTCCCAGAACTGGTACAGCGAGTGGCCCCACGAGGTGTCCCACTCGCTGACGCCCAGGCCGCGCAGGATCGCGTCGACCGCGTCGAAGAACACGTGGTTGATCTCCGGGATCCACAGCACGGCGAAGACGGCGAGGAGACCGAACGGCGCGAACGGCTCCACCTGGCGGCGCACCCCGGGCGAGAGCCAGGGCTCGATCACGCCGTAACCGTCCAGGCCGGGGACGGGCAGGAAGTTCAGGATCGCCGCGGTCACCTGGAGCAGCGCGAGGAACGCGAGCGCGTAGCGGAACGCGGCCGGGACGCCGTCGAGGGCGTCGAGCCAGAACGGCGCCGTGCAGACCACCGCGAAGACCACGTTCGTCAGCGGGCCCGCGGCCGAGATCAGGCTGTGCTTCCAGCGCCCCCGGATCCGGCCCCGCTCGATGAAGACCGCGCCGCCGGGCAGGCCGATGCCGCCCATGATCACGAACAGTACGGGCAGCACGATGCTGAGCAGGGCGTGGGTGTAGGCGAGCGGGTTGAGGGTCAGATACCCCTTCGCGCCGATGGAGATGTCGCCGCTGTGCAGGGCGGTACGGGCGTGCGCGTACTCGTGCAGGCAGAGCGAGACGATCCAGGCGGCCGTCACGAACAGGAAGACGGCGATCCCGGGGTGGTCGGCGAAGCCGGTCCAGGCGGCCCAGCCGGAGACCGCCGCCACGGCGACGATCCCCAGGAAGACGGGGCTGATCCGCCGGTCGCTGCGGCGGACGGGGGCGGTGGTCATGGGGCGGGGCTCCTGGATTCCGACGGCCTGGAGTGCTCGACCGTACCGGTTGCACATGGCATTACCGATCGCACACGGTGGGAACGTCGTGCGGCGGGGCGCGGGTTCCGCTGGCGGGGGTCGCCTTGCTCCGGCGGGGCGGTGCGGGGCAGACGGGTGGGCGGATGGGAGAAATCCGCCGCGAAGCGGCGGGCTTGTGGCTCCTACGGCAAGAGGAAGACGCGGGGCCACGAGAACACCCGCCGCACCGGATCCGCGTCACGACAGGGACAATGGGCCAGTGCGTTACCGCGTCCTAGGGCCGACCCAAGCTGTCCGCCCCGACGGAACCCCCGTTCCCGTCGGCGGCGCACGCCTGCGCGCCCTGCTGGCGGCGCTCGCCCTGCGGGCGGGCCACACCGTGCCCGCCTCGGCCCTCGCCGACGACGTGTGGGCCGACGCGCCGCCCGCCGACGCGACGGGCGCCCTGCAGGCGCTGGTCGGCCGGCTCCGCAGGACCCTCGGCGCGGACGCCGTCGCCTCGGTGGACGGCGGCTACCGGCTCGACGCGCGCCCCGACGACGTGGACGTCTTCCGCTTCGACCGCCTGGTCGGCGAGGGCTGCCGCGCCCTCGCCGACGGCGACGCGGCGAAGGCCTCCGCCGTGCTGGCCGACGCGCTCGCCCTGTGGACCGGCGACCCCCTCGCCGACCTGCCCGAACGCGCCGCGGACGGCGCCCGCTGGGAGGCCCGCCGCCTCGACGCCCGGCGCGCGGGGGCCGGCGCCGCCCTCGCCCTCGGCCGGGCGGAACAGGCCCTGCCCGAGCTCGTCGAGCTCTGCGAGGCCCACCCCCTCGACGAGCCGCTGCAGGCCCTGCGGCTGCGCGCGCTGCGCGACACCGGACGCCCGGCGGAGGCGCTCGACGCGTACGAGCGGGTGCGCACCGACATCGCGGACCGGCTCGGCGCCGACCCGGGCCCCGAACTGCGCGCCCTGCACGAGGAGTTGCTGCGCGAGACCGTCGCCCCCGCGCCGCCCCGGGTGCCCGGCAACCTGCGCGCCCGCCTCACCTCCTTCGTCGGCCGCGAGGGCGACATCGACGCGCTGCGCGGCGACCTCGGCCGCGCCCGGCTCGTCACGCTGCTCGGACCCGGCGGCGCCGGCAAGACACGGCTCTCGCAGGAGGCCGCCGAGGCCGTCGGCGCCGGCCTCCCCGACGGCGTCTGGCTCGCCGAACTCGCCCCCGTCGAGGACCCCGACGACGTCCCCGCCGCCGTCCTCACCGCGCTCGGCGCCCGCGAGACCGTGCTGCGCGGCGCCGGCGCCGAGGAGATGCGCGTCATCTCGGAGCGCCAGGGCGAGAAGCCGCTCGCCCGCCTCGTCGAGCACTGCGCCGCCCGCCGCATGCTGATCGTCCTCGACAACTGCGAACACGTCATCGACGCGGCCGCCCGCCTCGCCGACGAGCTGCTCGCCCGCTGCCCCGGCCTCACCATCCTCGCCACCAGCCGCGAACCCCTCGGCGTACCCGGCGAGTTGCTGCGCCCCGTCGAGCCGCTGCCCGAACCCGTCGCGCTGCGGCTCTTCGCCGAGCGGGGCGCCGCCGCGCAGCCCGGGTTCACCGTCGACGCGGACCCGGCGGCCGCCGCCGAGATCTGCCGCAGACTGGACGGCCTTCCGCTTGCCATCGAACTGGCCGCCGCCCGCCTGCGGATGCTCACGCCGCGCCAGATCGCCGACCGCCTCGACGACCGCTTCCGGCTGCTCACCAGCGGCGCCCGTACCGTCCTGCCCCGCCAGCAGACCCTGCGCGCCGTCGTCGACTGGTCCTGGGAACTGCTCGACGAGGCCGAACGCACCGTCCTGCGGCGCCTCGCGGTCTTCGCCGGCGGCTGCGACCTGACCGCCGCGGAAGACGTCTGCGCCGCCGCGGGGAGCGGCCACGACGTCGCCGGTCTGCTCGGCTCGCTCGTCGACAAGTCCCTTGTCGTCGCGGCCCCTTCGCCCCAGACGGGCGGCGGCATGCGCTACCGGCTCCTGGAGACCGTCGCGGAGTACGCGGGCGAGCGGCTCGACGAGGCGGGCGACCGGGCCGCCGCGGGACGCGCGCACCTCGTGCACTATCGCGAGGTCGCGAGAACCACCGACCCGCAACTGCGCGGCCACGGACAGCGCGCCGCCGTGGAACGCCTCGAGACCGAGTACGAGAACCTGCGCACCGCCCTGCGGCACGCGATCGCCGCCCGCGACGAGCAGGAGGCGCTCTGCCTCGTCCTCTCCCTCTCCTGGTACTGGCAGATCCGCGGCCTGCGCCTGGAGACCCGCACCTGGTCCCGCGAGACCATGGCCCTCGGCCCCGACCCCTTCGCCCCGCCCGTCGCCCCCGCGCCCCCGCTGTACGAGCCGTGCACGGCCGCGCCCCCGCCGATGCGCCCCGAGGTCCTCGACGAGGCCCGCCGCGAGGTGCATCTGCTCCACCTGGCCTGCATGGACCTGGACGCGGTGGGGATGTGGCAGACGCCGGCCGCGGAACAGAAGCTGCGCGGCATCCGGACCGCCTACCGCCCCGGCCTCCCGCAGACCTGCCGGGCCCCCGGCAACCTCTGGTTCTTCGCCGTGCTCCTCGGCGGTGACATGGACGCGCTGCGCGTCACCGTCGACGAGACCGTGGCGGCCTGCCGCGAGCTGGGCCTCGGCTGGGAGCTCGCCGCGGCCCTGCAGATGCGCGCCAACATGCTCGCCAACCGCACCGACTGGGCCGGCGACGCCATCCGTGACGCGGACGAGGCGCTGCGGGTGTTCCAGGAGCTCGGCGACGTGTGGGGGGTCGCCGAGGCGCTCTCCGCGCGCGGCGAGGCACGCGAGCGGCGCGGCGAACTGGCCCTGGCCGCCGAGGACTTCTGGTCCGCCGTCGCCCACGCCGAGCGGCTCGGCGCCCAGGCCCAGGTCTCCCTGCTCAAGGCCCGGCTCGGTTCGCTCATGACGGACGCGCCGGAGCGGCGGGACGAGTTCGAGCGGGGCGAGGAGATGCTGCGGGAGATCATCGCCAACCCCGGCCGCCACCACGTGGGCGAGGCCATGCCCGCCGCCCGGCTCTTCCTCGCCATCGCGCTCGGCCGCACCGGCCGCTTCGGCGAGGCGCGCGAGCAACTCCGGCTGCTGGGGGAGGAGTTCAGCGCCATCGGCTTCGCGGTCTTCGAGGGCTCGGTGCTCGGCATCGGGGCCTGGCTCGACACCTTGGACGGCCGGTACGAGGAGAGCGTCGGCAAGGCGCGCACCGCCTTCGACAAGGCCCTCGACCCGCTGTCGCGGATGGTCGCCCCGAACATGGTCTCCGTCCATCTGTGGATCACGGCCCTCGCCCTCTCGGCCGCCGACGCGGCGCGCGCACGGGACGCGGCGCGTCTCCTCGGGACCGCCGACCGCGAGCTGCCGCCGTGGCACATCGCCAACACGATGGAGCGGGAGATCCGGGAGGGCGCGGAGCGGCAGGCGCGGGCCGCACTCGGCGCCGACGCGTACGAAGCGGCGTACGCACAGGGCGGCGGCCTCTCCCTGGAGGAGGCCGCCGCCCTGTGCACCCTGTGACGCCGCCCGTCGGCTCTTCGTGCGGAGCCGTCAGTTCTTCGTACGGAACTTGTGGATCGCGATCGGCGCCATCACCAGGGTGAGCGCCACCGACCAGCCGACCGTCACCCACAGGTCGTGGGCGACCGGGCCGCCGACCATCAGACCGCGCGCGGAGTCCGCGAGCGAGGAGAGCGGGTTGTAGTCGGTGAAGCCCTGCAGCCAGCCGGGCATCGACTGCGTCGGCGCGAAGATCGACGAGCCGAACTGCAGCGGCATCAGGACCAGGAAGCCCATCGCCTGCACCGACTGGGCGCTCTTCATCGCGACGCCGAGCACCAGGAAGATCCACATGATGGACGTGCCGAACAGCGCGGAGAGGCCCACGGAGGCGAGCAGTCCGCCCCAGTTGGTGATGTCGAAGCCCACCAGGACACCGACGATCATCATGATCGTCGTCGCGATGAGCAGCCGCATCAGCTCCACCACGATCTTGGCGAAGAGGACCGAGCCCTGGCCGATCGGCAGGGTCCGGAAGCGGTCCATGATGCCGTTCTGGAAGTCCTGGTTGAAGCCGGTGCCCACCGCCATGGCGATGTTCATGCTCATCATCGCCATCATGCCGGGCACCACGTACTGCACGTACTGGTCCTGACCGCCGCCGAGCGCCTGCCCGATGGAGCCGCCGAAGACGTAGACGAAGAGCAGCGTGAAGACGATCGGCATCAGGACGGCGTCGAACATCGACTCCGGGTCCTGGCGGATCCACAGCAGGTTGCGGCGGACCAGGGCGCCGGTGTGCCGGACGTGGGCGCGCAGACCGATGCGGGCGTCGTCCTGGCCCGCCTTGAGGGGGGCCGCGAGAGTGGTGGCGCTCATACGGCGACCTCCTCGAGTTCGTTCTCGGTGGGGCGGGCGTCCTGCGGGGCACTGGCCTTCTGGCCGGTGATGGAGAGGAACACCTCGTCCAGGCTGGGCAGTTCGGTGGCGATCGAGCCGATCGTGATGCCGCGCGCGGTGACCGCGCCGACCACGGCGGTCAGCTGCTCGTCGCTGAGGATCGGGACGAGGACCGTGCCGGACTCGACGTCGACCGTCGAGGTGGCGAGGCCGGTCAGGCCCAGGTCGTCGAGGGCGTTCGCCAGCGGGCGCAGCTCCAGCGGGTCGGCCGGGCGGATCCGCAGCGTGCGGCCGCCGACCTTCGCCTTCAGCTCCTCGATGCCGCCGTTGGCGATGACCTTGCCCCGGTCGATGACGGTCAGCTCGGAGGCCAGCTGCTCGGCCTCCTCCATGTACTGCGTGGTGAGCAGTACAGTCACGCCGTCGCCGACCATCCGCCTGACCTCGGCCCACACCTCGTTACGGGTACGGGGGTCGAGGCCGGTCGTCGGCTCGTCCAGGTAGAGCACGGCGGGGCTGCCGATCATGGACGCCGCGAGGTCGAGCCGGCGGCGCATACCGCCGGAGTACGTGCTCGCGGGCCGCTTGGCCGCGTCGGTGAGCGAGAACCGCTCAAGCAGGCCGTCGGCGCGGGACCGGGCCTCCTTGCGGGACAGGTCGAGCAGCCGCCCGATCATGTAGAGGTTCTCGCGCCCCGACAGCTTCTCGTCCACCGCGGCGTACTGGCCGGTCAGGCCTATCACGCGGCGCAGTTGGCGGGGCTGGCGGAAGACGTCGTACCCGGCGACCAGCGCGGTGCCGGAGTCCGGGGTGACGAGGGTGGAGAGGCAGCGGACGAGGGTCGTCTTGCCGGCGCCGTTGGGTCCGAGCACGCCGAGCACGGTGCCCTCGCGTACGTCTAGGTCCACGCCGTCCAGTGCCTTGGTCTCGCCGTAGTGCTTGACCAGTCCCCTTACGGTGACCGCGCTCCCTGCGCTGCCGGGGTTCATGTCGATTCGCGTCATGCGTCATAAGGTGCCAGCTGCCACCGACAAACCACCGACATCCTGCCGACAGTTCCCTGACAGGGGGTCTGGCCGATGGGGGCGGCCCCTCCTGGGCTCGGCGTGGTTTCCGGTCGCGCGCGCCCGATGGGCCGGCTCCTGTCCCACCGCGGCGGATGCGTCCCACCCCACCCGTTCACCCGGTACCGCCTGGTGTGGGTAGGGGCTCCCGCCCACCCGTCCGTTTGCCCGGCACCGTGTGGTGCGGGTAGGGGCTTTTGCCGCTTCGCGGCGGGTGTCTCCCACCCACCCACCCGTTCGCCCGGCAACGTGTGGTGTGGGTAGGGGCTTTTGCCGCTTCGCGGCGGGTTTCTCCCACCCACCCACCCGTTTACCCGGCACCGTGTGGTGTGGGTAGGGGCTTTCGCCGCTTCGCGGCGGGTTTCTCCCACCCACCCACCCGTTTACCCGGCACCGCCCGGTGCGGGTAGGGGCTCTCGCCGTTGCGCGGCGGATGCACCCCACCCCCCACCCGTTCACCCGGCACCGGCAGGGTGCAAGCACGCGCCCCTACGGCCCCGTGCGGTGCGGGGCAAACGGGTGGGTGGGTGGGAAAAAATCCGCCGCGAAGCGGCGGGACAGAACCGACCGAGCCGCAGGGTCACGGCAACCTTCCCGACCACCCCGGCCCCCGGCCCGCCCCCGTACCCCCCCACCGCCCAGGGGCGAGAAAAGGGCAGCCCGTCGACGGGGGAAATCGACGGGCTGCCGTGGTGCCGCGATGGTCACAAGGGGCAGGGGTCACCCTGCCGCGATGGTCAAAGAGGGGCAGGCGGCACCGAACACCGCCCGCCCCACGGCCTCAGTGCACCGCGTGTTCCGGCGCCGGGAACGCCCCGCCCACCACGTCCTCCGCGAACGCCTTCGCCGCGCCGGACATCACGCCCCGCAGATCCGCGTACTGCTTCACGAAGCGCGGCATCTTGCCGCCGGTCAGGCCGAGCATGTCCGTCCAGACCAGGACCTGCGCGTCGCACGCCGCGCCCGCGCCGATCCCGACGGTCGGGATGTGCAGGGAGCGGGTGACCTCGGCCGCCAGCTCCTCGGGGACCAGTTCCAGGACGACCGCGAACGCGCCCGCGTCCTGCGCCGCCTTCGCGTCGTTCAGGAGCCGGTGCGCCGCCTCGTCGCCGCGGCCCTGCACGCGGTAGCCCATGGTGTTCACGGACTGCGGCGTCAGGCCGAGGTGGGACATGACCGGGATGCCGGACTGGACCAGCAACTCGGTCTGGGCCAGGGAGCGTTCGCCGCCCTCCAGCTTGACCGCGCCGACGCCCGCCTCCTTCACCAGACGGGTCGCCGACCGCAGCGCCTGCACGGCGCCCTCCTGGTAGGAGCCGAACGGCAGGTCGCCGACGATCAGGGCGCGGCTCGTGCCCCGTACGACCGCGGCCGACAGCATGGTCATCTCGTCGAGGGTGACGGGCACGGTCGTCTCGTACCCGAGGTGGCAGTTGCCCGCCGAGTCGCCGACGAGCATGACGGGGATGCCCGCCTCGTCGAAGACGGACGCGGTCATCGCGTCGTAGGCGGTGAGCATGGGCCACTTCTCGCCGCGTTCCTTGGCGGCGGTGATGTCGCGCACAGTGATGCGCCGGGTGCCCTTGCCGCCGTACAGCGCCTTGCTGCTGTCGGGGCTCCGCCGGGCGTCGGCGCTCGTCTGGGCAGCCGAAAGTTGCGTCATCGCAACGGCTCCTTCTGTCATCTCGAGGCGCCCTGACGGCGTCCCCGGATCACCTCCATGGTGGCACCACGTGCCGCCCCGGGGCTAGTCCGTCGCCGGTCCTGCTTCCGGTCCTCCTTCCGGCCCTCGCTGTGGGCAAAGGTTTTCCCTTCCGTGCCCCAAGGCATTTCCAATACGAGACGGTCTCGTATCGAAATGCGTCTACGCTGGACCGCATGTCCTCCCCCGCCCCCTCCACCCCCAGCCCCTCCCGGATACCGGAAGCCGTGCACCGGCGCCGGTGGGCGATCCTCGGGGTGCTGATGCTCAGCCTGCTGATCGTGGTGCTCGACAACTCGATCCTGAACGTCGCCATCAAGACGATCTCCACCCCCGAACCCACCGGCCTCGGGGCCACCCAGAGCGAGCTGGAATGGGCGATCAACGCCTACACGCTCGTCTTCGCGGGTCTGCTCTTCACCGCGGGGCTCCTCGGCGACCGGCTCGGCCGCAAGAAGGTCCTGCTCGCCGGGCTCGTCGTCTTCGGCCTCGGTTCGGCGCTCGCCGCGGAGTCCGGCTCGCCCGTCGAGCTCATCGCGTTTCGCGCGATCATGGGCCTGGGCGCCGCCTTCGTGATGCCCGCGACCCTCGCCGTCCTGATGAACGTCTTCGAGCGCGACGAGCAGCCCAAGGCCATCGGCATCTGGGCGGGCGGCGTCGGCCTCGCCATCGCCATCGGGCCCATCACCGGCGGCGTGCTGCTCGACCACTTCTGGTGGGGCTCGGTCTTCCTCGTCAACGTACCCATCGTGATCATCGCCCTGGGGCTGATGATCTGGCTCGTGCCGGACTCCCGCGACCCGAGCCCCGGCCGCATCGACCTCTTCGGCGTCGCGCTCTCCGTCGTCGGCCTGGTGCTGCTCGTCTACGGCATCATCAAGGGCGGCCAGCTCGCCGACTTCACCGACCCGGCCGTCCTCGGGACCGTCATCGCGGGCGTCGTCGTGCTCGCCGCCTTCGTGCTCCACGAGAAGCGCAGCGACCATCCGTCGATCGACATCAAGTACTTCAAGAACCGGGTCTTCTCCGCGGCGATCTGCGCCATAGCGCTGGTCTTCTTCGCCCTCATGGGCGTGACCTTCTTCTCGGTCTTCTACACCCAGAGCGTGCGCGGCTACTCGCCGCTGCAGACCGGTCTGCTGATGCTGCCGCTGGCCGTCGCCCAGCTCATCTTCGCCCCGCGCGCCCGCCTCGTCGTCGACCGCTTCGGCGTCCGGGCGGTGACCACCGGGGGACTGCTCCTGGTGGCGGCGATGCTGACGGCCTTCACGCTCTTCGAGACCGACACGCCGATCTGGCTCCTGGAGGTCGTCTTCTTCCTGATGGGCACCGGCATGGCGCACATCATGACGCCCACCAGCGTCGTGATCATGCAGGCCCTGCCGCGCGAGAAGGCCGGCTCCGCCTCCGCGCTCAGCAACACCTTCCGCCAGGTCGGCGGCGCCCTCGGCATCGCGGTGCTCGGCTCCGTGCTCTCCACGGCGTACCGCAACGGCGTCGAGGACAAGCTGACCGTGCTGCCCGCCGGGCTCCGGCACACCGCGGGCGAGTCCATCGAGGCGACCCTCGGCGTCGCCGCGAAGCTCGGCCCCAAGGGCGAGCCCCTGGTGAGCGCGGCCAACGACTCGTTCCTGCACGCCATGCACGTCACGGCGGTGTGGGGCGCGGGCGTCGCCGTGATCGGCGCGCTGATCGTCTTCCTCTTCCTGCCGGGGCGCCCGCCCCGCGAGGAGGGGCCCGAGCAGGAGAAGGCCGAGCCGGTGGGCGCCACCGGGCGCTGAGGGAGAATCGGCGGGGCAGCCGGCGCGAGTGAGGGAGTGACGACGTGGTCCACAAGGGCGTGCGGGTCGCGGAGCAGGGCGACACCGCCAAGGGGGTGCCCGCCGCCCGGGCCGCCCGGACCGGCCGGGGCAGGCCCCGGAGCGAGGCCGTGGAGCAGGCGATCATCGAGGGCGTGGTCCGCCTCCTCGAGGACGGTGTGCCGCTCCCTGAGGTCTCCATCGAGCGGATCGCCCGCACGGCCGGCGTCGGCAAGGCCACCATCTACCGGCGCTGGGACGGCAGGGAGTCCCTCTTCGTCGACGTGCTGCGCGCCTTCGAGGAGCCCGACCCCGAGCTGCCGGGCACCTCGATGCGCGACGACCTCGTCCGCATCCTGGAGAGCCTGCGCAGGCGCGGCCTCACCCTGCGCTCCTCCGCGCTCCTGCACAACGTCTTCGCCCAGATGAAGGCCCTGCCCAAGCTCGCGGAGGCCTACCAGGAGACGGTCGTCGCACCCCGCCGTCGCATGATCCTCGACGTGCTGCGGCGCGGCGTCGCCAACGGCGAACTGCGCGCCGACGTCGACGTGGAGACCGCCAACGACCTCTTCGTGGGCCCCATGCTGCTGCGCACGCTCCTGCGGCCCGGCGCGCCGCTCGACGACCATCTGGCGGAGCGGATAGTCGACTCCGTGCTGGTCGGGCTGCGTCCCGCGGGCTGAACCGCACACGCCCGGCGGCGGCCGGTCACGGTTGTGCGCGTTTCGTCACAGAGGCCGCTCCCGCCCGCTGATCAGGAACCCGCCGCGCCGCCCTGTTCGTCCCAGAGCCTGTACGGCCGTCGTGGACGGCAGGGACGACACCCGATCATCGCCTAGGGTTTCAGGGGCGGGGCAGACGGTGTGCACGGCAGGCAGTGAGGCGACGAGAGCATGGCGCAGGCGTATATGACGGAGACCGGCAGCGACGGCTCGGGTCCCGACCGTCCGGGGTCCCGACTGCGCCGGCTGCTCGACGGCTGGCGGAACGACCCGGGCATCTGGCGGCGCGGCCTGGTCACGGCGGGAGCCGCGGTCCTGCTCGCCCTGGTGATGCTCTTCCACGCACAGATCCCCAACAACGTGGGCAACCTCGGCAGCCTCACCGAGACCTTCCTGCCCTGGCTCGGTCTGTTCATCCCGGTGCTGCTCGTCGTCGCGGTGGTGCGCAAGTCCGCCACCGCGCTGATCGCCCTGCTCCTTCCGCTGATCATCTGGATCAACTCCTTCGGCGGCCTGATCACCGGCAAGTCGGCCACCGGCGGCGACCTCACCGTGGCCACGCACAACGTCAACGCGGACAACCCCGACCCGACCGGCACCGCCCAGGACGTCGTCGCCTCCGGCGCGGACGTGATCGCCCTGGAGGAGCTCACCGCCTCGGCCGTCCCGACGTACGAGAAGGCCCTGGCGGGCGAGTACAAGTACCACGCCGTGAAGGGCACCGTCGGCCTCTGGAGCAAGTACCCGCTGAGCGACACCAGGCCCGTCGACATCAAGCTGGGCTGGGTCCGCGCGATGCGCACCACGGTCGACACGCCCAAGGGCCGGGTCGCCGTCTTCGTCGCGCACCTGCCGTCGGTGCGCGTGAAGCTCGATGCGGGCTTCACCGCCAACCAACGCGACAACAGCGCCGACGCGCTCGGCGAGGCCATCGGCGACGAGAAGCTCGGCAAGGTCGTCCTCCTCGGTGACCTCAACGGCACGATGAACGACCGCGCGCTGAACGGCGTGACCTCGCAGATGCGCTCCACGCAGGGCGCGGCGGGCGACGGCTTCGGCTTCAGCTGGCCGGCGTCGTTCCCGATGGCGCGCATCGACCAGATCATGGTCAAGGGCGTCGAGCCGGTCTCCTCCTGGACGCTGCCGGAGACGGCCAGCGACCACCTGCCGATCGCGGCCCGGGTCGACCTCTCGTCCTGAGTCGTTTCCGTAGCGGCCCCACGGAATACTCGGTACGGGGGAGTTTGTTCCGTACGTGAACTTACGGATGTCCCGCTCTCCGTACACCCCCTGTTTTCCGTGGAAGGTACTTCTTCATGCCCCTGGCCCTGCTCGCCCTCGCCGTGGGCGCCTTCGGCATCGGCACGACCGAGTTCGTGATGATGGGCCTGCTGCCCAACGTCGCCGACGACCTGCACATATCCATCCCCGTCGCGGGCCATCTGGTCTCCGCGTACGCGCTGGGCGTGGTCATCGGCGCCCCGCTGCTCGCCGCCGTCACCGCGAAGCTGCCGCGCCGCCGCGTCCTCATCGGCCTGATGGTGCTCTTCGTGGTCGGCAACGCCCTGTCGGCCGCCGCCCCCGACTACCACCTCCTGATGGCCGCCCGCTTCCTCAGCGGACTGCCGCACGGTGCCTTCTTCGGCGTCGGCGCGGTCGTCGCCACCGGGCTCGTCGGTCCTGAGCGCAAGGCCCGCTCGGTCTCCCTGATGTTCCTCGGCCTGACCGTCGCCAACATCGTGGGCGTCCCGGTGGCCACCGCCATGGGGCAGCAGCTCGGCTGGCGCGCCACGTTCCTCGCGGTGAGCGCCATCGGGCTCGCGGCCATCGCCGCCCTCGCCCTGCTGGTCCCCGCGGACCACGGGCACGGCGACGGGGCCGGCCTGCGCGGCGAGCTGCGGGCGCTGCGCAGCGCCCCGGTGTGGCTGGCGCTCGGCACCACGGTCGCCGGCTTCGGCGCGCTCTTCTCCGCGTACAGCTACATCACGCCGATGCTGACCGACGCGGCGGGCTACGCCGAGTCCAGCGTCACCCTGCTCCTCGCGCTGTTCGGCGTGGGCGCGACGGCGGGCAACCTGCTGGGCGGGCGCCTCGCCGACCACTCCCTGCGCGGCACGCTCTTCGGCGGCCTGATCTCGCTTGCCGTGGTCCTGGCCTTCTTCCCGCTGCTCATGGGCGCGGCCTGGAGCGCGGCGGTCGGCGTCGCGCTGCTCGGCATGGCGGCGTTCACGACGGGCTCGCCGCTGCAGCTCATGGTCATGGAGAAGGCGTCCGCGGCCCCCTCGCTGGCCTCGTCCGCCAACCAGGGCGCGTTCAACCTCGCCAACGCGGGCGGCGCCTGGATCGGCGGCCTCGCCCTCGCGGCGGGCTTCGGCGTCACGTCCCCCGCGGTGACCGGCGCCCTCCTCGCGGTCCTCGGCCTCGCGGTGGCGGGCCTGGCGTACGCGGTGGACCTGCGGAGGGGCCCCGTGCCGGGTGCGGAGCGCGTGGTGGCTTCATCGACGGAGCAACGCGAGCCGGCCCACCACTGACACCGGCGCCCCGAGAGCCCCGTGCGGTGCGGGGCAAACGGGCGGGCGGGCGGGAAGAAAAGTGGACCTGCGGAGGGGCCCCGTGCCGGGTGCGGAGCGCGTGGTGGCTTCATCGACGGAGCAACGCGAGCCGGTCCACCACTGACACCGGCGGCGCCCCTACGGTCCCGTGCGGTGCAGGGCAAACGGGTGGGCGGGTGGGAAAAGATCCGCCGCGAAGCGGCGGCTCAATAGACCGCCCACCTCAGCCGGAGGCGGCCTCGCGCCAGCGGTTGGTGATCGGCAGGCGGCGGTCCTTGCCGAAGCCCTTCGCGGAGATCTTCGTCCCCGGCGGGTACTGGCGCCGCTTGTACTCGGCCGCGTCCACCATCCGCAGCGTCCTGGTGACGAGCTCACGGTCATGGCCGGCGGCCACGATCGCGTCGGCGCCCTGGTCGCGGTCGACGTAGAGCTCCAGGATCGCGTCGAGGACCGGGTAGTCGGGGAGCGAGTCCGTGTCGACCTGGTCGGGGCGGAGCTCGGCGCTCGGCGGCTTGCTGATGGAGTTCTCCGGGATCGGCGGCGTCTGCCCCCGCTCCTGGGCCGCGCGGTTGCGCCACTTGGCGAGCCGGAAGACCGCCGTCTTGTAGACGTCCTTGATCGGGCCGTACGCGCCGACGGAGTCGCCGTACAGCGTCGAGTACCCCACCGCGAGCTCGGACTTGTTGCCCGGCGCGAGCACGATGTGGCCCTCCTGGTTGGAGAGCGCCATCAGCAGGGTGCCGCGCAGCCGGGACTGCAGGTTCTCCTCGGCGAGGCCGGTGAGCCCGAGCGAGCCCATGTACGCGTCGAACATCGGCGCGATCGGCACGGTGCGGAAGTTGAGGCCCGTGCGCCGGGCCAGTTCCTCCGCGTCGCCGATGGAGTGCTCGGAGGAGTAGCGGGACGGCATGGCGACGCCGTACACGTTCCGGGCCCCGAGCGCGTCGCACGCGATGGCGGCGGTGAGTGCCGAGTCGATGCCGCCGGACAGGCCGATCAGGACGCCGCCGAACCCGTTCTTCGCGGCGTACGCGCGCAACCCCACGACCAGCGCCGAGTACACCTCCTCGGTGTCGTCGAGCCGCTCGGCGTACCCGCCGGTGAGTTCGGCGTCGTACGCGGGCAGCGGCTCCGCGGAGAGCGTGACGTGCTCGATGCGCAGCCCGTCGTCGACGGCCCCGGCGGGCGGCTCGGGCGCGGCGGCCGGCAGCTCCAGGTCGAGCACGACGCACCCCTCGGAGAACTGCGGGGCCCGCGCGAGGACGTCACCGTCCTTGTCGACGACGATCGAGTCGCCGTCGAAGACCAGCTCGTCCTGTCCGCCGGTCATCGCGAGGTACGCGGTGGTGCAGCCGGCCTCCTGGGCCCGCTTGCGGACGAGTTCGAGCCGCTGGTCGTCCTTGTTCTGCTCGTACGGCGATGCGTTGACGGAGAGCAGCAGCCCCGCCCCCGCGGTGCGGGCCGCCGGGACCCGGCCGCCGTCCTGCCAGAGGTCCTCGCAGATGGCGAGCGCCACGTCCACGCCGTGCACCCGCACCATCGGCAGGGTCTCGCCCGGCACGAAGTAGCGGAACTCGTCGAAGACGCCGTAGTTGGGGAGGTGGTGCTTGGAGTACGTCAGGACCGCCTCGCCGCGGTGCAGCACGGCGCCGGCGTTGCGCGGGGCGCCGGCCGGCTGGCCGAACTTCGGCTTGGCCTCCTCGGTGCGGTCGAGGTAGCCGACGACGACCGGCAGCTCCCCGAACCCCTCGTCCCGCAGCCGCTCCGCGAGCGCGCGCAGCGCCCGGCGCGAGGCATGGACGAAGGACGACCGCAGGGCGAGGTCCTCGACGGGATAGCCCGTCAGCACCATCTCGGGGAACGCGACGAGATGCGCTCCCTGCTCGGCGGAGTGCCGGGTCCAGCGGACGATCGCCTCGGCGTTCCCGGCGAGATCGCCGACGGTGGAGTCGATCTGATTCAGGGCGAGGCGTAGTTGAGGCACGCGGCCAGTGTAATCGTCAGAGCGACGCGATGTCCTGGTGGACGGCGTGGGGGGCGGTGTGGGGCGCCCCGCGCGAGGCGCCCCGTTCCGTCCCCTCCGGGGGCTAGCGGCGGTAGCCGAGCACCGTCATCATGCCTGCCTCCGCGTGGTAGACGTTGTGGCAGTGGATCATCCACTGGCCCGGGTTGTCCGCGTCGAAGTCCACCGACAGGGTGCCGTTCGGCAGGACGATCGCGGTGTCCTTGCGGGGCCCGGCGGCCGCCCCCGCCAGGGCGAAGGTGTGGCCGTGCAGATGGACGGGGTGCCACATCGCCGTCGCGTTGGCGAAGGTGAGGCGGACCCGCTCGCCCGCGCGGACGGGGTGGCGCCGGCCGGGGGAGTAGGGCTTCCCGTCGAACGCCCAGTCGTACGCGGCCATGCCGCCCGTCAGCCGGAGCCTGATCGTGCGGTCGGGTGCGCGGGCCGGCAGGGCGACGGACGCGTGCGCCCGCAGCTTGTCGGCCGTCAGGAGCCGGCCCCGCAGCTCCGCGGGGCGGGTCGACGCCGTGGGCGCGCGGCCACCGCCCGTGCGCAGCACCGCGAGCGCCGCCGCCTTCTTGCCCTCGGCCACTGCCGTCAGCGGGAAGACGCCGTCCTTGGCGGTGACCAGGACGTCGTACCGCTCGCCCATGCCGAGGAGCAGCGCGTCCGTCGTCGCGTGCCGCACGGGCGAGCCGTCCGTGTGCGTCACCGTCATCTCGTGGCCGCCCAGCGCCACGCGGTAGGCGGTGTCGCCGCCGGCGTTGATGACGCGCAGCCGGATGCGGTCGCCGGGGCGGGCGCGGAACTGCGAAGGCGCCTTCGCCGTACGGCCGTTGATCAGGTGGTGCGGATAGGCGACGTCACCCGCGTCACCGCCGAGCAGCTCGCTCCG
The DNA here is from genome assembly GCF_042871345.1 of Streptomyces sp. NPDC005863. Classification (NCBI taxonomy): domain Bacteria; kingdom Bacillati; phylum Actinomycetota; class Actinomycetes; order Kitasatosporales; family Streptomycetaceae; genus Streptomyces; species Streptomyces sp. NPDC005863. Next base: position 330,063 of record NZ_JBIAII010000003.1, on the reverse strand, counting down.
GGCGCCCATCATCATCCGGGAGGGACCGGACGGCGCGGACGGCGCGGACGGCGCGGGCGAACCGGGGGAGGGCGCGGTCCGCCGGGACATGTCCGCCATGTCGTGGCCGCCCCCGTGTCCACCGCCGGGTCCGCTGCCGTGACCGCCCCCGCCCATGTCGTGGTCCGGCATGCCGCCGCTTAGCTCCGCGAGGACGCCGTCCGGGGTCGAGCCGTCCACCCCGTCGACCCAGTCGTCCAGGACGATCACCCACTCCTTGTCGTACCGCAGCGGCTCCCTCGGGTCCTCGACGATCAAGGGGGCGTACAGGCCGCGGTCCTGCTGGGTGCCGGAGTGCGGATGGAACCAGTACGTCCCCGGGTGCGGCACCGCGAAGCGGTAGGTGAAGTCCGCGCCGGGGGCGATGCTCCTCTGGGTGAGGCCGGGGACGCCGTCCATGTCGTTGCGCAGGGCGATGCCGTGCCAGTGCAGGGACGTGGCCTGCGGGAGGTGGTTGGCGAGCGTGAGGGCGAGGGTGTCGCCCGCGGTGACACGGACCTCCCTGCCGGGGAGCCGGTCCCCGTACGCCCAGGTTTTGACCTCGGGGCCGCCCAGGTCGAGCCGCGTCTCCACGGCCGTCAGCCGCACCTCGCGGATCCGGCCGCCCCGGCCGCGCTTCCTCTCGGCCGCCGCGACCTCCGGGCCCGCCGGGTCCACATAGCCCTCGGGGCCGGGCGCGCCGCCTCGGTCGTGGTGCCCGGAGCCGCCGCCCGGGTCGGAGTCGGAACAGGCCGACAGGAGGCCGGCCCCGGCGACGGCCGCCGCGGCGCCGAACAGGGTGCGGCGTGCGGGGGCGTACGGGGCGCGGGTGACGTCTTCGTGCATGGCTGGCGTGGCGGACAGGACCGGCCTGTCTGGCGAAACGGGCATGACTGGTGACACCTCGTCGTGGTGGTGCGTGCAGACGGACGCATCTGCTGCTCCCGGCGCACCGCTCGACGCCCGCGGGTTCCCCTCGGGACCCCGCGCACTTCTGCGGGCAGCACGGAACAGCCGGTGCGCGGCCTAAATGCGCAGCACCGACAGGTGGGCGAGGAGTATGCGGGGCGGCGGCGGGTCGGGCCGCAGGGCGTGCCGGATGCGCCGGGGCGCGGGCGATGGGGCGAACGCTCCACCCGGGCGCAGCAGTCCGGCCCGTACGAGCAGGAGGAGCGTGACGGCGCCGAGCACCGCCAGACACACGGACAGCGGATCCATGCTCATTCCGCCGTGCGGCGCGGGGTCGGCCGCGACCGTCACCGCGACCCGGCCGCCGCGCTCACCGAGACCGCGCTCACCGAGAGCGTGGCCCCCGAGGCCGAGGCCACCGGGGTCATGCCCAGCACCGAGCTGCCGCCCCATCGCCATCGACGACGCCCCGGCCGCGGGGGCCGCGCCCTCATGACCGCCCGAGGGATGCCCCAACGTATGCATCGTCACGATCCCGAAGAGCAGCGCGGCGAGCAGCAGCAACTGCCCGTACCCCGTGCGGCCCCGCGTCCTCGCCATGCCGCGAACCCTACCCCCACCGGGTATCCGGCGACATGCGGCCCCCCGGCACTCCGACGATCATGAGCGCATGACAAGTCAGGACGAACCGGTGCGAATCCGTGAAGGGGAACTGCCGGAGCCGGACCCTGCCATTCCGCGGCAGTTCATCTCCTGGGTGACGCTCGCGCTCATGACCACCGCCTCCGTGGCCAGCCTGCGCCCGTCGCCCTCGATGGCCATCTACGGCCTCGCGGCGGTCTTCCTCTATCTGCTGCCCGCCGTGGTCTTCCTGCTGCCCACCGCGCTCGTCGGCGCCGAACTCGCCTCCGGGTGGCCCGGCGGCATCTACCGCTGGGTGAGCGAGGCGCTGGGCAAACCGCTCGGGTTCCTCGCCGTGTGGTGCCAGTTCGCCATGACCATCGCGTACTACCCGAGCCTGCTCGCCTACGTCGCCTCGACGTTCGCGTACGTCATCCATCCGGACCTCGCCGAGAACGGCCCGTACGTGGCGCTCGTCATCGTCGTCATCTACTGGACGGGCGTCTGGATCACCTGCCGGGGGACGCGGACCGTCGCCGGCCTCTCCTCCCTCGGTCTCGTCATCGGCACCCTCGTCCCCGGCGTCGTCCTGGTCGTCCTCGGACTCGTCTTCCTGGGGCAGGGCAACCCGTCCGCGGCCCCCATGAGCACCGACCACTGGCTGCCCCCGTGGACCGGCCTCGCCAGCCTGGTCCTCATCGTCAACAACTTCCTCTCCTACGCGGGCATGGAGATGAACGGCGTCCATGTGTCGTCGCTGCGCCACCCGCGCTCCCAGTACCCGCGCTCGATCTTCCTCGCCACCGGCCTGGTCCTGCTGATCTTCATCCTTCCGGCCCTGGCCATCAGCTGGGTCATGCCGTCGAAGGAACTCAGCCTCACCGCAGGGCTGATGCAGGCCTTCCAGGCCTTCTTCGACCACTTCCACGTCGGCTGGCTGACGAAGGTCGTCGGCGTGATGCTCGTGACGGCCGCGCTCGGCGGCATGCTGACCTGGCTGGCCGGGCCCGCGAAGGGGCTGGTGACGCTGGCGCGGCAGGAGGGTTATCTGCCGCCCGTCCTGCAGAAGTTCAACAAGGCGGGCGTCCCCCGGAACATCATGGTCGCGCAGGGCGTCGTGACGACCCTGATCGGCGTCCTCTACGCCTTCAGCTCCGACGTCTCCAGTGCCTACTGGATGTTCTCGGTCATCACCGTGCAGATCTACCTCATCGCGTACCTGCTGATGTTCGTGGCCGTCGTACGGCTGCGGAAGGCGCAGCCGGAGGTGGAGCGCGGCTTCGTGGTGCCCGCCGTGACCTTCGTCGCCACCGTCGGATTCGTCGCCTCGGTCGTGGCGCTGGCCATCGGCTTCGTGCCGCCCGACCAGTTCGGCGAGGGGCCCCTGTGGCGCTACCTGCTGATCGTCGGCGGCGGCCTCCTCGCGCTCGGCGTCCTGGCCCCCGCGGCCTTCCTCAAGTACCGCAAACCCAGCTGGATCCATCCCGAACATCGGTCGGCACATGCGCCTGAAAAGCATCTCTGACGCGTCCTCCCCCTCGACGACGGCAGCCGCGTCCATGACCCCGCAGCAACCGTGGCGAGCGGGGCGGGGGCTGCGGCGCGGCCCGGCACTCGCGCGCGTCCTCGCCGTCCTCCTCCTGGCCGGCGCCCTCGCCTACAGCGCCTGGCTCACCGAGACCTTCCTGCCGGCGGGGCTCTCACCGCGCACCTCGTACGTCAGCGAACTCGCCGCCTCCGACCAGCCGTACGGGTCCCTCTACCGCACCGCGGACCTCCTGGCGGGGCTCCTGGTCCTCGCGGCGGCGCTGGGCGCGCTGCGGTGGCTCCCGCGCGCGGGGCGGTGGTCCGCGGTGGGCTGGGCGGCCCTCGCGCTGTTCGGCGCCGCCACGGCGGCCGACTCGCGGCTGCCGCTGAGCTGTACGCCGACCGCCGACGCCGGGTGCGTGGCGCGCGAGGGGGCGGGCGCCGTCCCGTGGACGCACTCCGCGCACGTGGTCAGCAGCGGCCTGGCGGTCACGGTGGCGCTGGCCGCGATGGTGCTGCTCACGGTGGCCGCGCGGCGGGGCGAGGCAACGCCGTACGCACGTTCCGCGCGGGGTGCGCTCGCCCGTCTCGGCCCGGGCGTGGTCGTGCTCGAACTGGCCGCCACGTGCTGGACGCTGACGTCCATCGCTGCGTTCGAGGCGGGGCGGGGGACCTGGTGGCTCGGGATCGGACAGCGGCTCCAGGTGCTGGGCATCGCGGTGTGGCTGGTGGTGCTGGCGGGGTCGGTACTGACGACGACGACCGTGCCGAAGGGGCCCTCTTGAGGAGCGCGGCGGAGGCCCGGACGGCACGTCGCACCGCCCCATACGTCACGTCGCACACCCATCCCGGACGTCACGTCCCGGGCGCAGCCCTTCGTACGCTCTCCCTGATCACGATGTGCGTGCCCAGGACATGGCGTTCCTGGCCCGTCCTCGTCGTGCCGGCAAGCGCGCGGCGTACCGCCGTGCGGCCCATCTCCTCGGCGGGGATGTGCACGGTCGTCAGGCCGGGCGTGATGTCCGCCGCGACCGGATCGTCGTTGTAGCCGACCACCGACATGTCCTCCGGGACCCGCATCCCGTACTCCCGCAGCGCGATGATCGCCGCCGCCGCGGCCCGGTCGTCGCCCGCGAAGACCGCCGTGAACTCCGGCTTGCCGTCCGCCGCGGCGAGGAGCTCCCGCATCGCCTGGTAGCCGTGGTTCTGCCCGAACCCGGTCCCGTGCAGGACCGCGTCGGACCGGGGCACCCCGTGGTCGTCCAGCGCCCGGAGGAAGCCGGCGAGACGGTCCTCGCCGGTCGTGTTGCCCGGCTCGTAGCCGAGCAGCGCGATCCTGCGGTGGCCCGCGCCCAGCAGGTGGCTGGTGACGGCGTGGGCGCCCGCCTCGTTGTCGTATTCGACGACCAGCGCCGGCATGTCGGGCGTCGGCGCCGGGCGTCCGCACAGCACGAGCCGGGAGCCCGCCGCGGCGAGCGCCTCCGCGTACCGCGCCATCCGCCGCCGGTACTCGTCGTCCTGGACGGCGCCGCCCACCAGCATCACGGCCTCCGCGGCCTGCTCCCGCATCATCTGCACCAGCGCGAGCTCCCGCGCCGGATCGCTGCCCGTGGACGCGACCAGCGTGAGCCGGCCCCGCTGCGCGGCCTCCACCTCCACGCCCTGCGCGACCTGCGCGTAGAACGCCCCCACCACGTCGTACATGAGCACCGCGATCGTCTTGCGGCCCGCGCCCGCCAACGCGCGCGCGTGCGCGTTGGCGACGTAGTCGAGATCCTTGACCGCGCGCAGCACCTTGGCGCGCGACGCCGTGGACGTCGGGTAGTTGCCCGCGAGGACCCGCGAGACGGTCGCTACCGAGACGCCCGCGCGTGCGGCCACCTCGCGGATGGTGACCCGCTCACCCACTGTGTCTCCCTGGCCCGAACACCGACCGGCGGCCAACCCGCCGGTCCCGGGGCGCAGTTGCTCGCGCGGCACGCACCGCGCGGCGCCCCGCCCCGGACCCATCATCGCGCGCCCGACCGCCGGGTCAGTGCGCGGCCTCGTACTCCTTGAGGAACTCCTCCGCGGCCCGCTTGCCGCCCTGCGACTGCCACTTCGCGTAGATGCCGTCCCAGTCGGAGAGCTTCTTGCGGCCGGAGACGACCGCCGTCACGCCGTCCTCGATGACCTGCTGCATCGTGGCGCCCTGCCGGTTGAACGTCTCCGACATCAGACCCCAGTGGTCGTCCGGCACGAGGAGCGGGACGACCTTCTTCTCCCAGGCGTGCAGCCGCTTCGTGAGGTCGGGGAAGCCGGGGAAGTACAGCGGCTGCGGCGCGTCCATCAGGTAGGGGAAGGGCAGATTGGTCTTGGAGTCGATCAGGCCGGTCTCGGTGGCGACCGGGTCGCCGTCCTTGTTGTACGTGAAGTGGGTGCCCTCGACGCCGTAGTGCATCAGCTCGTACTCCTTCGAACCGAAGGGAGAGGCAAGCCAGTTGAGCACCCGCAGCATCAGCTGGACGCGGTCCTTGGAGGCCTTCTTGATGACGGTGTAGCCGAAGCAGCCGCGGTTCTGCTGGTAGACGGGCGTGGTGCCGTCGACCGCGTACGGCTCGGCGACGTCGAGGGTGAACTCGTCCTTGATCCCCTGGGCGTTGGAGATGACGGCGCCCCAGCCGTCCGTCATTGAGCGCACGGTGCCGTTGTAGAACTGGGTCTTCAGGTCCACCTGGGAGATCGAGGTGGCGTCGGGGTTGTACGAGCCGTCCTTGCGCAGCGCGGCCATGTACTCCAGGGCCGCCTTGAACGCGTCGGTGCCGTACATGTCGGTGGCCTTGCCGTTCTTGATCTGCCACTGGTTCGGCGCGCCGTGCCACATCGCGTGGTAGAGGTAGCCGTAGAAGCCGACGGTGGACGCGCCGAGTGCGGACTTCTTGTTCCGCGAGGCCTCCTTGGCCATCGTCCGGAAGTCGGGCGCGGACATGCCCGGCCGGTAGCCGGCGTCGTCGAACGCCTCGCGGTTGATGAACATCGCGCCCTGCACCTTGGCGCGCTCGATCGGCAGCCCGTAGAGGAGCCCGGCGATGCGGCCCATGCCCTCCCACGCGTACGTGGGGATGTTGGCGAGGTTGGGGTAGTCCTTCACCGCGTCGCCCGACAGGTGGTCGCTCAGGTCGGCGCACCGCGCCTTCACGAACTGCGACTCGCGCGGAAGGACGTACCCGCCGCCGAAGTTGATCATGTCGGGCAGGTCGTCGCCGGACATCAGCGTCGACATCTTCGCGCGGAAGTCCGCGTCCGGCACGACGGTGAACTCGACCTCGACGCCCAGGGCCTCGTTGACGGCCTGCCAGTACTTGTTGCGGCCGACCGGCTTCGGCGGGGTGCCGTAGGTGATGGTCATGACCCGGATCTTCTGCTTGCCGGTCCCCGGCTTCTCGGTCGACGCCCGCACCAGCTTCTCCGGGTACTTCGTGTACCCGGGCTGCACGCCCTCGCGGGTCGGGGCGAGGTCGGGGGCGGGGCCGTCGGCCGGTACGTACGTCGGCCAGGGCGTCACCTTCTTGCCCGCGTTGGAGACGTTGCCGCCGCCGCTGGAGTCGGTGGAGCAGGCGGTCAGGACGGACGGGGCGGCGAGCGCGGCGCCGCCGACGGCTATGGAGCGGAGCAGCGTGCGCCGCGACATCGAGGAACCGGACACGTGAAGGAGCCCTTCTGGAGGACGAGTTGAGGGATCAGCTCTTGATGGCGCCGGTGAGCACGCCCTTGGTGAAGTACTTCTGCAGGAAGGGGTAGACGAGCAGGATCGGCACGGTGGCGATCACCAGGACGGCCATCTGGGTCGTCTGCGGAGCGGAGACCATGCCGGCCTCGCTCAGACCGGTGTCGGCGATCTGGGAGCCGCCGATGACGTACGTGCGCAGGACCTGCGAGAGCGGCCAGTGGCCGGACTCCATGTAGATCGAGGCATGGAACCAGGCGTTCCAGTAGCACACCGCGTAGAAGAGGGAGACCACGGCGAGCGCCGCCTTGGAGAGCGGCAGCACGACGCGCCACAGGATGACCCAGTCACCGGCGCCGTCGAGCCGCGCGGCCTCGTACAGCTCCTCGGGTATCCCCTGGAAGAAGCCGCGCAGCACGATCAGATTGAAGACGTTGATGAGTACGGGCGCGACCAGCGCGGCATACGTGTCCATCATCCCCATGCCCTTGACCAGCAGGAAGGCGGGGATCATGCCGGGCGGGAAGAGGAACGTGAACAAGATCAGCAGCAGCACGGGCTTGCCCCCGAAGACACCGGGGCGGGCGAGGGCGTACGCGAGGAAGGTGGTGCACGCCAGCGAGAGGAGGGTGCCCACCAGGGTGAGCCCGACGCTGACGCCGAGCGCCTGGGTGACGATGCCGCCGTTGAGGATGGTGCGGTACGCGCGCAGCGTCGGATCGCCGGGCCACAGCACCCAGCCGCCGTTGTCCACGACCTCCCGGTTGGAGGCGAGCGAGGTCGAAATGATGACGAGGAACGGGATCAGTACGAGCGCGAGGACCACCGTCACCGCGACCGCCTTGGCGGCCTTGGTGGCGAACCGCGGCTTCTCCATCCAGGCGGGCCTGGTGACTTGACCGGTACTCACTTGTAGACCCCCTGTTCGCCGAGCCGGTGGGCGATCCGGTTGGCGGTGAAGACGAGCGCCGCGCCGACGACGCCCTTGAACAGACCGGCGGCCGCCGCGTATCCGGTGTCGCCGCCGACGATGCCCTGCCAGAAGACGAAGGTGTCGAGCACCTCGCCGACCTCGGGGCCCACCGACTGCCGCTGCAGCAGCATCTGTTCGAAGCCGACCGAGAGGATGTCGCCGAGCCGCATGATGAGCAGCAGGATGACGATGGGCCGGATGCTGGGCAGCGTGACGTGCCAGAAGCGCCGCCAGGGCCCGGCCCCGTCGATGGCCGAGGCCTCGTAGAGCTGCTCGTCGACCTGCATGAGCGCGGCGAGGAAGATGATCGTCCCCCAGCCGGCGTCCTTCCAGATCACCTCGATGACGACGAGCGGCTTGTACGCGTCCGGATTGCCGATGAGGTCGACGGTGTGCAGCCCCGAGTCGCTCAGGAACGTGTTCAACAGGCCCGTGTCGCTCAGCACTTGCTGGAAGAGCGCGACCACGACGACCCACGACAGGAAGTGCGGCAGATAGATCACGGACTGCGTGAAGCGGCGCAGCAGGTCCGAGCTCAGGCTGTGCAGGAGCAGCGCGAGGGCGAGCGGCGCGGGGAAGAAGAACACCAGCTGGAGCACGGCGATGAACAGGGTGTTCCAGGTGGCGTGCCAGAAGTCCGGGTCGCCGAACATCCGCGAGAAGTTCTCGGTGCCCACCCAGGGGCTGGCCCACAGGCCGTCGAAGGGGACGTACTCCTTGAAGGCGACCGCGTTGGCGACGAAGGCGCCGTAGTGGAAGACCAGGAAGTACACGAGCCCCGGCACCATGAGCAGCACCAGGACACGGGTGCGCTGAAACCGTTTCCACAGCTCACCGCGGACCGCTTTCCCACCACTTGACCCGCTATCGCGCCTGCCGGGCGGCTTCACCGCCTCGGTTTCCGCCCGTTCCTTCGTCACCGTCGGCACGGCAACCCCTCCGTCGTCGGAATAAGGTGCCCGGAATCTAAAGCGGTTACTGCGCCCGGTCAACCCCCCTTGTCTGCCTCTCTCTTGACCACGCTCCGGGATTGGTCCTAGCCTCCAGGCGCTGGTTGGTAATCGGTTACTACGAGGGACGGTCACGCGTGGCAGATCAGGCAGAGCGGACGGATCGACGAGAACGCCCCGGCGGCGCCCCACCGACCGCGACCCTGGCCATGGGCACGGAGGTGGCGGCCCGCGTCTTCCCCCAGGACCTACGCGAACGCCTTATGAAAACAGTCGAGTTGACGCGGCAAGCCCCCCTCTCCGGCTCGCTCACGACACCGGAGGCCAGGGCGGCCCTCGCCGAGACGGAAATCCTGATCACGGGCTGGGAATGCCCACCCCTGACCGCGGAGGTCCTGGCCCACGCCCCCCGCCTGAGGGCGGTCGTGCACGCCGCGGGCTCGGTCAAACCGATGGTGACGGACGCGGTCTGGGACCGCGGCATCGTCGTCTCATCGGCGGCGGACGCCAACGCGGACCCGGTGGTGGCGTTCACACTCGCGGCGATCACCTTCGCGGCGAAGGGCGCGCTGTCGACGGCGGCGAACTACTCCGCGGGCTGGCCCCCGTTCACCGAACGCACCGGCGCCGACGCCCGCACGATCGGCGTCATCGGCGCCTCCCGCATCGGCCGCAAGGTGATCGCGGCCCTGAAGACGTGGGACACGAACCCCCACATCCTGCTCACGGACCCCTACGTGAGCGAGGCGCAGGCAACAGCACTGGGCGTGGAACGGGTGGATCTCCCGGACCTGTGCCGCCGCAGCACGACAGTGACCATCCACGCCCCCCAACTCCCGGAAACGGACAACCTCCTGAACGGCGACATGCTCAAACTGATCCCGGACAACGGCACGGTGATCAACACGGCCCGAGGCGCCCTCCTGGACACGGAGGCGCTGGCACGCGAGTGCGGGGACGGCCGCCTGAACGCCTTCCTGGACGTGACACACCCGGAGCCCCTGCCCCCCGGCCACCCCCTGCTCCACCTCCCCAACGTCCTGGTCACCCCCCATATCGCAGGCGCACAGGGCAGCGAGGTACGAAGACTGGGCGAGTACGCGGTCGAGGAGGTGGAACGCTACGTATCAGGAGCGGGCCTGAGAGGCCGCCTACAACGCTCCGAACTCCACCGCCTGGCCTGAGGGCCAAACCAGGCACGGGAAACCCCGGCCGGCCGGCACCCGCGTACGAGACGGGAGGGGACGTGGGGGTATGTGCGCACGGAGCACCGAGCACGCTGTAGCAATGTTGTCCGCGAGGCGTGGCGAACAGTGGGTAGCGAGTACGCACATACCCCCGCGGCCCCGCACCCAAAAACGAACCCAAGGCGCGGACGCAAGCCCAAGGCGCCCCCGCCAGCAACCGCCCCGCCCCAGCACAGGAAACCGCCAAAGCAAGCGCGGCGCTACGGCTTGGCCCCCCGCCCCTTCAACATCCCCGTCATCAGCTCGATCTCCGACTCCTGCGACTCCACCATCCCCCGCGCAAGCCGCCGCTCCGCGGACACCTCACACCGCTCCACACAGCCCTGAGCCATGTGCACCCCACCCCGGTGGTGCCGGATCATCAGCCGCAGGTACAGGACCTCCGCCTTCTCGCCGCTCAGCTTCCCCAGCCGCTTGAGCTCCGCCCCCGTAGCCATGCCGGGCATCAACGCCCCGTCCTGCCCCGCCGGCATGTTGCCCATGCCCATCCACTCCATGGGCCCACCCTCGGGAACCTTCGGCAGCTCCCACAGATCGAGCCAGCCGAGCAGCATCCCGCGCTGATTGGCCTGCGTCTGCGCGATGTCGTACGCGAGCCGCCGCACCTCGACGTCGTCGGTACGGTCCCGCACGATGTACGACATCTCCACGGCCTGCTGGTGGTGGACCGACATGTCCTGCGCGAAGCCCGCGTCCGCGGACGAACGGGCGGGCGTGCCGCCGGAGTCGGAGTCGGTGGCGGCCACGGCAGCGGTGATGCCGCCCCCGGCGACGACCGCCGCGGCGACACAGCCGACGATCCAGTTCTTACGCAGTCTCACTACTGGGCCCGCCCCTGAGTGCACGCGGCCCCCGGCTCCGGCGTCTGCTTGCCCTGCACGTACGTGGAGAAGAACTGCGCGACCTTCGGGTCGTCCGCCCCGTCGACCGTGCGCTGGTGCGCCCACGCGGTCAGCATGACGGGATCCTTCTGGTCGGCGACGGGACTCATCAACGAGTAAGGCGTCGCCCGGACCTTCGCCTCGAGCTTCTTCAGGTCGCCCGGGTCCGCCTTGTCGTTGTAGGTGACCCACACGGCCCCGTGCTCCAGGGAGTGCACGGCGTTCATCTCCGGGATCGGCTTCTTGTAGACGTCGCCGTTGCAGTTCATCCACACCTGATTGTGGTCCCCGCCGACGGGCGGTGTCATGGGGTAGTCCACCGTCTTCGTGACGTGCGTACGGCCGAGTTTGCCCCACACCTTCTCGCCGTCCGAGGTGACCTTGTACTTGGGCCAGCCCTTCGCGTCGTCCTTGGAGCCGGAGTCGTCGTCGAGGGCGTTGGAGAAGAGGAAGAACCCACCCACGCCGAGCGCCGCGACGACGACCGCGCTGACGGTGATCATCAGGGCCCGGCCCCGACGGTCCCGTGCGCGCTCGGCCCGGCGCATCTCCTCTATCCGGTCCTTGCGGGAGACGTTGCTCGTGTTCTTGGCGGAACCCATGGTGTGTCCTCCTGCGACAGGGACGGACGGGACGACGGACGACGAACGGTGCGCTGATCGTAATGCGAGGGAGGGGGAATTTGAGGCCCGGATGCGCATTACCTAGGCTCGGCGGCATGCGGCTCCTGCGATCGACCGACCTGGCGTTGCGCACGCTCATGCGCCTCGCCGTGGCGCGGGGCACGGCGCCCACGACGCGTGAGGTGGCCGCCGACATGGCGGTGCCGTACACGCACGAGACCAAGGTCGTCGCCGAGCTCCAGAAGCTGGGCCTGCTCGAAGCTCGCAGGGGCAGGGGCGGCGGGCTCGCGCTGACGGAGAAGGGGCGCACCGCGTCGGTGGGGGAGCTGGTGCGGTTCTTCGAGGGTCCGGGCGACGTGGTCGACTGCGAGGGCGGCACCCCGTGCCCGCTGAACTCGGCGTGCCGGCTGCGCGACGCGCTCCGCACGGCGCAGGAGGCGTTCTACGCGTCGCTGGACCCGCTGACGGTGGCGGACATCGTGGCGGCGCCGACGGGCATGCTCCTGCTGGACATCACGGCCCGCGAGAAGGACTGAGCGACTGCGCGCCGAGCGCGCAGCGCCCCCGAAATCGTTACCGCCGCTACCCCCGCGCCAGCCACAGATCGGGCCCGAACACCTCGTAGTGGACGTCGGCCGCCCGCACCCCGCGCTCGATCAGCTGGGCGCGTACGGCGCGCATGAACGGCAGCGGCCCGCAGAGATACGCCCGGGTGCCGGCCGGCACCGGCGGAAGCGCGGCCAGGTCGGCGCGCCCGGTGAGCTCGGCGGGATGCCCCGGCTCCGGCCGCTCGTAGAAGAAGTACGCGCAACCGGCGGGGAGTTTGCCGGTGTACGCCTCGTGATCGGCCCGCAGCGCGTGCTCCGCGGGGGAGCGGTCGGCGTGTACGACGGTGACGGGGGCCCGGTGCCCCGTGTCGACGAGCCGCTCCAGCATGGCGATCATCGGGGTGACGCCGATGCCGGCGGAGGCGAGCAGCAGCGGAGTCTCACGGTCCGCCGCGGCGTCCGCCTCGGCGAGGACGAGGTCCCCGTACGGCGCGGACACCCGCAGCACGTCCCCTTCCCGCACCCGCGCATGCAGATGGTTCGAGACCTCCCCGTCGGGCACCCCCGCCCCGACGTCCCCCCGCACCCGCTTCACACTGATCTGCCGAACCCAGGAGCCACCGCCCCCGAGCCGAAGCCCCTCACCCGAGTCGCCCGCGCGCCCCGCACCCCCCGAGAGGCTGTACTGCCGTATCTGCCGCGCCCCGTCGTCGAGTTGGACCTGCACGGACACGTACTGCCCCGCCCGGAAGTCCGGCGCCGGCGCCCCGTCGGCGGGCCGCAGCCGGAACGTGGCGACGTCGACCGTCTCCTCGACGCGTTCGACGACCTCCCACTCCCGCCAGGTGCCGTCGCCCGCGACGAGCCCGTGCCCGGCATAGAGGCCGGCCTCGACGGCGATGAGGGCGTTCGCCATGAGCCAGTAGACGTCGTCCCAGGCCGCCGCCACCGCGGGCGTGACCGCGTCGCCGAGCACGTCGGCGATGGCGGCGAAGAGGTGCTGTTGCACGATCTCGTACTGGCCGGGCGCCACGCCGAGTGAGGCGTGCTTGTGGGCGATGCGGCGCAGCAGGACGTCCGGCCGCTCGTCGGGGTGGTCGAGCAGGTGCGCGGCGAAGGCGGCGATCGATCCGGCGAGCGCCTGTCGCTGGGTTCCCGCGGCCTGGTTCCCGCGGTTGAAGAGGTCCCGCAGGAGCTCCGGGTGGGCTTCGAAGAGCCGTACGTAGAAACGCTCGGTGATGTCACCGACGGCGGCTCCGACGACGGGGAGGGTGGCGCGGACGGTCGCGGCGGACTGTGCGGACAGCAACGGGAACGCCTCCAGGACGGTAAGGACAAGGAAGGGGGGATTCGCCGCCCTTGTCTGGTGCTGACCGTAGAAAAGTTGCATTTCATATGCAAGTTAAAGAGAGGGGGGCGGACGGGAGGGTGGAGTCGCGAGGGGTGGGTGGCCCGCTGTTACCGAGTGGCCGATCAGCAGGCACTATGGGCACAGGGAGACAAGGGCGGGCGGGAGTCCGCCGTACGCACGCCGCGGCACGCGCCGCAACGTGCTCGAAACCGGGAAATGGGATGCTCGGGTGCCCGAGTGTTCCGAGACGCGGGTGAAGGTGGCCTGACCAGCAAGGATGGGTGGAAGCGGAAGATGGACAAGCAGCAGGAATTCGTGCTCCGTACGTTGGAGGAGCGCGACATCCGGTTCGTACGCCTGTGGTTCACGGACGTCCTCGGCTTCCTGAAGTCGGTCGCCGTGGCCCCGGCCGAGCTGGAACAGGCCTTCGACGAGGGCATCGGCTTCGACGGTTCGGCGATCGAGGGCTTCGCCCGGGTGTACGAGTCGGACATGATCGCCAAGCCGGACCCGTCGACGTTCCAGGTGCTGCCCTGGCGCGCGGAGGCCCCGGGCACGGCCCGGATGTTCTGCGACATCCTGATGCCGGACGGCTCCCCGTCCTTCGCGGACCCGCGCTACGTCCTCAAGCGCGCCCTCGCCAAGACCTCCGACCTGGGCTTCACCTTCTACACCCACCCGGAGATCGAGTTCTTCCTGCTGAAGGACAAGCCGCTGGACGGCTCGCGGCCCACCCCCGCCGACAACTCCGGCTACTTCGACCACACCCCGCAGAACGTGGGCATGGACTTCCGCCGCCAGGCCATCACGATGCTCGAATCGATGGGCATCTCGGTGGAGTTCAGCCACCACGAGGGCGCGCCCGGCCAGCAGGAGATCGACCTCCGCTACGCGGACGCGCTCTCCACGGCGGACAACATCATGACGTTCCGCCTGGTCATGAAGCAGGTCGCGCTCGAACAGGGCGTGCAGGCCACCTTCATGCCGAAGCCGTTCTCCGAGCACCCCGGCTCGGGCATGCACACGCACCTCTCCCTCTTCGAGGGCGACCGCAACGCGTTCTACGAGTCGGGTGCCGAGTACCAGCTCTCCAAGGTCGGCCGCTCCTTCATCGCCGGCCTGCTGCGGCACGCCGCGGAGATCTCGGCGGTCACCAACCAGTGGGTGAACTCCTACAAGCGCATCTGGGGCGGCTCCGAGCGCACGGCGGGCGCGGGCGGCGAGGCGCCCTCGTACATCTGTTGGGGCCACAACAACCGCTCCGCGCTGATCCGCGTCCCGATGTACAAGCCGGGCAAGACGGGCTCGGCCCGCGTCGAGGTCCGCTCCATCGACTCCGGCGCCAACCCCTACCTGACTTATGCGGTCCTGCTCGCGGCGGGCCTCAAGGGCATCGAGGAGGGGTACGAGCTGCCGCCGGGCGCCGACGACGACGTATGGGCCCTGCGCGACGCGGAACGCCGCGCGCTCGGCATCGAGCCGCTCCCGCAGAACCTGGGCGAGGCGATCGCCCTGATGGAGAAGTCGGAGTTGGTGGCGGAGACGCTCGGCGAGCACGTGTACGACTTCTTCCTGCGCAACAAGAAGCAGGAGTGGGAGGAGTACCGGAGTGAGGTCACGGCCTTCGAGCTGAGGAAGAACTTGCCGGTGCTGTAGGCGCTGGGGGCGCCGTGGGCGCGGGTGAGGGGAGGGGCCGCCGAGGGGCGGCCCCTTTTCGCGTGGCAGGGGTGGGGCAGGTGCATCAACTCTTCTCGCCGGGTTGAACACGCGTGCCGACGCGGTGGGTTCGCGCAGGTGAGGCGGTACGAGCGGGCGGCTCGGGCAGCCGACGTGAACCGTCGCGGGCGCGGGACTGGGGCGGGGATGCATCAACTCCCGTGCCGGACCCGGGTTCGGTGCCACCATCGTCCCAACCGGGGCGTAACCGACGCCCAGTTGGCCCGACGCGATCCAGAGGTGTCCCATGCGCATGTACCGCCCTCCGACCCGTTCCGCGGTCGCCCGCCCGGACTGGAACCGGACCGTCATCGTCATCGTCGTCCTGGTGCTGGGCGGCGCACTCACCCGCAGCGGCCTGCCCGTGGTCGTGGTCGCCGAGGCCTTGACCACCTGCGGCCTGATCGGCGCCCACCTGGCGCGCCGGTCATCCTCCGGTTCCGGGCCCGCGTCCGCGCCCGCCCCCGAAGGGCTGTGACCGAGGACCGCCATGGCACGGCCGGAACAGTCGATCTCCACCGCCAACCCCCGCCTCGAGTACCTCGCGGAGTGGCTGCGGGGGCGCAGGCGGGCGGCGGGGCTGACCCACCGGGAGATGGCGGAGAAGTCCGGGCACGCCTTCTCCGCGACGACGTTCTCCCGTGCCACGAGCGGGGACCGGATACCCCGGCTGCCGGTGGTCGAGGCGTACGCCCGGGCCTGCGGCGCCCCGGCAGGCCAGGCCCGGCGGCTGTGGCGCGCCGCCCGCTGGGCCGAGCACCGGCGCAGGAATCCGGGGGCGCGCGAGCCCAAGCCGGACCGCGTGTACGACCGCGATCAGCTCGGTGAGGCGCTGCGGCAGCTCTACTACAAGGCGGGCGCGATGTCCGCCGGCGAGATGGAACGCCGGGCCGGCGGCCACGGGGAGCTGCCGCACAGCACGGTGCTGCGGATGCTGGCGGGCAGGACCGTCTTCGATCTGGCCCAGTTCCTGGCCTTCCTGCGGGTGTGCGACGTGACCGACGGCGTCGAATGGGAGCGCTGGCGGAGCGCCTGGTTCCGCGTGCGGAGCCATGAGGCGGTGGAACGTATGGCCGAGCACCTGAGCCGCACACACGAGGCGTCGGCGCGCAACCGCAGGGACGCGCGCGACAGGAACAACCCCGAGCCCGAGGCCACGACCACACCCCCGCGGCCCCCCGCCGCGCCCCCCGGCGGCGAGGAACCCCCCACATCCCACCCGCGACGCCCGCAGCCCTACCCCGCGGTATCCCTGGCAATGCCACGCAACCGGCGCCGTAGGTGAGGAGAGCTGTACCTCAAGCCTTGGGCACGATCGCCTCCCGTAGCGGCGTCGTCGCCCGGACCCCGTACTCCTGGATCGACCAGCCGTTGCCGTCCGGGTCCGTGAAGTACATGAACGTGCCGCCGTCCTGCGGGCCCAGTGCCACCGGCTCCGTGACGTCCAGGCCCCGGGCGACCAGTTCGGCGTACGCCTCCCGGGCGTCGGCCACGCACAGCTGCAGGCCCTGGTAGGAGCCGGGGGCCGGGCGTGGGCCGCGTACCGACTCCCAGATCGTGTCGCCCAGGGCGATCGAGCAGCCCGAGCCCGGCGGGGTCAGCTGGACGATGCGTACGCCCTCCAGGACCTCCGTGTCGATGTCCACGTGGAAGCCCACCTTGTCGCGGTAGAACTCCATCGACCGGTCGATGTCGGCGACGGGCAGCGGGATCACTTCGAGTGTGTATTCCATGGGGCGCAGTACAGCAGGGGCGCGGCCCCGTGTCAGCGCTCGTGGCAGGGTGTCACGCAGAACCACCGGCCGGCCCCCGGTCGAACCGCCACCGCGTCTGGCTGAACGGCTCGCCCTTGCCGAAGCCGAACGCCGTGCGGGGCGCCACCGCGAAGACGTGCGCGAAGCCGCCGCCGTGGTGGAAACCGCCGTCCCGTACCTCGTAGTGCCAGAAGTTGCCGTACTTCTCCGCCCAGGCCGCCGCCAGGCCCCGCAGCGCGGCCTCGTCGGTGACCCGCACCGCCGTGCCCTCGACGACCAGGTCATAGCCCTTGTCCCAGAGGTTGACGCCCGTGGTGAGGACGGTCTCGGGGTTGGCCGCCAGGTTGCGGGCCTTGCGCTCCTCGGGGCCCGTCGCGAAGTGCAGGGCGCCGTCGTGCCACACCGCGGGCAGCGGGGTGACGTGCGGGCGCCCGTCGGGCCGTACCGTCGAGATCCAGAACAGCTCGGCGGCCTCCAGGCGGGTGACCGCCGTCGACCACGGCGTGGGCTCCGCGCCCGCGCTGCTGTATCTGTCGTCCAGTTCCGTACGGGGCTCTTCGATCGGCATGATCCGTCCCTTCCGACGCTTCTTCGATACTCCTGCCCGGGAACGGACTCCGCACGTGCGCCGAGTCCACCGGCCAGGCCGTAGGCTCGGGCCGGAGGAGTGATCGAACGGAGGCTCGGCATGACAGTGCCGCAAGGACGACGGAGCAGCACGTTCACCCGGCTGCTGCGGCACGGTTTCACCGACCCGTCCGCCGCGGAGCGGTTCCTCGACGACCCCGCGCTCAGCGCCGTACGCGACGACCCGCTGCTCCTGGACGCCCTCGGCGCCACCGCCGACCCCGACCTGGCGCTGCTCGGGCTCGTCCGGCTCGTGGAGGGGCAGGAGGACGACCTCAGCCGGCGCGAGCTGCTCGACACCCTCGTCACCGCCAAGCCGCTGCGCGACCGCCTCCTCGGCGTGCTCGGCGCCTCCGAGGCGCTCGCCGACCACCTGGCCAGGCACCCCCGCGACTGGCGGGCCCTCGTCACGTACGAGTCGGCCGACCTGCACCCCGGCGTGGCGGAGTTCGAGCGGGGCCTGGCCGACGCCACCGACCCGGTCTCGCTCCGCGTCGCCTACCGCCGCTGCCTGCTCTCCATCGCCGCGCGCGACGTGTGCGGCACGACGGACGTCGCCGAGGCCGCCGCCGAGCTCGCCGACCTCGCGACGGCCACGCTGCGGGCGGCGCTCGCCATGGCCCGCGCCGACGCCCCGGACGACGCCGCGCAGTGCCGGCTCGCCGTCATCGCGATGGGCAAGTGCGGCGGCCACGAACTCAACTACGTCTCCGACGTCGACGTCATCTTCGTCGCCGAGGCCGCCGACGGCACCGACGCCGCCGACGAGGACAAGGCGCTGCGCGCCGCCACCCGGCTCGCCTCGCACATGATGCGGATCTGCTCCGAGACGAACGTCGAGGGCACCATCTGGCCCGTCGACGCCAACCTCCGCCCCGAGGGCAGGAACGGCCCGCTGGTGCGCACCCTCTCCAGCCACCTCGCGTACTACCAGCGCTGGGCGAAGACCTGGGAGTTCCAGGCGCTGCTCAAGGCCCGCCCGGTCGCCGGCGACCTCGCGCTCGGCGAGGAGTACGTCGCCACGCTCGCCCCGCTCGTCTGGCACGCCGCCGAGCGCGAGAACTTCGTGCCCGACGTGCAGAAGATGCGCCGCAGGGTGGTCGAGAACATCCCCGCGGGCGAGGTCGACCGGGAACTGAAGCTCGGGCCCGGCGGGCTGCGCGACGTCGAATTCGCCGTGCAGATGCTGCAGTTGGTGCACGGGCGCAGCGACCCCTCGATCCGCAGCGGTTCGACGCTGGTGGCGCTGCACGCGCTCGGCACGGGCGGCTACGTGGGGCGCGTGGACGCCGCCCAGCTCGACGACGCGTACCGCTTCCTGCGCTCCCTCGAACACCGCATCCAGCTCTACAAGTTGCGCCGCACCCACCTCGTGCCGGAGGGCGACGCGGACCTGCGGCGCATCGGCCGCTCCCTGGGCATGCGCACCGAGCCGATCACCGAGCTCGGCCGGGCCTGGAAGCGGCACACCTCCGTGGTGCGCCGCCTGCACGAGAAGCTCTTCTACCGGCCGCTGCTCGACGCCGTCGCCCAACTCGCCCCGGGCGAAGCGCGGTTGAGTACGGAGGCGGCCCGCGAGCGGCTCGTCGCGCTCGGCTACGCCGACCCCAGCGCCGCGCTGCGCCACCTGGAGGCGCTCGCCTCCGGCGTCTCCCGCAAGGCGGCCATCCAGCGCACCCTGCTGCCGGTGCTGCTCGGCTGGTTCGCGGACTCCGCCGACCCCGACGCCGGTCTCCTCGGCTTCCGCAAGGTCTCCGACGCGCTGGGCAAGACCCCCTGGTACCTGCGGCTGCTGCGCGACGAGGGCGCCGCCGCCGAGAACCTCGCCCGCGTCCTGTCCGCCGGGCGCCTCGCCCCCGACCTGCTGCTGCGCGCCCCCGAGGCGGTCGCTCTGCTCGGTGACGCCCGCGGTCTGGAGCCGCGCGGCCGCGGCGCCCTCGACCAGGAGATCCTGGCCGCGGTGCGCCGCGCGGACGGCGCCGAGCAGGCCGTGACGGCGGCGCGCGGCGTGCGCCGCCGCGAGCTGTTCCGCACCACCGCGGGCGACATCATCGGCTCGTACGGCACCGAGGAGAGCCCCGCCGAGGCCGACCCCGGCACGCTCGTCGACCGGGTGGGCGACGCGGTCACGAACCTGACGGCCGCCACCATCGCGGGCACCCTGCGCGCGGTCGTCCGCGAGGGCTGGGGCGACACGCTGCCCACCCGTTTCGCGGTCATCGGCATGGGCCGCTTCGGCGGCCACGAGCTGAGTTACGGCTCCGACGCGGACGTGCTGTTCGTGCACGAGCCGCGCGAGGGCGCCGACGAGCAGGAGGCGGCGAAGGCCGCGGCCAAGGTGGTCGCCGAGATGCGCCGGCTGCTCCAACTGCCCTCCGCCGACCCGCCGTTGCTCATCGACGCGGATCTGCGTCCGGAGGGCAGGAGTGGGCCGCTGGTCCGCACGCTGGGCTCTTACGCGGCGTACTACCGCCGCTGGTCGCTCGTCTGGGAGTCCCAGGCGCTGCTGCGGGCCGAACCGGTCGCGGGCGACGAGGAGCTGGGCCGCGCGTTCATCGACCTCGTCGACCCGCTGCGCTATCCGGTGGAGGGGCTCGGCGAGGACGCGGTCCGGGAGATCCGCCGCCTCAAGGCGCGCATGGAGGCGGAGCGGATGCCGCGCGGCGCGGACCCGACGCTGCACGCCAAGCTGGGCCGGGGCGGTCTCTCCGACGTCGAATGGACCGTGCAGCTCCTGCAGTTGGAGCACGGCTGGGCCGAACCGGGCCTGCGGACCACCCGCACCCGTGACGCGCTGGCGGCGGCCCGCGCGGCCGAGTTGATCCCGACGGAGGAGGCCGCGATCCTCGACGAGGCGTGGGTCCTCGCCGCGCGGGTGCGCAACGCGGTGATGCTGGTGCGCGGCCGCGCGGGCGACACGTTCCCCTCCGACGGCCGCGAACTCGCCGCCGTCGGACGGTACTTGGGCTACGACGCGGGCCACGTCGGCGACATGCTGGACGACTACCGCAGGATCACGCGCCGAGCGCGAGCGGTGGTGGAGGAGCGGTTCTACGGGGCGTAGGCCTTGGGCGGTTTTACGGGGGCGTAGGTGCCCCGCGCCGACGAGCTCTGCGGGGCGTAAGGCGCCGCGCTGCCCTCGGCCTGCGGTGCCGTCGTCCGGCGGTGCCTTTGGCCGGGCGCCGCCCTCGCCGCGTGTCGCCACCTTCTATCCGCGCCCCGCCACCGCCCCGCACCGCCGCAACGCCGCCCCCACTGCCCCATCGGGCACCGAACCCTGCCCTCGCGCACCTGGCCTTCGGCTCGCCCGTCACGTATCCAGGAAGAGTTCGAGTTCGTCTGTCTGGAGGCCACATGCGTGCCCGCGAAACCGTCCGACCCGTCGACGGGGAGCGGATCGACCGTGCGCCGGTCCGGGGCGTCGCCGTGCCGTCGACCGCGGAGGGCATGTCGGCGCGGGACGTGCTCGCCCTGCAGCGCACCGCGGGCAACGCCGCCGTCGCCGAGGTCGTCCAGCGGTCCGCCGTCCACGACGTGCTGCGCGCCGGCGGGCGTCCGCTCGACGCCTCGACCCGTACCGACATGGAGGCCCGGCTCGGCGCGGACTTCTCCGACGTCCGCATCCACGACGACAGCGCCGCGAAGGACTCCGCCGCCGAGGTGGGCGCCCGCGCCTACACCTCCGGAAGCCACGTCGTCATCGGTGACGGCGGCGCGGACCGGCACACGCTCGCCCACGAGCTGACCCACGTCATCCAGCAGCGCCAGGGCCCCGTCGCCGGCACCGACCACGGCGACGGCCTCAAGGTGTCGGACCCCTCCGACCGCTTCGAGCGCGAGGCCGAGGCCAACGCCCACCGGGTGCTGTCGGGGCCCGCGCCCGCCGCACACGACCACGCCGCGCACGATCACTCCGCACACGAGGCCGCCGCCCCCGTACAGCGCGTGGCCGACACCCAGGCCGCGCCCCGCGTCGGCTGGAACCAGCTCCTGGACATCATCGTCGGCCAGGACCGGACGCTCGCCGGGTTCCAGTTCGGGCCCGAGTGCCGCAACAACGGCGGCAACAACCTCATCTCCCGGCCCGTGACGGTGACCGTGCGCGACGGCGACCGTACGGTGCAACTCGCCGTCCACCTCAACGTGATGCTCACCAGCGGCGGCGAGGTCAGGGACCGCAAGACGGGCGACTCCTCGGCGACGATCAAGGGCTCGCTCTTCCACCTGACCGCGCGCCCCGTGGCCGGTCAGAACCTGATCCACGAGGCGGGCGCCTCCGCCCTCACCGCGGCCGAGTCCATCCACGTCGGCCGCAACAACGCCGGCGGCTGGAACAACCGCCCCGAGAACACCCAGCAGCTCGCCCGCGCGGTCGACGTCTCACCGGAGGCCCTGCTCGGCGCCCTGGACGGCAGGTACCCGCTGAGCGACGTGACGGGTCTGATCGACCGCTTCAAGAAGGACGTCGGCCGCGCGGTCCTGCACGGCCTGGCCCCCGAGGTCGTCCACGTGAACTGGGACGGCGACGAGTCGTTCGCCTAGTCGCGCTGGACGCGTTCGCGCGGGGGAGTCCCGCTCCCGGGCTCCCCCTCGGCCCCCGCCGCCCCCCGCACCGCCACCTCGCGCGTCAGCGCGTACGGCAGGGAGCCGTACCAGAGGCGGGCCACCAGGAAGCCGAAGGTCAGGCAGATCATGCCGCCGACCGCGTCCAGCCAGAAGTGGTTGGCGGTCGCCACGATCACGAGCAGCGTCGCCGTGGGGTAGAGCAGGCCGAGGACCCGCACCCACGGCACCGACGCCAGAGCGAAGATCGTCAGACCGCACCACAGGGACCAGCCGATATGCATGGACGGCATCGCCGCGTACTGGTTCGACATGTTCTTCAGGTCGCCGGAGGCCATCGAGCCCCACGTGTGGTGGACCACCACCGTGTCGATGAAGTCGGAGCCGTTCATCAGGCGCGGCGGCGCCAGCGGATACAGGTAGTAGCCGACCAGGGCCACCGCCGTCGTGGCGAAGAGGACCAGGCGGGCGGCCGCGTACCGCCCCGGGTGGCTGCGGAAGAGCCACACCAGGACGCCGAGGGTCACCACGAAGTGCAGCGTCGCGTAGTAGTAGTTCATGCCGACGATGAGCCATGTCACCGAGTCCACGGCGTGGTTGACGCTCTGCTCGACCGCTATGCCCAGATCCTGCTCGACCCGCCAGATCCAGTCCGCGTTGCGCAGCGCCTGCGTCTTCTGTTCCGGCACGGCGTTGCGGATCAGCGAGTACGTCCAGTAACTGACCGCGATGAGGAGGATCTCGAACCACAGACGGGGGCGGCGGGGGGTGCGCAGATCCCGGAGACGACGTGCGAGGCCCCGCCCATCGCGGCTGTTCCGCTCGGCCGCGCCGGGTGATGCCACGGGCCGTTGCCGGCCTTCAAGTGTCGTCACGGTCGTCTCACCCATAGGGACAGAGTCTGCCAGATCCACACCCTTCGACCGATCATCCCCTGGTCGGGTTCGGGCCGCATTCCCTACGCCGAAGGAAGGAGGCTGCGAGCGGGGTGTACCCCTAGGGGCGCCTGGGT
Organism: Streptomyces sp. NPDC005863; assembly: GCF_042871345.1. NCBI lineage: Bacteria > Bacillati > Actinomycetota > Actinomycetes > Kitasatosporales > Streptomycetaceae > Streptomyces > Streptomyces sp. NPDC005863. The sequence goes on along the minus strand of NZ_JBIAII010000003.1, from coordinate 307,037 downwards.
CCCGAGGCCGTCGAACCGCGGACCACCAGCTCGGGCATGAAGACGAATTCGCCGGGCGGTGCGGGGGTGCCGCCGAGCTCCTCCAGGAGGGTGCGGACCGCCGCCTGGCCCATCGCGGGGACCGGTTTGCGCACCGTGGTCAGCGGCGGATCGGTGAAGGCGATCAGCGGGGAGTCGTCGAACCCGACCACGGAGACGTCGTCCGGCACCTCGAGGCCGCGCTGGCGCGCCGCCCGGATCGCGCCGAGCGCCATCATGTCGCTGGCGCACACGACGGCCGTGCAGCCGCGCTCCAGGAGCGCGTCGGCCGCCGCCTGCCCGCCCTCCAGCGTGTACAGAGAGTGCTGGACCAGATCCGTCTCGATGTCGGCGGGGGAGAGACCCACCAGCTCCTGCATCGTGCGGACGAAGCCCTCGATCTTCCGCTGTACGGGAACGAACCGCAGCGGGCCGAGGGCCAGCCCGATGCGTGTATGGCCCAACGAGACCAGGTGGGTCACCGCGAGACGCGTCGCCGCCCGGTCGTCGGGCGAGATGGCCGGCGCCCGCACCGCCGGCGCGAAGCCGTCCACCAGGACGAACGGGACGTCCTGGGCGCGCAACCGCTCGTAGCGCCCCATGTCCGCGGTGGTGTCCGCGTGCAGGCCCGAGACGAAGATGATCCCGGCGACGCCGCGGTCCACCAGCATCTCGGTGAGCTCGTCCTCGGTGGAGCCGCCCGGGGTCTGGGTGGCGAGCACCGGCGTGTACCCCTGCCGGGTCAGGGCCTGCCCGATCACCTGCGCGAGCGCCGGGAAGATCGGGTTCTCCAGCTCCGGGGTGATCAGCCCGACCAGGCCCGCGCTGCGCTGCCGCAGCCGCACCGGCCGTTCGTAGCCGAGGACGTCGAGGGCGGCGAGGACGGACTGGCGGGTGCCCGCGGCGACGCCCGGCTTGCCGTTGAGCACGCGGCTTACTGTCGCTTCGCTGACCCCCGCCTGGGCTGCGATGTCGGCTAGCCGTGCGGTCACAGGACCGGACTGTACCGGTCGTATCTCAGGCTGCCCACCAGACCGTTGAATCCGCCGGGAGTACGGTCCGCCCCGCGCCCGGCTCGGTCTCCGCGCCCGACTCGACCTCCGCGCCCGGCTCGGTGTCCGCGCTCGCGAGCAGCGGCGTGCCGGGGGTGGGCACCGCGAGGGGCGCCGCCGTGAGGTTGACCGTGCAGACGAACGCGCCGCCGGGGGCGGTGCGACGGAAGGCGAGCACGCCCTCGGGCGACGGCAGCCACGCGATGTCGCGCCCCGCGCCGAGCGCCGGATGGGCGCGGCGCACGGCGAGCGCCCGCCGGTAGAACTCGAGGGTGGACGCGGGGTCTCCGGTCTGCGCCGCCACCGTGAGGTGCTCCCAGGAGTCCGGCTGCGGCAGCCAGCTCGGACCGCCCGCCACGGGCCCGAACCCGAAGGGCCGGTGCCGCCCGGACCACGGCATCGGCACCCGGCAGCCGTCCCGCGTGCCGTCCTGTCCGGTGCTGCGGAAGAACGCCGGGTCCTGGCGCACCTCGGCCGGCAACTCCGTGACCTCGGGCAGGCCGAGCTCCTCGCCCTGGTAGAGGTAGGCGGAGCCGGGCAGCGCCAGCATCAGCAGGGTGGCCGCCCGTGCCCGGCGCAGGCCGCGGGCCGCGTCGCCGTCGGCCAGGCGCGTGCGGTGGCGTACGACGTCGTGGTTGGAGAGCACCCACGTGGCGGGCGCGTCCACGGCGTTCATCGCGGTCAGCGAGCGGTCGATGACGGCGCGCAGCGCGGCGGCGTCCCAACCGGTCGTCAGATACTCGAAGTTGAAGGCCTGGTGCAGCTCGTCGGGGCGGAGGTAGCGGGCGCTGCGCTCGACCGTCGGGGTCCATGCCTCGGCGACGGCGATGCGCTCGGCCCCGTACTCCTCCAGGATCCGCCGCCAGTCGCGGTAGATGGCGTGCACGCCGTCCTGGTCGAAGTACGGCACGGCCTGCTTGCCCAGCAGCTTGACCTGTTCGGCGTGGCCGATGTCGGGCAGCCCGGACGCCTTGACCAGGCCGTGTGCGACGTCGATGCGGAAGCCGTCCACGCCGAGGCCGAGCCAGAACCGCAGCACGGAGCGAAACTCCGCGTGGACCGCGGGGTGGTCCCAGTTGAAGTCGGGCTGCTCCGGCGCGAAGAGGTGCAGGTACCAGGCGCCGTCGGGCACCCGGCTCCAGGCGGGCCCGCCGAACACCGACTCCCAGTCGTTCGGCGGGAGTTCGCCCGCCGCGCCCGTGCCGGGCCGGAAGTGGAAGCGGTCCCGCGCCGCCGACCCCGGGCCCTCGCGCAGCGCCTGGCGGAACCACTCGTGCCGGTCGGAGCAGTGGTTGGGCACGATGTCGAAGATGACGCGCAGACCGAGGGCGTGGGCCTCGCGGAGGAGGGTCTCGGCGTCGGAGAGGGCGCCGAACATCGGGTCGACGGCCCGGTAGTCGGCGACGTCGTACCCCGCGTCGGCCTGCGGCGAGGCGTAGAAGGGGGAGAGCCAGACGGCGTCGACGCCGAGGTCGCGCAGGTGCGGGAGGCGGGCCGTGATGCCGGGCAGGTCGCCCATGCCGTCGCCGTCGCCGTCGGCGAAACTGCGCGGGTAGACCTGGTAGATGACCGCGTCGCGCCACCACTGGCGGGCGGACGCGGAGTCGGTGGCGGCGGGCGCGGCGGTGACGTTCTGGGTCATGAAGTCCCTCAGAGGTGCGGGAGTCGCGTGCGGGAGCGGGTACGGAGGGCGTGGGCGGACCGGTGGCGGGCCGGACACCCCGGTGAACGCCGTGCGGAACGCGAAGGTCACGAGAGCGGCCGCCCCACCGAAGCGCGGCGTCCCCGGGCCCCCGCGGCCCCGGCCCCCCGCGACCGCGGGTCCGGACGCGAGCCCCGGAGCGTACCGCACACACCCCGTCCCCGGACGGTCGAAGATCCTATCGTCAAGTCCGCGCCAGTCGTACGCAGTTCCGGGATCTTCACCGGTCCCGGTCGCAGCGGCGCCGTCATCTCCCGGAGCGCCCGCCGGGACGCTAATTTAAGGAGGCAGACCCGAGGGAGGTCTGCACCACCAGCCCCAAAGGGGCCCCGCGTGAGCGTCAACGGCAAGGCAGGCACCACGATTCTGGTGGTCGACGACGTCGCCGCCAGCCGATACGCACTGGGCGCGGTCCTGCGCAGGGACGGCCACCGGGTGGTCCTCGCCGCCAGCGCGGGCGAGGCCCTCGTCGAGCTCGACGCGCGCCGCCGCGCGGGGCACCTCCCCGACGTGGCGCTCGTCGACGTCGGCCTGCCCGACATGAGCGGCTTCGACCTGTGCCGCAGGCTCAAGGAGTCGCCGCCCTTCGCCGCCCTGCCCGTCGTGCACTTCTCCGCCGCCCGCACCGCCCCCGCCGACCGGTGCCGCGGACTCGACGCGGGCGGCGAGGCCTATCTGACGGTGCCCGCCGAGCCGGAGGAGATCCAGGCCGTGGTGCGCGCCGCGGCCCGCGGGGCCCGCCACCGCAGCGACGCCGAGGCACAGGCCGGCCATCTGACCCGGCTCGCCGAGACGATCCTCGCCGTGCAGTCGGCCCGCTGCCCGCGCGAGCTCGCCGAGGCCGCCGCGACCGGCGCCGCCCGGCTCACCCACGGCCCCGCCGCCGCGTTCATCGTCGGCGACGACGGCGAACTCCACCGGGGCCTGTCGCGGCGCAGGGCCGCCGCCGCGCTGCCCGACGACGGGGCGCACGCGACCGTCGCCCGGCTCATCCAGCGCGACATGACGGGCCGCGTCGGGGTCCGCGACACCGTCGTGCCCGCCGCCCTGTGGCCGTCCGGCTTCTTCCACACAGAACCGTCCGGCGGCGGCGAACTCCCCGAGGGCGCCCGGCTCGCCCTGGCCCGCTCCCGCGAGGGCTGCGCACCGGTGTGCCTCGCCACCCCCGCGTACGCCCGAGGGCCGCTGCCCGACACCGGCCGCCTGGTGGGGCGGCTCGCGCACGCCACCGCGGTCGCCGCCGAGCGACTCCTCATGTACGAGATGGAGCGCCACATCGCGCTGACCCTGCAGCGCAGCTTCCTGCCCGCGCACGTGCCGCAGACCCCCGGCACCGAAGTCGTCGTCCGCTACGAACCCGCCTCCCGCGACACGGAGATCGGCGGCGACTTCTACGCCTCGCTCGGCACCGCGCAGGGCCTCCTCACCGGCATCGGCGACGTCGTCGGCCACTCCCTGGAGGCCGCCACGGTCATGGTGGAGATCCGGCACGCGCTGCGCGCCTACTGCGTCGAGGACGCCGACCCCACGGCGCTCGCCCGCCGCCTCGACCGGATGCTGCAGCGCTACCACCCGGACGTGACGGCCACCCTCTGCCTGGCCCTCGTCGACCCGGCGACCGGCCGCACCCGTGTCGCCAACGCCGGACACATCCCGCCCCTCGTCGTCCGCGACGACGGCACGGCCGACTACCTCGGCGCGAAGGGCCCGCTGCTCGGCCTCGGCCTGGACAGACCGGCGCCGACCGAGACCGTGCTGCGCCCCACCGACCGGTTCCTCATGGTCACCGACGGGCTCATCGAGACCCGCGGCACGGACCTCGCCGTCTCCATGGAACACCTGCGCACCGTCGCGGCGGACGCGCCGCTCGGCGTCACGGCCCTGTGCGACACCCTGCTCGCCTGCCTGGGCCACGACCGCGAGGACGACATCGCACTGCTGGCCCTGCGGGTCTGCCCGGACGAACGGTCCTAGCCGAGCGGCTTCTCCAGCAGCAGCACGCCGTACGACGTACCGTCCGCGGCCGCCTTGTCGGCCAGTTCCCCCACGACCGCGTAACCGGCCGCCTCGTAGTACGTGCGCAGCCGGGGATTGGTCGCCACGCAGTCCAGCCGGGACAGGGTGCGCCCCGCCTCGGCGATGCGCCGCTCCGCGTCCCGGAGCAGGGCGCGGCCGGTGCCCGCGGGGGCGCCGCGGCGGGTCATCAGCCGGTGCACGTACCCGGCCACCGGCGCCCGCACGCCCCACGCCTGCTCGTCGGACCACCACAGCTCGTACGCACCGAGAGCGGTCCCGTCGTGGGCGATCCACACCTGCGCCGTCGGCGACTCGATCAGCCGGCCGAAGTGCCGCTCGTCCTTGGCGCCCGGCTGCCACTGGGCGATGCCGTGCTCCAGCATCCAGCGGGCCGCGCCCTCGTACAGGGAGACGAGCGTGTCGATGTCGTCGCCCGTCGCGCGGCGGACGGACAGGTGCGCGGTGGTCACGGGGCGAGTGCCACCAGCCGTTCGATCAGTTCGGCGAACGGGCCGTCCGACGGCTCCGCGGCGAGGATCGTGCGCAGCAGCTCCGCCATCTCAGGGTCGTACGCCGCGCTCACCGCGGTCAGCGCCGCGAAGTCGTGCACCAGTTGCAACTCCAGCTCCGCGCGCGGGATGCGCCGCCCGTCCAGCCAGATCAGCGCCGTCGACTCGGCCAGCGAGATCCACGACCGCACGACCAGTTCGAGCCGGGCGGGCGGGTCGGAGACGCCGAGGTGCGCGAGGATCTGGTCGTACGCCGCCTGCCGCACCGAGTCGATCAGCGCGTTCGTCGTCGAGACGGCCTCCTGCGCGTACGCGCCGCCCGCGGAGACCGCCGAGACCGCGGGGCCGCCCCGCATCAGCGCCGAGAACCCGGGCCCGTGCTCGTCGACGAAGGCGAGGAAGCGCCCCATCACCCGCAGCAGCCGCGCCCCGAGCGGACCCTCGTGCGGCTCCACGAACCGTCCCGCCAGATCCTCCGCCGCCCGGCGCAACGCCGCCTCGTACAGGCTGAGTTTGCCGGGGAAGTAGTGGTAGACCAGCGGGCGCGAGATGCCCGCGGCCGCTGCTATCTCGTCGATGGAGACGTCGTCGGGCGAGCGGTGGCTGAACAGTTCGAGCGCGACCCCGATCAACTGCTCCCGCCGCTCCTCGACACCCATCCTGCGGCGCACCCCGGTTGTCATACGAACACCTTACCGAGCGGAACCGGCCCCTCTACGGGCCGGTGCGCCCGCCGTCTCACATGTCGAGCACGAGCCGTTCGCCGCGCGCCCGCGAGACGCAGATGAGCATGGAGCGCGCCCGCTCGCCGTCCGTGAGGAGCTCGTCGCGGTGGTCGATCTCGCCCTCCACGACGCGCTGTTGGCACGTGCCGCAGAAGCCCTGCTCGCAGCTGTACGCGGTGTCGGGCAGCGCGGCACGCACCGCGGCGAGCACCGTGGTGTCCGCGGCGACCGCCACGGTGCGCCCGCTGCGCCGCAGTTCGACCTCGAAGGCGGTGTTGCCCTCGGCGTCGGCGCGCGGCGAGAACCGCTCCAGGTGCAGCGTGCACCCTTCGGGCAGCGCGGCGTCCACGGCCTCCATCAGGGGCTCGGGACCGCACACGTGGACGGCGGCCTCGCGCGGGGCACCGGCGAGGAAGGCGGCCACGTCCGGCAGCCCGTCCTCGTCCTCGGCGACCACGGTGACCCGCCCGCGCCCGGCGCCGCCGAGCTTCTCCACCTCTTCGAGGAACGGCATCGAGCCGCGCGAGCGGCCCCCGTACAGCAGCCGCCACGGAGCCCCGGCCGCCTCCACGGCGCGCAACATCGGCAGGATCGGGGTGATGCCGATGCCGCCCGCCACGAAGACGTACGACGCCGCGTCGGCGAGCGGGAAGCGGTTGCGCGGCCCGCGCACCTCGACCTCGACGCCCTCGCGCAGCCGCTCGTGCACCTCAAGCGAACCGCCCCGGCCGCCCTGCCCTGCGGCGATCAGCCGGGTTGCCACGGTGTACGAGGAGGAGTCCTCGGGGTCGCCGCAGAGCGAGTACTGCCGCACGAGCCCCGACGGCAGCACCAGATCGAGGTGGGCGCCCGGCTCCCAGGGCGGCAACTTCGCGCCTTCGAGCCGCAGTTGGACGACGCCCTCGGCGATCTGCTCGTGCCGGGCCACGGTCAGCCGCAGCGCACGCGAGCGCGGCCGGCCGGACACGGGCTCCTCCAGGGCGGGCAGCGGCCAGAGCGGGGAGGCCCCGATGCGGCGGCGCATCGCACGCCGGGTGAGCAGGGCGGCGCCGGTGACGAGGGCGACGGTGCGGATGCGGGGCATGTCAGAGCGACCCCTTCTCGGCGGCGGCCGCGGCGACGGCGGCGGGCGATGACGCGAGATAGGCGACGGCCTGCGCGGTGCTGCCCTCCTGCGAGGGGTGGTAGTCGCGGCTGAGATAGCGCGGGATGGAGCGGATCATCGCCCCGGTGGTGGGCAGCGTCCCCGCCCTGGTGCTCCGGTGGAAGTCCTTGAAGGTCGCCTTGCCGTCGGTCAGCGTCGGGTCGTTCTCCATGAAGAACCGCGCGCCGCGCTGCCAGAGGAAGACGAGCGCGGTGAACGCCGTCGCCCACGTCCTGGCCCGGCGCCGGTACCCGCCGTCGACGTGCATGAACAGCTCGAAGGCGACGGAGCGGTGCTCGACCTCCTCGGCGCCGTGCCAGCGCAGCAGGTCCAGCATCGTCGGGTCGGCGCCCCTGCGGTCCAGCTCCTCGGCGTTGAGCACCCAGTCGCCGAGGAAGGCGGTGTAGTGCTCGATGGCCGCGATGATCGCCACGCGCTCCATCAGCCACCACTTCCGGGCCTTGCCGGGCGGCAGCGTCCGGTCGCCGAGCAGCTTCTCGAAGAGCCAGTCGACCTGCGCGGTGTACGGGGTGGGGTCGAGCCCCTGCTCCTTGAGGTGCGGCAGGACCTCGTCGTGGGCCTGCGAGTGCATGGCCTCCTGGCCGATGAACCCGATGACGTCCTCGCGCAGCCGCTCGTCGCGGATGAGCGGCAGCACCTGCTTGTAGACGTGCACGAACCAGCGCTCACCCGCGGGCAGCAGCAGATGCAGCACGTTGATCATGTGCGTGGTGAACGGATCGTTCGGCAGCCAGTGGAGCGGGGTGTTCTCCCAGGAGAAGGAGACGTTGCGTGCCTTGAGCGGTATGTGCTCGGACGCGACGGGCCCGGGCACCCGGCTCTGCGTATTAGACATGGCGTCAATGTACTGACCGGTAGTTCCGCGGTACAGGGGTCTGCGCGGGGAACTTCGGGGCGGCTACCGCAGCGTCTGCACCTTCTTGCCGTTCGCGAGCTCGCCGCTCAGCCGCGCCTTGGCGGTCCGCTGCGTCGGGGCGGCCAGGGTGTTCCCGGCCGCGCGGGTGCCGCCGGACGCCGTGATGGAGGTGACGTCCTTGCTGCCCGCGCCGAGGAGGTACCAGCTGCCCGCCCGGGACTTCCACAGCACGCCCGCGAGGACGTGCGGGTCGCGGCCGCCGCACGCCGGGGTGTCCTCGGCCTTGGCGGCGACGGCGCCCACCGGCCCGTCGGCGGTCTGGAACTGGGCGAGGACCCGGGTGCCCTCGCCCTGCCAGGTGTCGGCGCGGGTGCAGACCCAGTCGGCGACGCCGTTGGCCTCGGGCAGCGCCTGACGGGCGTACGTCCAGGAGTTCACGGTCCGCACGCCGTGCGAGCGCACCGAGGCGAGGGAGCAGGCCGACTTCGACCACTCGGCGGGCGTGGCCTCGCGCGGGGCCTCGGGGCGACCGGCGGTCAGATGGGCGGGGACGAGCTCGCCGAGGTCGGTGGAGAGCCGGGCCGCGCCGGAGTGGTCGCGCAGCCGCAGCGCGTTCCACGAGGCGCACCGCCCGTCCTGCATCGGCCCGGCGAACGGGTCGGTGACGCCGTCCGCGGAGCGGTGCAGCGGGACCGCGGCCGCGGCGGGCTTCAGCAGGTTCTGCACTGACGCGGACTTGATCCACGGGGCGGTCAGATAGCGGATGTTGCCGTCGGCGCGGTCGACGACGACGGCGCCCGCCTCGGTGCCGTCCGCCCCGTCCACGCGGGCGAAGTCGAGCGCGGCGCCGCTGGTGCCCTCCCTGGGCTCGGCGTACCGCACGACGCGCAGGCCGTCGTAGAGCAGCACCACGCGCGCGGAGTCGACGTCGCCCGCGTAGAGCAGCCGGGCGGGTCCGGGCGGCGCCCCGGCCGGGGTGCCCGGCGTCGCCGAGACCTGCACGGACTCACCGGGCCGCGCCCACACGGCGAGGGCGCGGCGGAGCAGTTCCCGGTCGTCGACGAGGTTGCCGCGCGCGGGCCACACGGAGAAGTCGGTGCGCGAGGAACGTTTCCACGCCCCCGCGGTGGCCACGCTCAGCTTCCCCGGATCGAGCGCGGCCTGCGCCGCCGGGTTCTTCGCGTACGGGGGAGCGGCGGCGCCGTCGGGGCCCCAGCCGTCGCCGGGCAGCCCGAGCAGCGCCCCGCACACCAGCGCGGCGGCGGCCGCGACACCGGCGGCCTTCATGTGCTGTCTGCGCCGCATCAGGTCGGTCGGCCTGGCCTGCAGGGAGCAGGGGTCGAACTCGGGGGAGGCGAGGAGCGCGTGGCGGCCGCCGCTCTCGGCGCCTTCGGTGATGTCGTCGGCCTCGTCGAGCTCGTCGGCCTCGTCCAGCGCGTCCTCGGGGTCGTCGCAGCCGGCGGCTGCGAGCACCGCGTACACCGCGTCGTCGTCGAGTCCTTCGAGGCCGCGCAGCGCGTAGGCGGCGCGGGCCTCGCAGGAGAGCCGGGAGAGCGCCTGGTCCAGGGCGAGTTCGTCGGAGCCGCCCGAGCGCGGGAAGAGCCGAAGGCCGCGCACCTGCGGCAGCAGCGGCGGCAGCTGGGCCCGCTTCGGCCAGGCCGTCCAGCGCAGCGGGACCCCGGCCTCCAGGGCGCCGCGGATCACCTGCAGACGTACGTAGGTGTACGCGGGGTCGCCGTGCGGTCCGGGGCCGCGCTGCGCGGGGACGACCGCAGGGTCACCCGTCTTGCGGCCGCGCGGCAGGGCGCGCTGGGTCAGGGCGTGGGCGGTCAGGACCCGCCGGTTGCGGCCGAGGTGCGGCGGCAGCACGAGGTAGGCGAGCCGGACGAGCCGCGGGTAGTGCTCGACGAGGGCGGCCTCCGCCTGCTCCACGTCGACGACGGGGGCGGGGCCGCCGGCCCCGGGGGACTTCGAGGACTTCGGGGACTTCGCGGGTGACTGCACATTCGACGACACGTTCAGCAAAACGAGCGAATCGTCGGATGGTCACCTCGTGCCGGCGTGTCCGCCGCTCAGGCCGGGGCGTCCGCCACGAGCAGGCGGGCGTAGTTGGCCATCGACCGCTGGTAGCGCGGCAGGTGGGGCGCGAGGGCGCCGAGCACCAGGGCGAGCCCTTCCCGCTCGCGCCCGAGGTTCGCGAGACACAGTGCCAGGCAGGCACGCACGGCGTCGTCCAACGCGTCGGACGGCGCGTCCAGTTCGGGCGTGAGCAGGGCGACGCCCTCCTCGGCGCGGCCGGTGTTCCGCAGCGAGCTGGCCAGCTGGACGAGGGCCCGCCGCCTGCGGAGCCCCTCGATGCCGCGCTCCAGCGCCTCCCGGTAGAGGGGGACGGCACGGTCGGAGTGGCCCGTGGAGTCGAAGGCGCAGGCCCGCTCGAAGGGGGCGACCGGGTCTTTGGCGGGCAGCTCGGCGGCCAGCCCGTCGATCAGCGCGCGGAACTCGCCGGCGTTCTCCTCGCCGTACGCATCCAGGGTGTCCCACGCCGCCGCGAGCCGCTTCTCCCAGTCGTCATCCATGCCGCCACTCTGGCACCCCCCTCCTCGTACGTCACCCGCATTTCGGTGCGCGGTCGAGGACTTCGGTGTCCGCCGGGCCGGGGGCAGGCCGGAACCGTCGGTTCCGGCCCACCTCCGCGCACCCGGGCCCACCTCCGCGCGCCCGGGCCCTACGCCACGTCCCATCCGCTGAACTCCACCGTCCCGCGGCCCCCGTCACCCCCGTTCGTCGCGCTCATGAAGAGCCCCACGTCCTGCGCGGCCACCGCCCCGGCCACCCGCACCGACGCCACCGTCCGCCACGTCCGCCCGTCGTCCGTGGAGCACGCCCCGGTGAAGGAGTCGCCCGCGCGCGAGAGCCGCAGCAGCACCGGCGCCTTGATCCCGGTGAGCCGCTGGTACGTGTCCAGGGTGCCGTCGCCGTTCGTGTCGTACGACAGCACGACCCCGTTGGCCGGCGTCACGGCGAGGTCCACGAACCCGCGGGAGCCCGGTGTGCCCAGCGCCGCGCGGCTGATGAGGCCCGCCCGCGCCCACGGCCCGGTCACGGCCTGGGCGTCCACCCGCACCGTCACCGAGACTCCGTCCCGCAGCGCGCCCTCCCGGTACAGCGCCCCGAACTCCGTCGTGCCCTTCCACAGGTCGGCGCCGGCACCGTTGATCGCGTACCGCCCGTCCAGCTCCCCGAAGACCGCGGAGTTGTTGCTGTGCTTCTTCCAGCCGCCGCTCACCGGGCCCGCCTCGAAGAGGGTCCCGTCGTGGACGGTCCGCACCCGCGGCTCCCCGGCGGGGCCGTACGTGACGGCGATCTCGTACGGCAGCGGCCGCAGCGGCCGGTCGAGCGGGGCCTCGGGTGTCGTGGCCCGCCACGCCACCTTGCCCGTCCCCGCCGGCGCCACCCTCGGCAGCGAGACGGGGCCGGTGGGCTCCGCGTCGAGGCCGGTCAACGAGAAGTCGACGCGGCCGGTGGCGCGCAGCCCGTTGACGTTGCGGAAGACGGCCTCCAGACGGGCGGTGCCGCCCGGCGGGACGGTGGAAGGATCCGCGGTGACCGTCAGGGTGCCCTGGTAGGGCGCGCGGGCCAGGACGTCCCGTACCCGCGCCGCCGTCCGGTGCGCCGAGCCGACCGGGCGCAGCGGATAGTCCTTGCGCTCCCGCGTCCACGGCTCCTCGAACGCGAACCAGTCGACGGCCTTCGGCGCCCGCTCCGCGGCCAGCGCGTCGGACAGCTCGTCGAGCCACTTCTGCCAGCGGGGCACGTAGAAGTCGGCCAGCAGGCCGTGCCATTCGCGGTTGGCGTAGTCGTGCAGCTTCCCCGCGTCGGACGTGGCGCGGTCGCCCCAGACGGTGATGAGCACCTTGGCGGTCCGCTCGAACTCGGCGCTCTCGGCGGCGCTCGTCCCCATCCGCCGGGCGGCCTCGACGTACGGCCCGAGCAGGAACGCCGGGTCGGTGCCCGTCACGTCGTCCGCGAGCCGCATCAGGCGCAGCCACAGCTTCGCCAGCGTGTCGAAGGTCTCCCGGTCCTTGCGGGCGTACGCCGTCCGCAGCTGCGGCAGGAGCTGCCGGCTGCGGTGGGCGAGGGCCTGCCGGGCGACGTCCACCAGGTCGTAGCGGTAGGCGGCGCTGCCCCGCAGCTTGCCCGCCACCCCGAGCAGCCCGGCGAGCGCGGCGTCGAAGCGGCCCGGGTCGTAGGTGAGGGCGCGCGGCGCGTACTCGGCGGCGCGGGCGGCCGCGAGGTCGGGCCGGGCGGCGAAGAGCGAGTCGTGCGGGTCGCTGCGCTCGACGGCGGTGTGCTGGTAGGCGGTGTCGTTCAGCGCCCGCCAGGCGGCCCTTGCGCCGTGGTCCGGGCTGCCGTAGCGGAAGTCGGCGTACGAGGAGAACCACTCCGCCCGGTCCACCGGGCCCCGCGTCCAGGCCAGTTCCGAGAAGAGCTCGAAGGCGGCGGGGTCCCGGTCGGTGGCCTCCGGCAGGAAGGCCGTGCCGGTCAGCGCGCTGCCCGCCTTGTCGCGCCAGGCGAAGAACTTCTCGTTCCAGATGTGGGTGCGCGCCCCGATGGTGGTGCGCCCGCCGAAGTTGGGGATGGTCCCGAACGCGTACGGGGTGCCGCCCCAGTCCTTCTCCCGGTCCGTGACGCTCGCGAACCGGTCCGAGACGCCGTCGACGATCAGCATCCGCTCGCGGTCGACGGCGTCCAGCAGCGCGGGAAGCGGATTGGCCTCCCAGCCGAGAATCACCCAGGTGGCTCCGGGATGTGCCGCCTGCAGGGCGGCCTCCACGCCCCGCGCGGCGTCCGGCACGGGCACGTCGCCGGCCGTTCCGCCCTCGTGCAGCAGGTCCATCTTGAAGTGGGCGGCGGCCCCGAAGAGGTCCTTCTGGTGCCGGTAGAAGGAGGCGGCGACCTCTTTGAAGGCCGTGGTGCGCGGGTCGAGCCAGTCCGGCCGCGGGAACCCGTGCCAGACGCCCTGCGGCACCACCTTCGCGTCGCCGCCGTTGCGCTCGACGAACCCGTCGGGCACGCTCCCGTAGTAGCCGGGGAAGACCGGGGCGATGCCGAGCTCGCGCAGCCTGCGCACGATCCGCTGCCCCAACTCCACGCGCTCGGCGAGGAGTTCGTGGGAGAGCGGGCCGCCGTAGTCGGAGAGGTTCTGCAGCAGCCACCAGGGCTGGTGCGAGGGGGCGGGCAGCCAGGAACGGGCCTCCGCGTCGGAGTAGCCGAACTCCCGCAGCACCCGGTGGTACACGGCCTCCGCGCCCGCGATCACCATCACCTCGTTGCAGCCGTGCACCGCGAGCACGTCGATCATCCGCTCCCAGTAGGCCCAGTCGGCGTACGGCGCGGTGTACCCGTCGTTCGTGTCGTTCAGCGCGAACCGGTGCGGGAGCGAGGTGCGCCGCTCCAACGGCCGCGACGGCGCGGGCAGCCGGGCCGGCAGGTTCAACTGGCTGCCGTTCCAGGCGATATGGGTCCCGCACACGTACTTGAGGTACCAGTGGACGCCGGTGAGCAGGACCGCGGGCGTCGTGCCGGACACCTGGATCCGCCCGGCCGTGCCGGTGACGCGGAAGCGGTCCTCGGCGCCCCGTGCGGGGACGAGTCTGAGCCGGATCTGCTCCGCGTGATGCGGCAGGAGTCTGTTGAGCGCCGAGCGCGCGGAATCCGTATCGAGGGCGGGGCCCTTGGCGGGCTCCGCGGGAGCGGTGGGGCCGTCGGCGGCATGGGCCGGCAGCGCGGCCCCGCCGACGGCGGCGCCGAGGGTGAGGGCGCTGGCGGTGCCGAGCACGGAACGTCGGGACAGTTCGGACATGTGTACCCCCTGAGGTGAAGGCTGCGGCGCACGGTATCCGTGCGGCACCCCGTGCTCAACGGATGTGAGGGAGATGGCGTGTTCGAGTCGCAGCGAGAGGCTGGTGGGGCGATGAGGGCGGCACGGAGCGTGCTTTCGGGCATGGCGGTGGGAGGTCTGCTGATGCTGGTGACGGGGTGCGGCTCGGGGGGTGGCGGCGCGCCGGACACGGCGAGCGGCAGCCTGGAGCAGCTGGCGGCCGAGGCGCACTGCAGGGCCGACATCCAGACGGACGCGGCCGAACTGCGCCAGGCCACCTGTGAGAACGGTGCCCGGCGCTATGTCCTCGTAACCTTTACAAACGCGCGTGGCCAGGCCGAATGGCTCGACGAGGCGAACGACTACGGGGGTACGTATCTCGTCGGCGGCCGCTGGGTGGCGGTCGGCGGGGCCGCCGACATCGCGGCGCTGCGCGGCCGGCTCGGCGGGACCGTGGTGGACGCCGCGGGGAGGCACGGCGGCCACCACGGTCACCGCATGGGATGAACGGGCGCAGGGCCAGGTGCCGCGTCAGGTGCAGCGCTGTCCGGAGTTCACACACTTCGCGACGCGCCGCATCAGGCGCTCGTCGAAGACGTTGATGAAGTCGCCGTGGTCGGTGACGGGCTTGTGCAGCTGCTCGGGGAAGGAGTCGACGGCGAAGCCGGGGCCCGGCGGCACGTCGTACACGATGCGCTGCACGAGCTGGGGGATGGCGCGGAAGCCGCGCGGGCAGGCGCCGGAGCGGGGGTCGGCGAAGGCGACGTGGGTGCGGTGGTTGGCGCTGTCGGTGTTCCGGCCGTCCCAGCAGCTCTGGAAGCGGAACGTCCGTACGACCTTGCTGCCCGCGGGACAGATCGGGTACTTGTCCTTCAGCTGCCGGTTCTCGAACCCGGTGCAGCTCCACGAGGCGTTGGCGTTGGCGTCGCCGTTGGTGAAGGCCTTGGCGTCGCCGGTGATGATGCGCAGGAAGCGCGGCATCGCGGAGACCTTGCCCACCGGGTTCCCGGCGAACTTCAGCGTGACCGAGGCCGGTGTCTGGATCTCGCCGACGTTCTGGTCCTTGCCGCCGCCGTCGGCCTGGGCGTCGTTCTCGTCCCGGCCGTTCTGCAGCCGAAGGACGGGCCAGTAGTACGTCGACTTGTCGCCCTGGTTGCGGCAGGTGGTCCGGCCGTTCGCGAGGTCGTCGTCGCCGGAGAAGGCGTCCGTCGCCTGGTTGCCCACGTAGTCGTGCATGTGGTGGGCGCCGTTGCTCACGCCGGGGGCGGCGATGACGTTGTCCGGGTTGAACTTGCCGTTCTCGTTGCGTCCGCAGCTCGTGGTGAAGGTGCCGCGCGAGGCGTTCCGGCCGTCGCGGGGCCGGGTCACGTTGGGCCGGACGGACTTGATGTCGACGAAGTCACCGGCCTCGGGACCGTTGCCGTTCCGGCCCTGATCCTGTCCTTGCCCCTGCCCCTGCCCCTGGCCCTGCCCCTGCCCCTGGCCTTGGTCCTGCCCTTCCCCCTGCTCCTGCCCTTGCTCCTGGCCGGGCTGCTGGTCGTCGGCGCGCAAGGTGCACGGCGCCATGCTGTCGATGGTCCCGGGCCGCTCCCCGGCCCGCTCCAGCGCGTCGCCGATCCGGCCGATGGTCCCCCGCCGCTGCTCCTCCAGCGGGGGCAGGACGGATTCCTTGTCCCGGACCCGGCCGAACCGGGTGTACGCCCGGGTGATCTGGGTGTCCAGCTCGGCGAGCCCGCGGTCCACCTCCCCGCGCGCCGTCTTCGGCACCTCGGGGAGCTGGTTGACGACGTCCGGACAGCTGATGGTGGACACCTGCTGCGCGGCGTTCTGCGGAGGCGGCCGGTCCGTGCCCTCCTCGGCGTTCGCGTAGACGTTCACGGCGACGAGGGCGCCGCCGCCCAGCAGCAACGCCGCGGAGGCGGCGGCCGTCCGCCGCGCCAGTTTCGATCGTTTTCGTGAGGTGCGTCGTGGAGTGCGTCCCATGGGGCTACATACGCATCAGGGGCCCGGCGTGTTCAGCGCCCCTGGTCCAGATAGGCGAGGACCGCGAGCACCCGCCGGTTGTCGTCGTCGGAGACCGCGAGGTCGAGCTTGCCGAAGATGTTGGACGTGTGCTTGGCGATGGCCCGCTCGGTGACGACCAGCTGCGCCGCGATGGCCGCGTTCGACCGGCCCTGCGCCATGAGTTCGAGCACCTCGCGCTCGCGCGGAGTGAGCGCGCCGAGCGGCTGTTCGGCGGAGTGCCGCGACAGGAGCTGCTGGATCACCTGCGGGTCCATCGCGGTGCCGCCGGCCGCGACCCGCCGTACCGCGTCGATGAACTGCGCCGCGTCGAAGACCCGGTCCTTGAGCAGATAGCCGACGCCGCCGTTGCCGTCGGCCAGCAACTCCCGCGCGTACAGCTGCTCCACGTGCTGGGAGAGGACCAGGACGGGCAGCCCGGGGCGGGCCCGGCGGGCGGCGAGCGCGCACTGCAGGCCCTCGTCCGTGTGGGACGGCGGAAGCCGGACGTCGACGACGGCGACGTCCGGCTGCAACTCCGCGAGGGCCTTGGTCAGTTCGGGCCCGCTCTCCACGGCCGCCAGGATCTCGAAGTCGAACGCCTCCAGCATCCGCACCAGGCCGTCGCGCAGCAGGAAGAGGTCTTCGGCTAGGACAACTCGCAAGGGATCTCCATGGTCACCATGGTCGGACCGCCCGCGGGGCTGCTGACGGCCAGTACGCCGTCGAATGTACCGAGCCGGCGTTCGACCCCGCTCAGCCCGGACCCCGCCCCGATCGCCGCGCCGCCCTTGCCGTCGTCGGTGACCGCGATGCGCAGCATGCCGTCCGCGTGGTGCACGTCCACCCAGACGCGGTCGGCGCCCGCGTGCTTGATGGCGTTGGTCAGGGTCTCGCTGACGGCGAAGTACGCGGCCGACTCGACCGGCGCCGCCACGCGCCGGGGCAGGTCCACGTCGACCTCCGTGGCGATCGGCAGCCGCAGCGCGAGGGCCTTCACCGCGTCGCCGAGGCCCCGTTCGGCGAGGACCGGCGGGTGGATGCCGCGGACCAGGTCGCGCAGCTCGGTCAGCGCCTCCCCGGAGTTCTGCCGGGCCTGCGCGAGCAGCTGCTTGGCCTTGGCCGGGTCCGCGTCGACCAGCGCCTCGATGGTGCCGAGGTCCATGCCCATGGCGACCAGGCGGGCCTGCGCGCCGTCGTGCAGATCGCGCTCGATGCGGCGCAGCTCGGCCGCGGAGTTGTCGACGGCGTCGTGCCGGGTCTCGGTCAACCGGTCTACGCGCAGCGCCAGTTCACGCTCCCGCATGGTCGCGGTGGGCGCGAGGAAGGTGCGGGCGAGCAGGAAGTGGCCGCGGATCAGGGCGGGGTTGACGAAGACGCCGAGGACGAGGAGGGCGGTGCCGAGCGCGGCGGCCTGGTTGGCCGTGGACTGCGAGGTGACGTGGATGAACCCGTACCACTCGCCGCCGCCGGCGTTGTAGATCGGCTCCCATACGCCGACGGCGAGCACCACCCCGTACACCCAGTAGGCCAGCAGCACCGGGGCGAAGACCGCGGTGACGAAGCCGCCGATCATGTCGACGAACAGCCACTGCAGGTCGCGCCAGGTCGCCGGGTCCTTGAGCATCAGCGAGCAGCGCTCCACCTGCCCGGTGACGCCCGAGCGCACGTCGGCCGGGAACGGCCGGTAGGGGACCGGGATCGGCACGTTTGCCCACCGCCCCGCCTGGTCGCGCCGCAGGGTCGCCCAGTGCCGGACCGCCGTCAGGACGACCGGGGTGGTGAGGACGCCGACCCCGAGCAGGATGAAGGCGATCGACAGCACGGACAGCACGAAGAGGGTGATCGAGCCCGCGAGCGAGGCGATGGACAGATACAGCCCCCGCGCCCCCGCGACCACAGCGTTCCGCAGTCTGGTCATGACCTTGAGCCCCTCTCGATGTGTCCTGCTCCTCCGTCCGCTCCCCGCGACCGGTACACCGCCATTCTTGCTGGTGGCGGCGGATCGGGGCACGGGGTTCCGCACCCGGCCGCAGGTGTACCTGACGACACCCCCGCACCTCGCCCTGTGCTTCGCCGGAAGGGGGCCTCGGCGGCTGGGGCGGGCGGCCCGCGATTTCTAGCGTGGGACACGTCTTATCCG
This sequence comes from Streptomyces sp. NPDC005863, assembly GCF_042871345.1. NCBI lineage: Bacteria > Bacillati > Actinomycetota > Actinomycetes > Kitasatosporales > Streptomycetaceae > Streptomyces > Streptomyces sp. NPDC005863. The sequence continues at coordinate 288,969 of NZ_JBIAII010000003.1, read as the reverse complement.
ACGCATACGCAGACTTGATGGGGGCGGATCGCCATGAGGCGGAACCTCGCGGCACGACTCGGTGTGTGGAGCGCACACCACCGGAAGGCGGCCGTCCTCGGCTGGCTGGTCTTCGTGGTCCTCGCCACGGTCATCGGCGGGGGCTCCGGCATGGTCACGGCGTCCGACGACGAGATGGAGGTCGGCGACTCGGCGCGGGCCACCAAGATCCTGGCGGACGCGGACATCGACGAGCCGGCCGGTGAGCTCGTCATGGTCACCGCGCGCACCCCCGACGGATGGCGGGACGCGGCCGCCGACCTGTCGAAGGCGCTGACCGCGACCGGTGACGTACGCGGCCTCAAGGCGCCGCTGCCCTCGAAGGACGGCAAGGACGCGCTGCTGCGCTTTCAGATCAAGGGGGACTCCGAGGACGCCGCCGACCGGGTCCAGCCGGTCCTCGACGCGGTGGCGAAGGCGTCCGACGACGGGGCCCGACACGGCATCGCCGTCCACCAGTTCGGCGACGCGAGCTCCGCGAAGCAGCTGTCCGACCTGCTCGCCGACGACTTCAAGACGGCCGAGTTCACCGCGGTACCGCTTGCGCTCGGCATCCTCCTGGTCATCTTCGGTGCCGTGGTCGCCGCGCTGCTCCCGGTGGGCCTCGCCCTCACCGCGTGCGTGGCCGCCTTCGGCCTGCTCTCGCTGGCCAGCCATCAGCTGCACCTCTTCGAGACCACGTACTCCGTGATGTTCCTGATGGGCCTCGCGGTCGGTGTCGACTACTGCCTGTTCTATCTGCGCCGTGAGCGGGACGAGCGGGCCGCGGGCCGGGACGCCGAGACGGCCCTGCGGATCGCGGCGGCCACCAGTGGACGCGCCGTCCTGGTCTCCGGCCTCACCGTGATGGTCGCGATGGCGGGCATGTTCCTGTCCGGGCTGCTCCTCTTCAAGGGCTTCGCCGTCGCCACGATCCTGGTGGTGTGCGTGGCGATGCTCGGCTCCGTCACGGTCCTGCCGGCGCTCCTCGCCTGGCTCGGCGACCGGATCGAGGCCGGCCGCATCCCCTTCCTGGGCCGCCGCGCGAAGAAGCGCGCCCACGCCGGCGGCGGCTTCGCCGGCACCCTCCTCGAGCCCGTCCTGGCCCGCCCGAAGTTCTTCGCCGTCGGCGCCGCGGTGCTGCTGCTCGCCCTCGCCGCCCCCGCGCTCGGCATGAAGACCGAACAGCTGGGCCTGGAGAAGCAGTTCGGCTCCGACGCGCCGCTCTCCGTCTCGTACAAGAAGATCACCGAGAAGTTCCCCGGCGGTCCGGCCCCCGCCCGGGTGGTCGTGAAGGCCGACGACATCGGCGCGCAGCCCGTGCGGTCCGCCCTGGACGCGCTCACCCGGAAGGCCGGCGACGGCGCCGAACTCACCGTCCACAAGGCGGCGGGCGTCGCCGAGATCGCCGTACCGCTGCCGGGCAACGGCACCGACGCCGAGGCCAAAAAGGCCCTGCACACCCTGCGGGACGACACGGTGCCCGCGGCCTTCGACGGGGTGGACGCCGAGGCGTACGTGGGCGGTGACCTGGCCTCGTCGGAGGACTTCAGCGATCAGCTGGGCCGGGGCATCGGGCCGGTCCTCGCCTTCATCACCGCGGTGACCTTCCTCCTCATGCTCTTCAGCTTCCGCTCGGTGGTGATCGCGGTGACGTCGATCGTGCTGAACCTGCTGTCGGTGGGCGCCGCCTACGGCGTCATGACCGCCGTCTTCCAGCACGGCTGGGGCGCGGAGCTGATCGGCTCGGAGAAGGTCGGCGCGATCGAGAACTGGATGCCGCTCTTCGTCCTCGTCGTCCTCTTCGGACTCTCCATGGACTACCACGTGTTCGTGGTCTCCCGGATCCGCGAGTTCCGCGACCGCGGCCTGGACAACCGCTCGGCGATCCGCGAGGGCATCACGCGCACGGCGGGCGCGATCACCGGCGCGGCCGTGATCATGGTGGCGGTCTTCGCGGTCTTCGGCACGCTGTCCATGCAGGACATGCAGCAGATGGGCGTGGGCCTCGGCGTGGCGGTCCTCCTGGACGCGACGGTGGTCCGGATGATCCTGCTGCCGTCCCTGATGACGCTCCTGGGGGAGCGCAACTGGCACACGCCGCGGTTCCTGCGCAGGCTCCCGCAGCTCTCCCACGACGAGGGGGAGCCCGCCGGTCCGCGGACGCCGGACCTGCCCAACCCGCCGGTGCCGAGCGCCCGTTGACGAGCGCCCGCCGGACCTGACCCACGGATCCGGCGTACGGTTCCGGCGTAGGGACCCGGCGTACGGATCCGATGTATGAGACCGGCACGACGCGGCCCCGGTGCGGAACACCCGCACCGGGGCCACCCGGCGTCACAGTCCGAGCGCCTTCGCCTCCTTCTCGGGGGCGAGCCCGACCACCGGCCGGTCCGGCCGCTGCGGCGGCGTCCCGCCGATGGAGCGCAGCCACTCCCAGGTGTCCCGCACGGTCTCGGCGACCGGCCGGGTGGCGAGGCCCGCGGCGGCGGCCTTCGCCGCGGACGACCGGTGCATCGTGTCGTGCACCTCGCCCGGCGCCAGCCACACCGGCAGCTCCATCCACTGCTCGATGCCCGCGTCCAGCACCACCTGCGGGTCCGTCCAGCGCAGCGACAGGTCCGGGCCGCCCGCCACCTCGGCGCACGCGTCGAGCAGCTCGCCCATCGTGAACCGCCCCATCGGACTGACCAGGTTGTACGGTCCGTGCAGCCCCGCGGCGACCGCGTCGAGGATCCACTCGGCGAGGTCCCGCACGTCGACGTACTGGATGTCCAGGTCCCGCGGCCCGGGGGCGAGCACGGGGCCGCCGCGCGCGACCCGGTTCAGCCACCACGGCAGCCGCCCGATGTTCTCGTACGGGCCGAGGATCAGCCCGGGCCGCGCGAGCACCGTCCGCCCGGCCCCGAACGCGGCCAGCGCGGCCAGCTCACCGCCCCGCTTGTCCTGCGCGTACTCCGTCGCCTCCGCGTCCGGGTCGCCGTCCACCACCGGGAAGGTCTCGTCGGACCCGGCCTCGCCCGGGTAGCGGTAGACGGAGCTGCTGGAGACGTAGACGTACCGCCCGACGCGGTCCGCGAGCAGCCGCGCCGCGTCCCGCACCACCCGGGGCGCCGCCGACCAGGTGTCGACCACCGCGTCCCAGGTGCCCTCGGCGAGCGCGGCGAGGCCGTCCTCGGTGGTGCGGTCGCCGTGCACGACCCCGGCTCCCTCGGGAGCCGCGTGGTGGCCGCGGTGGAAGACGGTCACCTCCCAGCCCCGGGCGAGGGCCGCCTCGGTGACCGCACGTCCCACGAATTCGGTTCCGCCCAGCATCAGAAGTCTCATGCGGGCGACTCTGCCCGCACGGACCGCGCCGGGGAAGGCGGTTCTGCTCCCGGCAGAGCGGGGAACCGGGACGCGGCGCCGGGTCAGCGCGGGGTGGCCGGCGCGTACTTGTAGCCGACCCGGCGCACCGTCTGGATGGTCCTGCGGTGCTCGGCGCCGAGCTTGCGCCGCAGCCGCGCCACGTGCACGTCGACGGTCCGGCCGTCGCCCACGTGCCCGTACCCCCACACCGTGGTCACCAGCTGGTCGCGGGTGTGCACCCGGTGGGGGTGCGCGACGAGGTGCGCGAGCAGCTCGAACTCCAGGTAGGTGAGGTCGAGTTGACGCCCGTCGACCTCGACGGCGCGCTGCACGGCGTCGATCCTGATGGGACCGGCGGCGGGGGCGGGCACCGCCTCGGGCGGGGCGGGGTCGGCGGCGGGCGGCTCCTGGCCCGCGGGCACGAGGACGAGGTAGCCGACCATCGGCGGCTGGCCGGGCAGGGTGGGCAGGGTGTGCTGCGGGGCGGGCAGCCAGGTGGCGCCCGGCGGCAGGAAGTCGGGGATCCGGGCCACCTCGTCGGGTGCGACGGCCCGCAGCCGGCCGCGGCCCGGCGCCGGGGGAGGGGTGAGGGCGGTGGCGGAGAAGGATCGGGTGTTCGCCATGGGGGATCAGCTCTTTCGCGCGAAGGAGTCGTCGAGAAACGAGACGTACGTCGTGCGCGTCAGGCGAAGGCCGGGTGAACGGCTTTAGAGGGCCCGCGCGTTCATCGCGCGGCAACACACCCGGTCGAAGTCGTGATGCTGCCGGGAGGGCCAGAAAGGCTCGAGGTCATGACGACCTGTCGAGGTGTTCTGGTGGCTGCCCATGGCTCCATTGAATCAGATGAGAACGGGGTCGCCCACCGTAACCGGTGGACGACCCTTGGGTGCTGGGCGGGATCAGACCTGGCCGGCCTTCTCCAGGGCGGTGCAGCAGGTGTCGACGAGCAGCCGCGTCACGACGTACGGGTCGACGTTCGCGTTCGGGCGGCGGTCCTCGATGTAGCCCTTCTGCTCCACCTCGACCTGCCACGGGATGCGGACCGATGCGCCGCGGTCGGAGACGCCGTACTTGTACTCGTCCCACGGGGCGGTCTCGTGCAGGCCGGTGAGGCGGTCGTCGATGCCCGCGCCGTAGTTCTTCACGTGGTCGAGCGGCTTGGAGCCCTCGCCGAGGGACTCGCAGGCGGTGATGATCGGGGCGTAGCCCTCGCGCATCGCCTTGGTGGAGAAGTTGGTGTGCGCGCCCGCGCCGTTCCAGTCGCCCTTGACCGGCTTGGGGTCGAGGGTCGCGGAGACCTTGAAGTCCTCGGCGGTGCGGTAGAGCAGCCAGCGGGCGATCCACAGCTGGTCGGAGACCTCCAGCGGGGCGAGCGGGCCGACCTGGAACTCCCACTGGCCGGGCATGACCTCGGCGTTGATGCCGGAGATGCCGAGCCCGGCCGTCAGACAGTGCTCCAGGTGCGCCTCGACGACGTCACGGCCGAAGATCTCGTCCGAGCCGACGCCGCAGTAGTAGCCGCCCTGCGCGGCGGGGAAGCCGCCGACGGGGAAGCCGAGCGGCCGGTCGCCCTCGAAGAAGGTGTACTCCTGCTCGATGCCGAAGATCGGCTCCTGCGCGGCGAACCGCCCGGCGACCTCGGCCAGTTCGGCGCGGGTGTTGGACTCGTGCGGGGTCATGTCCGTGTTGAGGACCTCGCACAGGACGAGGAGGTCGGCGCCGCCGCGGATCGGGTCCGGGCAGGTGTAGACCGGCTTGAGGACGCGGTCCGAGGCGTGACCCGTGGCCTGGTTCGTGCTGGAGCCGTCGAAGCCCCACAGCGGCAGCTCGGCGCCCTGCGCGTCGTCCGCGAGGATCTTCGTCTTCGAGCGGAGCTTCGCGGTCGGGGCGGTGCCGTCGATCCAGATGTACTCAGCCTTGAAGGTCACGGGGCCTCATCCTTAAAACGTTCGGTACGGCGCAGAACGTGCGGGTGCTGCGGTGCCGTGGTGATGAGCGCAAGCGTGGCAACCGGCGATTTCCCGACCGTTGCTCTTGTGTGAACCCCGTGTTACCGGAAGGCGGCTGTGGCCGACGTCACCGTGTGGCCGCCGCCGGCCGTCACTTGATGACGGCGTTGGCGGCCGCGATGGCGAGCCCGATCGCCGCGTCGGCGGCGCCGATCAGGACGGCCGAGCGGCGCCGGTAGCCGACCCGCAGCGCGGCGAAGGTGCCCCAGCCGAGGAGGAGACCGGCGTTGAGGAGCAGCCCGGTGTACGTGACCGGGGGCTCGGGCCAGCCGAAGGCGCCCGCGAGCACCAGCAGCAGCACGGTGGGCCAGCAGGCCACGATCACCGGCCACTCGTCGGCGAGCGCCCGCACCAGCTGGCGCCAGCGGTGGATGCCGGAGCCGGGCCGGTGCGTGGACATGTGGTGGGCGTAGCCGTGCGCGAGCGCGGCCGTGCCCGCGGTGACGCTGACCCAGGCCGCGTCGTAGTACGGCGTGTAGCGCGTGCCCTCCGCCTGCAGCGCCGCGAGCAGCGCGCTCGCGAGGACCGTTCCGTATACGCCCCCGAACATCCAGCTCCGCACGGCGTGCTCCTTTCCGTGTGCCGGATCGGTGTCCGGTCGACGGCGTGTGGAGCACCCCACGCTAGGCAGGCGTATGTAACGGTTTGCCGGAGTTCGCCCATCAATGGGCGATCATCTGTGGGTTTGTATGTGCGTGTGAGTGGGGGGGGGCTACCGCTCGCGGGAGAGCGCGTCCCGTACCGCCTCCTCCGTGCGGCCCACCACCGCCGTGCCGTCGTCCGCCGTGATGATCGGGCGCTGGATCAGCTTGGGGTGGCCGGCGAGCGCCGTGATCCAGCGGTCGCGGGCCGAGGCGTCGCGGGGCCAGGCCGCGCGGTCCGCGAGGCCCAGCTCCTTCGCGGCCTCTTCCTGGGTCCTGGTGATGTCCCAGGGTTCGAGGCCGAGACGGTCGAGCACGCCGCGGATCTCGTCCTCGGACGGCACGTCGTCGAGGTAGCGGCGCACGGTGTAGTCGGCGCCCTCCGCGTCGAGCAGGGTGAGGGCGCTGCGGCACTTCGAGCAGGCGGGGTTGATCCAGATCTCCATGCCCACACGCTACCCCGCGAACCTCCCGTTCCAGGGGTCTCGGCAGCCCTCTGTTCGAATAGCCCAAAGCCCGTCTGGCCAGCGGCGATTGTCAGTGCCGGGGAGTAGAATCACAGTAGTGTTCGAGGGCGCCCGACGGGGGGTCCTGACCGCGACAGGAGGATGCCCGTGCCCGCTGCCGCACTCACATCGAAGCGTGTGTCCAAGGCCGCACCACAACCCGTCCTGATCGACCTGCCGTACGCACCGCGCGAGAAGAAGGCGCTGCCCGCCGGCCGCCCGCGCGAGTGGTACGTCAACCACAACCGCCGCCTCAAGGCGATGCGCCTGGCCATCGCCCTGCTCGACTCCGGCGTCCATCAGCCGAACCAGGCGAAGAACGGCACGATACGGCGGATGGCCGAGGAGGTCGGCATCCATCCGCCGTCCGACATCACCTGCCACATGGTGCGGGCGCTGATGCGGTACAGCCGCTGACCGGCCGGCGGTACGGTCGGTGACCGTCCGTTGACGGTGTGACGGACAAGTGCGGGGCCCGGGGCGGGAGTTGATGCCGCGGGCCCCGTTTCGGCGTGGGCCTGTGCCGCGCTGATGCGGTACAGCCCTGACCGGGTGGCGGTACGGTTTCTGACCGGCCGACGATGCAGCCGCTGACCGGCCGTTGACGGAGTGGCGGTCAAGTGCGGGGCCCGGGGCGGGAGTTGACGCCGCGGGCCCCGTTTCGGCGGGGGCCTGTGCGCTCACGCGTGCGATGGGACATGCTGAGCCCATGACCCAGCCGGACCTCGTCGGCGAACTGCCGCTTCTGACGACCGCCGAACTCCCGGACGGCACCCGCCTCCCGGTGCGCGGCCTGCGCGCGCCCGCACCGGACCGCTTCCTTCCGTCCGGCTCGGGCCCGGCGCCGGGCCCGCCGCCTGCGCCCGTGGTGCTCATCCTGCCCGCGATGGGCACACCCGCCCGCCACTACCGCCGTTTCGCCCGGCAGTTGCACGACGAGGGTCTTACGGTGCTCACCGTCGACCTGCGCGGCCAGGGCGAGGCCGCGCCGGACCCCGCGGGGCCGAGGCCGCTCGACCACGGTTACCGCGCGATCGTCGAGGAGGACCTCCCCGCGGTCGTCGCGGCGGTCCGGACCGAGCTCGGCCCCGAACCGCCGCTGCATCTGCTCGGTCACAGTCTCGGCGGACAACTCGCCCTGATCTACGCGGCGTTGACGCGCTCGCCCGAAAGGTCGGCGGGAGCCGGAGCCGGTGTCGGCGGCGGTAGCGGCGTCGGCGTGGACGGCGTGGCGATCGTCGCCACCGGCTCCGTCTGGTTCCGCGCCTTCGGCCCGCTGCGCGCCCCCGCCCGCTACCTCTTCCAGCTCCTGGTCACCGTCACGGCGACCGCGCTCGGCCGCTGGCCCGGCGCCCGGCTCGGCTTCGGCGGCGACCAGCCCAAGGGTGTCATGCGCGACTGGGCACGGCAGATGCGGACCGGCCGCTACAGCGCGAAGGGCTCCGCGCGTGACTACGAAACCGCCCTCCGCGCCCTGCGGTTGCCCGTCCTCGCGATCTCCGTCGACGAGGACACGTACGCCCCCGCGTCCGCCCTCGACCACCTCCTGGCCAAGGTTCCGCGGGCCCGTCTCACCCGCCGCCACTACACGTCGCAGGAGGCGGGCCGCAGGCTCGACCACTTCGCCTGGACCCGGGCGGGCGGCGCCCTCGCCAAGCGGGTGGCGGCGTGGACGGCCGAGGAGGAGACGGCGGGACGGGTCGCGCCGGGCAGCTGACGCGCTCGCCGCCGCCCGCTCCGTCACGGCCGGCCGACGAAGCCTCGCCCGAGGCCTCGGGCGAGGCCTCGCACGGGCCTCGGACGTCAGCCGATCTGATCCGGGGTGACCGTCAGCCACCGCTTGTCGGCGGTCACCTTCTGGCCCAGCTTCCGCTGCCGGTCGGCGTTCTTCTTCTTCATCCCGTCCAGCTGCTTCATGTACGCGTCCTTGCGGTTGACCCACACGCGCACACCGCCGTGCTCCACGTCGGCGGAGTGGAACAGCATCGGGCCGTCGCTGGAGGGCGTGTCGCCCGCGGCGAGGATCGGCTTCTTCCACTCGTCGATGTACGTGTTGATCGCCGCGGGCTTGCCCTCGTACCAGGTCAGCGGCGCCCACAGGTTCGGTGTCAGCTCGCGCTTCGCGAGCTTCGCGCGGTCCTTCTCGCCGAAGCGCCCCTCGGCGATCTCCTTGCGGGAGCTGGTCACCGCGCCGGTCTTGCGGTCCTTGAGCTGCATGGACACGCCGATGACGTTCTGCGGCTTCACGCCGTAGCCGTACTTCGGGTCCGCGAGGACCATCCGCACCAGGTCCTCACTGGCCGCGCTGACCACGTACACCTCGACGCCGTGCGCGCGCAGCGTCCTGTAGAGCTGCTGCATGCCGCGCGAGAACTCCGGCGGCTTCACCTCGGTCTTCGTGCGCTTGCCGTCCTCGTAGTACTCGGCCGGGATCGGCTTCTTGTACGCGAGGAGCTCGTCGACGTACCCCTTGAGCTCCTTCAGCGTGAAGCCGGAGAAGATCTGCGCGGCCCAGGGGTAGGAGACCTGGTCGTCCACGTCGCAGAGCCGCAGGTAGTAGCTGTAGAGGCTCTCCTTGTGACCGGGCTCGTCCTTGAAGGGGATGATCTTCAGGGACGGGTCCATCGTCTTGCGGGTGAGGACGCCCTTCATCTCCAGGAAGGGCAGCAGCGCCTCTTCGAGGTCGTTGCGGTACGTGGTGTTGTCCGCGTCGAAGACCGCGTACGCGCCCTTGTGGTCGTTCGCGGCGATGACCTTGCCGAGCCGCTTCGCGACCGGCTTCGGCCAGTGCGACAGCTCGCGTGCGGTGGCCGCCGAGGTGTCGGCGGCGCTCGCCTCGTCCGTCGGCCACAGGGCACTGCCCGCGAGGACGGCCGCGGCCAGCGCGCCGGTGGTGCCGATGAGGGCGAGCCTGCTCTTCGCCCGTACTGCCCGTGCGGCCTTCGCCGTGCGTACTGCCATGTCTCTACGTCCCTGCCGTTCCCTGAGAGCGGTGCGCGGCCCCGTCCGGAGCGGCGCGCAATGCTATGGGGCGCCACGCGCATTTCCCATGATCGAAGTCACCGTGCCGCGGGGGCATGCGGGAGATGAACAGGGGTAGGCACGAGGGGCGCCGATGCCGGGTTGCTGTATGCCCCCGGGGCCGGGTGCGGGGGCGTACGCCGCGACCGGACCGTACCCCGCCGCGCATACTGAACCCATGGGCACCCGAGAGTTCGTCCGGGCCGCGCCACGGCTCGACGGCATGGTCGTCTCCGCGGTCGGCTACCGCACCGCCGGGCAGCGCCCCGCCCTGCACCGCGGCCTGCCGTCGCCGTACCTGACGGTGATCTTCTCCCTCGACGGCGCCATCGCCACCGGCGACTCCCCGGACCGGGCCACGGGACCGGAGGCGGCGCGCACCGACATCGTGGTGGGCGGCCTGCACCAGAGCCCCGCCTACGTCGTCCAGCCCGAGCACGAGGCCGGCATCCAGCTCGCCGTGCACCCCCTCGCGGCCCGCGCGCTCCTCGGCGTGCCCGCGGCCGACCTGACCGGACAGCTCGTCGTCGCGGGCACGGACGTGTTCGGCGCCCGCGCGGCGGAGGTCCGCGAGCGGCTCTGCGAGCTGGACCGATGGGAGGACCGCTTCGCTCTCCTCTCCGGCTATCTGCGCCGGCTCGCGTCCGCCGACCGCGCGGCGGGCCCCGTACGGCCCGAGGTCGCCGAGGCCTGGGCGTGGCTGGCCCGGCACCGCGGCGCGGGCACGCTCGGCGGACTCTCCCGGCACGTCGCGCTCAGCGAGCGCCGGCTGACCGCGCTGTTCCGCGCCGAGACGGGACTCGGCCCGAAGCAGGCCGCCCGCCTGATGCGCTTCCAGCACGCGAAGGGCGCCGTGACCCGGGCCGTCGCGGCGGGCGACCGGCCCGACCTCGCCCGGGTCGCGGCCGACACCGGCTATTACGACCACTCCCACCTCGTCCGCGACTTCCGGCAGTACACGGGGGCGAGCCCGACCAGCTGGCTGGCCGAAGAGTGCCGGAATATCCAAGCCGGGGCCCATGGTGGAGGCGAAGACTCGAAGCCATGAACACCACACCGAACACACCGAACAGCCAGCCGGAACAGCGGCTGGACACCCCTGACACCCCCGACACCCCTGACACCCGCGTGACCCCCGCCCCCGCCATCTGGCCGGGCGTGCAGGCCGCGGACGCCCCCGCACTGATCGACTTCCTCGTCGGCACCGTCGGCTTCCTGCGCACGGCCGTCTACGAGGACGAGGGCCGCGTCGCCCACGCCCAGCTCGACTGGCCCGAAGGCGGCGGCATCATGCTCGGCTCGTACGACCCGGAGTCTGCGGCCACCTGCGGCAAGCCGGGCGGCGCGGGCGCCTACATCGTCACTGCCGAGGTGGACGCGCTGTACCGGCGCCTCACCGCGGCGGGCGTGGAGATCACCACCGAGATCGAGGACAAGCCGTACGGCAGCCGGGAGTTCGGCATCGCCGATCCGGAGGGCAACCGCTGGTCCTTCGGCACGTATCGCGGCGAGCCGCGCCCGGCGCCGACGGCCTGACCGAAGCCGGACCGACGGCCTGACCGTAGCCGGTCGGACGGCCTGACCGAAGCCGCACCGAACCGGGACCGGCGGCCGGAACGAGCGCGTGAAGGTGCGTGATAACTTGCGCAAGCCAGTCAAACCCACACCTGGGCCAGGGAATCCGGTGCGAATCCGGAACTGACGCGCAGCGGTGAGGGGGACGGGCGGGGCAACGGCCACTGGGCGTCTCAGGACGCCCGGGAAGGCGCCCCGCCCGGTCGATCCCGAGTCCGAAGACCTGCTGGCGCCTCCGTCCGCACACCGGGCGGCGGAGGTCGTGACGCAGGCCAGGCTCCGCGTATGAGCCGCGAGACCCAAGGGATCACGTGTCCTCGACAGCCCATATATCCGCGCCCGTGCGCCTGTCCGCCCTCCTCTGCGCCGCTCTGTTCACGCTCACCGCGTGCGGCGACGGCTCGGCGGGGAACACCGCGCGCTCCGGGAACGGGGACGGGGGCGGGGGCAAGAGCGCCGACGGCTATCCGGTCACGGTCGCCTCCTGCGGCAAGGAGGCGCAGGTCACGGCGCCGCCGCGACGGGCCGTCTCCCTCGACCAGGGTTCCACGGAGATCCTGCTCTCGCTCGGCCTCGCCGACCGGATGGCCGGGACCGGCACCTGGACCGACCCGGTCCTGAAGAACCTGGCGAAGGACAACGCGAAGGTCGAGCGGCTCTCCGACCGCTACCCCTCGCTGGAGAAGGTCCTCGACAAGGAGCCGGACTTCGTCAGCGCCTCCTTCCTCTTCACCGTCGGCAAGGGCGGGGTCGCCGACCGAGCGAAGTTCACCGAGCTCGGCGTCCCCGTCTACGTCTCGCCCAGCGACTGCGCGGGCAAGGACAACGACGGCGCCGGCGACGGCAAGCGCGTGCGGACCCTCACCATGGACACGGTCTACGGCGAGGTGCGCGACCTCGCCAAGATCTTCCACGTCGAGCGGCGCGGCGAGAAGCTGATCGCCGACATGAAGCGCCGGGTCACGAAGGCGACGAAAGACATCGACGCGTCCGACACGCGCATCCTGTACTGGTTCGCCAACTCCGACGCCCCGTACATGGCGGGCTGCTGCGGCGCCCCCGGCATCATCACCCGCGAACTCGGCGCGAAGAACGTCTTCGACGACACGCACGACGAGTGGCCGCAGATCAACTGGGAGACGGTCGCCGACCGCGACCCCGACGTGCTCGTCCTCGGCGACCTCACGCGCAAGTCGCAGTCGGCGGAGAGCGCGAAGGCGAAGATCAGGTTCCTGGAGACCAACCCTGCGACGAAGAACCTCACCGCGGTGAAGAAGAAGCGGTACGTCCTGCTCAGCGGCCAGGCGATGAACCCCACGATCCGTACGGTCGACGGCATCGAACAAGTGGCGGCGGGCCTGCGGAAGTTCAGGCTCGCCAAGTGACGGCGAGCGAGACGGCGCCGGGTACGGGAACGGGCACGGGTGCGGGCACAGGTACGGGTACGGGCACGGGCACGGGAGCCGTCCTCGATGACGCCGCCGGTGCCGCCCCCTCCCGCGTACGCCTGGGTCTGCTCTGGACGGCGGGCGTCGCCGCGCTCGTCCTGTCCATGTCCATGGCCGTCACCATCGGCCCCGCGGACATCTCCGTGCCCGACGTGTGGTCGACCGTCGCCGCCCACCTCGGCCTCGGCGACACCCCGCTCACCCCGATCAGGGACGGCATCGTCTGGAACCTGCGGATGCCCCGCACCCTGCTCGCCGCGGTCTGCGGCGCCGGCCTCGCGGTCTGCGGAGCCGTCATGCAGTCCCTGCTCCGCAACCCGCTCGCGGACCCCTTCGTCCTCGGGGTGTCCTCCGGGGCGTCCACGGGAGCGGTCGCGGTCGTCGTCCTCGGGGTCGGCGGGGGAGCGGTGTCGGTCTCGGCGGGCGCCTTCGTCGGCGCGCTCTGCTCCTTCGCGCTGGTGCTGCTCCTGAGCCACACCCTGGGCGACACAACGGACCGGGTCGTCCTGTCCGGTGTCGCCGCGATGCAGCTCTTCTCCGCGCTGACCTCGTTCGTGATCCTCACGGCGGGCGACGCCGAGACCACGCGGGGCGTGCTGTTCTGGCTCCTCGGCTCGCTCAGCGGAATCGGCTGGACCGACGTGTGGCTGTGCGCCGCGGTGCTCGCGGTGACGCTGCTCATCTGCCTCGCCCACGCCCGTACGCTCGACGCGTTCGCGTTCGGGCAGGAGGCGGCGGCGACGCTGGGCGTCCGGGTGGCCCGCACCCGGATCATTCTGCTCTGCACGACGGCGCTGCTGACGGCGGCGCTGGTCAGCTCGGCGGGCGCCATCGGCTTCGTCGGCCTGGTCCTGCCGCACGCGGCCCGCGCGTTCGTCGGCTCCGGGCACGCCAGGCTGCTCCCGGTCACGGCGCTGGCCGGCGCGGTCTTCCTGGTCTGGGTGGACACGCTGGCCCGCACGGCCCTGGACCCGCAGGAGGTCCCGGTCGGCGTGGTGACGTCGCTCATCGGCGTACCGGCGTTCGTGGCGGTGCTGTACCGGACGCGGAGGGTGTCGTGACGTACGACCTGGTCCGCACGGAAACGGCGGGCCCGCACACGGGGGTCCGCGCCGACCGGGTCAGCCGGGAGGCGGGCGGCCGCCTCGTGGTCGACGGCGTCAGCCTCGCCCCGCCCGACGGCGCCACCGTGGGGCTCCTCGGCCCCAACGGATCCGGCAAGTCCACGCTCCTGCGCATCCTCGCGGGCGTCCTCGCCCCGGCCTCCGGCGTGGTGACCCTGGACGGCCGCACGCTGGCCGACACGGGCCGCCGCGCGGTGGCGCGCCGGATCGCCGTGGTCGAGCAACACGCCACCACACAGGTCGAGTTGACCGTACGGGACGTCGTACGCCTGGGCCGAATCCCGCACCGCCGCGCGTGGTCCGCGCCCACGCCCCACGACGAGCGGGCGGTGCGCGAGGCGCTGGCGCGCACCGGGCTCACCGAACGCGCCGCGCAGGCCTGGCACACCCTGTCCGGCGGCGAGCGCCAACGCGTCCAGCTGGCCCGCGCACTCGCCCAGGAGCCCCGCGAACTCCTCCTCGACGAACCCACCAACCACCTCGACATCCAGCACCAGTTGGACCTGCTGGCCCTGGTCGCGGAGCTCCCCGTCACCAGCGTGATCGCACTGCACGACCTCAACCTGGCGGCGATGTTCTGCGACCACCTGCTGATCCTGAAGGACGGCACCGCGTACGCGGCGGGGCCCCCGGCCGAGGTGATCACCGAGAAACTGATCGCCGAGGTGTACGGGGTACGGGCGGTGGTGACCCAGGAGCCGGACGCGGGGGCGGGCCGCCCTTCGGTGCGGTTCCTGCGGGGCTGACGGCGGGACGAACCCGGGGCGCCACGCCCCCCGCAGACAGCAGGCCAAAGGCCGGCGGTTGGCTCTCCACCCGCCCCCTGCCCGCCCCATAGATTCGGGGCATGCCACTGCCCTCCGTGATAGCCCACCTGAGCGACACCCACCTCGACACCACCGCCCCCGACGCCGGCCGCAGCGTCGCCCGCACCCGCGCGGTCATGGACTACCTGAACGACCTCCCGTACGACCTGGACGCGGTGATCGTCACCGGCGACATCGCCGACCACGCCACCCCGTCCGAGTACGAGGCGGCCCGCAAGCTCCTGACGTCCCGTCACCCGTTGCTGACCTGCCCCGGAAACCACGACGAACGGCCCGCCTACCGCGAGCACTTGCTGGGTGAACCCGGTGGCGCGAGCGGGCGCACGAGGCCGATCAACACCTCCCACACCACGGACCGCTTCGTCCTGGCCCTGTGCGACACGTCCGTCCCCGGCGAGGACCACGGCAGACTGGAGGACGAGACCCTGACCTGGCTGTCGGACCTCCTCGCCGACACCCCGCCCACGCGCCCGGTCCTGATCGCCTTCCACCACCCGCCGGTCCCGCTGAACACGCCGTACGTGGACGGCATCCGTCAGCTCGACGAGGACCGCCTGGCCGACCTGACGTCACGCCACCCGAACGTCACGGCGTTCCTGGCGGGCCACGCGCACACGCCGGCGGCGACGACGTTCGCGGGCCGACCGTTGCTCGTGGCCCCCGGAGTGGTCTCCACGCTGCGCCTCCCGTGGGAGCACCAAACGGACCCGTCGCACCATGTGCACCGCGACCTGCCCCCGTCGGTGGCGTTCCATGTCCTGGACGACGGGGGCCGCCTGACGACCCACTTCCGCCCGGTCCCGCTCACGGGCCCCTGAACCGTCCCGTGAGCCGGGCTTCCGGTCACCGGAACTCGGCGACCCACGGGTCGGCGTCGGAGCCCGGCGGGGTGAGGTCCATCTCCCCGCCGGCGTCGTCGTAGGCGCCGGTTCCCCCGGTGACGACGCCGGTGACCACGGGTTGCTTCGCATCGGGCCCGTCCGTGACCGACCGGGAGGCCTGAAAGGCGATCTTCCCTTTCCCGGAGATCTCGATGATCCCGGAGCAGTACGCGGTGAGTGCCCGCCCCCCGACGAGCCCGTCGACGCACGACTCGTAGGCGCCGCCCACCGTCGCTCCGGAACGGTCCCGAACGACGAAGCGGTTGGCGAGTGGCCTGTCATGCGCGCCGGAGGACTCCGAGGAGGCGGTGGACGCCCGTTCCTGCGTCAGGAAGAGCGTAGGAATCGTCTCCTCCGGGCCGCCGGAGGGCCCCATGGTCACGTAACCGCACGTGGCGGCCACCAGAGCGAGTCCTCCGGCTGCCGCCGATACGCGAGCCACAGCGCCTCCAGGAAATTCGGGGAATCCGAAGGAGCCAAATTACCAACACCCGTACGCGCGACGGGAAAAGGGAAAATAGGCATAACGGCGCAACGGCCGCAGGGCCACGGCCCCGCTAAACGGCGGTGGCCCGAACGGCTGAAATATCGAACTGCAGTCGCACCTTCTCGCTCACCATGGTGCCGCCCGCGGCGAGCCGCTGGTTGTAGACGAGACCCCAGTCGGTCCGGTCGATGGTGGTGGTCCCGTCGAAGCCGACCCGCTCGAAGCCGAAGGGGTCCACCACCGAGCCCAGATAGTCGAGTTGGAGCTCGACGGGCCGGGTGACCTCGCGAATGGTGAGATCCCCCGCCATCCGGAAGGTCTCCCCGCCGTCGTGCACGGTGGCGGTAGAGCGGAAGACCATCTCGGGATAGCGGCGCGCGTCGAAGAAGTCGGCGCCGACGAGATGCGCGTCGCGCTGCTCGACGCCGGTGTCGACGCTGGCGATACGAATGGTGAGCTCGGCCCGCGAACGCGAGGGCTGCGCACCGTCGAAGTACAGGGCACTGTCGTAATCGGCGAAAGCACCGCGCACGGTGGTGACCATGGCATGCCGCACGGAGAACCCGATCCGGCTGTGCGGCCGGTCGATGGTCCACTGCCCCTCCAGCGAGCGAAGGGCGGGGTCGAGAGCGGCGTCGCCCCCCGCGGCCTGCGGATCGAGCGTGCCGAGGCCACCACCCGGCGCCCGCTCGGTGGTGCCGGTCTGGCGACGGCTGAAGATGCCCATGAGGCCGTACCTTCCTTCGGAAGCGATCACTCCGTGCTATCACGGCGTGCGCCGAGGCCACCCGGCAAGATGGGCGGCCTCGTCCGGCTTCCATGCGGCCGACGGCAAAGATGCACAGGATCAACATGATGTGGATGCACGAGGGGACGGCCGAACGTCACGGGCCGTGACAGCGGGCTCGCCCGGACACGTGCGTCACTCCGGGCGGCGGTTGTAACGGTCGAGGGTGGCCTTGCCGGTGGACGCGTCCATGAGCCGCAGCTCCCACGGCCCCGAATTGACCTCGTAATCCCGCCCGAAGCCAAGCCACTTGCCCGACATGCGACGCCCCGTCGGATCGACGAGCATCTGAAGGGCCCCGAAGTAGCGCGCCCCTCGGTAGTAGCCGTCGGCGGCCGTCTGCTCCGTCCACGTTCCGGTGATCGCACTGCCCTCGATCTGGAGGTCAAGGGTCAACGGGCTGTCCCGATTGAGCGACGCGTTCGGCAGACTGCGGGCGGTGAGCCTGTTCCCGTGCTGGAGAAGCACGACGAAGTGCTTGCCGGTGAAGACCTCGTTGTTCCGGCCACTGGAAACGAATTCGTACGTCGACAGCCAGACTCCGGAGTAGTTGCCGCGGGGAGCCGTCCGGGGGGTCGTTGCGCCGGCGGCCTCGGAGACGCCGATGGGGGACCCTTCGAGGTCGTGCCCGCCCCGGCCGTCGTCGGAGACGCGCGCCATGGGCACGTGGGCGGCGAACCCGAGAGCTTCGATGGGCATGCCCGTAACCGCCTCCAACGCCCTCGCGTAGAGCGGTCTGGGCGCTGTGGTGGTGCCGGCTTCCCAACGCTGGACGAGCCTCTTGGAGGCATCGTTGCGCTGACCGGCTCGGGAGCCCGCGTCCCGCAGCGCGCGGGCGAAGTCGTCCTGCGACATGAGCAGCCCCATACGGACCGCCCGAAGGGTGGCGTTCGGCGTGGTCATATACGCACGGTAGCGGAGCGGCCACGCGAATGACACCGAAATGACGCCCTAGGTGTTGCCGTCACGACGCCTCGACGGTCGTCGCGCGAGGGACCGCGCCACCGGCACCGTGGGCGGTGACGAAAGGTCCCGGAGGAGTGCGTGAAATCCCGGGACAGGGCCGTCCGAGAAAGCAGGAGACATGGCAGAAGCGCCCTCCGACGAGGAAGAGTTCCCCGTCGGTGCATTGGTCGTTGACAGCACAAGACAGCGCCTCGGACGAGTCATGGGACACGAGGGCCCGTACATCCAGCTGCGACCGCCGGGCGGCGGCCGTGAGTGGGACGTCCGACCGGAGTCCGTGCGTGGAGCCGTGGAGCACGAGATCCTCCGAGCGAGCAGGCCCGAGACCGGCGTGGCGACGGAGGGGCGACCATGACCCGGATCTGCCGCGAGTGCGACGAGCCGACGCCCGAGCCGATCCCCGTCGCACTCGAACACGTGGGGAGCACCGCGGGCCGCGTCGTCTACCTCTGCCCACTGTGCCGTCAGGGGCTCGGGTTGGTACCGCTGTACGAGCATCCCGAGGGAACTGACGGAAGCGTCCGTTACGAAGAGGAGAACTCCACCTAAGGGCTACGCCAACGCCGCCCTCATCGGCGGCTGTTGAGGGGGACCCTCCGCCTCATGAACGAAACTGATCTAACGGTCCTAACCGGCACCAGGACCACGTCTCCACCGGCACAGGCCATATGGTCGCTGCGCCCCGGCGCCAGCCGAAACGCACCATCTGTGCTGACCACGCTGGTGAACGGCTCGGCCAGCTCAACCGTCGGGCGCTCAGCGGTTCAATCGTCGAAGTCAGTGGCCGAGCCGACCCCGAACCCGCCGCTCGGCCCGTGACATGGGGCGTGGGGCGGGGCCGCGCCATGATGCAAGTGAGGGCCCTGACGCGGGCAGCGGCGACATCCATGAGGTCGGGGCCGTCGAGGAGGCGTGCCCCGACCTGGCTCGTCTCCTGGGGGATCCGGTAAAACATGGTTCACCCGAAAGCGGTCTTTGTAGAAAGTCGGGATTCAAGGGAACGCTGTCGCGCCATGCTCTTCTCGACCATCTGGCGAGAAAACAATTCTGAGGTAAGAACGTGTTGGATTCTTTTTCCTGTGTGGAGCGGTACGTTCTGGATGCGTTCGCGGGTGCTGAGGTCTGTGTGCATACGGGAGATGTGCGGGAGTGCACTGTCCAGCGGCATCCTGTATACCTGCAATTCCGTAGCGAGATGATGGGCGACCTGGTCAGAAACAGGGGTAGGCGATCAAAGCGGTGGGAGGCGCTCATTGCTATGGGAAGACTGGCCGACATGGCTGGTGACGATACGTGGAAAATGGCCTTTATTGACTGTCTATCACCCGTGCTTCGGAAACGTTCGCGTATTATTGCGCGAGATCTTCGCACCGATCTGGAGGATGTGCTCTCGGATATGTTCGAGGCCACGCTTGTCGCGTGGGCTGATACGGAGCGAGGGTGTCCGCCAGGCAGTGTGCGCCACCGTGTGGTCAAGAGTGCTTATGAGCTCGCCTACAAAAGAGCTAAGGCGTGTGGAGGTGAGCGGTCATCTGACGCCATGGATGATCTCCCATTGCTATCAGAGGTGTCTTCTGAGTTTACGATGAGAGCTTCGGGCGTAGTAAATTTTACTGATGTGCGCGATCCGGTAGTCGCTGAGCAGATTCGTGGTGAGCGCTTCGGTGCGCTCCTGCGGAAGATGGGTTACGTCGATCGCATGGCGTTGTTCCATCAGGAAATCCGTGACGGGCTCCATCCTGCAATTGCGCAGAGGGTGCTGAAGGGTGGAGCTGCGACGAGAGTGTGGGTCGACGGCGTTGAGCGATATTACTACGTGTCTGATTTCTACCCAAAATTCATGAGGCTACCTGAAGCCGCCAAAGTGTTGGGGGTCGCTGAGTCTGCCGCATACCGAAAGGTCAGGAATGGAAATTTCCCCTTTCCCGTGAACTCTTCTGGTCAGAGTTATCAGGTGTCTGTCGGGGCACTCATGCAGTACACGGACATCCCGGACGTGGTAATTCACATGGACGACGTGGAGAACGGGGCCGGATATGCCGAGTAGTTGGTCGCCTGGTCCGGTGCCAGCTACGCCTCGGTGAGCGGGTGCGATCCGGAACGGCCACCGCGTAGGCGATCCGTCCAACGACCGTGGGCCGTGTCCTCCTCCTCGACGAGGAAGGACACGGCCAATTCGACTGGCACGAAGCGGTCCTTTGGATCGTCATCCGTACCGCCCCTCGGAGGGGCTAAGCCCAGCGAGCCGCGGTCGAGGGTGATCCGGCGTCGTATGTGAACGGCCTTGTCCTTATGCGGCCAGTGAACGTCCGCGGGCCGAGCGGGAGCGGAAAGACTGAGAGAACGGTCAGTCCTATCTGCGGGGAGGTTGATCTCCTTGGGAGCAATGTGGGCGTGAATGTTCACCATCGGGGGCGCGGTGCTGGTCAGCGTCCAGCCGAGCGATATGTGAGCAGCCGTTCGGCGCCCGCTGGCTTGAGCGTCGCTGCGAGTCCGGCATGTTTCTGACCAGGGAAAATCAGATCCAGCGCGGATCTTATTCGTCACGATGCAAGCCCACGTAATGGCGGGTCTCGATGGAGTCGCGCCGTAAAACGCGTGAGGCCGCCACCCCGATGCGGGGTGGCGGCCTCACTGTTCCTGGGGCACCCGGGGCCGATCTTTAGATGTCGAAGTAAAGCTCGAACTCGTGCGGGTGCGGGCGGAGTTGGATCGGGGCGATTTCGTTTGTCCGCTTGTAGTCGATCCACGTCTCGATCAGGTCGGACGTGAAGACGCCGCCTGCCTGCAGGTACTCGTTGTCCGCCTCCAGGGCATCGAGGACCGCGGGGAGGGAGGTCGGGACCTGGGGGACGCTCGCGTGCTCCTCGGGAGCCAGCTCGTACAGGTCCTTGTCGATCGGCTCCGCGGGCTCGATCTTGTTCTTCACGCCGTCCAGGCCGGCCATCAGCAGGGCCGAGAACGCCAGGTACGGGTTGGAGGACGGGTCCGGCGCGCGGAACTCGACCCGTTTGGCCTTCGGGTTCGAGCCCGTGATCGGGATCCGCATGGCGGCCGAGCGGTTGCGCTGGGAGTAGACCAGGTTGACCGGGGCCTCGAAGCCGGGGACCAGGCGGTGGTACGAGTTCACCGTCGGGTTGGTGAACGCGAGCAGCGACGGGGCGTGCTTCAGGATGCCGCCGATGTAGTAGCGCGCGGTGTCCGACAGACCCGCGTAACCCTGCTCGTCGTAGAACAGCGGGTTGCCGCCTGTCCACAGCGACTGGTGCACGTGCATGCCCGAGCCGTTGTCGCCGAAGATCGGCTTCGGCATGAAGGTCGCGGTCTTCTCGTTGCGCCAGGCGACGTTCTTCACGATGTACTTGAAGAGCATCAGGTCGTCGGCCGCGGCGAGCAGCGTGTTGAACTTGTAGTTGATCTCCGCCTGGCCGGCCGTGCCGACCTCGTGGTGCTGGCGCTCGACCTGGAGGCCGTTCTTGTCCAGCTCCAGGGAGATCTCCGCGCGGAGGTCGGCGAAGTGGTCGACCGGCGGGGCGGGGAAGTAACCGCCCTTGTAGCGGACCTTGTAGCCGCGGTTGTTCTCGACCGCACCGGTGTTCCAGGCGCCCGCCTCGGAGTCGATGTGGTAGAAGCTCTCGTTCGCCGACGTCTGGAAGCGGACGTTGTCGAAGACGTAGAACTCCGCCTCCGGACCGAAGTAGGCCGTGTCGGCGATGCCGGTGGAGGCCAGGTAGGCCTCCGCCTTCTTCGCCACGTTCCGCGGGTCACGGCTGTACTGCTCGCCCGTGATCGGGTCGTGGATGAAGAAGTTGATGTTGACGGTCTTGTCGCGGCGGAAGGGGTCCACCCGGGCCGTCGACAGGTCGGCGCGCAGCGCCATGTCCGACTCGTGGATGGCCTGGAAGCCGCGGATCGACGATCCGTCGAAGGCCAGCTCCTCGTCCGGGTCGAACGCCGCCGCCGGGATCGTGAAGTGCTGCATGACACCGGGCAGGTCGCAGAATCGGACGTCGATGAACTTGACGTCCTCGTCCGCGATGAACTTCTTCGCGTCGTCGGCGTTCTGGAACAACATCCAACTCCTCCTACTCCCGCCCGGGGCGGGACGGGGTTGCAGCTCGTGGTGCGGCCGGTGCGGTGGCACACGCTGGGACCCGACCATAGGGACGGTCGATTTCTCAAGCGTGACCCATTTGTTTCGCCGAAGTTAACCGGCCCGGGTGTGCGGTGCCCCGTTTCCGCCGCACGACACCTGCTGCGCGGCGTAGTCCACGTCACCTTCCGGCCCGCCGGCACCCCCACCCGGGCACCCCGCACGCACCCCGCCCGTCCCCCCACGAATCGGGGCGCAGTACCTTTGTCGGGTGGACAAGAGGCAAGCAATCGGATCGTGGCTGTCCGGCCCGCGCGCGGCCGCGGAGGACGCCGGCGTCGACTTCGGGTACCGGGGCCAGCAGCTCGGGCTCCCGGAGGAGGGGCCGGGCGCGATCGCACGGCCGGGCCGCCGCATCGGCGCCCTCGCCGTCGACTGGGGCCTGTGCATGGTGATCGCATACGGCCTGTTCGCCCGCGGTGACCAGCAGGCGATGGGCAACTGGGCCCTCGGGATCTTCTTCGTCGTCAGCCTGCTGACCGTCGGCACGGTCGGCTGCACCCCGGGCAAGGCCCTCTTCCGGCTGCGCGTCATCGCGGAGGGCGGCGGCCGCCTCGCCCTCGGCTGGGTCCTGGTCCGCAGCGTCCTGCTCTGCCTCGTCATCCCGGCCCTGATCTGGGACCGCGACGGCCGCGGCCTCCACGACCGCCTCTCCCGCGCCGTACAGATCCGGATTTAGGCGCACCACACAGCGTCCGCGGTACGACGCCGAGGGTCCGAAACCAATCGGTTTCGGACCCTCTTTCGCGTGCGCTCTCCTGCGAGCGCAACCCTCAGCCACTTCCCACTCGCGCTACCGCGAGGCGTCTGCCCGCCCATCGGCGGCGGGTGCTCAGACAGCGTTCAGGCCGCCTTCAGCAGTGGTGTCTCCGCATTCACCGCCCCGTGAGGGGCGGGACGTCGGGCTGGTCAAAGGCAGTCTCGGCGCTGTTGCGCAACGAGCTGGGCAAGATCACCCGATCACCGGGGCGAACGGCGATCCCGGCGGATCTTTGCGCACGGCGGCAATGCGATGCCACGCACGTCGCGCGCCTCGCTGCCTCGACGCCCCACCTATGAATCGGAATGAGAACAGCGCATTACAAGCCATTTCATTCGAGAAGCGATTCCAGTTTCAACGTCTTGCCGTCGACGGGTGAGTCATGTAGCGCACGAAGAAACGGGCTGGCAAGTCAATTTATTCACGTGATCGAGGTCACATGTGACGGCCCCTTTTCAAATCGGTGTGCCTAACATACATTTTCCAACCAGTCCGGCCGCCAATTAGTTCACCTTCAATCATGTCGCGCGGATGTTTAGAGCAGCTTAAAGTTCAGATGGAGCGACAAATGGCAATCGCTATCCAATATGACCCTCTAAGCCCTCAGATGCTGGCCGACCCGTATCCGCTCTATGCGCAATTACGCGAGAAGCAGCCGATTTTTTGGCATGAGAAGATGCAGTCATGGGTGGTGACCCATTATCGTGACTGCCGCGAAGTCTTACGGAACAACGAGCTGTTCGCTCGTGATCGGCGTCGCGTCGGTCAAGCGGTCCCGGAATTCCAGCAAAGCGTTCAAACGCTTGATCCACCGACCCAGAAGCCTCTCAGAGGCCTGTTCGTCAACACTCTGCGCAACCAAGATACTGAGGCGATCGGGCAACGAGCTCGTCAACACGTCACCCGCATACTTGAGCGCAATCAGGGGAAGGCGAGCTTTGATTGGATGCGAGAAGTGGCCGCGCCCGTCTCGCTGCGCATAACTGCCGACCTCATGGGTGTCGTAGAGCCAGAATTAGCCCCTTACGTAGGGGTGTCAGAGGCTCTGGCGTACCGTATGGACGCCGGGTTGGACGCCTCAGTCATCACCCCGGGCGACGCGGCACGAAAGAAGTTCAACGCTCTGGTCGACTCATGGTTCGATACTCAGGACTACCCTGGGGCGTTGCGAAAGATTCGGGACGAGGCTGACCGTGCCAAGGTTCCCGAACACTACGTACGAAATACCACTGCCGTTACTTTCAATGCCAGCTTTGGCACGCTGTACGCCACGGCCGGCAACGTGGCATTGACTCTGCTCCAACACCCTGAAGTGCTCGGCAAACTTCAGGACGACAGTCTCGTTGCCCCCGGTGTGCACGAGCTTATTCGATTCGACGGTCCCGCCCAGGGAACCAGCCGATTCGCGATGACACAGACAGTCATTCAAGGCCAGGTCATCGAAGCAGGCCAGACCGTGCTCACGCTCACAGCGGCTGCCAACCGCGACCCTGCACAGTTTGAAACCCCCGACGCGATCGTTTTGGACCGCAGGCCCAATCAGCACCTGGGCTTCGGGTGGGGGCCGCATGCATGTCTCGGCCAGCTCTTCGGCGAGATCGCTGTCAGCGCCTTGGTCAGAGGACTTGTGGACGCTTCTCGACCGCTTCGCCTTGCGGGTGAACCGGTGCGTCGCCGCACCGCAACTGTGCGCAGCCTTTCTTATCTCCCGGTCACTTTCGAATAGGTCGAACGTTGAGTAACGCTCGCCACCCTGGCCGGCCTCATTCTCACGGGGTAAAGACGCTTTCCTGAAGGTCATGCTCCGTGTGCTCATGCAGCAGAGACCAGAATGGAGGGACAATATGAGCTACGACCACTGAAGTGTCAAGGACGCATCCAGAGCACTTTTCTTTGATCAAAATTACTATTAGGGGGCCATAATGAGCTACGACCACTGATCGGCGTTCTGTGCTGGGCCCCTTGCTCCAAGGGGCCCAGCACCATGAAAAACGAAGGGCTTACATCCGAAGTGCCAGAATCTGCTGCTGTAGATACCCGAATAAAACTGAGAAATAATAAACAGTACTTCTCCTTCGCCGTCGCGCGGACTCTGTCCACGGTGGGTGACGGGTTCGGTCCTGTCGCGATTTCCTTCGGGGTGCTGGGGGCCGTTGGTGGAACACCCAAAATCCTCTCGCTGGTCCTGTTCTGTCAGATCGTCCCGGCCGTCATGATGATCATCTTTGGCGGCGTCATAGGTGATCGCTTCTCGGCACGTATAGTGCTGTCCGGAGCCAGAATAGGGTCCGCAGTTGGTTACGCAGGCCTGGCGCTTCTCCTTATGGGCTCGCTGCGATCTCCCTGGTTGATGTGCGTGGCAGCAGGCATCACAGGATTGTCGCAGGCACTTTTTCTGCCGGCTTCACAGAAAGCCGTCACGGCGCTGGTGGAACCGGACCAGCTCCAGCAAGCCAATGGCAGCCTCCGCCTGTGGGCAAACATTGGCCGTATCGTTGGCATGTCCCTTGGCGGAATAGTTGTGCATGCCGTAGGCGCGTCCACTGCGCTGGGAATTAACTCGGCCACATTTCTGATCGAAGCAGTGATGCTTGCGGGAGCGTTTCCGGCCGGAACCCATACGCGCGCTCGGGGAAGTATCGTCGGCGACCTGCGACGAGGGTGGAAAGAGTTTTCGTCTCGCCAGTGGCTCTGGTCCGTGGTGCTTCAGTACACGGTAGTGGTGGCATCTTCGAATGCTCTTACCGGCGTACTTGGTCCTATGTCCGCCGGCTACCTCGGAGGCGCCGCAGCATGGGGCTTCGCCACCGCGGCTCAGGCCATCGGTCGCGTGGCCGGCGCCTGGACCACCTTACGTCTTCGCCCGAATCGCCCCATCTTCGTCGCAGTTCTGGCCACTTTCCCCACAGCTGCCCCCATGTTCGTGCTCGCCTTTCACGGAGACCTGATCTTTCTCATACTGGTCTTCTTTGCCGCTGGAGTCTGCTCCGACATCTACAACGTGCTATGGGGAACGACGATCCAGCGAGAAGTGCCGCAGGACTCCCTGGCCATGGTCAATTCGTACGACCTGCTCGGGTCTATCGCGATGGCCCCGATCGGACTTCTCGCCGCCGGCCCGGCTGCGGATACATGGGGTACAAAACCAGTGCTTCTCACGTGCGGTCTCCTGGTTACAGCCGCTACTGCGATCACCTTGAGTGTTCCCGGTGTACGGAACCTCAAGGCCCAGTCAACTCTGAAGGGAAACTCGTGAAGGTACTCGCTTTCGGCATGCATCCCGGTTTCGCCAAATTCTTCGAGAACAACCCCGAATACGAACTGTATGTCATCGACGAGCCCGACATATATGCGAATAGGCAAGAAGTCTTCGACAGTTTCCCGATACGCGAGATCAGGCTGGCCGAATACCAGCAGTCGAACGGGTTCGTGCCCGTGATCGAGCAGTGGCACAAGGAGGTCGGGTTCGACGCCGTCATCGCTTGTTGGGAGTACGCCGTCCGACCGGCTGGTGAGGCGGCCAGCCGTTTGGGGCTGAGGTCTGCCGGCCGCAAGGCGATCGAGGCTTGCACGGACAAACTTCTGCTCAGGCGTCGAGCTGCAGAGGCCGGCATTCCCCAGCCCCGCTACGCATCGGCCTCATCGGAATCAGATCTGCATGATTTCTACCGCGGCCGGCCTGTCATCGTAAAGCCGACCAACCGGCGGGCCTCTGTCGGAGTGGTGCGCGCGGATTCACCAGACGAATTCCGCGAGGCATGGGCCACTTCAGTGCAGGCGGATGAGTTGAGTGGCGTCGCATCCCGCCCCCTCAGCTGGCCCCATCTCGTCGAGGAATACGTGGAGGGAGTTCTGGTCTCGGTTGAGACCCTCTTCGTGGAAGGCAATCCGGTGTTCGACAATGTTACGAAGTGTGACACTCCCTCGGGTAGTCGCCGATTTCCCATCACCACGATCACCGTACCGGCATCGATATCGGCGGATGAGTACTCTCTGGCGATTCAGTCCTCGCATGACCTGCTTTCCGCACTGGACGCTGAAGACGGGATGTTCCATTCTGAATGGAAGATCAACAAGGATGGAGCCTTCCTGATCGAATCGGCCTGCAGGGCGCCTGGCATATGGATTCCAGAGCTAGTCTCCGAGACGTACGGATTCGACTTGTACGGCGCCTTCGTCCGGGTACACCTCGGGCTCTCACCGGACGTGGTAGAAAACCCGCAACTGGTGGGCGCTGTCCACTATTTGAACCGACCGTCGGGAGAGGTGGTGAGTGTCTCCGGAGTCGATTCCTTGAGTACACATCCCGCGGTCTTCATGTACCGGATCAAAGAAACGGTGGGTAGCCGGATAGTATCTCCTGCCGATTCGACAAAACGTGGCGGATACTTCGGAGTCCGAGCCAAGAACCACCTTGAACTTCAGCGACTCATATCTGAGGTCGACGAGTCTCTGGCCATCGTCGTCGATCAGTGACCTCATGAGGTGCTGCCAAGTAAGGAGTCATCGGAATGCCGAAGTCGCCGGACAGCGTTCTTTCAGCAGTTGACGTGAACGGTGATCCCATTGCCGACATTTCATTGTCGGCGACCTGTCGAAAAATGTTGGATCTCAACGGATATGTGCTTCTGACGAACCTCTCGCCCGGATTCGACCACGTGGGATTCCTGACGGGGTTCGGTCGCTTCATGCCGGCGGCAAACGGTACCTTGGTCGGCGATATCGCTCCGGAACCGAATATGGACGACGTTTACTACGGCGGGAACCGTAACGCGCTGGTTCCGCACACTGAAGGGTATGAATTTGCGGGACTACCGCCTCGGTACATGGCCCTGTGGTGTGTCAGGCCGGCAGCTGAAAACGGTGAGACAACTCTTTTCGACGGACGTCAGCTTTTGGAGCACCTCGACACAGAAGAGCTACAGCATCTGACGTCACAGGAGTACGAGTGGCGTTCGAGCGAGGGTCTGCGGCGTGAGGGCGTAGCGTACAGCGCTAAACATGCGATATTGGAGGAGAAGGATGGCACAGAGGTACTTCGTTTCTCCGCAAACAATATTGCGGTACCCGAGGATGATGGCATCACGCGTGAATTTCTGAGCAGGGGAGAAAAACTCTTCACGGACCATCACGTCAAGATTCGGTACTGTCGGCATGATCTGTTGCTCTGGGACAACTGGCGCATGCTGCACTCGCGTGACGAATTTAGCGACAGTCGTCGACATCTGAAGCGAGTTCAGATCGCACAAGGAGGGTGATGTCATGCGGGCGAGCGAAAGAAGTCCTCGAAGCCTTCTGATCGTTGATGTCGAAGGCCCAGATGTCGAGGCTTTGCTGTCCATCTGTGATGAGCAGAGCATTGCCGTCTATTTCGCGACGCTTCGCGGAGTTGCAGATGTGCTCGGCCAGACGACTCATGCGTGCGTCCGCGACGGAGTTCAGGTCGACTATTCCCTCCCCGAGGAAGCGGTCTCCAAGATCGTTTCCTTCTGTCGAGACGTCGGAGTGGAAGGAGTGCTGACCGTAAACGAGTTCCTTACGCCTGTTGCTGCTCAAGTATGCCACCGCCTTCGTCTCCCTGGGAATGATCCTCTCCTGGCGGGATCGGCCAGAAACAAGATCGAGATGTGGGAACGCTTCGGATCCGCAGGCATGGCGCGACCGAAGACCTGGATCGTGGACAACGAAGATGAGGTCAGTGAACTGATGTCGTCTGAATGTCTGGAATATCCTGTGGTGATCAAGCCGTGCGAGAATGCCGGATCCACAGGCGTCTCCATTGCTTTCAGTCGACAAGAGATCCTCGACTGTTTCAGACATGCCAAGAAACTCAACGAATCCGGCCCCTACAGTGGCTGGCTGGACAACCGGGTCCTGGTGCAGGAGTACCTGACGGGACCCGAATACAGTGTGGAGTCCGTGACTCGGAACGGGCACACCGAGCATGTATGTGTGACGGAAAAGGTGACGACGGGAAATGAGTTCCGTGTAGACCTTGGTCTGGGCGTGCCGGCCTCTCTGGACGACGCGACGCGGAAGTCGGTCCAGGAGCAGGCGACCAAGGCCGTCCAGGCGGTAGGGATCAGAAATGGAATCTCTCATACCGAGGTCAAGGTGGGCCCGTCCGGCAACTGCACGGTCGTGGAGGTGGCTGCCCGGATAGCTGGTGGCCGTATTGCATGGCTGGTCAGGAATGCTCTGGGCGTAGATCTCTGGCAGGCGTGCATAGATGTTGCCTTGGGTAACCCCGTGGAGGTATCAGCAACTTCTCACGGCTATTCTGCTGCTCGCTTCATCGTGGCCGGCAGCCCCGGCAGAATTGTGAAGTTGACGAATATTCCGGAAGTGGGCGGAAGCGTGTCCGAAGTGAACATACGCCGAGGACCTGGGCAGGACATAGCGGTCGACGGAAGCAGCAGCGGCAGGATCGGACACTTTATCGTCAATGGAAAGGACCGGGATCGTGTCAGTCAAGAAGCCGATTTGCTGCTTTCCCGGATCCTCGTAGAGGTGGCATAGGAGTAGAGGTGGCGTAGGCGCGCAACTCCTGGGCAGGCGGCCCGACAGAGCGACGAGGGCCCGGAACCGATTGGTTCCGGGCCCTCGTCGTTCGCGTACGTCCTCGACAGAGAACCGCTACTTGCCCTTCGGCCCGCCGCGAGGCATCCGCATGCCCTTCGGCATCGGACCCTTCGGCAACGGCATGTTCGACATGAGGTCCCCCATCGCGCGCAGCCGGTCGTTGGTCGCGGTGACCTGCGGGCCGGTGAGGACGCGGGGGAGCTTCAGAAGCGTCGTGCGGAGCTTCTTCAGCGAGACCGTGTCGTCCGTGGTGCCGACGATGACGTCGTGCACCGGGACGTCCGCCACGATGCGCGCCATCTTCCGCTTCTCGGCGGCCAGCAGGCCCTTCACGCGGTTCGGGTTGCCCTCGGCGACCAGCACGATGCCCGCCTTGCCGACGGTGCGGTGCACCACGTCCTGGCTGCGGTTCATCGCGACCGCGGGGGTCGTCGTCCAGCCGCGGCCGATCTTGTCGAGCACCGCGGCCGCCGCTCCGGGCTGGCCCTCCATCTGCCCGAAGGCGGCACGCTCGGCCCTGCGTCCGAAGACGATCGCCATCGCGAGGAAGGCGAGCAGGAAACCGAGAATGCCAAGGTAGACCGGGTGGCCGATCAAGAAGCCGATCGCGAGGAAGACACCGAAGGTGACAATTCCCACCGCCGCGATGATCAGGCCGATCTTGGAGTCGGCCCGCCGGGTCATCTTGTAGGTCAGAGCGATCTGCTTGAGTCGCCCTGGCTCCGCGGCCGCATCCGCCGCGGTGGATTCCTTCCTCGCCATGGTGCGAAGTCTACGTGCCCCCGGGCCCGGCTACGACGTGCGGGTCGCCGTCACGGACTCCTCGAGCACGCGCAGCGCCTCGACCCTGTCCTTGGCGCGGCGCCGGTCCTCCAGGACGGACGTCCAGGCGTTGCGCCGAGCCGTGCGCTGGCCGCCGCTCATCAGCAGCGACTCGACGGCGCGCAGGGCGTCGCCGACGGACGGGATGGCGGTGGCGCGAACGGAGGTGGCGGCGGTGGCGGTGGTGCGGACCTGCGTGGCGCGAGCGGGCGCGGCCTGCATGATGGGGCCCTCCTGGAGAGCGGCTCGGGTGGGGGAGCGGCTGGGGGTGATGCGGTACGTGCGGTGAGGCGATGGCGCCGGGAGCTACGTGCCGACGTCCACGTGCCGTAGTAACAGCGTCACTGACTGGTGTTACCAGCGCGTGACCGGACGGTCAAACGCCGATGAAACCCTGACGCGGGGCCCCAAAACACTGACGCGGCCCGTACACCCCCGTCACCTGCGGGATCGTACGGACCGCGTCGTTGCGGCTTGTACCAGTCGGTAGACTCTTGTGCGCCGATTCACACGGTGCGTCGCGCGCACCACACGTGCCACGGTCGCCGAGGCATGTGCCCGCGTCACACCGCCTGCGAAGCCACGTACTCCCCGCGCTTCTCGATGGCCATCTGGTAGAGGCGGCCCGCGCGGTACGAGGAGCGGACCAGCGGGCCCGACATGACGCCGGAGAAGCCGATCTGCTCGGCCTCGTCCTTGAGCTCCACGAACTCCGCCGGCTTCACCCAGCGCTCGACGGGGTGGTGGCGCGGCGTGGGGCGCAGGTACTGGGTGATCGTGACGAGTTCGGTGCCCGCCTCGTGCAGCTGGCGCAGCGCCTCGCTGACCTCTTCGCGGGTCTCGCCCATGCCGAGGATCAGGTTGGACTTGGTGACCAGGCCGGCCTCGCGCGCCTTGGTGATGACCTCGAGGGAGCGCTCGTACCGGAAGCCGGGGCGGATGCGCTTGAAGATGCGCGGGACCGTCTCGACGTTGTGCCCGAGCACCTCGGGGCGGGACGAGAAGACCTCGGCCAGCTGGTCCGGGTCGGCGTTGAAGTCCGGGATGAGCAGCTCGACCTTGGTGTAGCCCTCGGCGCGCTCCGCGGTCATCGCGTGGATCTGGCGCACGGTCTCGGCGTACAGCCAGGCGCCGCCGTCCTCCAGGTCGTCGCGGGCGACGCCGGTGATCGTGGCGTAGTTCAGGTCCATCGTGACGACGGACTCGCCGACGCGGCGGGGCTCGTCGCGGTCGAGGGCCTGCGGCTTGCCGGTGTCGATCTGGCAGAAGTCGCAACGCCGCGTGCACTGGTCGCCGCCGATGAGGAACGTGGCCTCGCGGTCTTCCCAGCACTCGTAGATGTTCGGACAGCCCGCCTCCTGGCAGACCGTGTGCAGGCCCTCGCTCTTCACGAGTTTCTGCAGGGCGTTGTACTCGGGGCCCATCTTCGCCCGGGTCTTGATCCACTCGGGCTTGCGCTCGATGGGGGTCTGGGCGTTCCGGACCTCCAGGCGCAGCATCTTGCGTCCGTCGGGTGCGACTGCGGACACATCGGCTCCCTGTTAGCTGGCGTAACTTCGATTCTGCGGCGCACACCAGGGTACGCCCGTGATGTCGTCGGTCTTACTACCGGCCAACCTCTGGCCAACGGGGTGCATTCCCGGGCCCGAGGGGCGCTCTCAGGCGGAGGCCGGCTCCGTTCTCCGGCGGAAGCCGCTCCGCGCTCAGGCGGAGGCCGGCTCCGCGGCCCGTTCGCCGTCCGCCGCCGGCTTCTCCACGAGGCGCGGCTTGAGCTCCGCGTTCTCCAGGACCTCGCGCAGATGCCGCTCGGCGACCGGCAGCACGTCGGCGATGGTGATCTCCCGGTCCAGTTCGTACGAGAGGGACGTCACGCCCGCGTCCCGGATGCCGCACGGGATGATCCGGTCGAACCAGGTGTTGTCCGGGTTCACGTTCAGCGCGAAGCCGTGCATCGTCACGCCCTTGGCGACCCGGATGCCGATCGCGGCGATCTTGCGGTCCTCGCGGCGCTGGCCCGCGTTGGACGGCGCGTACTCCGGACCGTTGAAGCGGGCGTCGAACTCGTCGTCCTGCAGCCGCGGGTCGAAGTGCAGGGAGAGCCCGCCGAGCGCCGGCCGCTGCTCCACCGGGTCACCGAGCACCCAGACGCCGCTGCGGCCCTCGACGCGGGTGGTCTCCAGACCGAACTCGGCGCACGTACGGATAAGTGCCTCTTCCAGGCGGCGCACGTGTGCTACGACGTCCACGGGGCGGGGCAGCTTCTGGATGGGGTAGCCCACCAGCTGGCCGGGACCGTGCCAGGTGATCTTGCCGCCGCGGTCCACGTCCACGACGGGGGTGCCGTCCAGCGGGCGCTCGCTGTCCTCGGTACGGCGGCCCGCCGTATAGACCGGCGGGTGCTCCAGGAGTAGGCAGGTGTCCGGCACCTCGTCCGCGAAACGGGCGGCGTGCACACGGCGCTGCTCGTCCCACGCCTCCTGGTACTCCACGGAGTCCGGGCCGAAGCCCAGCCGGACGAACCGAAACTCACTCACGGCAGGTGCCTCCCTGAACGTTCACCGTGCACATATCGCGCCCCAGCCACTGTACGGGCCCCGTCCGACGACAACCTCGGCCCGGGTTCCTCACACGATCGGATGAATGCCGGACGAAGGTGCGTCCAACGGCTGTGATGGCCGTTACATTCGCGCCGTTCACGAGGCCATAAGGGCTGCTCACAGCAGGTCCGGAAGGCAGGAGACCGCACAACCGATGACGGAACGACCCCCGCAGCGCACCCCGAACCGCCAGCTAGCCGCGCTCATCTCGGAAGCCGGATTCTCCAACGCGGGCCTCGCCCGCCGCGTCGATCAGCTGGGCCTCGAGCACGGCCTCGACCTCCGTTACGACAAGACATCCGTGACCCGGTGGCTGCGCGGTCAGCAGCCCAGAGGCACCACACCCGCGCTGATCGCCGAGGTCTTCACCAGACGGCTCGGGCGGCGCCTGTCCGCCCAGGACCTCGGGCTCGACGCCTGCGCCCCGGTCTACGCGGGCCTGGAATTCGCGGCCACCCCGGAGGAGGCCATCGACATCGTCGGCGGCCTGTGGCGCAAGGACTCCGGGAGCCACGCCGAGCTGCGGAAGATCGCCTTCACCCCGGCCGGGCTCGTGGTGCCGAGCCGGGACTGGCTGATCGGCCGCGCCGACGAACGCGTGGGGCGCGGGGAGACCGACCCGGCGCACGCCCGCGTACCCGCCCAGGGCCGCCCCGCGGTGCCCCGGCAGCGGCAGGGCCCCGACCGCGTCCCCGGCCAGCGGGTCAGCAACGGCGACATCGCGGCGCTGCGCTCCGTGGGCGAGCTGTTCCGCGCCCTCGACCACGCGTACGGCGGCGGGCACGCGCGCCAGGCCCTGGTCCGCTATCTGGAGCACGAGGCCGAGCCGATGCTGCGCGGCGTCTACGGCGAGCAGGCGGGCCGGCGGCTCTTCGCGGCCGCCGCCGACCTCACCCGGCTCGCCGGCTGGACCTCGTACGACATCGCGGCGCACGGCCTCGCCCAGCGGTACTACGTCCAGGCGCTGCGCCTCGCGCAGGCCGCCGGGGACCGGGCCTACGGCTCGTACATCCTGGTCACCATGAGCCGCCAGGCCGTCTACCTCGGGCACGGGCGCGAGGCCGTGCAGCTCGCGCGGGTGGCCCAGCAGGGCGTCGGCTCCGCGGCGCCGCACATCGTGCAGGCCCTGCTGTACGCGGCGGAGGCGCGCGGGCACGGGGTGCTCGGCGAGGTGCGGGCCTGCACGGCCGCCCTGGCCCGGGCCGAACGCTCGCTGGAGGCGGCGCGGCCGGGCGACGACGTGCCGCACTGGGCGCGCTTCTTCGACGAGGCACAGTTGGCGGACGAGTTCGGGCACAGCTACCGCGATCTGCAGCAGTACCGCGCCGCGGCCCAGTACGCGGAGCGCTCCCTCCAGCTGCGCGCCCCCGCCTTCGCGCGCTCGCGGCTCTTCTGCCGGGTGGTCCTCGCCACCGCGCGGCTCGGCCTCGGCGAGCTGGAGCACGCCTGCCAGCTGGGCGCGGAGGCCGCGCAGGCGGCGGGGGAGATGCGCTCGGCGCGCGCCCACGAGTACGTACGCGACTTCGAGCGGCGCCTGGAGCCCTACCGGGACGCGGCGCCGGTGCGGGGCTACCACGACCGGCTCGCGGCGCTCGGCTGAGGCGCCCCGGCGGGCCGGAGCCACCGGCCCGCCGGTCGAGGGGGTCAGGCCGCGGCGGGCAGTTGCTCCCGGGCGTACGCGGGGGTGATGCCGAAGTCCGTGAGGCAGGCGTGGGCCGCCCGCCGCCCCGAGTGCAGGGCGCCCTGGACGGTGCTGGTGTCCCGGTGGTCGCCGCACACGTAGAGCCCGGCGAGCAGCCGCACCGGGCGGCGCGCGTCGTGCGGGGGCGGCATCGCGGGCACGGCCTCGCGGGTGTGGTGGACGGCCAGCAGTTCCCAGCGGTGGGTCGGGGTGCCGTACAGCGCGGCGAGGTGGGCGCGGACGACGTGCTCCTGCGGTGGCGGGCCGAGCACCGTCGAGGAGATCAGGACACGGTCGGCGGGCGCGCGCGAGGGGTCGACCTGGCTGACGACCGCGGTGTGGGCGACCGGGCCCGCGCGGTCGGCGTCCAGGAGCAACGCGGGGCCCTCAAGCGGCGGTTCGGGCGCCGTGTGGTGCACCACCGTCAGCTCGTGGAAGGGCGGGACCCGCAGGCCCGGGAGCAGGTCGGCGGCGGCGCGGGCGTCGGTGGCCAGCAGCACGGCCCGGCACCGGAACTCCCCGTGCTCGGCTGTCCCGACGGTGCTCGTGGAGACCGAGGTGACGCGCACGCCGGTGCGGACGGTGCCCGGGGGCAGGGCGGCGGCGAGCAGGTCGGGCAGCACGTCGGCGCCGCCCTCCGGCAGGCAGAGGCGGCCGCGCGCGAAGGCGTGCAGGGCGAGGTCGGCGCACCGGCTCGACGTGGTCAGGCCGGGGTCGCAGAGCAGCGCGGAGAGCAGGGGGCGCAGAAAGCCGTCGATGGTGCGGGAGGGCAGTCCGCGGGCGGAGAGGGCGTCCCTGGCCGGGAGTTCGGGCCGGGACAGCAGGCGTTCGACGGGGGTCGCGGCGAGGCGGGCGAGGGCGGCGCCGAGCCGCGCCTGGTCGAGGGCGCCACCGAGCGGCGCGGGCCGTCCCGCCGTTCCCGAGCCGCTCCGCGCGGGCGTCAGGGCGGCCCGCGCGGGCCCGAGGGGGGCGCTCGCGAGGGCGCGCGCAGTGGTGAGTGCGCCCCTCGCGCTCCGTCCCGGCTTGGGCTCGGCGGCGCGGTGGTGGCGGCCGTCGCTGTGGACCAGGAGGCCGGGGGCGAAGGGGCGCAGCACGAGGGAGTCGAGTCCCGGGGTGCGGCGCAGTTCGGGATACGAGGTGGTGAGGAGCTGCCCGATCCGGTCGAGCCGGAATCCGTCGACCTTCTCGGTCGACATCCGGCCGCCGACGTAAGGGGCGGCCTCCAGGACCACGGTCGTTACACCGGCGCTGGTCAGCCGATGCGCTGCCGAGAGCCCCGCGGCCCCGGCTCCCACGATGACGACATCCGCATGGTGCGCAGGCTCTGGCACGTGCCCCTCCCGAGGTCGCGCGGCGTGTGGGGTGCTCATGCCCCCAACCGGGCTCTGGAATACCCGAGTTCGGCACGAGGGTAGGAGCGGTTCCGGTCCGGGGCAGTCGCGCACGCACCGGGCACGGGCGCACGCGGGTCGCACGGCGGGAAGCCACCGGAACGCGGGAGGCCGCTTCGTGGCGGGGCGCACGCTCCGTGGCGGAGGCACACGCCGGGACCGCGCCCGGGACCCCGGACCGCGCCCGCCACTGCACCCGACCCCGGCTCACCTCACCTCAGCGCCGCCCTGATCGCCTCGTCGATGCCGGGGAAGGTGAAGCTGAAGCCGGACTCCAGGAGGCGGGCCGGCCGGACGCGCTGGCTGCCCAGGACGTCACCCGCCATCTCCCCGAGCACCAGGCGCAGCGCGGGCGCGGGGGCCGGGAAGAGCGTCGGGCGGTGCAGCACGCGGCCCATCGCGGCCGTCACCTCGCGGTTGGTGAGCGGGTCGGGGGCCGTGAGGTTGACCGGGCCGGACAGCGACTCCGTGTCGATGAGGTGCCGCACCGCCGCCACCTCGTCGTACAGCGAGATCCAGCTCCAGAACTGCCGGCCGTCGCCGAGGCGCCCGCCGAGACCCGCCTTGAAGAGCGGGAAGAGGCGCCCCCAGGCCCCGCCCTCGCGGCCGATCACCAGGCCGTTGCGGGCCAGCACGGTACGGATTCCGGCGTCCCGCGCGGGCGCGGTCGCCTCCTCCCACTCCACGCACAGCGCCGGCAGGAAGCCCCGGCCCGCGGGGGCGCTCTCGTCCACGGCGCGCGTCCCGGTGTCCCCGTAGTAGCCGATGGCGCTGGAGTTCACGAAGACCCGCGGCGGCTCGTCGAGGGACGTCATCGCCGTGACGAGCGCCCGCGTGCCAAGGACCCGGCTGTCCCGCAGCTCCCGCTTGTACGCGGCCGTCCAGCGGTGGTCGCCGATGCCCGCGCCCGCGAGGTTCACGACCGCGGTGCAGCCGGCGAGGCCGGCCGTGTCGACGTACCCCTTCCGGGGGTCCCAGCGCACCTCGTCGGCCCCGCGGGGCTCTCTGCGCACCAGGCGCACCACCTCGTGCCCGTCGGCGGCCAGGGAGCGCGTGAGCGCCGTACCGATGAGCCCGGAGGAGCCGGCCACGGCGACGCGTGCCTGTGTGGTTTCCATGGGGCCATCCTGCCCCGCGGGCCCCGGAAGGTGCCCGTGCCGCCGCGCGGGCTCGGGGAGAGGTGTCCGCGCCGTGAAACGGGGGGTCGTCCGGTGCCCCGGCCGCCGTACAGTGGCGCCATGTCGGACATGCACATACGTACCGCCAGGCCCGAGGACGACGACGAGCTCGCGCGCCTCGACCGCGCCACCTGGTCCACGCTGCACGCGGTCCAGCCGCGCCCCGAGCCGCCGTACGAGCCCTTCTTCAACGACCGCTTCGGGCCCCACGACCACCTGGTCGCGGTCCTCGACGAGCGGATCGTCGGCTACGTGAAACTCGGCTTCCCCACCCCGCTGCTGGTCAACGCGCATGTGCGGCAGATCCAGGGCTTCGCCGTCGCCGAGGAGGTGCGCGGCCGGGGGGTCGGCCGGGCGCTGATCCGGGCGGCCATGGACGAGGCGCGCCGGCAGGGTGCGGTGCGCATCACGCTGCGCGTCCTCGGGCACAACGCGCCGGCGCGCAAGCTGTACGAGTCGGAGGGGTTCGTCGTCGAGGGGGTGCTGCCCGGCGAGTTCCTGCTCGACGGTGCGTACGTCGACGACGTCATGATGGGCCGCCTCCTCTGACCGCGTAGCCCTCTCCCCGCCACCTTTCCTGCCGTCCCGCCTCCTTTTCCTGCCTTCCTGCCTTCCTGCCTGCAACGACTTTCACCGGGCGTGGCGCCTTCCGGCGTGCCGCACCCGACGGACCGGCCCGGGGTGCGGGGTCGCCGAGCGCGTAGGAGCGTGAAGAGATGATCAGGGCTGCGGCCAGACGGCGCGACGCGGACCAGCGGGACTGGCTGCTGCGTGGGACGCCACCTCCGCGCTGGGTGCGCTGGCCCCCGCCGTTGCTGCTCGTCGCGATCTTCCTGGTCCAGCTGGTCACCCCGAAGACGGTCGACCTCAGCTTCCTGATCGCGGCCGTGCCGCCGCTGGCCGCGCTCTCCTACGGGCCCGGCGCGACCGCGGTGCTGGGCGGCGCGGTGGTCGGGCTGCTGTCCCTGCCGGACCTCGGCCTCGGCAGGCCGGGCAACAGCGACGAGCTGACGATCACCTTCATCGCGCTGCTCAGCGTGGTCTTCGCGTGGGTGCGCAGCCGCCGCGAGACGCAGCTCGTGACGGTCCGTACGGTGGCCGAGGCGGCCCAGTTCGCGGTGCTGCCCCCGCTGCCGGAGTGGGTGGGCCGGGTGCGGTGCGCGGGCCTGTACGAGGCGGCGCAGCACGAGTCGCTGGTGGGCGGCGACTTCTTCGACGTACGAAGGGGACCGGACGGCGTCCGCGCCCTGGTCGGCGATGTGCAGGGGCACGGGCTCGCGGCGGTCGGCACGGTCGCCGCGCTGCTCGGGGCGTTCCGCGAGGCGGTCCTCGACAAGGCGGACCTGGTGGGGGTCGCGGCCCAGCTGGACCGCAGGCTCGTGGTGGACTCGGCGGGGCAGGAGCACGCGGAGCTGTTCGCGACGGCGATGCTCCTGGAGTTCCCGGACGACGCCTCTGTCGTCCGCGTGGTCTCCTGCGGGCACCCGCCGCCACTGGTCCTGCGCGGCTCGCAGGTCGGCGAGCTGGACGTGGAGGCGGGCGCGCCGCTCGGCCTCGGCATCGCGGGGGTGGCCCCGCCGGAGCAGCTGACGGTGCCGCTGCTCGCCGGCGACCTGCTGCTCGGCCTGACGGACGGGGTGAGCGAGGCGCGGGACGCGACCGGCACGTTCTACCCCTTGACCGACCGCCTCACCGGCCTCCTCAAAACGGACCCGGCCCTCCTGGACGACCCGGGCGCCCTGGCGGAACACCTGTGGAAGGACGTCGTGGCCTACGCGGGCCGGATACGGGACGACGTGACGGTGATGGTCTTCGCACCGGGGCCGTGCGGGGGGCCGGGGCGGCCGGATGGGTTGCTGGGGAGTGGTCCGGGTGGCGACGGCGGTTCTTGAGGAGGGCGGCGGCCACCTCCCTCCCCCCTCAGGTCAGCAGCTCCATGCCGCCCGTGAGTTCCCGCAGGCACCGGGTCGCCAGGGCCGCCGGGGAGTCCGGGCCCCGTACATCGGCGTCCGTCTCCGCCCACGTCTCCAGGGCCAGCCGGATCGCGTCCGTCGCCGCGGCGGCCGCGAGGCGGACCGGCAGCGTACCCGCGTCCTCGCCCGCGAGCTCCGCGACGACCGGGCGGAGCTTGTCCTCCGACTCCTGGTTCACGCGGTACCAGACCGCCCGTAGCGCCGGGTCGTCCGCGGCCGCGCGGAGCAACCCGCGGGTCTGCCGGAGCCCCGCCGCGGCGGCCTCGTCCGGCGCGTCGAGCACCTGCGCCACCGCGCTCCGCAGCGCCCCCGCCAGATCCGCGCCCGGCTCGCTCGCGGCCAGCAGCGCCCGCCACCGGTCCCCGCCGACGGCGAGCAGCGGGCCCACCGCGTCCTGCTTGCCGCGGAAGTACCGGTAGAAGGTGCGCAGGGCGACCCCGGCCCGGTCCGCGATGGCCTCGGCCGTGGTGCCGTCCGTCCCGTGCGCCGTGAACAGCTCGGCCGCGGCGTGCGCGATCTCCAGCTGGGTGGCCTGCTTGCGGCGCTCCGTGAGGGTGAGGGGGCGGGTGCGGGTGTCCATTCTGCGCAGTCTAGGCCGGGGTACGTCAGGTAGGCATGAACGGCCATGCTGGCACAACATGCCACCCAGGCGTACCGTGGCACGCGACAGCCCACCCCGTACGGCGACAGCACACCCCGTACGGACCCCGTACGCACCCCGTACCGCCCCGAGAGCCGGAGAACGCCATGCAGAGCCCCGCACCGACCACCCCGAACCGCTACGAAGGGCGCCGCGCCCTCGTCACCGGGGGCGGCTC
The DNA here is from genome assembly GCF_042871345.1 of Streptomyces sp. NPDC005863. Lineage (NCBI taxonomy): Bacteria > Bacillati > Actinomycetota > Actinomycetes > Kitasatosporales > Streptomycetaceae > Streptomyces > Streptomyces sp. NPDC005863. Next base: position 249,376 of record NZ_JBIAII010000003.1, on the reverse strand, counting down.
CGGCATCGGACAGGCCACCGTCCTGCGCCTGCTCGCCGAGGGCGGCCACGTCGTCGCCGCCGACGTCAGCGAGGACGGCCTCGCCGACACCCTCGCCAAGGCGGGCGCCGCCGCGCACCGCCTCACCACCCTCGTCGTGGACATCGCCGACGAGGCCTCCGTCCGCGCGGGCGTCGCCGCCGCCACCGCCGCGCTCGGCGGGCTCGACGTCCTGGTCAACGCCGCCGGCATCCTGCGCTCCTCGCACACCCACGAGACCACCCTGGCGGCCTTCAACCAGGTCGTCGCCGTCAACCTCACCGGCACCTTCCTGATGATCCGCGAGGCCATCCCGGCGCTGCTTGAGGGCAACGGTCCCGCCGTGGTCAACTTCAGCTCCACGTCCGCGGTGTTCGCCCACCCGTACATGGCCGCCTACGCGGCGAGCAAGGGCGGCATCCAGTCCATGACGCACGCCCTCGCCGCCGAGTACGGCAAGCAGGGCATCCGTTTCACCGCCGTGCAGCCCGGCTCCATCTCCTCCGGCATGACCGACGGCTCCGGCGCCAGCAGGCGCAGCGTCGGCCCCGGCCTGCCCGCGGACGCCGACATGAGCCTCTTCGTGAAGCTCGCGCCCGCGCTCGGCCAGGGCTTCGCGGGCCCCGAGACCGTCGCGTCCGTCGTGGCGATGCTCGCCTCGGACGACGGCCGCTTCATCACCGGCACCGAGATACGCGTCGACGGCGGCACCCACTTCTGAGCCGCGGGACGGCTCCCGCGCGGGCGCCGGGTCACTCCGCCATGAAGCGCTCCCACAGCTTCGGATAGCTCTGCGCCAGCACCGCCTCGTCCTCGAAGTCGAGCGGCGTGCCCTCCGGTTCCGCCGGGGCCGCCGGGATGCCGAGGTCGGGCGCGACGTCGCCGGTGAGCTGCTCGTACGCCTCGTCCGCCGCGTAGCCGAGCTCCTCGCCGTCGCCGTCCAGCTCCTCGTCGAAGTCGTCCAGGAGCTCGGCGAGCGCGTCCGGATCGTGCACGGCGCCCTCGAAGACCTCCCGGCCCTGCCCGATCAGCCAACACCGGAAGTAGTCGAAGGCGTCGTCGCTCGCGCCGCCGAGCAGCACCCAGGCCGCGCCCCACAGATCCCAGCGGTAGGCGCGGTTGTAGCGCGCCTCGAAGTGACGGGCGAAGTCGAGGACGGAGTCCGGGTCGGACTGCAGCAGTCTCTCGACGAGCAGCTCGGCGTGGTCCTCGGGGTCGCCGCCGGCGGCCTCGCGGGTGCTGTCCACGATCTCCCAGAACTCCGTCTCGTCCATCACGCGTCCAGCATCGGTCCTGGAGGGTGGGGGCGCACGCGGAGTGCGCCGGAATGCGGCTGTCTCGTTATCCGTGCACATGCCCGGGGAAAATCCGACAGGAGATGTCGGCTTTTGTTGGAAGCGTCAAGAACATGGACGCCAAGAGCCCGAACGCCGATAGCCCGAACACCGAGCAGCCCCTGACCGGAAAGATCGCCCTCGTCGCGGGCGCCACCCGCGGCGCCGGCCGCGCCATGGCCGTGGAGCTCGGCCGCGCCGGCGCCACCGTGTACGTGACCGGCAGGACCACCCGCGCGCACGTCAGCGAGACCGGCCGCAGCGCCGAGACCATCGAGGAGACCGCCGAACTGGTCGACGCCGCGGGCGGCCGGGGCGTCGCCGTGCCCACCGACCACCTGGAACCCGCCCAGGTCGAGGCCCTCGTGGCACGCATCGACCGCGAGCGGGGCCGCCTGGACATCCTCGTCAACGACATCTGGGGCGGCGACCTGCACGTCGAGTGGGACAAGAAGATGTGGGAGCACGACCTCGACAAGGGGCTGCGCATCCTGCGCCTCGGCATCGAGACCCACATCGTCACCAGCCGGTACGCGCTGCCGCTGCTCATCAGGAACCCCGGCGGCCTGGTCGTCGAGGTCACCGACGGGACGGCCGCGTACAACGGCCCCAACTACCGCAAGCCCTTCTACTACGACCTCGCCAAGGCCGCCCCGCTGCGCATGGCGCGCGGCCTCGCCGAGGAGCTCGCCGAGTACGGCTGCACGGCGCTCTGTCTGACCCCCGGCTGGCTGCGCTCCGAGGCGATGCTCGACACGTACTTCAAGGTGACCGAGGAGAACTGGCGCGCGGGCACCGCGCAGAACCCGCACTTCGCGATCTCCGAGACGCCGGCGTTCGTGGGCCGCGCGCTCGTCGCGCTCGCCGCCGACCCGGACGTGGCCCGGCACAACGGCGCCTCGCTCTCCAGCGGGGGACTGGCGAAGGAGTACGGCTTCACCGACGTCGACGGCTCCGCGCCGGACGCCTGGCGCTACCTCACCGAGGTCGACCAGGAGAGCCCGACCGCCGACGTCACCGGCTACCGATAGGACGGACCCGGGCCGCCGGAGCGCATCATGGGCGCATGCGCGCTGCCCGCCTCATCAAGATGGTGCTCCTGCTCCAGGCCCGGCCGTCGATGACCGCCGCCGAGCTCGCCGCCGAACTGGAGGTCTCCGAGCGGACCATCACCCGGGACGCGCAGGCCCTCTCGGAGGCCGGCGTCCCGGTCTACGCGGACCGGGGGCGGGCCGGCGGCTACCGGCTCGTCGGCGGGTACCGCACCCGGCTGACCGGGCTCGGGCGCAGCGAGGCCGAGGCACTCTTCCTCTCCGGGGTGCCGGGCGCACTGCGTGAGATGGGTCTGGAGGACGCGGCATCGGCGGCACGCCTGAAGGTGTCGGCGGCGCTGATGCCCTCGCTCCGCGACGCCTCGCAGAACGCGTCGCAGCGGTTCCACCTGGACGCGCCGGGGTGGTTCAAGGACATCCCCGCGCCGGAGCTGCTGCCCCCGCTGGCCGACGCGGTCTGGGACGACCGGCGCGTCACCGCCCGCTACCGGCGCGAGAACGCCGAGGTGGCGCGGGAGTTGGAGCCGTACGGGCTCGTGCTCAAGGCCGGCGTCTGGTACCTGTGCGCGCGGGTGCCCGAGGCGTCGGACGCGTTCCGCGTCTACCGCGTCGACCGCTTCACCGCCGTCGAGGCCTGTGCGGAACGCTTCGTACGCGACGAGGAGTTCGACCTGCCGGGCTTCTGGGACGAGCGTGCCGAGCAGTTCGCCCGCGCGATCCTGCGCGCCGAGGTCGTGGTGCGCCTCTCCGAGGCGGGCGTCCGCCACCTCCCGTACGCGGTCGACGCCGTCTCCGTACGAGAGTCCCTGGCGGCGGCGGACCCCCCGGACGACCAGGGTCGCGTGACGGTGACGCTCCCGGTGGAGAACGAAACGGTGGCCTACACCCAGCTCATGGCCTTGGGCCCGGAAGCGGAAATCCTCTCCCCACCGTCTCTGCGGGCACGCTTCACGGAGGCGTCCAGGCGGATGGCCGCCCGCTACCGGTGACGGGAACGGGCCCCCGTCCGCTCCCGGCGAGGGAGTGGACGGGGGCCCGCATCAGGCCGAAGGGCTACAGCCCGTACTTGGCGCGCGCTTCCTTGACCGCCGAGGCAGGAACCTCGCCGCGGCGGGCGAGCTGCGCCAGCGAGGCGACGACGATCGACTCCGCGTCGATGCCGAAGTGGCGCCGCGCCGCGTCCCGCGTGTCGGAGAGGCCGAAGCCGTCCGCACCGAGCGAGGAGTAGTCCTGCTCGACCCACTGCGCGATCTGGTCGGGGACCTGACGCATGTAGTCGGAGACGGCGAGCACGGGGCCCTGCGCGCCCTCAAGTGCCTGGCGCACGTAGGGAATCCGCTCCTCGCCGCGCAGGAGGGCCTCGTCGGCCTCCAGGGCGTCACGGCGCAGCTCGGTCCAGGAGGTCGCGGACCACACGTCGGCGGCCACGCCCCACTCCTCGGCGAGCATCTTCTGGGCCGCGAGGGTCCAGTGGATGGCCGTACCCGAACCGATCAGCTGGATGCGCGAGGCGTTGGCGGCCGGGGAAAGACCCGCCGACTCCGCCGTGTTGAAGCGGTACAGGCCCTTGACGATGCCCTCGTCGACCCCCGCGGGCTTCGCGGGCTGCGGCATCGGCTCGTTGTAGACGGTGAGGTAGTAGAAGACGTTCTGGTCCTCACCCGGGGCGGCCTCGCCGTACATGCGGCGCAGGCCCTCCTTGACGATCGCGGCGATCTCGTAGGCGAACGCCGGGTCGTAGGAGAGCGCGGCCGGGTTGGTCGCGGCGATCACCGGCGAGTGGCCGTCCGCGTGCTGCAGACCCTCACCCGTCAGCGTCGTGCGGCCCGCCGTGGCGCCGACCAGGAAGCCGCGGCCGAGCTGGTCGCCGAGCTGCCACATCTGGTCGGCCGTGCGCTGCCAGCCGAACATCGAGTAGAAGATGTAGAACGGGATCATCGCTTCGCCGTGCGTCGCGTACGACGACGACGCGGCGATGAAGTCCGCCATGGAACCGGCCTCGGTGATCCCCTCGTTGAGGATCTGGCCGTCCTTGGCCTCCTTGTAGTACATCAGCTGGTCGCGGTCGACCGGCTCGTACGTCTGGCCCTTCGGCGAGTAGATGCCGAGCGAGGGGAAGAGCGACTCCATGCCGAAGGTGCGCGCCTCGTCGGGGACGATCGGCACCCAGCGCTTGCCGGTCTGCTTGTCGCGTACGAGATCCTTGACCAGGCGTACGAACGCCATGGTCGTCGCCACCGACTGCGAGCCCGAGCCCTTGTCGAAGGAGGCGAAGGTCTTGTCCGCGGCGGCCGGCAGCGGCGCGAGCGGCTGCGTGCGGCGGGCCGGGGCCGGGCCGCCGAGCGCAGCACGGCGCTCCTGGAGGTAGCGGACCTCGGGGGAGTCGGTGCCCGGGTGGCCGTAGGGCACCTGGCCGTCGACGAAGTCGCTGTCCGGGATGGGCAGTTCGAGCAGGTCGCGCATGTCCTTGAACTCGTCCACCGTGAGCTTCTTCATCTGGTGGTTGGCGTTCTTGGACTCGAAGCCCTTGCCGAGGGTGAATCCCTTGACCGTCTGCGCGAGGATCACCGTCGGCGCGCCCGTGTGGGTCAGCGCCGCACGGTAGGCCGCGTAGACCTTGCGGGCCTCGTGGCCGCCGCGCGAGAGGTGGAAACACTCGCTGATCTTGTCGTCGCTCAGCAGCTTGCCCAGCTCGACGAGGGCGGGCTCGGCACCGAAGAAGTGCTCGCGGATGTAGGCGGCGTCACGCGTCGCGTACGTCTGGAACTGCGCGTCCGGCACCTCGCGGAGGCGACGGACCAGGGCGCCCGTGGTGTCGAGCTGGAACAGCTCGTCCCAGGCGTTGCCCCACAGGACCTTGATGACGTTCCAGCCGGCGCCGCGGAACTGCGCCTCCAGCTCCTGGACCACACGGAAGTTGGCGCGGACCGGGCCGTCGAGACGCTGCAGGTTGCAGTTGATGACGTACGTGAGGTTGTCGAGACCCTCACGCGCGGCCAGGGCGAGGGCCGCCGTCGACTCGGGCTCGTCCATCTCGCCGTCACCGAGGAACGCCCACACGTGCGAGGCGGAGACGTCCTTGATGCCGCGGTTGGTGAGGTACCGGTTGAAGCGCGCCTGGTAGATGGCGGAGAGCGGACCGAGCCCCATGGAGACGGTCGGGAACTCCCACAGCCAGGGCAGGCGGCGCGGATGCGGGTAGGAGGGCAGGCCGTTGCCGCCGGCCTCCTGGCGGAAGTTGTCGAGCTGCGCCTCGTTCAGGCGGCCGTCGAGGAAGGCGCGGGCGTAGATGCCGGGGGAGGCGTGACCCTGGATGTAGAGCTGGTCACCGGAGCCGGGGGCTTCCTGGGATTCCTTGCCCTTGAAGAAGTGGTTGAAGCCCGTCTCGTACAGCCAGGCCGCGGACGCGAAGGTCGCGATGTGGCCGCCGACGCCGTGCTTGGAGCCGCGGGTCACCATCGCGGCCGCGTTCCAGCGGTTCCACGCGGTGATCTTCCGCTCCATCTCCTCATCGCCGTCGACAGCCGGCTCGGCGGAGGTGGGGATGGTGTTGACGTAGTCCGTCTCGAGGAGCTTGGGCAGCGCCAGGCCCGCGCCCTCGGCGCGCTCCAGCGTGCGGCGCATCAGGTACGCGGCACGGTGCGGCCCGGCCGCCTCGGTGACGGCGTCCAGGGAGGCCTGCCATTCGGCGGTCTCCTCGGGGTCGCGGTCCGGGAGCTGGTCGAGCTCGCTCGGCTGGATTGCGGAGGGGTCGGTCATGTCGCCGCCTTCCTGAGTCGGAGGGGGTCCCCTGTTCGGTAAGGGGTGGGGGTGCCCGGTACTTGGCAGGACAGGGCGTGAAGCTCTGGTGAGAGCCCGTCGGAGACTCTAACTCCGTGATCGATGATCGATCAAAGGGTTGAAGGAGAAAAACCCTCCACAACGAGAAAGTAGGCATCCGGTGCCAGTAAAGCGGGCACGCGGTGCCTTTGATTTAAAGGTTTATGCAGGTGAGAGCACGTTTGGCGGCAGTGCGCCACGGATGAGCGTGGAGGTCACGGACGCGGTGCGCAGCCCAGCACATGCGACTTGACCAGCTCGGCGATGGCGGGATCCCGGCGCCGGAACGCGGAGACCAGGGCCTCGTGCTCCTCCGCGTACGACTGCTGGACCGTGCCGAGCCAGCGGATGGAGAGCGCCGTGAAGACCTCGATGCCGAGCCCCTCCCAGGTGTGCAGGAGGACGGAGTTGTCCGCGGCCCGCACCAGCTCCCGGTGGAAGCCGACGGTGTGCCGCACCTGAGCGGTGCCGTCGGCCGCCCGGTCCGCCTCGTAGAGCGCCGCGACGTGCGGCTCCAGGGCCGTGCAGTCCTCGGCAAGACGCTCCGCCGCCAGCTCGGCGGCGATGGCCTCCAGGCCCGCCCGCACGGGGTAGCTCTCCTCCAGGTCGGCGGCGGAGAGATTGCGAACGCGTACGCCCTTGTTGGGCGCCGACTCGATCAGCCGCAGCGTCTCCAGCTCCCGCAGCGCCTCCCGCACGGGCGTCTGCGAGACCTCCAGCTCGACGGCGATCCGGCGCTCCACGATCCGCTCGCCCGGCTTCCAGCGCCCGCTGACGATCCCCTCCACGATGTGCTCGCGGATCTGTTCGCGCAGCGAGTGAACGACGGGCGCGGTCATGTGGGCTCCTCAGGCAGGGGCAGGCAGGCGCCCCAGGGCGTGGTGACCCCTAGACAATACGGCGACGCCCCCGTCCGGATAACTCCGGACGGGGGCGTACGCGCTGATGAGACGAGTGTTACAACGCCTCCTCGATGCCTACAGGCCGAGCTCGACCTCGAACTCGCCGGCCTCCAGGATCGCCTTGACCGCGGTCAGGTAGCGGGCGGCGTCCGCGCCGTCCACCAGACGGTGGTCGTAGGAGAGCGACAGGTACGTCATGTCACGGACGGCGATGGTCTCGCCGAGGTCCGGGTGGTTGATGACGACCGGGCGCTTCACCGTGGCACCGATGCCGAGGATCGCGGCCTGGTTCGGCGGCACGATGACCGTGTCGAACAGGGCGCCGCGCGAACCGGTGTTGGAGATCGTGAAGGTGGCGCCGGACATGTCGTCCGGGGTGAGGCCACCGCCACGGGCCTTGCCGGCCAGCTCGGCGGTCTTCTTCGAGATGCCGGCGATGTTCAGGTCGCCCGCACCCTTGATGACCGGCGTCATCAGACCCTTCTCGGCGTCCACGGCGATGCCGATGTTCTCCGAGTCGAAGTACGTGATGGTGCCTTCGTCGTCGTTGATCCGGGCGTTGACGACCGGGTGGGCCTTCAGCGCCTGGGCGGCGGCCTTGACGAAGAACGGCATCGGCGAGAGCTTGACGCCCTCGCGGGCCGCGAAGGAGTCCTTCGCCTTGGCGCGCAGCTTCATCAGCTTGGTGATGTCGACCTCGACGACCGAGGTCAGCTGGGCCTGCGAGTGCAGGGCCTTCATCATGTTGTCGCCGATGACCTTGCGCATGCGGGTCATCTTGACCGTCTGGCCACGCAGCGGCGAGGCCTCCAGGGCCGGAGCCTTCGAGGCGGCCGGGGCGGCGGCGGCCGGGGCCGGCGCCGACTTCTTGGCCTCGGCGGCGGCGATGACGTCCTGCTTGCGGATACGGCCGCCGACGCCGGTGCCCTTGACCTCGGAGAGGTTCACGCCGTTCTCGGACGCGAGCTTACGGACCAGCGGGGTCACGTAGGCGCCGTCGTCGGCCGGGGTGGACTGCGCCGGGGCGGCGGGCGCGGCCGGGGCCGGCTGGGCCGGAGCCGGCTGCGCGGGGGCCGGGGCGGCAGCGGCGGGCTTGGCCGAGGCGGCCGGAGCCTGCGCGGGGGCGGCGGGCTGCGCGGGAGCCGGGGCGGCCTCCTGCTTCGGCGCCTCCTGCTTGGGGGCCTCCTGCTTGGGGGCCTCCTGCTTCGGGGCCTCCTGCGCGGGGGCGGCCGGGGCCTCCTCCTTGACCGGGGCCGGGGCGGCACCGGGCGCGCCGATGACGGCGAGCTTGGCGCCGACCTCGGCGGTCTCGTCCTCACCGACGACGATCTCGAGCAGCACGCCCGCGACCGGCGAGGGAATCTCGGTGTCGACCTTGTCCGTCGAGACCTCCAGGAGGGGCTCGTCGGCCGCGACCTCCTCGCCGACCTCCTTCAGCCAACGGGTGACGGTGCCCTCGGTGACGGACTCGCCGAGCGCGGGCAGGGTGACCTCGGTGCCCTCGGCGGAACCGCCGGACGGGGCGGGGGCGGCGGGCGCCTCGGCCTGGGCCGGGGCCTCCTGCTGCTGGGGGGCCTCCTCCTGCGCGGGGGCGGCCGGGGCCTCCTCCTGCGCCGGGGCGGCCGAGCCGCCCGCGTCGCCGGAGCCGTCGTCGATGACGGCGAGCTCGGCGCCGACCTCGACCGTCTCGTCCTCGGCGACCTTGATGGAGGCCAGGATGCCGGCGGCAGGGGAGGGGATCTCGGTGTCGACCTTGTCGGTCGACACCTCGAGCAGCGGCTCGTCGGCCTCGACGCGCTCGCCCTCGGCCTTCAGCCAACGGGTGACAGTGCCCTCGGTGACGCTCTCGCCGAGCGCCGGAAGGGATACGGAAACCGCCATGGTTTCAGGTGCTCCTTACAGAATTGCGGAAGTCTTGGTCGTCGCGCCCGATGACTGAGATCAGTCGTGGGAGTGCAGCGGCTTGCCCGCCAGGGCGAGGTGGGCCTCGCCGAGCGCCTCGTTCTGCGTCGGGTGGGCGTGGATGAGCTGGGCGACCTCGGCCGGCAGCGCCTCCCAGTTGTAGATCAGCTGGGCCTCGCCGACCTGCTCGCCCATGCGGTCGCCCACCATGTGGACGCCCACCACGGCACCGTCCTTGACCTGGACGAGCTTGATCTCGCCCGCGGTCTTGAGGATCTTGCTCTTGCCGTTGCCCGCGAGGTTGTACTTGAGGGCGACGACCTTGTCCGCGCCGTAGATCTCCTTGGCCTTGGCCTCGGTGATGCCCACGGAGGCGACCTCGGGGTGGCAGTACGTCACCCGGGGCACGCCGTCGTAGTCGACCGGCACCGGCTTGAGGCCGGCCAGGCGCTCCGCCACCAGCATGCCCTCGGCGAAGCCGACGTGCGCGAGCTGGAGGGTCGGCACCAGGTCGCCCACGGCCGAGACGGTCGGGACGTTGGTCTGCATGTACTCGTCGACGAGGACGTAGCCGCGGTCCATCGCGATGCCCTGCTCCTCGTACCCGAGGCCCTGCGAGACCGGGCCGCGGCCGATGGCGACCAGGAGGACCTCGGCCTCGAAGGTCTTGCCGTCGGCGAGGGTCACGCGGACGCCGTCCTGCGTGTACTCGGCCTTCTCGAAGAACGTGCCGAGGTTGAACTTGATGCCGCGCTTGCGGAACGCGCGCTCAAGAAGCTTGGAGCTGTTCTCGTCCTCGACCGGGACGAGGTGCTTGAGGCCCTCGATGACCGTGACGTCGGCCCCGAAGGACTTCCACGCGGACGCGAACTCGACGCCGATGACGCCGCCGCCCAGGATGATCGCGGACTTCGGCACGCGGTCCAGGGTCAGGCCGTGGTCCGAGGAGATGATGCGGTTGCCGTCGATCTCCAGGCCCGGCAGCGACTTCGGCACGGAGCCGGTCGCGAGCAGGACGTGACGGCCCTGGACACGCTGACCGTTCACGTCGACCGAGGTCGGCGAGGAGAGCTTGCCCTCACCCTCGATGTACGTCACCTTGCGGGAGGCCACGAGGCCCTGCAGGCCCTTGTAGAGGCCCGAGATCACGTCGTCCTTGTACTTGTGGACGGCCGCCATGTCGATGCCCTCGAAGGTGGCCTTCACGCCGAACTGGTCGGCCTCACGCGCCTGGTCGGCGATCTCGCCGGCGTGCAGCAGCGCCTTCGTGGGGATGCAGCCGTTGTGCAGGCAGGTGCCGCCGAGCTTGTTCTTCTCGATCAGTGCGACGTCCAGGCCCAGCTGCGCTCCGCGCAGCGCCGCGGCGTAACCGCCGCTGCCGCCGCCGAGGATCACTAGGTCGAAAACAGTGCTGGCGTCGTTCGCCACGTCACGTCCTCCATGCATGTGCGCCGTACGCCGGACCCCTGTTCTCGGGGGACGACCGGTCGGTCGGCTGGTATTCGGCCGCTCTTTTTTCGGCCCTGTGGTGGGGGCCCTGTCCTGCCGAGAACCCATCTTCGCACTTGTCGGCGGGAGACGGGACGCCGGGCCGGGCCGTGAGACGTCGGAGCCACCGCCCCGGCGGGTTTGTGCCCCGTACGGACGTACGGATTTCGTCGAGGGCGAAATCGGGCGGGGCCCCGGACGCGTGAAGCGCCCGCGACCCCGCCCGGAGGGTTCCGATCGGCTGATCAGCCCAGGTCGCCCGCGGCGGTGTGCTCGGCGAGCCGCACCAGGGTGCGGACCGCGGTGCCGGTGCCGCCCTTGGGGATGTAGCCGTAGGGGGCGCCCTCGTGGAAGGCCGGGCCCGCGATGTCCAGGTGGGCCCAGGTGATGCCCTCACCCACGAACTCCTTCAGGAACAGACCGGCCACCAGGCCGCCGCCCATGCGCTCGCCCATGTTGGCGATGTCGGCGGTGGGGGAGTCCATGCCCTTGCGCAGGTCGGCGGGGAGCGGCATCGGCCAGGACGGCTCGCCGACCTCCTCGGCGATCTCGTGGACCGAGGTACGGAAGGCCTCGTCGTTGGACATGATGCCGAAGGTGCGGCTGCCGAGGGCCATCATCATGGCGCCGGTCAGCGTCGCCACGTCGACGATCGCGTCGGGGGTCTCCTCGGAGGCCTTGGCGATGGCGTCGGCCAGGACCAGGCGGCCCTCGGCGTCGGTGTTCAGGACCTCGACGGTCTTGCCGCTGTACATCCGCAGGACGTCGCCGGGGCGGGTCGCGGAGCCGGACGGCATGTTCTCGGCGAGCGCCAGCCAGCCGGTGACGTTCACCTCCAGGCCCAGGCGCGCGGCGGCCACGACAGCGGCGAAGACGGCGGCGGCGCCGGCCATGTCGCACTTCATGGTCTCGTTGTGACCGGCGGGCTTCAGCGAGATGCCGCCCGAGTCGTAGGTGATGCCCTTGCCGACGAAGGCGAGGTGCTTCTTCGCCTTGGAGCTCGTGTACGAGAGCTTCACCAGGCGCGGCGGGGCGTCCGAGCCGACGCCGACGCCGAGGATGCCGCCGTAGCCGCCCTTGGTCAGCGCCTTCTCGTCGAGGACCTGCACCTTGATGCCGTGCTCCTTGGCCGCGGCCTGGGCGACGGCGGCGAAGGCCTCGGGGCTGAGGTCGTTCGGCGGGGTGTTGACCAGGTCGCGGGCGCGGTTGAGCTCCTCGGCGACGGCGGTGGCGCGCTCGACGGCGGCCTTGTGCGCCTTGTCGCGGGGCTTGCCGCCGAGCAGGGCGACCTCGGCGAGCGGCGCCTTGGCGTCCTTGCCGTTCTTCTTCCCGGACTTGGCGTCGCCCTGGTCCTTGTAGGCGTCGAAGGAGTACGCGCCGAGCAGCGCGCCTTCCGCGATGGCGCCCAGGTCCTCGGCGGCCTCGACGGGCAGCGCGAACGCGGCCTTCTTGGAGCCGGTGAGGGCGCGCGCGGCGACACCCGCGGCGCGGCGCAGCGCGTCGGTGCCGTACGTCTCGTCCTTCTCCGGGACCTCGCCGAGACCGATCGCGACGACGACCGGCGCCTTGAAGCCGGACGGCGCGGGAAGCTTCGTCACCTCACCCTCGCCGCCCGAGGCGCCGAGGGTCTCCAGGACGGACGCGAGCTTGCCGTCGTACGCCTTGTCCACGGCCTCGGCGCCGGGGGCGACGACCAGGCCTCCCTTGGATCCAGCGCCCTTCGCGACACCGACGACGATCGCGTCGGCGCGCAGGCCGGTCGCGGCGGCGGTGCTGAGAGTCAGAGCAGTCACGGTGGTGAGGTCCTCTTTCAGTGAGTTCGGCGGGCTGTCGGGGTGGTGAGCCCGTCGCGAGCCTACGCCCGTGAGCGCTGCGGTGCGCCTCACTGTGTGTGTTCGGCGCGGTGTCAGCCGAGGGCGAGCACCACCAGGGCGCAGGTCGCCGCCGTCTCCGCGAGGCCGCCGAAGACGTCTCCGGTGACCCCGCCGAACCTTCGTACGCAGTGCCGCAGCAGCAACTCCGCGGCACTCAGGGCGAGGACGACGGACGCCGCGGACCGTACGACGTCGGCCGCACCGAGCGGCGCGCCCGCGGCGGCCGCGGCGAGCACCACGGCCGCGGCGACGCCCAGCGCCCGGCCGCGCGGGACGACCCCGGCGACGGCGGCGCCGAGCCCCTCCGGGCGGGCCGGGGGCACGCCGTCGCGGGCGGCCAGCGTCAGGGCGAGGCGCGCGGCGGTCGCCGAGACGACGGCGGCGAGGGCGCCGCGCCCCCACGCGTCCTCGTACAGCTGGAAGAACACGGCGACCTGCGCGAGCAGGACGAGGAGCAGCGTGATGACGCCGAAGGGGCCGATGTCGGACTGCTTCATGACGCGCAGCGCGTCCTCGGCGGGCTTGGCGCTGCCCAGGCCGTCGGCGGTGTCGGCGAGACCGTCCAGGTGCAGGCCCCGGGTGAGGGCGGCGGGGACCGCGGCGGTCGCGACGGCGGCGAGCAGCGGGCCCGCGCCGAGCAGCGTCAGCGCGCCGCCCGCGCCCGCCGCGCACAGGCCGATCACCAGACCGGCGAGGGGGGCGGACTGCATGCCGCCGCGCGCGGCCTCGCGGTCCCAGCGGGTGACCCGGACGGGGAGCGCGGTGAGGGTGCCGAAGGCGAAACGTATGCCGTCGGCGGGGGAGGTTCTGGGCACCGCGGAAGGCTACCCCGGGGGAACCTCCCGCTCTGCGGATCACTCTTCGCGGACGGAGGATGGGCGCATGGACGACTGGTGGTACCGGAACATCGTCGAGCCGGGGAAGCTGCCGCTGCTGCTCGCGCTGCTCTCGTTCGTCGGGTCGTTCCTGGTCACCCGGACGATCACCCGGCTGATCCGGGCGGGGCGTGGGCCGTTCCGCAACATCAGCACCGGTGAGGTCCACATCCACCACGTCGTGCCGGGGATCTTCCTGATGCTGGTCGGCGGGTTCTGGGCGGTGGCCGCGGGGCGGCACGGGGTGGGGCCGCTGTACGCCGCGGTCATCTTCGGGATCGGCGCGGGTCTGGTGCTCGACGAGTTCGCGCTGATCCTCCATCTCGACGACGTCTACTGGAGCGAGCAGGGCCGCAAGAGCGTGGAGGTCGTGATGCTCACGGCGGCCCTGGTGATGCTCGTCCTCACCGGCTTCACCCCGCTCGGCGTCGACGACCTGACGCCCGACGAGCGGCAGAACCGCGCGGCGGTCGCGCTGAACATCGGCGTCAACTGCGGGTTCGCGGTGATCGCGCTCGTCAAGGGGAAGCTGCGCACCGCTTTGATCGGCATGGTGGTGCCGTTCGTCGCGCTGGTCGGCGCGATCCGGCTGGCCAGGCCCGGCTCGGCGTGGGCCCGGCGGTTCTACCGCGGGCGGCCCAGGGCCCGTGCGCGGGCGGGGCTTCGCGCCTTCCGGCACGACCGGCGCTGGTCGGGGCCGCGCCGCAGGATTCAGGACTGGATCGGCGGCTTCGTGCCGGATCCGCGGCCGGGGCCGGATCGGGTGCCGCCGCGCCGCTGACGTACCGCGGTGACCGCGCACAGCGCGAGCGCGACGAGGATGGCGGCCAGGTGCTCCATGCCGGCGAGGTTGTCCTTGACGATCACCTCGACGACCATCAGGGCGCTGACCAGGACGGCGGTGACGTACGCGCGGTGCAGCCAGCACACGTAGACGGCGAGGGCGACCACGGCGGCCGACGGGCCGGTGTCGACGACCTGTGCGTCGGAGGCGGGCAGGCCGAGCGGGTGGCCGGGGCCGAGCGCGATGCCCACGCGCGCGTAGAGGGTGCCGGCGAGCGTGGCCGCGTACGCGAGGAGAAGCGTGCGCCACCGGCCCAGGCAGATCTCCGCGATGCCGAAGACCAGCAGGATCTGCGCGAGCGCGCCCCACACCGGCAGGTCGAGGGCGGGTACGAAGAGGGAGAGCGGGGTGCGCAGCAGGGCGAGCCAGAGCGGGTCCTCGGCGCGTACGCAGCCGGTGTTCTGCACGAACTGATAGCCCCAGGGCTGGTTCTGCACGTACTGGCAGACAGCGGTGAGACCAACCGCGGCCAGCGTCATGGGGACGGCCCGCCATCGTCGGGCGACGAGCGCCCCGCGCACGGTGGAGAGGAGTGACCCCCACTCGGCGCGGGCCAGGCGGGCCGGGGTGCTCATCGTCTGGACTCCAGGTGTTTGCGGTGCAGCCACTTCGGCAGACCGGGCGCTTCGAGGAACCCCTCCGCGCGGGCGGACGCGATGCCGATGCGCGGCAGGTCGCCGCTCTTCTCGAAGAGGAGGAAGCGGGGCTCCCAGATCGGCCGGTACTTGGCGTTGGCCCGGTAGAGGGACTCGATCTGCCACCACCGCGAGAAGAAGCTGAGAAGCGACCGCCACAGACGAAGGACCGGGCCCGCGCCGAGCCGTGAGCCACGTTCGAAGACCGACCTGAACATCGCGAAGTTGAGTGAGACCTGCGTGATCCCGATCTCGGGGGCCCGTTGCAGTAGTTCGATGACCATGAACTCCATCAGGCCGTTCTCGGAGTCGCGGTCACGCCGCATCAGGTCGAGGGAGAGCCCGTGCGGTCCCCACGGCACGAACGAGAGCACCGCCCGCAACCGCCCGTCCCCGTCGGTGCATTCGAGCATCACGCACCGTCCGTCGCCCGGGTCGCCCAGCCGGCCGAGCGCCATGGAGAAGCCGCGCTCGGTGGCCCCGTCGCGCCAGTCGTCGGCGTGCTCAAGGAGGGCCGCCATCTCGTCGGCGGGGATGTCCTCGTGGCGGCGGATGCGGACCGTGTAGCCGGCCCGTTTCACGCGGTTGTACGCCTGCCGGACGGTGCGCATGGCCCGCCCCTCCAGGGTGAACTCGGCGATCTCCACCAGGGCCTCGTCGCCCAGCTCCAGGGCGTCCAGGCCATGGCGCGCGTAGACCGTGCCGGCCTCCTCGCTCGCCCCCATCACGGCCGGGATCCAGCCGTGCTCGCGGGCCTCCGCCAACCAGGGCTCGATGGCGCCGGGCCAGGCCTCCGGGTCGCCGATGGGGTCGCCGGAGGCCAGCGAGACGCCGCCGACGACGCGGTAGGCCACGGCCGCCTTGCCGGTCGGCGACCACACGACGCTCTTCTCGCGGCGCAGCGAGAAGTAGCCGAGCGAGTCGCGCTCGCCGTGCCGCTCAAGCAGCGCCCGCAGCCGCTCCTCGTCGCCCTCGGTGAGCGGGTCGACGGCCCGGCGGGAGCGGAAGGCCGCGTACAGGACCGCGCAGAGCAGCAGCGCGCTCAGGATGTTGATGGCGACGTTGACCCAGCCGGGCGTGGTGATGCCCTCGAAGCGCTTGTCGTCGGCGGCCAGCGAGACCAGGCGCATGGTGCCGTAGCGCCAGCGGTCCAGGAACGTCGAGCGGTAGTCGTCGTGGGCGCGGTTGGTGACGGTGACGAGCAGGGTGGCGATCAGCGAGGCCACCAGGAGCCCGCCGGCCGCGACGGCCGACGCCAGCTTCGGGTTGGAGCGGTCGCCCTTGGCGTAGAACTCGCGGCGCCCGACGACCAGCGCCGCGACGAACGCGGCGGTCAGTACGAGCGAGATCCAGTTCTGCGCGTACGCGCGGATCTCCGGGAAGACCATCGCGAAGGCGAAGAGCAGCAGGAAGAGGCCGCCGAGCACGGTGTTGAGGATCCACGCGGCGCGCTTGCGGCGCCGCATGGTGATCGCCAGGAAGAGCGTGAACGCCCCCGACGCGAAGCCCGC
Organism: Streptomyces sp. NPDC005863; assembly: GCF_042871345.1. NCBI lineage: Bacteria > Bacillati > Actinomycetota > Actinomycetes > Kitasatosporales > Streptomycetaceae > Streptomyces > Streptomyces sp. NPDC005863. The sequence goes on along the minus strand of NZ_JBIAII010000003.1, from coordinate 233,122 downwards.
GGTCAGCAGGTACGGGGTGAAGTAGTTCTCCGTGTTGTGCTGGCGCAGGTCCTGTCCGAGCGAGACCCAGACCGCGCTCAGGAAGTTGATGAACGTGACGGCCCGCAGATACCAGACCGCGAACCCGGCGGCGCGGCGCTGTATGACGGTCGGTTTCTTCTGTCGCCCGGCGACGACCTGCTCATCTCCCATGAAAAGGGATCATATGGGCAACGAGGGTCACCCTCCGCATTGTGGGCGGGCGGGCCACCGGTGCCGGGCGCCGTTGACGGTGCGTCAACCGGCGCCCGTGCGCGGGGCACTTACTCGGCGGACGGCACCGAAGGCTCTGTCTCCGAAGCCGTAGGCACAGGATCGGACTCGGGCTCGGGTTCCGCCTCGGGCGCCGCGGGCTCCGGCTCCCGCTCCGGCAGCTCCGCCGACAGTGCCGCCGCCGCCCGTACCAACGGCAGCGCGAGCAGCCCCCCGGCGCCCTCGCCGACCTTCACGCCGTGCGCGAGCAGCGGGTCGAGTGCCATCCGGTCGAGCGCCTTGGCCTGCGCGGGCTCCCCGCTGTCGTGGCCCGCCAGCCACCAGTCCGGCGCCCGGAACGCCACCCGCTGGGCCACCAGCGCGGCCGCCGACGCCACCACGCCGTCCAGGATGACCGCAGTGCGCCGCACCGCGCACTGCAACAGGAACCCCGTCATCGCGGCCAGATCGGCGCCGCCCACCGTCGCGAGCAGCTCCAGCTGGTCGCCGAGGACCGGCCTGGCCCGCCGCAGCGCGTCCCGTACCGCCGCGCACTTGCGCATCCACGCCAGGTCGTCGATGGGCTCGCCGCCCCGCCCGGTCACCACGGACGCGTCGGTCCCGCACAACGCGGCGACCAGCGTCGCGGCGGCCGTCGTGCCGCCCACGCTGACGTCGCCGAGCACCACCAGATCGGTGCCGGAGTCCGCCTCCTCGTCGGCGACCGCCATGCCGGCGCGCAGCGCCTGCTCCGCCTCGCCGGACGTCAGCGCGTCCTCGGTGTCGATGCGTCCCGAGCCGCGCCGCACCCGGTGCCCCGCCACCTCGGCGGGCAGCTCGGCCGGGTCGCAGTCGAGGGCCATGTCGACGACCCGCACGGGCACGTCGAGGCGGCGCGCGAGGACGGCCACGGGGCTCTCGCCGGCCAGAACGGCCCGTACGAGATCGGCCGCGCCGCCCGCGGGACGGGCCGACACACCCTGCGCGGCGATGCCGTGATCGCCCGCGAAGAGCACCACGCGCGGCCGCTCGACCGGCCGCACCGGCACCGAGGACTGGGCCGCCGAGAGCCACTCGCCGAGTTCGTCGAGGCGGCCGAGGGCGCCGGGCGGCAGGGTCTGCCGCGCCCTGCGTTCCTCGGCGTCGCGGCGCACCCCGCCGTCGGGCCGCTCGATCAGGTCGGTGAAGTCGTCGAGATTCAGCGAGCTCATTCGCCGAACAGTACCGGGAGCGGCGGCGGCATCGCTCGAACGGTCCTGCGGGCCGCACCGCCCCGCAACTGACGGCCGGTCAGGCCGCGCGTCCGCCGGTCGCGTCGCGTGAGGGCTCACGTGCATGGCGTGACCCATGGCGCGGGAATGATCCTTTGTGTTCCTGTTTGTGTCGCCTTGTCATATCACGTACGGCATCGGCGGGAACCGCAGTCCCTGTCCCCCCGCTCCACTCCTCCGACCCCGGGAGTACGCCCATGACCACGGATGCCGCCCAGCAGGTCGCCGCCCGGCGTCCCGCCTACCTCGCCGAACTCGCCCGCGGCACCGAGCGGTTCCACGAACCCCGCCGCACCGACTGCCCCTGGTGCGGCTCCGAACGGCTGCGGGTGCGGCTGCGCACCACCGACCTGGTGCAGCACAAGCCGGGCAGCTTCACCCTCGACCGGTGCGGCGACTGCGCCCACTGCTTCCAGAACCCCCGGCTGACCCCCGAGGGCCAGGACTTCTACCGCAGGGACTTCCGCGACGGTCCCGGCGGCCGGGAGCCGGTGAAGCCGTTCGGCGCCGGCGCCGCCGCGAAACGCCGGCTCGCCGCCGTCCGGGCGCTCGCCGCCCTCGACGAGCCCGAGTGCTGGCTGGACGTCGACACCGGCGCCGCGCACTTCCCGGCCCTGGCCAGGCGGGTCCTGCCGTACACCTCCTTCGACGGCACCGACCGCGGCGCCGGACTCGAACGCGGGGTGCGGCGCGGCCGCATCGAGGAGGGCCACCGCGGCTCCCTGCCCGAGCTCGCCGGGCGGCTCGCGGGCCGCTACGACGCGCTGAGCATGTTCCACACCCTGCAGCGCAGCCCGGACCCGCGCGCGGAGCTCGGCGCCGCGCGCACGGTGCTGCGCCCCGGCGGCCACCTGCTGATCGAGGCACCCGACCCCGAGTGCCGCGCCGCCCGGCTGCTCGGCAGATGGTGGGCGTCCCACCGCCAGCCGCGCACCCTGCACCTCGTGCCGCTCGCCAACCTCCGCCAGGAACTGACGGCGCTCGGCTTCACGGTCGTCGCCGTCGAACGCCGCACCGCGCACGCCCCCGTCGACCTCGGCGCGGCGGTGGCGCTCTTCCTCAACTGCCGCATGCCCGCGGCCGACGTGCCGTGGCGCCCCGGGCCAGCCACCCCGCTCCAGCTGAAGCTGCGCCGCGCCGCGCGGTGGGCGTCGGTGCCGCCGGTGGTGCTCGCCCGCGCGCTGGACGTCGTCCTCGCTCCGCTGCTCACCCGCGTCGGCTTCAGCAACACCTACCGGGTCATCGCCCGCCGCGGCCCCGACCCGACGGCCCCGGCCGCCCCGTGAGCGCGGCCGGACGTCAGCCGCGCAGCGGGAGGGCCTGGCCCGCCACGACGAGCAGGACGTGTTCGCACTCGTTCGCGAACGCGGTGTTCAGGCGGCCCAGTTCGTCGCGGTAGCGGCGGCCGGAGGCGGTCGCGGGGACGATGCCGGAGCCGACCTCGTTGGAGACGGCGACCACCGTGCGCCGGGTCGTACGGACCGCCTCCGCGAGCTCGGCGACCCGGGCCCGCAGCGCGCGCTCCCCGCCGCCCGCCCACTCCGCGTCGTCCCACGCCTGCACCTCGTCCATGACGTGGGTCAGCCACAGCGACAGGCAGTCGATGAGCAGCGGCGGCCCGTCGTCGCCGAGCAGCGGCACCAGGTCGCAGGTCTCGGCGGTCCGCCAGGAGCCGGGGCGCCGCTCGCGGTGCACGCTCACCCGCCGGGCCCACTCCGTGTCCCCGCTCCTGGTCCCGCCGGTGGCCACGTACAGCACCTCGGGAAAGGCCTCCAGGCGCCGCTCGGCCTCCACCGACTTGCCCGAGCGCGCGCCGCCGAGGACGAGGGTGCGGCGCGGCACGTCGGGGACGTCCTCGTAGGCGCCGACCACGAGCGTCGACCCGTCCGGCACGGCCCGCGCCCCGGCGGCCGCGAGGCGGCGCGTCAGCTCACCGCCGGGCGGCGCCTCGTGGCCGATGTGCACCGCGATCACGTCCGTGGTCGGCCCGACGGCCCCCGCGGCACGGAGTCGGGCGAGCCCGTCGGGACGCCCGATGACGTCCGCGACGACCATCTCATACGGGCGGTCCCTGCCGTGGCCCGCCGCGGCGCCGTTCCCCTCGGTGAGCCCCGCGGGCGCGCCGCCCGGCGGCAGATACAGCAGCCGCTCCCCGTCGGTCCCGGTCACCTCGTACCCGGAGCCGGGCGCGTCCAGGGCCACCGCGCGCACCCGGTGCCCGGTGAGCAGCGCGAGCTCGCGTCCGTCGGCGACCCGGCCGGGCTGCGGCAGCCCCGCGGGCACCTCGACGGCGGGCCCGTCGTGCGGGTGGGAGAGCAGCACCTGGCGCACTGAGCCGAGCGAGTGCCCGGCGCGGGCGGCCGCGAAGGCCGCGCCGGGGGTCAGGTCGAGCAGCAGCACGCCGTCCACGAGGAGCGCGGTGGCGGCGCGCGCCGCCTCGCCCAGCGCGGTCGCGCAGACCGCGCAGGGACAGTCGGGGAGGGGCAGACCGCCGGGGGCGCCGGTGCCGAGCAGAGTCAGTTCCACACGAAGATCCTCCCGCGTCGGGTCGGACGCCGCGCGCCCGGCTAGGCTTCAAGCGGATCGAGGCGGTGGCGACACCGCCACAGGACCCTCGGGAGGCTGACATGGCGGCATGGACGTGGCGGTTCGAGAAGGCGGACGGGACGGAGGTCCAGCCCGCGGTACAGCCCGAGGAGTTCACCACCCAGGGCGACGCGGAGTCCTGGGTCGGTGAGTACTGGAAGGAGCTGTCCGAGGGCGGCGCCGACCAGGTGACCCTCTTCGAGGAAACGACCAAGATCTACGGTCCGATGAGCCTGCACGCCGACGAGGCGCAGGACACGGAGGACGCGTCGGCGTGAGCTGAGCGGTGACGTCCCGCGGCGCGCCGCGCGGGCGCACGCGACGGGAGGCGGTGACCGGACGACCCGGCCACCGCCTCCTGTACGTACGGGCTGGGGCTCCCGTACGAGCCCGCCGCCGTGACCCTCACATCTCGCCGAGCGTCACGTCCGCCTTCTTGTCGGCGCCGTCCCGCACGTACGTGACCTGCGTCTTCTGGCCGGGCTTCGCGGCGGCCAACGCCTCGGAGAGCGAGTTGATCGTGGTGACCTCGCTGTTGCCGAGCCGCGTGATGATGTCGCCCGCCCGCAGCCCCGCGTCGGCCGCCGCGCCGCCCTGCCGGGCCTCGACCACGGCCACGCCCGCGGGCCGGTAGTCGTCGTCCAGGACGGTGCGGCCGGTGATGCCGAGCGCGGCCCGGCCCGAGTCGGTGACCCGGCCGTCCTTGATGATCTGGTCGGCGACGGTCTTCACCATCGAGGAGGGGATCGCGAACCCGATGCCGGGCGCGGCGCTGTCCCCCATCTGCGGATCGCTCGCGGCGAGGGTGGGGATGCCGATGACCTTCCCGTCCAGGTCGACGAGGGCGCCGCCGCTGTTGCCCGGGTTGATCGCGGCCGACGTCTGCACCATGTTGGCGATGGTGGCCCCCGTGCCGCCGCCGGAGCGGCCCTCGCTGACGGTGCGTCCGGTGGCCGAGACGATGCCCTGGGTGACGCTGGAGGACAGGCCGAGCGGGGAGCCCATCGCCAGCACGATCTGGCCGACCTCGGCCTTCGTGGAGTCGCCGAACTTCGCCGCCTTCAGGCCGTCCGGCACGTCGTCCAGTTTGATGACCGCGAGGTCCTGCTCGGGATAGCTCGCCACCAGGTCGGCGGTCAGCGCCTGCTCGCCGGTGGCGGTGGTGACCTTGAACCGCTTCTCCTTGCCCACGACATGGGCGTTGGTGACGATGTGCCCCTTGCCGTCGTAGACGACCCCGGAGCCGAGACTGTCGCCCGCGTCGACCTGGACGACCGACGGCAGCACGTCCTTGATCACCCGCTGGTAGTCGTCCTGCAGGTCACCGGCGGCGGCCGGCGCGGCCTGCGCGGTCGACCGGTCCGGGTCGCCGGGCCCGGACGAGGAACACCCGCCGACGAGCGCGACGGCGCCGAGGACGGTGAGGGAGGCGGCGAGCGGCACGGAGACGGCACGGGAACGGGTACGGCGAGTACGGCGACAGGCACGGGTACGCGAGGCAGTCATGCGCCGAGTGTGCTTTTTGTCCGTTCCCGGCGCCTGTGCTGCGCGGTAAACGGGTGGGTGACCGCGTCAGTCCCGTACCCCGCCCCGCTCCGTCAGTCCCGTACCCCGCACAGATGCAGCAGCGCGGCGACCCGGCGGTACGGGTCCGTGCGCCCCGCACGCTCCTCGGCGGCGAGCAGCGCCTCCAGCTCCCACTCGGGAGGCAGCGCCGCACTGTCGGGGACGGTGTCCGTGAAGACCCGCACGCCGTACCAGGCCTGCAGCGGCGCGGCGAGCCCCGCAAGCGACGAGGTCAGCGCGTCGAGCCGGTCCGCGCGGGCGTCGATGCCGAGCCGGTTGCGGTACGTGACCGAGTCGAAGGCGGCGATCGCCCCCGCCCAGTCGCCCGCGAGCCCCGGCCGCATGGCCAGCGCCTCCGCGTTGCGCACCAGGAGCGAGAGGAGCCCGCCGGGCGCCAGCATCCGGGCGAGCCCGGCGAGGAGCGCGTCGGGGTCCTCGACGTACATCAGGACGCCGTGGCAGAGCACCACGTCGAAGCTGCCGGGCAGGAAGTGCACCCCGGTCTGGTGCCCGTCGCCCTCGACGATGCGCACCCGCCCCTGGATGCCCTCGGGCTCCGCCGCGAGCGAGGTGCGCGCGGCGGCGATCATGGCGGGATCCTGCTCGACACCCGTCACCTTGTGGCCGGCCCGGGCCAGCCGCAGGGCCTGCGTGCCCTGGCCCATGCCGACGTCGAGTATCCGCAGCCGCTGCCCCACGGGGAAGCGGCCGACTATCTGCTCGTCGAGCTGGCGGGCCACCAGCTCCTGGCGCACGGCGTTGCGCAGGCCGCCCAGCTTCTCCAGCCAGGCACCGGCCCCGCCGGTGAATCCGCTCAGGGCCGCTCTCCGCGCTTGACCTGCGGCTTGGGCAGCCGCAGCCGGCGCATCTGGAGCGTACGCATCAGGGCGTACGCGACGGCGCCCTTCCGGTTGTCGCTCGGGAAGCGCTCGGCGAGCCGCTTCTTGAGCCGGAAGGCGGTGACGACCGAGTCGACGATGATCAGGACGATCACGAAGAGCCAGAGCAGCAGCGCGATGTTCTGCAGCTGCGGGATCCGGACGATGCTCAGCACCAGGATGATCACCGCGAGCGGCAGGAAGTACTCGGCGATGCAGAAGCGCGAGTCCACGAAGTCGCGCGCGAACTTGCGCACGGGACCCTTGTCACGGGCGGGCAGGAACCGCTCGTCACCGCTGGCCATCGCCTCGCGCTGCTTCGCCATCTGGGTGCGGCGCTCGTCGCGCTGGCGCTTGGCGGCCTCCTTGCGCGTCGTCGGCGTGTTCGTCACGCTGCGGCGCTGGGTCTGGGCCAGGGCGCGCTTGGGGGTGGGGCGGCCCTTCGGGGCCTGCGGGTCACGGGGCTGCTTGGAGTCGGTCACCGGCGCCTGCGCGGCCGGGGCCTTCTCTTCCTTGGATCGGCTACGGAACACAAAATCCAAGGGTACGGGGTGCGGACGCATGGGCGTCCGCCGGGCGGGGAACGATCCGGCAACGCCGGGCGTCTTGATTTATGTGCCTAAGGGGCCGTAGCAGGCGGAAAGCGGCGGACCCCGGCCGGCGCACCCGGATGCCTCGGGGCCGGTTCACGGGGGAGCACCTACTCCTTACGCCGGAGCGGCGGGGGACGCAGTCGTCCTTGGGGATGAGCGCATCCGCCCGCGAACAGTGCGGTAATGGATGCAGGGCCCGTACTGTGGGTTCTGAGCAGTACCTGGAGCTGGAAGTCCGTCAGAAGGGGGCGCGCGAAGCCCATGAGCGGTGTCATGAAGCGTATGGGGATGATCTTCCGCGCGAAGGCGAACAAGGCCCTTGACCGGGCCGAGGACCCGCGCGAAACCCTCGATTACTCGTACCAGAAACAGCTGGAGCTGCTGCAGAAGGTCCGCCGTGGCGTCGCCGACGTGGCGACCTCCCGCAAGCGCCTGGAACTGCAGCTGACCCAGCTCCAGAAGCAGTCCTCGACCCTGGAGGACCAGGGCCGCAAGGCGCTCGCCCTCGGCCGCGAGGACCTGGCCCGCGAGGCCCTGTCCCGCCGTGCCGCGCTCCAGCAGCAGGTGACGGACCTGGAGACGCAGCACCAGACACTCCAGGGCGAGGAGGAGAAGCTCACCCTGGCGGCCCAGCGGCTGCAGGCCAAGGTCGACGCCTTCCGTACGAAGAAGGAGACCATCAAGGCGACGTACACCGCCGCCCAGGCCCAGACCCGCATCGGCGAGGCCTTCTCCGGCATCTCCGAGGAGATGGGCGACGTCGGCATGGCGATCCAGCGCGCCGAGGACAAGACCGCGCAGCTCCAGGCGCGGGCCGGCGCGATCGACGAGCTGCTCGCCTCCGGTGCCCTCGACGACTCCTCCGGGCTCGCCAAGGACGACATCCAGACCGAGCTGGACCGGCTCTCCGGTGGTACTGATGTAGAGCTGGAACTGCAGCGCATGAAGGCGGAGCTCGCCGGAGGCCCCAGCAGCCAGCAGGCGATCGAGGGCGGCCAGGGCCGTCCCCAGTCGCAGCAGCCGCAGGACACCCCGCGCTTCGACAAGCAGTAGCGCACGCAGCAGCAGCTCACGTCCGAGGAGGGCGACATGATCGTACGGATCATGGGGGAGGGGCAGGTGAAGCTGGCCGACAGCCACTTCGCCGAACTGAACAAGCTGGACGACGACCTGCTCGCGGAGATGGAGAGCGCCGACGAGCCGGCCTTCCGCCGCACGCTCCACGCACTCCTGGACAAGGTCCGCGAGCTGGGCACGCCCCTCCCCGACGACGCCCTCGAACCGTCGGAACTGATCCTCCCGTCCCCCGACGCGACGCTGGACGAGGTCAGGGACATGCTGAACGACGACGGCTTGATCCTAGGCTGACCCGAGGGCGCAGCCCAGGGACGAAGCCCCAGGGGCGCGGGGAACGGCGCGCCCAGCCCCAACGGACCCGCACCCAAGGGCGCAGCCAAGCGGCGCAGCCAGGGGCGAAGCCCCAGGGGCGCGGGGAACGGCGCGCCCAGCCCCAACGGGCCCGCACCCAAGGGCGCAGCCAAGCGGCGCAGCCAGGGGCGAAGCCCCAGGGGCGCGGGGAACGGCGCGCCCAGCCCAAACGAACCCGCACCCGAAGGCGCAGCCAGGGGCGCGGGGAACGGCGCGCCCAGCCCCCACAAGCCCGCAGACAAAAGACGACCCAATCCGCCCAGGGCCCCCGGCCAGCCCCCGTAACGTTGAGGCGTGACCACACTCGTGCGAGGCCGCGGCTGGGCCAGAACGCATCCGCTCGCGGTCGACGCCGCACTCGCCACCGCCGTCCTCGTCTGCATGGTCGTCGGCTCCTTCGCGGAGCCCTACGGCGAGCACGGCCCCACCTGGGGCACCCGCACCCCCGACGCCCCGAGCCTGCTCCTGATGGCGCTCGGCGCGCTCGCCCTGGTCTTCCGCCGCCGCGCCCCGTGGTCCGTGCTCGCGGCGACCTGCGCCGCCTCCATCGTCGAGCTGCTGACCGGCCAGCCCCGCGCCCCCGTCGTGATGTGCGCCGTCATCGCGCTGTTCACCGTCGCCGCCCGTACCGACCGCTCCACGACCTGGCGGATCGGCCTGGTCACGATGACCGGGCTGACCGGCGTCGCGATGCTCTCGGGCCCGCTGCCCTGGTACGCGCAGGAAAATCTCGGCATCTTCGCCTGGACCGGCATGGCCGCCGCGGCGGGCGACGCCGTACGCAGCCGCCGCGCCTTCGTGGACGCCATAAGGGAGCGCGCGGAGCGGGCCGAGCGCACCCGGGAGGAGGAGGCCCGGCGCCGCGTCGCCGAGGAGCGGCTGCGGATCGCCCGCGACCTGCACGACGTGGTCGCCCACCACATCGCCCTGGTCAACGTGCAGGCCGGCGTCGCCGCCCACGTCATGGACCGGCGGCCCGACCAGGCCAAGGAAGCCCTCTCGCACGTACGCGACGCCAGCCGCTCCGCGCTCAACGAACTGCGCGCCACCGTCGGCCTGTTGCGGCAGAGCGGCGACCCCGAGGCGCCCACCGAACCCGCCCCCGGCCTGCACCGCCTCGACGAGCTCGTCGAGACGTTCCGCAACGCCGGCCTGCCCGTGGAGGTGGCCCTCGGCCAGGTCGGCCTCGACCTGGCCGCGGCCGTCGACCTCGCCGCGTTCCGGATCATCCAGGAGGCGCTGACCAATGTGCAGCGGCACGCGGGTCAGCAGGCCAAGGCCGAGGTGAGCGTCGTCCGCGTCGGCCCGAACGTGGAGGTCACCGTCATAGACGACGGCCCCGGCCCCGAAGGGAACGGCAGGGAGGCCGGCGGCGCGGAGTCCGGCGACAGGGCGGCCGGTGACGGGGAGGCCGGGCCGGGGGAGTCCCGCGGCGGCCACGGCCTCATCGGCATGCGCGAGCGCGCCACGGCCCTCGGCGGCAGCTGCTCGGCGGGGCCCCGCTACGGCGGCGGCTTCCGCGTCCATGCGATCCTGCCCGTCACCACGGCAAAGGGAGGGACCGCGTGACGATCCGCGTACTGCTCGCCGACGATCAGGCCTTGCTGCGCAGCGCGTTCAGGGTGCTCGTCGACTCCGAGTCCGACATGGAGGTGGTCGGCGAGGCGTCCGACGGGGCGGAGGCGGTCGCGCTCGCCGCGTCGGAACGGGCGGACGTGGTCCTCATGGACATCCGGATGCCCGGCACCGACGGCCTCGCCGCCACCCGTCTGATCAGCGCCGACCCCGCGCTGGCCCATGTGCGGGTGGTCATGCTGACGACGTTCGAGGTCGACGAGTACGTGGTGCAGTCGCTGCGCGCGGGCGCCTCCGGGTTCCTCGGCAAGGGCGCGGAACCCGACGAACTGCTCGGCGCCATCCGGATCGCCGCGGCCGGCGAGGCGCTGCTCTCCCCGGTGGCCACCAAGGGCCTGATCGCCAAGTTCCTCGCGCAGGGCGAGGGCCTGGACGGCGACGCCCCGGCGCGCGGCGAGCGCCTCGACGCGCTCACCGGCCGCGAACGCGAGGTGCTCGTCCAGGTCGCGGGCGGCCACTCCAACGACGAGATCGCCGAGCGCCTCGAAGTCAGCCCGCTCACCGTGAAGACCCATGTGAACCGCGCGATGGCGAAGCTCGGCGCCCGCGACCGGGCCCAACTCGTCGTCATCGCGTACGAATCGGGCCTGGTACGTCCACGGGTGGAGTGACACGGAAGGCGGTGTACTGCGCCCGCAGTACGCGCCCCGCGAGAAATGGTCCTGCGAGCGAGGTGCCGGGGCCCGGCCATGGCTGAGGGTGTGAGGGACGTACGAAGCTTGCCGCAGGCACCCATTTTCCGGGTCCCCCTCTGCGGCCTGCCCGGCCTCGTGCGTTCCCCCCGCGCACGCCACAGAGAGAGACCTCCATGTCCTGGCTGTCCAGGTTCAGCCTTGCCCAACGGGCGCTCGTCGGGCTGATGTCGATCATCGCGATCGTCTTCGGCGCCATCGCGATACCGCAGCTCAAACAGCAGCTGCTGCCCTCCATCGAACTGCCCATGGTGTCCGTCCTCGCGCCCTACCAGGGCGCGTCCCCCGACGTCGTCGAGAAGCAGGTCGTCGAACCGCTCGAGAACACCATCGACGCCGTCGACGGCATCACCGGCATCACCGCCACGGCGAGCGAGGGCAACGCCGTCATCATGGCCCGGTTCGACTACGGCAGCGGCTCCAAGCAGCTCGTCGCCGACGTCCAGCAGGCCGTGAACCGCGCCCGCGCCGAACTCCCCGACGACGTCGACCCGCAGGTCGTCGCCGGCTCCACCGACGACATCCCGACCGTCGTCCTGTCCGCCACCTCCGACGAGGACCAGCAGGCCCTCGCCGACCGGCTCGACCGCACCGTCGTACCGTCCCTGAAGGACATCGACGGCGTCGCCCAGGTCACCGTGGACGGCGTGCGCGACCTCCAGGTCGACGTCACGCCCGACGACCGGAAGCTGGCGAAGGCCGGCCTGACGCCCGCCGCGCTCGGCAAGGCACTCCAGGCGGGCGGCGCCACGCTCCCCGCGGGCTCCTTCGACGAGGCGGGCAAGAACCGCACCGTGCAGGTCGGCGGCGGCTTCACCTCGCTGAAGCAGATCGAGGAGCTGCGGGTCGCGCCCGAGGCGGCGCCGGGCGAGCGGGCGGGCAAGCCCGTACGCCTCGGCGACGTCGCCACCGTCGCGCAGAAGCCGGCCACCGCCACGTCCCTCACCCGCACCGACGGCGAACCCAGCCTCGCCGTCGCGATCACCATGGACCAGGACGGCAGCGCCGTCGCGATCTCCGACGCGGTGCAGGACAAGCTCCCCGGCCTGCGCGAGGATCTCGGCGCCGGATCCGAGCTGACGGTCGCGAGCGACCAGGGCCCGGCCGTCGCCGAGTCCATCGAGGGCCTCACCACCGAGGGCGCCCTCGGCCTGGTCTTCGCCGTCGTGATCATCCTGGTCTTCCTGGCGTCGATCCGCTCGACGCTGGTCACCGCGGTCTCCATCCCGCTCTCGGTCGTCCTCGCCCTGATCGTCCTGTGGACCCGCGACCTCTCGCTCAACATGCTCACGCTCGGCGCGCTGACCATCGCGATCGGCCGCGTCGTCGACGACTCGATCGTCGTCCTGGAGAACATCAAGCGCCACCTCGGCTACGGCGAGGAGCGCGAGCAGGCCATCATCAAGGCCGTGCGCGAGGTCGCGGGCGCCGTCACCTCCTCGACGCTGACGACCGTGGCGGTGTTCCTGCCGATCGGCCTGGTCGGCGGCATGGTCGGCGAGCTCTTCGGCTCGTTCTCGCTGACGGTCACGGCGGCGCTCCTCGCCTCGTTGCTGGTCTCGCTGACGGTCGTGCCGGTCCTGTCGTACTGGTTCCTGCGCGCCCCCAAGGCGATCCAGGGCGTCGACCCGGAGGAGGCCCGCCGCAAGGCCGAGGAGAAGGAGAGCCGCAGCAGGCTGCAGCGGATGTACGTCCCCGTCCTGCGCTTCGCCACCCGCCGCCGCCTCACCAGCCTCGGCATCGCGCTGGTGATCCTGGTCGGCACCTTCGCCATGGCGCCGATGCTGAAGACCAACTTCTTCGACCAGGGCGAGCAGGAAGTGCTCACCATCAAGCAGGAGTTGAAGCCCGGCACCAGCCTGGCGGCGTCGGACGCCTCGGCGAAGAAGATCGAGAAGATGCTCTCCGGCATCGACGAGATCAAGGACTACCAGGTCACGGTCGGCTCGTCCGGTTTCATGGCGGCCTTCGGCGGCGGCACGGACACCAACCAGGCCTCGTACACCCTCACCCTGAAGGACAAGTCGTCCTACGACCGGACGCAGGACCGCGTCGAGGAGGGGCTCGGCAAGCTCTCCGGGATCGGGCAGACCACGGTCTCCGCCGGTGACGGCTTCGGCAGCCAGGACCTCAGCGTCGTGGTGAAGGCCGGCGACGGCGACGTGCTGCGCACGGCGTCCGACCAGGTGCGCGACGCGGTCGCGAAGCTCGACGACGTCACCGACGTGCAGAGCGACCTGTCGCAGAGCGTCCCGCGGATCTCGGTCCGCGCCAACTCCAAGGCCGCAGCGGCCGGTTTCGACGACACCACCCTCGGGCAGGCCGTCGGCCAGGCGGTGCGCGGCACCACCAGCGGCAAGGCGATACTCGACGACACCGAACGCGATGTCGTCATCAAGTCGGCGAAGCCCGCGACGACCCTCGCCGAACTGCGGAAGCTGCCGCTCCGGCCGGGCGTACGGCTCGGCGACATCGCCGACGTCGAGCTGGTGGACGGGCCGGTCTCCATGACCCGGATCGACGGCGCCCGCGCCGCGACGATCACCGCGAGGCCGACCGGCGAGAACACCGGCGCGGTCAGCGCCGACCTCACCAAGAAGCTCGACGCGCTGAAGCTGCCCGACGGCGCCACGGCGTCGATCGGCGGCGTCTCCCAGGACCAGGACGAGGCGTTCGGATCCCTCGGCCTCGCGATGCTGGCGGCGATCGCCATCGTCTTCATGCTCCTGGTCGCGACCTTCCGCTCCCTGGTGCAGCCGCTGATCCTGCTCGTCTCCATCCCGTTCGCGGCGACGGGCGCGATCGGCCTGCTGCTCGCCACCGGCACCCCGATGGGCGTCCCGGCGATGATCGGCATGCTGATGCTCATCGGCATCGTGGTCACCAACGCGATCGTGCTGATCGACCTCATCAACCAGTACCGCGCCCAGGGGTACGGCACGGTCGAGGCGGTCGTCGAGGGCGGCCGGCACCGGCTGCGCCCGATCCTCATGACCGCCCTGGCGACGATCTTCGCCCTGCTCCCGATGGCCCTGGGCATCACGGGCGAGGGCGGCTTCATCGCCCAGCCGCTCGCGGTGGTGGTGATCGGCGGTCTGATCACCTCGACGCTGCTGACCCTCCTCCTGGTCCCGACGCTGTACGCGATGGTGGAGCTCCGCAAGGAGCGCCGGCGCGCCAAGCGCGAGGCCAGGCGGGCGAAGAAGGCGGCCTTCTAGCCCCGCGGCGCCTTCTCACCTTGCGGTAAGGGGCGCCCGCAATAGCGGACGCCCCTTACCCGGTGCACGGATTACCCGGTGCACGGCACAGCTACGGCAGCGCCAGCATCCGCTCAAGCGCCAGCTTGGCGAACTGCTCGGTCTCCCGGTCGACCTCGATCCGGTTGACGAGATTGCCCTCGGCCAGCGACTCCAGGGTCCAGACCAGGTGCGGCAGGTCGATCCGGTTCATGGTCGAGCAGAAGCAGACCGTCTTGTCGAGGAAGACGACCTCCTTGTCCTCGGCGGCGAAACGATTCGCCAGGCGGCGGACCAGGTTCAGCTCGGTGCCGATGGCCCACTTGGAGCCGGCCGGCGCCGCCTCCAGGGTCTTGATGATGTGCTCCGTCGAGCCCACGTGGTCGGCCGACGCGACGACCTCGTGCTTGCACTCGGGGTGCACCAGGACGTTGACGCCGGGGATCCGGGCGCGCACGTCCGCCACGGACTCCAGCGAGAAGCGGCCGTGCACCGAGCAGTGCCCCCGCCACAGGATCATCTTCGCGTCGCGCAGCTGCTCGACGCTCAGGCCGCCGTTCGGCTTGTGCGGGTTGTAGACCACGCAGTCGTCGAGCGACATCCCCATGTCGCGCACCGCGGTGTTGCGGCCGAGGTGCTGGTCGGGCAGGAAGAGCACCTTCTCGCCCTGGTCGAAGGCCCACTCCAGGGCGCGCTTCGCGTTCGACGACGTACAGATCGTGCCGCCGTGCTTACCGGTGAAGGCCTTGATGTCGGCGGACGAGTTCATGTACGAGACGGGCACGACCTGCTCGGCGATGCCGGCCTCGGTCAGCGCGTCCCAGCACTCGGCGACCTGCTCGGCGGTGGCCATGTCGGCCATCGAGCAGCCGGCCGCCAGGTCGGGCAGCACGACCTTCTGGTCGTCCGTCGTCAGGATGTCCGCGGACTCGGCCATGAAGTGCACACCGCAGAAGACGATGTACTCGGCGTCCGGCCGGGCCGCCGCGTCGCGCGCCAGCTTGAAGGAGTCGCCGGTCACGTCGGCGAACTGGATGACCTCGTCGCGCTGGTAGTGGTGGCCGAGCACGAAGACCTTGTCGCCGAGCTTCTCCTTGGCGGCGCGGGCGCGCTCCACCAGGTCCGGGTCGGAGGGGGACGGCAGGTCGCCGGGGCACTCCACGCCGCGCTCGCTGCGCGGGTCGGCCTCGCGGCCGAGCAGCAGCAGGGCGAGCGGCGTGGGCTGTACATCGAGGGTCACGCGGTCCACGGGGGACTGGGCGGTGGTCACGACACGCACCCTTTCTCATCTGTGTATGCGCGGCGAAGCCGCTCCGGTGGAGCCGCGGAGGCGTGCACCGGGGATCCTTTTCGTCGAATTGACGTTATCTATCATAACCGCTTCACGTCAGTTTGACGATGGCCATAGTGTCGATGTGACGCATTCGCCGTCCGGCGGCCCGCTGTCCCGCGCGCCGCCATGTGCGAGCATGAAGAGGCAAGGACGAAGCACTCGGCCCGGAATGAATCCGCGGCCCCGCCGGTTGCAACCGTCGGCAAGCAGTCTCCGTACAACCCGGGAGAGAAGCAGATGTCCGTATCGGACGAGACCACCACCGTGAGCGACGGCATCCTCCTGTCGGACGCCGCCGCGGCCAAGGTGAAGGGCCTCCTTGAGCAGGAGGGCCGGGACGACCTGGCGCTGCGCGTCGCCGTTCAGCCCGGTGGCTGCTCGGGCCTGCGCTACCAGCTGTTCTTCGACGAGCGCTCGCTCGACGGCGACGTCGTCAAGGACTTCGACGGCGTGAAGGTCGTCACCGACCGGATGAGCGCTCCCTACCTGGGCGGCGCCTCCATCGACTTCGTGGACACCATCGAGAAGCAGGGCTTCACGATCGACAACCCCAACGCCACCGGCTCCTGCGCCTGCGGCGACTCCTTCAGCTGAGCCGTGGCCTGACGGCACGGCAGACGTACGAAGGCGGCGGCCCCCTGACAGTTCAGGGGGCCGCCGCCTTCGTACGTCCCGGCGCGGGCGAACCGGCCGTGGCCGCCCGCTACTTCTGGCGGACCGTCCCGCCCGTCGTGTCCACGACCCTGCGGTCATCGAGCGGCTTGTCGAGGCGCACCGTCTCCGAGAGCTTCTTGGCGACCTTGACGCACATCTTGCCCTCCGGCGCCGGCGTCTCGGTGACCTTGACCCGCACCTGCTCGCCGTCCTCCTGCGCGGACGCGGCGTACGTGCCGCACACGCCGCCCCAGAAGTGCACGGTCAGCGACCGGCCGTCGGCGCTGTAGGACTCGACGCGGGCCGTGCGCTGCTCGTCCCCGCCGGGCTTCTCGCTGGGCGTGGCCGTCCCCGGCGTGCGGGGCGAGGTCAGATACTCGGGGGCGACGGCCGGATGCGTGACCGTGAAGGTCTCCTTGGCGCCCTGCGGCCGCACGTCGAACAGCCAGGACGGCACGAGGGTCCGCTTCCCCGCCACGAAGTGCGTCGCGAGCCCGAACGTGGCCCCGCTGACGGCGACCGGCCGCGGCTTCTGCGGCGCGGACGACGGCCCGCAGGGCTGCTGCTCCGGTCCGCTGCCGCCCTCGCTCTTCGTGCTGTCGTCGGCGTGCGGCACCGGCTTCGCGCAGCCGCCGACACCGACCCGCCCGTGGCCGCCGCCCGACTTGTTCAGCAGGTCGAGCGTCTCCGCTGCGCTGATCACCGGGTACGTGGCGCCCTTGACCGGCGCCTTCAACTGGCCGCTGCCGCCGACCACTTCACCGCCGGCGCCGACCTGGATGCCTGTCGACCAGCCGTACGTCGGCAGACCGTCGACCTTCGGGTCGGCGTTCACCACCCGTACGGCGCCCATCAGTTGGCCCGCGTCCAGCTTGGCGTCGTCCTGGCCGAGCGCCTTCAGGACGGGGGCGGCGGCCGCCTTCGCCGCCTTCTCGCTCACCGCGTCGCCCAGCTCGCCGTCGGGCGCGGTCGAGGTGGCGGAACAGAGCTTTCCCTTGGGGCAGTTGTCGGTGCCACCGGTGGCGTGCGCGGTGTACGTCCAGGTTCCCGGCGCCTGCTTGTCGACCTGTAGGGAGGGTCCCGAGCCGTCGTTGCTGGGGCCCACCCGCCAGGCGCCGTCCCGCGAGGTCGGCGTGCCGCTCACGCCGAGCGCGTCGGCCAGCTCGGTGACCTCGCCCCGGGTGACCTGGCCCCGCGCGTGGTAGACGGCCGCCGAATCGGGGCCGTCGGGCAGGTCGCCGGTCGCCCGGTACGTCGCGCCGTGCGGGTCGGGCTCACCCGGCGCGATGCCGCTGGTGCCGCCGTCCTGCCGGTCGTCGCCCGGATAGCCGTCCAGGGCGAGCGGGGGAGGCGTGCCGCCGTCCCCCGCCGGGGCCCCGTCGCCGCCGCCGTTGCCGCCACCGCCGGACGCGGTCGCCGCGACGTACGCGCCACCGCCGCCGACCAGCAGCACGGTGGCCGCGACCGAGACGACGGCCAGACGCGAACGCCGCCGCCGGGGCTCGGTTGCCTCATGATCGGATCGCTCGGTGCTCACCGCATCGCTCCTTCGACTGCACTGCTGTCCCTGACATCCCACGGGGGACATCCCACGGATGGGCTTCGTCGTATCCCCCTTCCCCTTGACGGGGGACGGCGATGGGACGCAGCGGGGGAGCGCACGGTTCCCTGCGCGCGCCGGTGCCGACGTCAGTCCCCGTACTCCGACATCCCGGCGATCACCCGCGCCGAGGCCGGCGGGACGGTGATGCCGTGGATGAGCGAGGGCGGCACGGGAGCGGCGGCGGCCGCGGCGGGCACCGCCCAGTGCGGCGCCATACGGGCACTGTCCCCGCGCAGCGTCTCCATGGTCTCCGGAGCCTCGGTGGGCAGCGCGGCGCGGCGCCGCAGGACGACATCCTTCGGGATAACGGTCATAACGGCACCGTATGCATCACCCGGCGTCGGAAAAAAGCCCTACTATTGGGTAGTTTTGGCACTTCAGAGACGGTGCGTCGACCCGGTAGCGTGAACTGTCAATCCCGCCTCTCCTCCACAGGGAGCATCCAGCCGTGCGTATCGCAGTCACCGGCTCCATCGCCACCGACCACCTGATGACCTTCCCCGGCCGCTTCGCCGACCAGCTGGTCGCCGATCAGCTGCACACGGTCTCCCTCTCCTTCCTCGTCGACGCCCTCGATGTGCGCAGGGGAGGCGTCGCCGCCAACATCACGTTCGGCATGGGCCAGCTCGGCACCCGCCCGATCCTGGTCGGCGCCGCCGGCTCGGACTTCGACGAGTACCGCGCCTGGCTCGACCGGCACGGCGTGGACACCGCGTCGGTCCGGATCTCCGAGACCCTGCACACCGCGCGCTTCGTCTGCACCACGGACGCCGACCACAACCAGATCGGCTCCTTCTACACGGGCGCGATGAGCGAGGCACGCCTCATCGAGCTGAAGACGGTGGCCGACCGCGTCGGCGGTCTCGACCTCGTCTCGATCGGCGCCGACGACCCCGAGGCGATGCTCCGCCACACCGAGGAGTGCCGCAGCCGCGAGATCCCCTTCGCCGCCGACTTCTCGCAGCAGATCGCGCGCATGCAGGGCGACGAGATCCGCACGCTCCTCGACGGCGCCACGTACCTCTTCTCCAACGAGTACGAGAAGGGGCTCATCGAGTCCAAGACCGGCTGGAGCGACGCCGAGATCCTCGCCAAGGTCGGCCACCGAGTGACCACCCTCGGCGCCAACGGCGTGCGCATCGAGACCGCGGGCCAGGACCCGATCGAGGTCGGCGTCCCGGAGGAGGAGGCGAAGGTCGAGCCGACCGGCGTCGGCGACGCCTTCCGCGCGGGCTTCCTCTCCGGCCTCGCCTGGGGCGTCTCGCACGAGCGCGCCGCGCAGGTCGGCTGCATGCTCGCCACCCTGGTCATCGAGACCGTCGGCACCCAGGAGTACGAGCTGCGCCGCAGCAACTTCATGGACCGTTTCACCAAGGCGTACGGCCACGAGGCCGCCGCGGAGGTCCAGCCGCACCTCGGCTAGCCCGTCACGACCAGCCGGTCACGAAGAACCGGTCACGAACAGCAGGTCACGAGCTCCGGCGGACCACATAGGCCACGCCCTGGTCCGCCGGCCGCTCGCCCACGTACTCCTGCTGCCGCGTCCAGCACCACGCCGGGATGTCCACCGCCGCGACCTCGTCGTCGGCCAGCACGGTGACGGTGCCGCCCACCCGCACCCGGCCGATCGCCCGCGCCAGTTCGATGACCGGCTGCGGGCAGCTCATCCCGAGCGCGTCGACGGTCACGGCCTCCTCCGACCCGCTCCCGCCCGCCACGGGCGCCCCCAGTGTCTCGCGCACCCCGCGCACCACCCCCGGCAGCACGTCGAGAAACCGCTCGACCTCCTCGGCCCCGGTGCCGGCGGGCAGCGAGATCCGTACGTTGCCCTCGCTCAGCACACCCATCGCCCTGAGCACATGGCTCGGCGTCAGCGTCGAGCTGGTGCACGAGGAGCCGGACGACACGGAGAAGCCCGCCCGGTCCAGCTCGTGCAGCAGTGTCTCCCCATCGACATAGAGACAGGAGAAGGTGACGAGGTGCGGAAGGCGCCGCACCGGATCGCCCACCACCTCCACGTCCGGCACGAGAGAGGGCACCCGCGCCCGGATCCGCTCCGTCAGCTCCCGCAGCCGCGCCCCCTCCGCCGCGGCCTCGGCCCGCACCGCGCGCAGCGAGGCCGCCGCCGCCACGACCGCCGGAATGTTCTCGAACCCGGCGGCCCGCCCCGACTCCCGCTCGTCGGCCGGACCCTGTGGTGCGAACCGCACCCCCTTGCGTACGGCGAGGATGCCGACCCCCGCGGGCCCGCCCCACTTGTGGGCGCTGCCGGTGAGCAGCGACCAGGGCCCGTCGACCGGTCCCCAGGCCAGCGACTGCGCGGCGTCCACCAGGAGCGGCACCCCGGCGGCGCGGCAGACCTCGGCGACCTCGGCGACCGGTTGCTCGGTGCCGACCTCGTGGTTGGCGGACTGCAGACAGGCGAGCGCGGTGTCCTCGCGCAGCGCGGCGGCGTACCCGTCCGGGGTCACCGCCCCACCGCGGTCCACCGGCACCCGGGTCACCGCGCCGCCGCCCTGCTCATGCGCCTCCGCCGAATGGAGCACCGACGAATGTTCGACGGCCGACACGATCAGGTGGTCTCCGACGCGCCGACGTGCGGTGAGCGCACCCGCGATCCCGGAGTGCACGGCACGGGTGCCGGAGGCGGTGAAGACGAGCTCGTCCGGCCGGCACCCCACGGCCTCCGCGGCCGCCTCACGCGCGGCATCCAGCAGCATCCGGGCCCGCCGCCCCTCCCGGTACAGCCGCGCGGGATCGGCCCACCCCTCGTCGAGCGAGGCCACCAGGCCCTGCCGGGCAACGGGATGCAGCGGAGCGGACGAGGCAACATCGAAGTAGGACACAAGCCAACGCTAAGACGTCCCCCCACCACCGTCCCCGAGGGGCCGCCCCGCAGGGGCGCCCCTCCAGGGGCGCGGGGAACCGCGCGCCCAGCCCCAGCGCACCCGCACCCGCGGACGAGCAGATTCCGCCGAGCTCGTAGGAGTTCCAAGGCTCCGTCAGAAACCCGTCGACGGGCGGCCGTCCCACCCTTCGGAGTGACCCGCGGCGCGTTAGGCACCCTCCCCGCGCGACCCCAAATAGCGTCCAGTAGGGTTTGGTCCGCATAAACATCCAAACCCCTGCCCGACGCAGGGCGGCGACCGACCAGCGTGGAGGCCGCAGCCGACCGCGCGGGCGAGACTCTCGGGAAGGCGCTACGTGAGTCCCAACGGCTCCGACCGCTCGTCGCGGCGCCCGATGCGGCGGAAGCTGCCGCAGGTGCTGACTGCGGGCCTGATCCTGGCGACCGCCACCGGTTGCACATACAAGGATTTCCCCCGCCTTGGAATGCCAACGCCGGTAACGGAAGAGGCTCCGCGGATTCTCTCCCTCTGGCAGGGCTCGTGGGCGGCAGCGCTCGCCACGGGCGTCCTGGTGTGGGGTCTGATCCTGTGGAGCGTGGTCTTCCACCGGCGCAGCCGCACCAAGGTGGAAGTACCGGCGCAGACGCGTTACAACATGCCCATCGAGGCGCTGTACACGGTGGTGCCCCTCATCATCGTGTCGGTGCTCTTCTACTTCACGGCACGTGACGAGTCCAAGCTCCTCAAGCTCGACGCCAAGCCGGCCCACACGGTCAACGTGGTCGGCTTCCAGTGGAGCTGGGGCTTCAACTACGTCGAGAACGTTCCGGGCGGCGGCAAGGACAACGCCAAGACGTCCAAGGACCTCTCGGCCATTCCGGACAAGTTCCGCAAGGACTTCCCGGCCAAGGCCAACGGCGTCTACGACGTCGGCACGCCCGGCCAGCGGAACCCCCAGAACGGCAACCCCGGCCCGACCCTCTGGCTCCCCAAGGGCGAGAAGGTCCGCTTCGTGCTCACCTCGCGTGACGTCATCCACTCCTTCTGGGTGGTGCCGTTCCTCATGAAGCAGGACGTCATCCCGGGCCACACCAACGCCTTCGAGGTCACTCCGAACAAGGAGGGCACCTTCATGGGCAAGTGCGCCGAGCTCTGCGGCGTCGACCACTCCCGGATGCTCTTCAACGTCAAGGTCGTCTCTCCCGAGCGCTACAAGCAGCACCTCGAGGACCTGGTGAAGAAGAACCAGACCGGTTACATCCCGGCCGGCATCGAGCAGACGCCCCACGAGAAGAACCGGGAGACGAACAACCTGTGAGCATCCTCAACGAACCCCAGGGTGCCGCGGCAGCAGAAGACTCGTACGAGAACGAGCTGCCGGTCAGGCGCAAGCAGCCGGGCAACGTCGTCATCAAGTGGCTGACCACCACTGACCACAAGACGATCGGCACGTTGTATCTGGTCACGTCGTTCGCGTTCTTCTGCATCGGCGGTGTGATGGCGCTCTTCATGCGCGCCGAGCTCGCCCGTCCGGGTACGCAGATCATGTCGAACGAGCAGTTCAACCAGGCGTTCACGATGCACGGCACGATCATGCTGCTGATGTTCGCGACGCCGTTGTTCGCCGGTTTCGCGAACTGGATCATGCCGCTGCAGATCGGCGCGCCCGACGTGGCGTTCCCGCGGCTGAACATGTTCGCCTACTGGCTGTACCTCTTCGGCTCGCTCATCGCGGTGGGCGGCTTCCTCACGCCGCAGGGCGCGGCGGACTTCGGCTGGTTCGCCTACAGCCCGCTCTCCGACGCGGTCCGCTCGCCGGGCATCGGCGCGGACATGTGGATCATGGGTCTGGCCTTCTCCGGCTTCGGCACGATCCTCGGCTCGGTCAACTTCATCACCACGATCATCTGCATGCGCGCTCCGGGCATGACGATGTTCCGTATGCCGATCTTCGTGTGGAACGTGCTGCTGACCGCGGTGCTGGTCCTGCTGGCCTTCCCGGTCCTGGCCGCCGCGCTGTTCGCCCTGGAGGCGGACCGAAAATTCGGTGCGCATGTATTCGACGCGGCCAATGGCGGCGCATTGCTCTGGCAACACCTCTTCTGGTTCTTCGGCCATCCAGAGGTGTACATCATCGCGCTACCATTCTTCGGCATCATTTCCGAGGTCATTCCGGTCTTCTCCCGCAAGCCGATGTTCGGCTACATGGGCCTGATCGGCGCGACCATCGCGATCGCGGGCCTGTCCGTGACGGTGTGGGCGCACCACATGTACGTCACCGGCGGCGTGTTGTTGCCGTTCTTCTCCTTCATGACGTTCCTCATCGCCGTGCCGACGGGTGTGAAGTTCTTCAACTGGATCGGCACGATGTGGAAGGGGTCACTGAGTTTCGAGACCCCGATGCTCTGGGCGGTCGGCTTCCTGATCACCTTCACCTTCGGTGGTCTGACGGGTGTCATCCTGGCCTCGCCGCCGATGGACTTCCACGTCTCGGACTCGTACTTCGTGGTGGCGCACTTCCACTACGTGGTGTTCGGCACCGTCGTCTTCGCGATGTTCTCCGGCTTCCACTTCTGGTGGCCGAAGATGACCGGCAAGATGCTCGACGAGCGCCTGGGCAAGATCACCTTCTGGACGCTGTTCGTCGGCTTCCACGGCACCTTCCTCGTCCAGCACTGGCTGGGTGCCGAGGGCATGCCGCGTCGTTACGCGGACTACCTCGCCGCCGACGGCTTCACCGCGCTGAACACGATCTCCACGATCTGTTCGTTCCTGCTCGGTCTGTCGATCCTGCCGTTCTTCTACAACGTCTGGAAGACGGCGAAGTACGGCAAGAAGGTCGAGGTCGACGACCCGTGGGGCTACGGCCGTTCGCTCGAGTGGGCGACGTCCTGCCCGCCGCCGCGGCACAACTTCCTCACCCTGCCGCGCATCCGCTCCGAATCGCCGGCGTTCGACCTGCACCACCCTGAGATCGCCGCGATCGGGCACATCGAGAACGACGGACAGAAGGACACCGCTCTGTTCGGCGGCGACAAGGAGACCGCGAAGTGAAGATCCAGGGCAAGATGTTCATCTGGCTGAGCGTCTTCGTCCTCGCCATGGCGATCGTCTATGGCGTGTGGTCGAAGGAGCCCGCCGGTACCACGGCGCTCTTCCTGGCCTTCGGCCTGTGCATCATGATCGGCTACTACCTGGCCTTCACGGCCCGGCGGGTCGACGCCTCCGCACAGGACAACAAGGAGGCGGACGTCGCGGACGAGGCCGGCGAGGTCGGCTTCTTCAGCCCGCACAGCTGGCAGCCGCTCTCCCTGGCCATCGGTGGCGCGCTCGCCTTCCTGGGCGTCGTCTTCGGCTGGTGGCTGCTGTACTTCTCGGCCCCGATCCTCCTGATCGGCCTGTGGGGCTGGGTCTTCGAGTACTACCGGGGCGAGAACCAGACGCAGTGAGCCGGTAGTTCCCGTACAACGCCGAGGGGCCCGGACATTCCTGAGGGAGTGTCCGGGCCCTTCGGCGTGTCGGTACCCCGGACGGGTGACTTCGGCGCGCCGAACCCACCAAATCTCCATACCGTGTGTCTATGAGCCACTCACCGCGAATTCGCACGGTACTGAGCTGCACGATGCTGGTGGCCGCACTCGGTGCGGGGGCCACGGCGTGCGGCAGCTCCGACGGCCACCCGCTCTCGGCGAAGCCGTACGACGCGGCCGGCCAGATCGCCTTCAACGGCCCCACGGGCACCCAGAAGGCGGACCCGGACAAGCCTCTGGAAGTCACCGCCCAGGGTGACGACGGACGCATCACGGACGTGACGGCCACCGACGCGACGGGCCGGTACGTGGCGGGTGAACTCTCCGCCGACGGCGCCCGGTGGCACAGCACCACCCCGCTGGCGGCGGACGCCCACTACACGGTGCGGGTGAGCACCGAGGACGAGGACGGGGCGCCGGGCCGCAAGGTGCTGGCCTTCGACACCACCACCCCGGACGACAAGAAGCGGCTGAAGGTCACCTTCGGCCCCGAGGCGGGCAAGTACGGCGTCGGGCAGCCCGTCACGGCCACGCTCAGCCGCGCGGTGAAGGACAAGAAGGCCAGGGCGGTCGTCGAGCGCGCGCTCAAGGTCCGCTCGACCCCCGCCACGGAGGGCTCCTGGTACTGGGTGGACAGCAAGACCATGCACTACCGCCCCAAGGAGTACTGGCCCGCGGGAGCGAGCGTCAGCGTCTCCAGCAACCTCAAGGGCCTCAAGGTCGACGACAAGTTGTGGGGCGCCGAGACCAAGCCGCTGGAGCTCACCATCGGCGACCGCGTCGAGGCCGTGACGGACGCCGGCTCGCACCAGATGACGGTCTACCGCAACGGCGAGGAGATCAACTCCATGCCGGTGACCACCGGCAAGCCCGGCTACTCCACGCGCAACGGCGTCAAGGTGGTGCTGGGCAAGGAGTACTCCGTACGCATGACCAGCGCCAGCATCGGGTCGTCGGACTTCTACGACAAGCAGGTCTACTACGCGACGCGTGTCACCGACTCCGGCGAGTACGTGCACGCCGCGCCCTGGTCGGTGGGTTCACAGGGGTACGCCAACACCAGCCACGGCTGCACCGGCATGAGCACCTCGGACGCCGCCTGGTTCTACGAGACCGTCCGCCAGGGCGACCTGGTGAAGGTCGTCAACAGCGCCGGCGAGGACATGCCGACGTTCGGCAACGGCCTCGGCGACTGGAACATGGGCTGGAAGAAGTGGCGCAAGGGCAGCGCGCTGCTCTCCGGGGCCAAGGAAGGCCCGTCGGCGGCCGAGGCGGCCAGGCTGCGGCCCGCGGTCTGACGGAGCCGCAGAGAGGCTGTCAGGGACGCACGAAGGGGCCCACACCGCGGTGTGGGCCCCTCTCGTGGATCACGGGGCCCGACGGACGGGCCCGCGGCCCCTCAGGCCTCCACGGCCGCCTTGTCGCGCAGCAGCGCGGCCAGGGCCCCGGCGAACTCCACCGGCTCCACCGGCAGCGTCACAGCGGCCTCCGCACGGCTCCAGGTGGCCAGCCAGGCGTCCTGCGGGCGCCCGATGAGCAGCAGGACCGGCGGCGCCTGGAAGACCTCGTCCTTGATCTGCCGGCAGACGCCCATCCCGCCGGGCGCCGACTCGCCGTCGAGCACACAGACGTCGATGCCGCCGTGGTCGAGCTCCTTGAGGACCGCGTGCGGGGTCGCGCACTCCACGAACCGGACCTCGGGAACGTCCGTCGCCGGCCGGCGACCGGTGGCCAACCGGACTTGCTCGCGGGTGCCGGCGTTGTCGCTGTAGACCAGCACCGTGGCGGTCGGCTGCATTGTTCCTCCAGTACGTCAGTGCGTCGAGCAGTGCTGAGCTGAGCTGGGCTGTGCCGTCATGGGTCGGGAACCGATGCGCGGATGCTACTCCTCCCGACACCCCGTCAACACCGGTTCGCAGCGGCCTCCGATGGGCCATCCGGGCAGGACACACCCCGTAGACACTCCGAACGGCACCCCCCGGGGTGAGGGCGGGATAAGCGACCGACATAATGTCGGTCGTGGCGACAGCAACGACAGTAGATACCGGGCACGCGCACCCGCCGGTCAATCGACCGAACCTCACCAGCGTCGGAACCATCATCTGGTTGAGTTCCGAGCTGATGTTCTTCGCGGCCCTCTTCGCGATGTACTTCACCCTGCGATCGGTGACAGGTCCTGATCACTGGAAGGAAATGGCCTCGGCCCTTAACTTCCCGTTCTCGGCGACGAACACCACGATCCTGGTGCTCTCCTCCCTCACGTGTCAGCTGGGCGTGTTCGCAGCTGAACGCGGGGATGTGAAGAAGCTCCGGATGTGGTTCATCGTCACCTTCATCATGGGTGCGATCTTCATCGGCGGTCAGGTGTTCGAGTACACCGAGCTGGTCAAGAAGGATGGGCTCTCGCTCTCCTCCGACCCCTACGGCTCGGTCTTCTACCTGACCACCGGCTTCCATGGACTGCATGTGACAGGCGGCCTCATCGCCTTCCTGCTGGTCCTTGGACGCACCTATGCGGCCAGGAGGTTCACCCACGAACAGGCGACCGCAGCCATCGTCGTGTCCTACTACTGGCACTTCGTCGATGTGGTCTGGATCGGCCTCTTCGCCACGATCTACATGATCAAGTAATCGGCGGGGTCGCTCCCGCGACGCATCCGACATCTTCCAGAAGCATCGACGCAGAAGATCCTGACACCGGGGTAATCCGTGAAAAAGCTCTCCGCACGACGACGCCATCCGCTGGCGGCGGTCGTCGTCCTACTCCTCGCGCTGGCGGCCACCGGGGGGCTGTACGCCGCGTTCGCGCCGGCGGACAAGGCGCAGGCCGATGACACCGCCCAGTCCCTCGCCATCGACGAGGGCAAGAAGCTCTACGCCGTGGGCTGCTCCAGCTGCCACGGAACCGGCGGTCAGGGCTCCTCCGACGGTCCGAGCCTGGTCGGCGTGGGCGCCGCCGCTGTCGACTTCCAGGTCGGCACCGGGCGCATGCCGCTCCAGCAGCCGGGTGCCCAGGCGCCCAAGAAGAAGGTCATCTACAACCAGGCCCAGATCGACCAGCTGGCGGCGTACATCTCGTCGCTGGGTGCCGGTCCCTCGGTCCCGACCGAGAAGCAGTACAGCCCGGACGGGGCGGACATCGCCAAGGGTGGCGAGCTGTTCCGCACCAACTGTGCCCAGTGCCACAACTTCACCGGTGAAGGTGGTGCGTTGACGCACGGCAAGTTCGCGCCTTCGCTGGAGGGTGTCGCGCCGAAGCACATCTACGAGGCCATGCAGACCGGCCCGCAGAACATGCCGTCCTTCCCCGACACCACGATGCCGGAGAAGAACAAGAAGGACATCATCGCGTACCTCGACGCGGTCAACGGTGAGAAGACCGAGAGCCCTGGCGGTCTCAAGCTGGGTGGTCTGGGTCCGGTCAGTGAAGGCCTCTTCGGCTGGATCTTCGGTCTCGGCTCGCTGATCGCGGTCGCCGTGTGGGTCGCCGCTCGGACCGCAAAGGCCAAGAAGTCATGAGTAGCCAAGAGATTCCAGAAGAGAACCTGCCCAGCAAGCAGGAGACCGAGCACGGCTCGGTGGCCGTGACGGAAGAGAACCCGTTCGCCGACCCGGGGCTGCCGCCCCACGAGCACCGCGTCCAGGACATCGACGAGCGGGCCGCCAAGCGGTCCGAGCGTGCCGTGGCGTTCCTGTTCACGCTGTCGATGATCGCGACCGTGGGCTTCATCGCCTCGTACGTGGCGATCCCGGCCGACAAGAGCATCTACGTCTTCCCGATCGGTCACCTCAGCGGCCTGAACTTCGCCCTGGGTCTGACCCTCGGCGTGGCCCTGTTCTGCATCGGCGCGGGCGCGGTCCACTGGGCCCGCACCCTGATGTCCGACGTGGAGATGACCGACGAGCGGCACGAGATCGCGGCCGAGCCCGAGGTCCGCGCCAAGGTCATGGCCGACTTCAAGCAGGGTGCGGCGGAGTCCGGCTTCGGCCGGCGCAAGCTCATCCGCAACACGATGTTCGGCGCGCTGGCCCTGGTGCCGCTCTCCGGCGTCGTCCTCCTGCGTGACCTCGGTCCGCTGCCCGAGGACAAGCTCCGCCACACCAAGTGGGGCCGGGGCAAGATGCTCGTGAACATGAACACCCACGAGCCGCTGCGTCCCGCGGACGTCCAGGTCGGTTCGCTGACCTTCGCGATGCCCGAGGGCATGTCGGAGCACGACCACGACTTCCAGACGCAGATCGCCAAGGCCGCCCTGATGATCGTCCGGATCCAGCCGGAGAACATCAAGGACAAGCGCGAGCTGGAGTGGTCGCACGAAGGCATCGTGGCCTACTCCAAGATCTGCACCCACGTGGGCTGCCCGATCTCCCTGTACGAGCAGCAGACGCACCACGTCCTCTGCCCGTGCCACCAGTCCACCTTCGATCTCTCCGACGGTGCCCGAGTGATCTTCGGCCCGGCTGGTCACGCCCTGCCGCAGCTGCGCATCGGCGTGAACGAAAAGGGCTACCTCGAGGCGCTCGGCGACTTCGAAGAGCCCGTCGGTCCGGCCTTCTGGGAGCGCGGATGAGCACCACCAATTCTTCGAACGACAACCGCCAGAAGGCGCCCGCCGGTGAGCGGGTCGCGGACTGGGCGGACGGCCGGCTGGGGATCTACTCCCTCGCCAAGGCCAACATGCGCAAGATCTTCCCGGACCACTGGTCCTTCATGCTCGGCGAGATCTGCCTGTACAGCTTCCTCATCATCATCCTCACGGGTGTGTACCTGACGCTGTTCTTCCACCCCTCGATGAACGAGGTGGAGTACTCCGGCAGCTACATCCCGATGCAGGGACAGCTGATGTCGGAGGCGTTCAACTCGACCATGCACATCTCCTTCGATGTGCGCGGTGGTCTGCTGATCCGGCAGATCCACCACTGGGCGGCGCTGATCTTCCTCGCCGGCATGTTCGTGCACATGATGCGCGTCTTCTTCACGGGTGCGTTCCGCAAGCCGCGTGAGGTCAACTGGCTGTTCGGCTTCCTGCTGTTCGTCCTCGGCATGTTCACCGGCTTCACCGGTTACTCGCTCCCGGACGACCTGCTCTCCGGCACCGGTGTCCGCTTCATGCAGGGCGCCATCCTCGGGGTGCCGATCGTCGGCACGTACCTGTCGATGTTCCTGTTCGGCGGGGAGTTCCCCGGCGGCGACTTCGTGGCCCGGTTCTACTCGGTGCACATCCTGCTGCTGCCGGGCATCATGCTCGGCCTCGTGGTGGCCCACCTGATCCTGGTCTTCTACCACAAGCACACGCAGTACGCGGGCGCCGGCAAGTCCAACAAGAACGTCGTCGGCATGCCGCTGCTGCCGGTCTACATGGCCAAGGCCGGAGGCTTCTTCTTCCTGGTCTTCGGTGTCATCGCGGTCATCGCGGCGATCGCCTCGATCAACCCGATCTGGGCCATCGGCCCCTACCGTCCGGACCAGGTGTCCACCGGCGCCCAGCCCGACTGGTACATGGGCTTCGCCGAGGGTCTGATCCGTGTGATGCCGGGCTGGGAGATCAACCTCTGGGGCCACACGCTGGTCCTCGGTGTGTTCATCCCGCTGGTCGTGGTCTTCCCGCTGGTCCTCGTGGCCATCGCGGTCTACCCGTTCATCGAGTCCTGGGTCACCGGCGACAAGCGCGAGCACCACATCCTGGACCGCCCGCGCAACGCCCCGACCCGTACGGCCTTCGGTGTCGCCTGGCTCACCGCGTACATGGTCATGCTCGTCGGTGGCGGCAACGACCTGTGGGCCACCCACTTCCACCTGTCGCTGAACGCGATCACCTGGTTCGTCCGGATCGCCTTCTTCGTCGGGCCGGTCGTCGCCTTCATCGTCACCAAGCGGATCTGCCTGGGTCTGCAGCGGCGCGACAAGGACAAGGTGCTGCACGGCCGCGAGTCGGGCATCATCAAGCGGCTGCCGCACGGTGAGTTCATCGAGATCCACGAGCCGCTCAGCCAGGACCAGCTGCACACGCTCACCGCGCACGAGCAGTACAAGCCGGTCGAGATCGGCCCGTCGGTCGACGAGAACGGCGTCGAGCGCAAGCTGTCCGGTTCGCAGAAGCTCCGGGCGAAGCTCTCCAAGGGCTACTACGGGGAGAACAACCAGATCCCCAAGCCCACCGCCGAGGAGTACAAGGAGATCACGAGCGGCCACGGCCACCACTGATCCACCCGAGCTCCGAAGCTCCGACCCCCGAGGTCGCCACGGCAAGAGCCCCGTCCAGTGCATGGACGGGGCTCTTCGCCGTCCCGGGGCTGGATAGGGTGGTGTCACCCCGGCGCGCCGGGGCGTTTCCCCACCCACCGGACAGACCAGGAGCAGCCATGAACGCTGTGACCCCCGCAGGAGGCGACACCGCGGCGGCCCGTTCCTGGCCCGGCGTGCTGAACGGTCTGCTCGACGGACGGGACCAGAGCGCCGACGACACCGCGTGGGCGATGGACCGCATCATGCGCGGCGAGGCCACCGACGCGCAGATCGCGGGCTTCGTGGTCGCGCTGCGCGCCAAGGGCGAGACCGTCGCGGAGATCTCCGGTCTGGTACGAGCGATGTACGCGCACGCCAACGTCATCGAGGTGCCGGGCCCGAGCGTCGACATCGTGGGCACCGGCGGCGACGGCGCCAAGACCGTCAACATCTCCACCATGTCCGCGATCGTCGTCGCGGGAACGGGCGCCAAGGTCGTCAAGCACGGCAACCGCGCCGCCTCCAGCGCGTCCGGCGCCTCCGACGTCCTGGGGAAGCTCGGCGTCAACCTGGACCTCACGCCCCGGCGGGTCGTCGAGGTCGCCGAGGAGGCCGGCATCACGTTCTGCTTCGCCGTGAAGTTCCACCCCGCGCTGCGGCACGTCGGCGCCGCCCGCAGCCAGCTGGGCATCAGGACGGTCTTCAACCTGCTCGGCCCGCTCACCAACCCCGCGCGGGTGCGGGCCCAGGCGGTCGGGGTCGCCGACCCGCGGATGGCGCCCGTCGTCGCCGGGGTCTTCGCCGAGCGCGGGCACTCCTCGCTCGTCTTCCGCGGCGACGACGGACTCGACGAGCTGACGACGACGTCGACGTCCCGGGTCTGGACCGTGCGGGACGGCGCCGTGCGCGAGGAGCCCTTCGACCCGCGGGACGTCGGGATCGACCTGGTGCCCGTCGAGGCGCTGCGGGGCGCCGACGCCTCGTACAACGCCGAGGTGGCGCGGCGCCTCCTGGACGGCGAGAGCGGGCCGGTGCGGGACGCGGTGCTGCTGAACTCCGCGGCGGCGCTCGTGGCCCTCACGCCGACCGACGAGCCGCTGGTGGAGCAGATCCGCGCCGGGATGGCCCGCGCGGCGCAGGCGATCGACTCCGGCGCCGCCAAGCGGGCCCTGGAGCGCTGG
The DNA here is from genome assembly GCF_042871345.1 of Streptomyces sp. NPDC005863. NCBI lineage: Bacteria > Bacillati > Actinomycetota > Actinomycetes > Kitasatosporales > Streptomycetaceae > Streptomyces > Streptomyces sp. NPDC005863. The sequence goes on along the minus strand of NZ_JBIAII010000003.1, from coordinate 201,630 downwards.
GTGTCGGCCAGCAACCGCTGAGCGGCCCCCTGTGTGACGCAAGGCGCAGTCCGGATTTTGGACTGCGCCTTGCGCGCCGAAGATCGTATGGCAGGATGCTGCACAGGTCATGAGTGACAGCGACTACGGCCCCGGCCCGCTGTCCGGCAACCCTCCGTCCGTGGCGGGGTGCCCCGGGTGAAGACCAGGTCGTACGCAGCAAGGCGTATGGCAAGCGCGGACCCCTGCAAACCCTGGGGTCCTGGTCCTCAAGGGAGCAGTCTCGTGAGCAAGCGAATGTGACAGGGCTTCACGCCCCGCCTCCGCACACCCTTCTTCACCTTTCTCCCGCGCCGTCGACATCGTTGTGGCGCGGTGAATTCGCCTGCCTCTCACGGGAGTTCGCCATGTCTGTTTCCGCCGTTGCCGTCGACGCCTCCGTCTGTGCCCCGCTGGCCGTGCTCGGCCGGGACGTCACCGTTCCGCTGGTCACCGGCGGCGAGGTGACGTACGCCGCGCTCGACTACGCGGCGAGCGCGCCGGCCCTGCAGCGGGTCTGGGACGACGTGGCCGCGTACGCGCCGTACTACGGCAGCGTGCACCGCGGCGCCGGCTACCTCTCGCAGCTCTCCACCGACCTCTTCGAGAACTCCCGCACCACCGTCGCCGACTTCCTCGGCTGCCGCGAGGGCGACCAGGTCGTCTTCACCCGCTCCACCACCGACTCGCTGAACCTGCTGGCAGCCGCCCTGCCCGCCGGCTGCGAGGTCTTCGTCTTCGAGACCGAGCACCACGCCTCGCTGCTGCCGTGGCGGGACGCCCGCGTCACCTACCTCGACGCGCCGCGCACCCCCGACGAGGCCGTCCACACCCTGGAGCGCGCCCTCGCCGACCGCGAGCCCTACGGCCCCGCCCTGGTCTGCGTGACCGGCGCCTCCAACGTCACCGGCGAGATCTGGCCGGTGCGCGAGCTGGCCGCCGCCGCCCACGCGCACGGCGCCCGCATCGTCCTGGACGCCGCGCAGCTCGCGCCCCACCACCCGGTCTCCATCGATGAGTTGGACGTGGACTGGGTCGCCTTCTCCGGTCACAAGCTGTACGCGCCGTTCGGTTCGGGTGTCCTCGCGGGCCGCTCCGACTGGCTGCGCGCCGCCGAGCCCTACCTCGCGGGCGGCGGCGCCTCGCGGAAGGTGGCGCGACGCCCCAAGGAAGCGGGCGGCGGCGTGGACGTGGAGTGGCACGACAGCGCGGCCCGGCACGAGGCCGGCTCGCCCAACGTCATCGGCGTCTACTCGATCGCCTCCGCCTGCAAGGCACTCACCGAGGCGGGCTTCGACGAGCTGGTCGCCCGTGAGCAGTACCTGATCGCGAAGGTGCGCGAGGGCCTCGCCGAGGTGCCGCAGGTGCGGGTCCTCTCGCTCTTCGGGGACGACGCGCCGCGCGTGGGCGTCATCTCCTTCGTCGTGGACGGCTGGAACAGCTCGCACTTCGCCGCCGCGCTCTCCGCGGAGTACGGGATCGGCGTACGGGACGGCCTGTTCTGCGCCCACCCGCTGGTGCGCACCCTGCTCGGCGGCGAGCCGGACGAGCCCGGCGAGTGCGGCGCCCCCGAGGCCGCGCCCGGCGAGAAGTCGCTGAACGCCATCCGGGTGAGCTTCGGCGCGGGCACCCCCGACGAGCACGTCGAGCGTTTCGTGCGCGCGGTCAAGGAACTGGTGGCGGACGGCGCCCGGTGGAACTACCGCACCGAGGACGGGCGTTGCGTCCCGGACACCGGCGCGGCCGCCTGACCGGACGGGAGCGGACGGGAGCGGACGGCGCCTAGGAGTCGAGGCCGATCGCGAAAGCGGCCTCCAGGTCGTGCTGCGAGTACGTGCGGAACGCCACGTGCGTGTCGGTCCCCTCGACGCCGGGGATCTTGCTGATCCGGCCGGGGATGACGTCCGCGAGGTCGTCGTGGCGCGGCACCCGCACCATCGCGATGAGGTCGTACGTGCCGGTGACGGAGAAGACCTCGCTCACGGAGTCGAGGGCGGCGATCGACTCGGCGATCTCCGGGATCCGGTCCACGCTGGTCTTGATGAGCACGATCGCGGTGATCACGGCTTGCAGTCTCCCTCGGTGGCCGGTGCGGTGGCCCTCACTCTAGTCGTCCACACCCGCCACCCCCACGCGCAGACGAAGCCCAGCGAGAAGCCCACCAGGTGCGCCAGATAGGCGACCCCCGTCCCCTTGCCGTCCTGCCCCGCGGCCAGCCACTGCAGCGTCACCCAGAACGGCAGCACCACCCACGCCGGGAAGCGCAGCGGCAGAAAGAAGAGGAACGGGAAGAGGCTGGTGACGCGCGCCCTGGGGAAGAGATACAGGCAGGCACCGAGGACGGCGGAGATCGCGCCGGAGGCTCCCACGAGCGTCTGGTCGGAGCCCGCGTGCGCGGCGGCGTAGGCGAGCAGGGCGAGATAACCGCAGCAGAGGTAGAAGCACGCGTACAGGAGGTGGCCCATGCGTTCCTCGACCATGACGCCGAACACGTACAGGAAGAGCATGTTCCCCAGCAGATGAAGCCAGCTTCCGTGCACGAAGAGAGCGGTGAACGGGCCGAGCGCGGCGCGCGGGGCACCGCTGAACAGTTCGACGGGTACCACCCCCCACTGCTCGAAGTAGGCCTGCTGGGCGCCGATCATCTCGTCGCCCCGGCCGTAGGAGGGGTTGAACCCGGACATCGGTGAGATCAGGAAGACCACGCAGCAGACGGCGATCAGTCCGTACGTCACCGGGGCGGTCCGCGCCCCGAGCAGCCGGCCCGCCTTCGCACTCCATGTTCGGATCATGGACGAAGCATGACGTAACGGGCGCTACCTGCCCAGGCCGCCATGCCGCTCCGCGGGCCGCAGCGTCGCGCCCCTTACAGGCCTTAGGGTTACGGGCAATACGCACGAGGAAGCCTGCGTAGACCCCTCGGTCGCCGAAGACGTCGCCGGACAAGTCACCGAAGAAAGCGAACAGCCACGATGACGGTTCCCCTGCCGACCGCCACCACCCGGTGGCGCTGCACGCTCTGCGGCAATCTCACGCGTTTCGATGTGACCCGCAGCTCGAAGGTCGTCGAGTATGTCCATCTCGACCTGGCCGGAGAGTCGAACGTCGAGGAACGCGAGGTGGTCAGTGAGACCATCGAGTCCGTGCGCTGCCGCTGGTGCAACGCCGTGGATCAGGTCGAACTCGTGGACAGGCCGGGCACCGACTCCTGAGGGAGCGGGGCCCGCACAGCTAGTGGGGTGACGGATGGTGGAGAGCTCAGGCGGGGAGCCGGACGACGGCACCGCTGAGGTGCTCGACCGTCCGCTGCCCGACGGGGTGCGGCGGCGGGTCGTCCACCTCGTCTCGGACGGCTTCGGCGGGCTGACCCTGGCGGAACTGCCCGCCCAGCTGCGCCAGTACGCCCGCTTCACGCCGACCCGGCGCGCGAAGTTCGCGGGCAACGCCATGGCGGCGGCGCTGGAGCACGACACGCTCTTCCGTCAGCGCATCGGCGAACGCCTCAGGGAGGCGCAGCCCGAGCTCGCCGCCGCCCTGGACGCGGGCTCACCGCCGCCGGCCGCCGATCCGCTGGACGTGGCGGCCGCGGCCTATGTGCTGCGGCCCACCGGCTGGGTGAAGCTGGTCACCGCGGCGGGCGAGGAGGCCCAGCGGGCGGACGCCGAGCGCGCCGACGACGAGACCAGGGCCGAGCTGGAGCGGCTGCGCGAGGAGCTCGCCGCGGCCCGCGGCCAGACCAAGGCGGAGACCGAGCGGCTGCGCGCCGAACTGGAGACGGTGCGCAGGGAGGCCGAGTCGACGCACCGCAAGCTGCGCGGCGCGCTCAGCGACGTCAAGCGCGGCGAGGCCGCGCTGCGCAAGGCCGCCGCCGAGATCGAGGCGGTGCGCGCCGAGGGCCAGACCCAGCTGTCCGCCGCCGAGAGCGAGAGCCGGCGGCTCAAGGCGCGGCTCGGCGAGACGGAGGCCGCCCTTGAGGCCAGCCGCCGCGCCGCCCGCGAGGGCCGCAGCGTCGAGGACATGCGGCTGCGGCTGCTGCTCGACACGGTCCTTGACGCCGCGCAGGGGCTGCGCCGCGAGCTGGCGCTGCCGCCCGTCTCGGTGCGGCCCGCCGAGACCGTGGACGCCGTCGAGCCCGGCCGGATGTCGCCCAAGGACATCGCCGCCCGCGCGCTCTCGGAGAACGATCCGGCCATTCTGGACCAGCTGCTCGCCCTGCCGCAGGCCCATCTGGTGGTCGACGGGTACAACGTCACCAAGACCGGCTATCCGACGATGCCGCTGGAGAAGCAGCGGCTGCGGCTGCTCGGCTCGCTCTCGCAGCTCGCCCTGCAGTCCGGCGCCGAGGTCACCTGTGTCTTCGACGGCGCGGAGCTGGCCGCGCCGGTGCTGCTCGCGCCGCCGCGCGGGGTGCGGGTGCTGTTCTCCAAGCCCGGTGTCACCGCTGATGAGTTGATCCGCCAGCTGGTGCGCGCGGAGCCGCCGGGCCGTCCCGTGGTCGTCGTCTCGACCGACCGCGAGGTGGCCGACGGGATCGCCAAGGCGGGGGCGCGGCCGGTGGCTTCGGCGGTGCTGCTGAAGCGGCTTTCGCGGAGCTAAGTGACGTCCCGTAACTCCTGGGCCCTATGCCCGAATTGAGTCACGCGATGGGCGACGTAGCGTCAGAAGATCATTACTGGCTGTGCGTTATCGGTAAAGAATGCGCTTCGCGACCGATTTTTTACTGATGAGATTTGTACTGATCACAAGAAGGTCACTAAGGTCTCGCCTCGAACCCCCGCTCGGTTGATCACCCATCCGGGGTGGCGGCGGTGGTACCCGCCCGCCGCGTCCCGGTAGGCGGCCGGAGGAAGAAGGAGCCGCCCGCGTGGCGTCCCACCGTCGACCCAAGCAGCCGAGCCGCACCCGCGTGACCGTGCTCACCGCGACCGCCGCCGCTGCCGTGGCCCTCACCTCGCAGGGTGCCGCCCAGGCCGCCCCGAAGCCGAGCAAGGACGAGGTCAAGTCCAAGGTCGACAAGCTCTACGAAGACGCGGAGCGGGCCACCGACAAGTACAACGGGGCCAAGGAGAAGCAGGAGAAGCTGGAGAAGCAGATCGGCGACCTCCAGGACAAGGTCGCCCGCGGCCAGGAGGACCTCAACGACCTGCGCGACGGCCTCGGTTCGATGGCCAGCGCCCAGTACCGCTCCGGCGGCATCGACCCCTCCCTGCAGCTCTTCCTCTCCTCCGACCCGGACGACTACCTCGACAAGGCGTCCACCCTCGACCAGCTGAGCAGCCAGCAGGTCGACGCGCTCAAGAAGATCCAGAAGAAGCAGCGGGACCTCGCGCAGCAGCGCAAGGAGGCCTCGGGCAAGCTGGACGACCTCGCCGACACGCGCGAGGAGCTCGGCAAGAAGAAGAAGGAAGTCCAGGGCAAGCTCGGCGAGGCGCAGCGGCTCCTCAACTCGCTGACCGCCAAGGAGAAGGCCGCCCTGGCCGCCAAGGAGCAGAAGCGCGCGAGCCGCGCCGCAGGCGACCGTGCCGACCTCGGCGACGAGAAGCCCGCCTCCGGCCGTGGCGCCGCCGCCCTCAGCGCCGCCGCCACCCAGATAGGCAAGCCCTACGTCTCCGGCGGCACCGGCCCCAACTCCTACGACTGCTCGGGCCTGACCCAGTGGGCGTTCGCGCAGGCCGGCGTGCACATCACCCGGACCACGTACACCCAGCAGAACGACGGCACGAGGATCGGCCGGGGCGAGCTCAAGCCCGGCGACCTGGTGTTCTTCAACAACCTCGCGCACGTCGGCTTCTACGCGGGCAACGGCCAGGTGCTGCACGCCCCGCACCCCGGCGCGTCGGTGCGCTACGAGTCGATGTCCTACCTCGGCTCCTTCCAGTTCGGCGTCCGCGTCTGACGTCAACGCCGTGCCGACACCGCCCAAACGGGCGAATTCCGGCAACTCCCGCTGACCCCACGCCCCGTTGGTGACCTGGTCCGAGACGGGGCGTCGGGCTGTCCACGCCCGTCGTGCACCCCGCGAGGTCTTTGGCCGCCGTGTGTCCGCACGGCTACTGTCGGCGCGCATTCCCCCGGACAGCCGGGGGTTCGTCAGCGGAAGGGAGAGCGGCTTCCCGTGGGGTTCCATCGCCGTCCCGCACAGCCCGGTCTCGACCGGAGCACGCGCGTGACCGTCCTTTCAGCGGCCGCCGCCACCGCGGCGGCGGCCCTCGGTGCCGCGCCGGCCGGCGCCGCGCCGCAGGACAAGCCGTCCGACACCCGGGCCACCGTGGACCGGCTGTACGAGCAGGCCGAGCAGGCAACCGAGCTGTACAACAAGGCCGATGAGCGCGCCGACAAGCTCCGTGCGCAGGTCGGCCGGGCCAAGGACAGCGTCGCGCGCGGCCAGGAGCGCATCAACCGGATGCGCGGGGCGCTCGGCGCGCTCGCCGGCGCCCAGTACCGGTCCGGCGGCATCGACCCCTCACTGGCCCTGCTGCTCTCCTCCGACCCGGACGGCTACCTCGACCGGGCCTCGGTCCTCGACCGCGTCGGCGCCCGTCAGGCGGGCGAACTCGCCGATCTGCAGCGCGCCCAGCGCACGCTCGCGCAGGAGCGCACGGAGGCGGGCCGCAAACTCGCCGAGCTGGAGAAGAGCCGCACCGCCGTCGCCCGCCACAAGCGCACCGTCGAGCACAAGCTGGCCAAGGCCAGAAAGCTGCTCAACTCCCTGCCGAGCGGGGAGCGCGGCGCGTACGGGAGATCCTCGCGCTCCGGTGAGCGCGCATCCCTGCCCGAGCTCGGCGGCGCCCCGGCCTCCTCGCGGGCCGCCGCCGCCATCGCGGCCGCCCGCTCAGCGGTCGGCCGTCCGTACGTGTGGGGCGCCAGCGGGCCCTCCGGATTCGACTGTTCCGGCCTCATGCAGTGGTCGTACGCCCAGGCCGGCGTCGCCCTGCCGCGCACCTCGCAGGCCCAGCGGTACGCCGGGCGCCAGGTGTCCCTGTCCGAGGCCAGGCCCGGTGACCTGGTCGCCTACCGCGACGACGCCAGCCACATCGGGATGTACATGGGCAACGGCCAGGTGCTGCACGCCCCCTACCCCGGGGCCGCGGTCCGCTACGACCCCGTCGGCATGATGCCGGTCTCCTCCGTGACGCGGGTCTGACCGGCGGGCGACCGGGACCGCCCCGTACGATCGGGAAGGTGGCTGGTCGCGGACGCGGGTCGTGGGTGGTGGCGCTGTGCGGCACGCTCTGCCTCGCGCTGCTCGCCCTGCTGGCCGGCTGTGGCGGCGACCCGGTCCCGGACGCCGCCGCCGACGACGTGCGCAGACTCCTTGAGCGGCGCGCGCGGGCCGTCCTCGCCGACGACGCGACGGCGTACGAGCGGACCGAGCGGCCCGCGCAGGGCGCCCCCGACCTCTTCGACCGCGTCGACGACGTGCCGCTGGACTCCTGGGAGTACCGGCTGACCGGGCTGGAGCGCACCGGTGCCGAGGCCACCGCGAGCGCCGAACTCCTCTACCGCATCAAGGGCCAGGACCGCGCCCCGGTCACCGCGGAGCGCACGCTCTCGCTGCGCCGCGGCGACGGCCGGTGGTACGTCACCTCCGAGCGCCCCGCGAAGAAGTCCGGCCAGCAGCTCTGGGACCAGGGGCGCGTGCGCGTCGAGCGGGGGGCGCACAGCCTCGTCCTCGGCGTCGGGCAGAGCGCCGCGGAGCTGCGCGCCCACCGTGAGCTCGCCGACCGGGCGGTGCGGCACGTGCGGGACGCCTGGCCGGGCGGCTGGCCGGGGAAGGTCGTCGTCCTGGTGCCGCACTCCCTGGACGACATGGCGGGGCTGCTCGGGGCGTCCGCGTCCGGGTACCGGGGGATCGCGGCGGTGACCACGGGTGAGGCGGGCGGCTCCGGCCGGGCGCCCGCCGACCGGATCATCGTCAACCCCGACGCGTACGGCGTCCTCGGCGACTTCGGCAGGCAGGTCGTCCTCACCCACGAGGCGACCCACGTGGCGACCCGCGCGCAGACCTCCGCGGCCACCCCGCTCTGGCTCTCCGAGGGCTTCGCGGACTGGGTGGGCTACCGCGGCACGGGGCGCACCGCGGCGCAGGCCGCGCCCGAACTGCGGCGTGCGGTGCAGCGCGGGCAGGCGCCGGACGCGCTCCCCGAGGACGACGACTTCGGCTTCGCGGGGGACGCGACGCGGCTCTCGGGGGCCTACGAGGGCGCCTGGCTGGCCTGCCGGATGATCGCCGAGCAGTGGGGCGAGCGGAAGCTGACGGACTTCTACCGGGCGGTGGGCGCCCACGACAAGCGGGCCGGCGCGGTCGGGGACGCGCTGCGGGACGTCCTGGACACCACGCCCGGAGACTTCACGGCGCGCTGGCGTACGTATCTGCGTGCGGAGCTTGGCTGAGCTGGTCCGGCGCCGGGTACCGCTGCGCCCGGTACGGTTCGGACACGGTCTGCCGCCACAGGTTCCGGCAGGCCAGCAGGGTCGCCGCGACCAGCAGGCCGTTGCGTACGAGGAGCAGCGCCACGCCCAGCGGATCGCTCGCGACCACGTGCGAGAACCAGACCGGGAACTCCAGGAACGTGACGAACGTGGCCGCGAGCACCAGCCGCGCCGGGACCTCCATGCGGCTGCCGCGGAACACCAGGCAGACCGCGCCGACGCCGACCAGCCAGAGCATGTACTGCGGGCTGATCACCCGGCTCGTGGTGGTGAAGAGCAGCACGGCCACGAAGGCCGCGTCCGCCGGCGTGCTCGCGACCCGGGTCGTGGCCCGCAGCCGCCATACCAGGAGCCAGCAGAACGCGGCGGCCGTCAGCGCCTGCGCCGCGGTGCTCACCAGCGACACGTACGGGCCGAGGAACTCCACCGAGCCGTAGTTGAGCCGCACTTCGCCCCGCCAGCCGAGGTGGCGCCCGATGTGCAGGACGAGGGCGCCGAGGGACTCCACCTCGGTGCCGCGGTCGCGCTGGAAGGTGAGGAAGGCGAGGGCGCCCGGCATCGGCACGACGAAGGCCAGGGTGAGGGCGCAGGCCGTGCCCGCCGCCGCGGCCCAGGACCGCCGGGTCGCCCGCCCGCGCGGGGCGCCGACGAGCAGCAGCACCGGCCACACCTTGAGCAGTGCCCCGAACCCGGCGAGCACCCCCATGGTGCGCGGGTGCCGCGCCCCGGCGAGCAGCGCGGCGACCGCGACGGCGACGACCATCACGTCGTAACGGGCGTACACGGTGGGCCCCAGCAGGGCCACGCCCGCGACCCACGTCCAGGCGCCGCGCGGCGACTTGCCGGGGCGCCGGCCCGCGTACAGGAGCAGTCCGCACACCGTGGCGTCGCAGAGCAGGGCGAGGACGAAGAAGGCCGTGTCGTAGCCGAGGAAGGGCAGCAGGGCGGGGGAGAGGACCGCGAGGGCGGCGGCGGGCGGGTACTGCCAGGTGACGTCGTCGAGCGGGAAGGTGCCGGTGCGCAGGACCTCGTACCAGCCCTGGTAGATGACGGAGACGTCGCTGGTCACGTCCGGGCCCGGACCGGCGAGCACATGGAGGACGCACAGCAGCAGGACGGTTCTGGTCAGGACCCAGACGGTCAGGATGCGCATCATGTGCACTTCGCCCCTTTCCCGCTATTTCATTGCGATTCGGGGAGTCATGATGCCGGGCCGGGCCGGGCGAGGGCGAAGAGGCTGGGCCGTGCGGCGCCGCGGAGGGGTCCGGTGGCCCGGAGGGCACTCCGTGCCGCGGCGCGCCTTTCGGTACTGTCGTGCGCGATGCACAAGACCCTGATCGTCACGAACGACTTCCCGCCCAGGCCCGGTGGCATCCAGGCGTTCCTGCACAACATGGCGCTGCGCCTGGACCCCGAGCAGATCGTCGTGCACGCCTCCACCTGGAAGCGCGGCCGCGAGGGCGCCGAGGCCACCGCCGCCTTCGACGCCGAGCAGCCCTTCCAGGTCGTACGCGACCGTACGACGATGCTGCTGCCGACCCCGCGCGTCACCCGGCGCACGGTCTCGCTGCTGCGCGAACACGGCTGTACGTCGGTGTGGTTCGGGGCGGCCGCGCCGCTCGGTCTCATGGCGCCCGCGCTGCGCAGGGCGGGCGCGCGCCGGATCGTCGCCACGACCCACGGCCACGAGGCGGGCTGGGCCCAACTGCCCGCCGCGCGCGGGCTGCTGCGGCGGATCGGCGAGTCGACGGACACGATCACCTATCTCGGCGAGTACACCCGCTCACGGATCGCCGGGGCGCTGACCCCGGTGGCGGCGGGCCGCATGGTCCAACTGCCGCCCGGCGTCGACGAGAAGACCTTCCACCCCGGCTCCGGCGGCGCGGAGGTACGGGCCCGGCTCGGCCTCACCGACCGGCCCGTCGTGGTCTGCGTCTCGCGTCTTGTGCCGCGCAAGGGGCAGGACACGCTGATCCTCGCCCTGCCGAGGATCCTCTCCGCACAGCCGGACGCGGTGCTGCTCATCGTGGGGGGCGGCCCTTACGAGGAGGACCTGCGCCGGCTCGCCGCCGAGACGGGAGTGGCCGATTCCGTGCGGTTCACCGGGGCGGTGCCGTGGGGGGAGCTTCCCGCGCACTACGGCGCGGGCGACGTCTTCGCCATGCCCTGCCGGACCCGGCGCGGGGGCCTGGACGTCGAGGGCCTCGGCATCGTCTACCTGGAGGCGTCCGCGACGGGCCTTCCGGTCGTCGCCGGCGACTCCGGCGGGGCGCCGGACGCGGTGCTCGACGGGGAGACGGGGTGGGTCGTCCGCGGCGGGGCGCCGGAGGAGGCGGCCGACCGGATCGTCGCCCTGCTCGGCGACGGGGCGCTCCGCGCGCGGATGGGGGAGCGGGGCCGGGCGTGGGTGGAGGAGAAGTGGCGCTGGGATCTCCTGGCGGAGCGGCTCAAGGAGTTGCTCTAGTCGCCTGAGGGGTTGCCGCGACGGGACGGAGGGCGGCTGCGGGTCGGGGTGGGTTGCTCGCGCAGTTCCCCGCGCCCCTAAAAGATTGCGCAGTTCCCCGCGCCCCTAAAAGCCCCTGCACGCCCGCGGTCTGGAGGCGGCGGAGCCGGCTTTCAGGTGCGCGGGGAACTGCGCGAGCAACCACGCACCACCCGCACTCGCGACGGAAGAAGCCCGCCCATGGCGCGTGGGCGCCCCCGTTCGCGCAGCCCGAGGCTAGCCGCGATAGATCGACTCGATCTCGTCCGCGTAGTCCTTCGCCACGACATTCCGCTTCAGCTTCAGCGACGGCGTCAGATGGCCCGACTCCTCCGTGAACTGCGAGCCGAGCACCCGGAACTTCCGTACGGACTCCGCCTTGGAGACCGCCGCGTTGCCGTCGTCCACCGCGCTCTGGATCGCCGCGAGCAGATCCGCGTCGTCCCGCAGCGACGTCGCCGTCGACCCCGCGGGCTTGCCGTGCTCCGCGGCCCAGCGGCCGAGGAACTCGTCGTCGACCGTGACGAGCGCGCCCACGAAGGGACGGCCGTCGCCGACGACCATGCACTCGGCGACCAGCGCGTGCGCGCGGATGCGGTCCTCGATCACGGCGGGGGCCACGTTCTTGCCGCCCGCGGTGACGATGATCTCCTTCTTGCGGCCGGTGATGCGCAGATAGCCGTCCTCGTCGAGCGTGCCGATGTCACCGGTGTGGAACCAGCCGTCGGCCAGCGCCTCTTCGGTGGCGCCCTCGTTGTTCCAGTACTCCTTGAACAGGTGCTCGCCGTGGAGCAGCACCTCGCCGTCGTCGGCGATGCGGACCACCGAGCCGGGCAGCGGCTGGCCGACCGTGCCGATCTTCTGGCGGTCCCACGGGTTGAAGGCGGTGGCCGCGCAGGACTCCGTCAGGCCGTACCCCTCAAGGACCGTGAAGCCGATGCCGCGGAAGAAGTGGCCGAGGCGCTCGCCGAGCGGCGCGCCGCCGGAGATCGCGTACTCGCCGCGACCGCCGAGGACCGCGCGCAGCTTGCTGTAGACCAGCTTGTCGAAGACCTTGTACTTGACCTTCAGGCCGAGCGACGGGCCCGCGGTCGTGTCGAGCGCGCGGCTGTACGCGATCGCCGTGTCCGCCGCCTTGTCGAAGATCTTGCCCTTGCCGTCGGCCTGCGCCTTGGCGCGCGCCGAGTTGTAGACCTTCTCGAAGACGCGCGGGACGCCCAGGACCATGGTCGGCCGGAAGGAGGCGAGTTCGTCCGTGAGGTTCTTGACGTCGGGCGCGTGGCCGAGCTTGATCGGCGCCATCAGCGCGGCGACCTCGACGAGCCGTCCGAAGACGTGCGCGACGGGCAGGAAGAGCAGCACCGAACACTCGCCCGTACGGAAGAGCGGCTTGAGGCGCTCCACCACGTTGCCGCACTCCGCGAAGAAGCTGCGGTGGGTGAGCACGCAGCCCTTGGGGCGTCCGGTGGTGCCCGAGGTGTAGACGATGGTGGCCGGATCGTCGGCGCCCGCGACCGCGCCGCGCTCGTCGACGATCGCGTCGGCGACCTCCGCGCCGGCGGCGTGCAGCTCGTCGACGCCGCCCTTGTCGATCTGCCAGACGTGCGCGAGGCCGGGCAGCCGGTCGCGCACGGACTCGACGGCGCCGGCGTGCGCGTCCAGCTCCACGACGCAGGCGACGGCGCCGGAGTCGCCGAGGATCCACTGGATCTGCTCGGCCGAACTCGTCTCGTACACCGGCACGGTGACCGCGCCGGCGCTCCAGATGGCGAAGTCGAGGAGCGTCCACTCGTACCGGGTGCGGGACATCAGGCCGACCCGGTCGCCGGGGCGCACGCCCGCCGCGATCAGACCCTTGGCGGTGGCGCGCACGTCGGCGAGGAAGGCCTTGGCGGTGACGTCCTGCCAGCGGCCGTCGACCTTGCGGCCGATGACGGCGACATCCGGGTGCTGCGCGGCATTTCTGCGGACGATGTCGGTCAGATTGCCGTCCGCAGGGACCTCGTACAGGGCCGGAAGGCTGAACTCGCGCAAGACTGCTGCTCCTACATAAGGGCGCCGGCGCCACGACGTTGTGTGCTGCGACGGTGCGGTCCAAGATCGGGCAGGTGCTCAGTCGAGATGGGGGGCTGAGCACTACTGGACTGCCCGGACGTTACCCACCGGTATGGCTTGTTCGGTAGGGGGGCAGGCCCAGATGTTCGGTGCGTCACACGTCGCTGTGGTCTGCATCGCACAGTACGCCACCGTCTTCCCGACTCGGAAGTAACCGCAGGTCCGGCCGGTGGACGGGCGCCGGGCGGTGGCCCCTACCCTCCGCGGGGCCGCCGTCCTAGGGTGATCGGCATGCCAGCTTTCCGGGTCAACGTGGTCAGTGACGTGCACGGCAACGCCGAGGGGCTCGCCCGCGCGGGGGAGGGCGCGGACGCGCTCGTCTGCCTGGGCGACCTCGTGCTCTTCCTCGACTACGCCGACCACTCGCGCGGCATCTTCCCCGACCTCTTCGGCGCGGAGAACGCCTCACGGCTTGTGGAGCTGCGCACCGCCCGCCGTTTCGACGAGGCCAGGGAGTTCGGGGGGCGGCTCTGGGGGGAGGTCGACCGGGCGGCCGCGATCGAGGGCGCGGTCCGCAAGCAGTACGCCGAATTGTTCGCGGCCTTCCCCACGCCGACCTACGCCACCTACGGCAACGTCGACATCCCCGCCCTGTGGCCCGAGTACGCGGGCCCCGGCACCACCGTCCTGGACGGCGAGCGGGTGGAGATCGGCGGCCGCGTCTTCGGCTTCGTCGGCGGCGGCCTGCGCACGCCGATGCGGACGCCGTACGAGATCAGCGACGAGGAGTACGCGGCGAAGATCGAGGCGGTCGGCGAGGTCGACGTGCTGTGCACGCACATCCCCCCGGACGTTCCCGAGCTCCTCTACGACACGGTGGCGCGCCGCTTCGAGCGTGGCAGCGGCGCGCTGCTCGCGGCGATCCACCGGACCCGTCCGAAGTACGCGCTCTTCGGCCACGTCCACCAGCCGCTGGTCCGGCGCATGCGCATCGGCGCGACGGAGTGCGTGAACGTCGGGCACTTCGCGGGGTCGTCGCGGCCCTGGGCCCTGGAGTGGTGAGGGCGAACCGCGCGGTAGCCTTCACGCGGTAGGACCACCTCGGACACCCCCGTACCGGACCGCATCTGGAGGAGCCACGGCCATGGCCGAACACACCAGCTCGAGCATCACGATCGAGGCGGCACCGGCCGAGGTCATGGGGGTGATCGCCGACTTCGAGCGCTACCCCGACTGGACGGGTGAGGTGAAGGAGGCCGAGGTCCTCGCCACCGACGAGCGGGGCCGCGCCAAGGAGGTCCGCCTCGTCATGGACGCGGGCGCGATCAAGGACGACCAGACGCTCGGCTACACCTGGACCGGGGACGACGAGGTGAGCTGGACCCTGGTGAAGTCGCAGATGCTGCGTTCCCTGGACGGCTCCTACCTGCTCCGCCCGGCGGGGACCGGCACCGAGGTCACGTACCGGCTGACGGTGGACGTCAAGATCCCCATGCTCGGCATGATCAAGCGCAAGGCAGAAAAGGTCATCATCGACCGAGCCCTCGCGGGCTTGAAGAAGCGAGTCGAGTCGAAGGAAGCCTGAGCTAGGGGGCAGGGCGAAGCCCGCCCCAGGGGCGCGGGGAACGGCGCGAGCAACCACACTCGACCGAGAGCCGCGAACAGGCAACGTCCCCACGGCGAGTGGGCGCCCCACCCTGGAGCCAAGGGGGACGTGGGGCGCAGCCTCCGCTCCCCAGGGGCGCGGGGAACGGCGCGAGCAACCACACTCGACCGAGAGCCGCAAACGAAGCAGCCCCCCCACGGCGAGTGGGCGCCCCCGTCCAAGCCCGCGCAGCCTCCCGTACCGTTCACCCACATGCGCACCCTCCTAGTCACCGGCCCCGGCGGCTCCGGACGGACCACGTTCGCGGCGGCCACCGCACTCGCCGCCGCGCGCGCGGGCCGGCGGACCCTGGTGCTCTCCGCCGACCGCACCGACACCCTCGGCGCAGTGCTCGGCGCCCCCGGCGCCGACGCGCACCCCGGACTCACCGTCCGACGGCTCGCCCCCGACACCCGCTTCCGCGACGACCTGCTCGCCGTGCAGGAACGTGCCGCCTCCGCCCTCGACCTGCTCGGCGCCGAGCGGCTCGACGGCGAGGAGCTCACCCCGCTGCCCGGGGCCGAGGAGCTGGCCCTGCTCCGCGCCCTGCGCGACGCGGCCCGCGAGTCCGGCCGGGACGGCGGCCACGACACCGTGATCGTCGACCTGCCCGCCGCACCCCGCGCGCTCGCGGTCCTCGCGCTCCCCGAGCAGCTCCGCCGCTATCTGCGCCGGCTCCTGCCGCCCGAGCGGCAGGCCGCCCGCGCCCTGCGCCCCATGCTCGGCCGGCTCGCCGGTGTCCCGCTGCCCGCCGCCTGGCTGTACGAGAGCGCGGCCCGCCTGGAGGACGAACTCGCCGCCGTCCAGCGCGTGATCGAGGCCCCCGGCACCACCGTCCAGCTGGTCGCCGAGCCCGGCCCCGCGGGCGCCGACGCCGTCCGCACCACCGCCACCGGCCTGGCCCTGCACGGCCTGCGCACCGAGGCCCTGATCGCCAACCGCGTACTGCCGGACGCGAGCGCCGACACCTGGCTCGCCGGGCTCGCCGCCCAGCAGCACAAGACGCTCGACGCCTGGGAGTCCGCGTACGGCCGCGTCGGCAGGGTCCCGCACCTCGGCCGCGACCCGCGGGGCCCCGACGACCTCGCCGCCCTCGGCCTGCCGGCCCCCGCCGCCGCCCCCGCCCCCGTCGCCTGGCCCGTCACCGAGGCCCCGGCAGAGGAGGCGGACCACCGGTACGTCTGGCACATCCCGCTCCCCGGCGTCGCCCGCGACGAGCTCGGCCTGATCCGGCGCGGCGACGAACTCGTCGTCACCGCGGGCCCCTTCCGCCGCATCGTCACCCTGCCGTCCGCGCTGCGCCGCTGCACGGTCGCCGGGGCGGGGCTGCGCGAGGGCGAGCTGCGGGTACGGTTCGCGCCCGACCCGGGCCTCTGGCCGCGCGGGAACTGAATCCGCCGCGACCCGGCCCGCCCCCGCACGGACGGTGAACGCGTGACCGCCATTCGGGTAACGTCGAGTGGCATGAGCGATGCCACCGAGCGCGAAGCCCCCGAAGCCGACGCGGACGCCTGGGAGAAGGCCTGCGCCGAGGATCTCGCGGCCGAGCGGGCCCGCCGCCGCGACCGGTACGGGGCCCCGACCGGGTCCGCCGCCGAGGAGCTGCGCAAGCTCGTCGACGCCGTCTCGGAGAAGCTCTCCGGGCTGCAGTCACCGCTGCTCGGCGCGGTCGCGCAGGGCGCCGTCGAGCAGACGGTCAAGCAGGTCGTCCGGGAGGCGAAGGCCGCCGTCGAGCCGGTCATCGAGCGCAATCCGGACGTCTTCGACCACCTCGCGGCGGCCGGCTCCGAGCTGCTCGCCGCCTACCGCTCCGCGGCCCGGGGCCAGGAGGGCCGGTGGACCCGCGGCGACGGACGGGCCGGCGACGCGAAGGACGGGCCGAAGAGCGGTGCCGAGGACGGCGCGCAGGGTGACGCACCCGGCGGCGCGCAGGCCCGGGACCGCCGGGACGAGGGCCCCGCGGCGGGGGAACACATCGATCTGGACTGACCCCCCTCGGGTACGGTGGGCCGTAGCGGGGCTCGATCGAACTGAGGGATTCATGGGACTCACCATCGGCGTCGACATCGGCGGCACCAAGATCGCGGCCGGAGTGGTCGACGAGGACGGCAACATCCTCTCGACCTTCAAGGTGCCGACCCCTGGTACTTCCGAGGCCATCGTCGACGCGATCGCCTCCGCCGTCGCGGGCGCACGGGCCGGGCACGAGATCGTCGGCGTCGGCATCGGCGCCGCCGGATACGTCAACCGCCAGCGCTCCACGGTCTACTTCGCGCCGAACATCGACTGGCGCCAGGAGCCGCTCAAGGAAGAGGTCGAGAAGCGCGTCGGCCTGCCGGTCGTCGTGGAGAACGACGCCAACGCCGCGGCCTGGGGCGAGTACCGCTTCGGCGGCGGCAAGGGCCACCGCAACGTCATCTGCATCACGCTCGGCACCGGCCTCGGCGGCGGCATCATCATCGGCAACAAGCTGCGCCGCGGCCACTTCGGCGTGGCCGCCGAGTTCGGCCACATCCGCATGGTCCCCGACGGCCTGCTCTGCGGCTGCGGCAGCCAGGGCTGCTGGGAGCAGTACGCCTCGGGGCGCGCCCTCGTGCGGTACGCGATGCAGCGCGCCAACGCCACCCCCGAGAACGCCGAGTACCTGCTCTCGCTGGGCGACGGCACCCCCGAGGGCATCGAGGGCAAGCACATCTCGATGGCCGCCCGGCAGGGCGACGCCGTCGCGATCGACTCCTACCGCGAGCTGGCCCGCTGGGCGGGCGCCGGCCTCGCCGACCTGGCGTCGCTCTTCGACCCGTCCGCGTTCATCGTCGGCGGCGGCCTCTCGGACGAGGGCGAGCTGGTCCTCGACCCGATCCGCAAGTCCTTCAAGCGCTGGCTCGTCGGCGCCGCCTGGCGCCCCGAGGCCCAGGTGATCGCCGCCCAGCTGGGCAACGACGCGGGGCTCGTCGGCGCGGCCGACCTGGCGCGGGAGCCGGATCCCGTCATGTGACCCCGGCCCGTACGGCGCACCGGTGCCCGTCGCGTCCCCTCCGGGAGCGGCGGGCACTGTCGTATCTTGATCGCCATGGCCAGCGAACCGCTCCCCAACTCCCGCACCGAACCGGACGGTTCGGCCGTCATCCGGGTGCTCAGCTACAACATCCGCTCGATGCGCGACGACACCGCCGCGCTCGCCCGGACCATCTCCGCCTGCGCTCCCGACCTCGTCCTGATCCAGGAGGCGCCGCGGTTCTTCCGCTGGCGCAAGAAGCTGGCCCGCCTGGCGCGCGCCGCCGACCTGGTGATCCTCTCCGGCGGCGGCAGCGCGGCGGGCCCCGCGCTGCTCTGCTCGCTGCGCGCCACCGTCGAGCGCACCGAGGACGTGCTGCTGCCGCTCACCCCCGGCCTGCACCGGCGCGGCTTCGCCACCGCCGTCGTCCGCCTCGGCGGCGCCAGGATCGGCGTCCTGAGCTGTCATCTGAGCCTGCGGAGCGACGAGCGGTACGAGCAGGGCGGCATGCTGCTCGACCGGCTCGCAGGGATGGGTGTGGAGCACGCGGTCGCGGGCGGCGACCTCAACGAGCGGCCCGACGGGCGGACGTTCCGCAGGCTCGCCGGCGCGCTGACGGACTGCTGGGCGGCGAAGCCCTGGGGGAGCGAGAACACCTCGACGCCGGCCGATCCGCACCAGCGGATCGACGCGCTCTTCGCCACTCCCGGCATCGAAGTCCTCGGCTGCGGCGTGCCGTTGGGGCTGCCCGGGGTGAGCGAGGAAGACCTGAGGGCGGCCACGGACCACCTGCCGGTCCTGGCCGCCCTCAGGGTTCCCGCGCCCCGTCGGGGTGACGAGGCCCGGTGAGGTCTACGGTCGCTGCTTCACCTTGTCGACGACCGCCCACTCGACGGTGTGTGACAGCTGGGTGTACGTCTTCTTCCCGTCGCGCGAGACCCGCTCATCACGAAAGCCCAGGAACGCATAGGACTTCGGGTCGAAGATGAGGTACCTGCCCTTGAACCGGGAGGGGTAGGCGATCCCCACACCGGGACGCCCGGCGGAGTCCTCGACCCCTTCGACCGTCTTGACGCCGGGCACGAGCGCCAGTCCTTCGTAGGCCGCGGCGCGCAGTCCTCCGGGCAGCGTCGGAGCCTTCAGGAGCTCGCCGAGCAGGAAGTAGGCCTGCCACCGGTCGTCCTTGGTGAGTGCGCTGATCGGGGTGTCGCTGCTGCCCATGGACACGATGGCCGGGACGAGCCTCTCGGGGTCGGTGGGCAGCTTCTTCAGCTCGGCCCACCGGCGGGGCGGCCACACCCCCTCGCCCTTGCCCATGGGCTCCTCCCACATGACCCTGCCGAGCTCCATGGACAAGGAGCGCTTGGAACCATCCACCGAGTCCCACATCTCATCGGTGTAGGTCCTGACCTCGCCGGTCTTCTGCTCCGTTTCCTTGATGACCCGCTTGGAGTAGAGGAACTGGTCGTCGCGGGGCACCACGGTCCGCTTCTCGTGCCTGCGCTCCCGGGCCGCCGCGCCGCTGAGCACCTTCGCGGCGGCGACGGTGGCCGCGCTGGGTGAGTCGACGGCGGGCGGCTTCGCCTGCTGCCGCTCATTCGTACCGTCGCCGGTGACCAGAAGGGTCGCGGCCACCGCCGCCGCCACCAGGCCGGTGACGGCGATGCGCAGCACCGGCCGGCGCCTGGACGGCCGTACCGCCGTGGGCCGTTCGTTCATCGCGGCGAACAGCCGCACGCGTGCGCGGTGGCGCGTGTCGTCGTCCAGCGGGGGAGCCCCCGCCTCCCAGCCGCGCAGTTCATCGAGCTCATTCATGGGCGTGTGCCTCCTGGAAAGCTGTCGGATCGGACCCGCCCAGTGCTTCGCGCAATGCGCTGCGAGCCCGGTGCAGCCGTGATCTGACGGTGCCGACGGGCACCCCCAACGCCTGCGCCGCCTCCTCGTAGCTGAGGTCGGCCCACGCCACGAGGAGGACCACGTCGCGGTGGCGGGCGGACAGCCCGGCCAGCGCCGCAGCCAGGTCCATGCGGACCCCCGCGGCGCCGGCCCGGGCCACCGCGCGGTCGGCGACCGGCTCCTCGTGCGGCACCGGCGAGGGCACCCGTGCCAGCGCCTTGAAGCGGCGGGCCTCGGCCCTGCGGTGCCGGCCGATGAGGTTGGTCGCGATGCCGAACAGCCAGGCGCGGGCGTCGGCCCGCGCCGGGTCGTACCGGTGGCGCTGCCTGAAGGCGGTGATGAAGGTGTCGGCCATCAGATCCTCCGCCGCCTCCAGGCCGAGCCGGCGTGCCGCGTACCGGTATACGGAGTCGGCGTGCCGGTCGTAGAGGACGGCGAACTGCTCGGGCTCGTCCCGGGACCGTTCGATGGACCGGGCGTCACTCGGCTCGGGCTGCCCGGCAGGCGGCTCGTGCTCTCCCCTGTGGAGCACGTGCGAACCGGCGCGGGCCTCGGGGTGGTGCGCGCCGAGGGGGACGCCGGGATCGACGGTCATCGGGGCTCCTTTCGTTCGTCTGAACGCCTCGAAGGCTTGGGCTCGTTCGGTGGTTCACCCCTTCTTCGCCGCCGGCCGTGATCGGGTTCCATCCGGGTGCGGGCACACGAAAGGCCCGCCCGGAGCTGTCCGGACGGGCCCTCTCGTTGGTGCCCTCGCTGGTGCCTGGGTCAGACGACCGCGCCGCGCCCCGGGTCGTCGTCCTCCTCGTCGTCGCCGCCCATCCGCATCACGAGCGTGGCGAAGCCGCCGAGGAAGCCGCCGATGCCGAGCGTGGTCAGCCACCACGTCATCTGCCAGCCGAACAGCACCGCCAGCAGGATGAGCAGCGGCCCGCCGAGCACGGCGAGCCAGGCGAACCTGGCGGTCACGTCCCCCTCGGGGAGCGGCGGCGGCTCCGGCGGCACGAAGTGGCCCTCGTCGTCGGCGTCGAAGTCGGACTCGGAGGGCTCAGGGGTGGTGTAGTCGCGGGGGCCGCCGACGCCGGGTGCGAACGAGACGGAGCTGCCGAGCGGCTTGCCGACGCCCGGCTTGTCCTCGGCGTCCTTGGCCGGGCCGACCGCCGGGCCGCCGCCCGCGGGCCCGTTCGACTCCGTCTCCAGGAGCGCCAGGCCGTCGACCGACTTGAAGGGCTTGGCGCCCGGCGGGTCCGCGGGCTCCTCGCCGTACCCCGCGACGATCGCCTGCCAGGCGGCGTCCTCGTCCAGGGGCAGGCCCTCGGGCGGCTCCTCGCTCTTGCCGGGAACCTTCTCGGGCTCGCGGCTCTCCTCGCGGTCCGCCTCGTGCTCAGCCACCGGTGGCCGTCCCTTCCTTGCCGAAGCTGGGGGCGAGCCGGTCGATGAACGTGTGGCTCTCCTCGAAGATCCGGTCCGCGTCGTAGTCCAACGTCGCGACGTGGTAGCTCTGTTCCAGCAGGATCTCCGTGACGTCCCTGGAGGAGACGCGGCTGAGGATCCGGGCCGAGTCGGCGGGCGGCACCACGTGGTCGCGCGGGCTGTGCAGCACCATCAACGGCTGCGTCACCTGCGGCAGTTCGGCGTCGACCAGGCGGAAGAAGCGGCGCAGCGAGTGGGCGGCGTGCAGCGGGATGCGGTGGTAGCCGATCTCCTCGGAGCCGGGCTTGGCGATGTCGCTGACGATGCCCTTGGTGCTCGGCACCAGGTGCCGGGCGACCGGCAGGGCGTGCGCCGCCGCGCCGTGCACCTTGTTCCCCGGGTTGACCAGGACGAGGCCGCTGATCGCGTCGCCGTGCTTCGCGGCGAGCCGCAGCGCGAGCGCACCGCCCATCGAGAGCCCGAAGACGAAGACCCGCTCGCACCGGTCGACGAGGCCGCGCAGCTCGCGCTCCACCTCGGCGTACCAGTCCTGCCAGCCGGTGATCTGCATGTCCTCCCAGCGGGTGCCGTGCCCGGGCAGCAGCGGCAGCGAGACGGTGAGGCCGCGCTCCGCCAGATGCTCGGCCCAGGGGCGCAGCGACTGCGGGGATCCGGTGAAGCCGTGGCAGAGGAGGACGCCGACCTCGCCGCCTTCGTGGCGGTACGGCTCGGCTCCGGGGAGGACCGGCACTTCGGTCTCCTTCGTGAGAGGTGGGAGTACTTCACCGTACGCGACCGGACTGACACCGACCAGGGTCGTCGGGCCCATTGGCGGTACCCCGGGTTAAGGTCTGATCCACAGAAACAGGAGGCACTCGGTTTGATCTACGGCGCAATGAAGGTTGCCATCGGAGGGCCGCTGAAGCTCGGCTTCAGGCCCTGGGTGGAGGGCCTTGAGAACGTCCCCGCCGAAGGCCCAGCGATTCTGGCCAGCAACCACCTCTCGTTCTCGGACTCCTTCTTCCTCCCCGCGGTCCTCGACCGCAAGGTCACCTTCATCGCCAAGGCGGAGTACTTCACCTCGCCGGGGGTGAAGGGCAAGTTGACCGCGGCCTTCTTCAAGGGCGTGGGCCAGCTCCCGGTGGACCGCTCCGGCGGGCGCGGCGCGGGTGAGGCGGCGATCAAGAGCGGCATCGAGGTCCTGGAGCGCGGCGAGCTCTTCGGCATCTATCCCGAGGGCACCCGCTCGCCGGACGGACGCCTCTACCGCGGCAAGCCCGGCGGCCTCGCGCGCGTGGCGCTCGCCACCGGCGCCCCCGTGCTGCCCGTCGCGATGATCGACACGGAGAAGATCCAGCCGCCCGGCAAGGTGCTGCCCAAGCTGATGCGGCCCGGCATCCGCATCGGCGAGCCGCTCGACTTCCGCCGCTACCAGGGCATGGAGCAGGACCGCTTCGTGCTCCGTGCGCTGACCGACGAGGTCATGTACGAGATCATGAAGCTCTCCGGCCAGGAGTACGTCGACATGTACGCGACGGCCGCGAAGCGCCAGATCGCGGAGGAGGCCAAGGCCGCCAAGGCCCTGGAGAAGAGCGCCGAGAAAAGCACGGAGAAGAGCGCGGGCGACAAGGAACGTTCCGGCGCCTAGCCGCGTCCGTTCAGGGGCGGGGAACGGGTGGGAAGACGGCGGTGGGGGACATGGCCAAGCGCGAGAAAGTCATGAGGATGTCGGTCGAGCAGCCGCTGTGGCGCGCGCTCACCGCCTACCGCGTCCTGACGATGCTGTACGCGATCGGCCTCTTCGTCGCGGCGCACGAGAAGCTGGACCGCCCCTGGCTCGCCGTCGCCTACTACGCGGTGCTCGCCCCCTGGACCCTGGCCACCCTGCCCCGCGTCGCGAACGCGGCGAGCTGCACCCGGCGCTTCCTCTTCGCCGACCTGACCGTCGCGATCGTGGGCATCCTGCTCACGCCGCTCGCCGACTCCCAGCAGCGGATCGTCGACGGCGGCCCGACGCTGCCCTCCATATGGACCGCGGGCTCCGTGCTCGCGTTCGCGATCAAGGGCGGCTGGCGCTGGGCGGCCTCGGCGTCGCTGCTCGTCGGCGTCGCCAACGTGGTGCAGCGCGGCGCGTTCAGCCGCGACACCCTGCACAACGTCCTGCTGGTCTGCATCGCCTCCATCGCCATCGGATACGTCGTGGAGCTGGCCCGCGCCTCCGAGCGCACCCTGGCCCGCGCCCTGGAGATAGAGGCCGCCACCCGCGAGCGCGAACGGCTCGCCCGCGACATCCACGACAGCGTCCTGCAGGTCCTCGCCATGGTGCAGCGCCGCGGCACGGCCATCGGCGGCGAGGCCGCGGAGCTCGGCCGGCTCGCGGGCGAGCAGGAGGTCGCGCTGCGCACCCTGGTCGCCGGGGGCCTGGTCCCCGCGTCGCACGCGTCGGAGGACGTCTCGCAGGGCGCGGTCGTACGCGAGGTCGAGGTGCCGGACGACGAGCCGGACGACACGGCGCCGTGCGATCTGCGCTCGCTCCTCGCCCCGCACGCCGGGTCGAAGGTGACGCTCTCCGAGCCGGGCGCGCCGGTCCTCCTCGCGCCGCGGGCCGCGCGGGAGCTGGCGGCCGCCGTCGGCGCCGCCCTGGACAACGTCCGCAGACACGCGGGTGCCGACGCCCGCGCCTGGATCCTGGTCGAGGACGAGCCGGACGACGTGATCGTGACGGTCAGGGACGACGGCCCCGGCATCCCGGAGGGGCGGCTCGTGGAGGCCGAGGGGGAGGGGCGGCTCGGGGTCGCGCTGTCGATCCGGGGGCGGCTGCGGGACATCGGGGGCACGGCCGAGCTGATCTCGGTGCCGGGCCAGGGGACGGAAGTGGAACTGAAGGTGTCGCGCGCGCAGGCGCGGGAGGCACGGGGGAAGGCGGGAAAGGCGAGATGAACGAGCACCAGAGGCAGAATCCGGCCACGGAGGCCACCGGGGCAGTCGAGGTCACGGAGGCCACCGGGACGGCCGAGGTCACCGGGACGGCCGAGGTCACCGGGACGGCCGAGGCCACCGGGACGGCAGCGGCCACCGGGACGGCAGTGGCCACGGGTACGGAAGGGGCCGCCGCGGTCGCCCCGACCAGGGTCATGGTCGTCGACGACCACCCCATGTGGCGCGACGCGGTCGCCCGCGACCTCGCGGAGGCCGGCCTCGACGTGGTCGCCACGGCAGGCGACGGCGAGCAGGCGGTCCGCCGCGCCCAGGCGGTCACCCCCGACGTCCTGGTCCTCGACCTGAACCTCCCGCTGAAGCCGGGCGTGCAGGTCTGCAAGGAGCTCGTCGGCGCCAACCCGGCGCTGCGCGTCCTGGTCCTGTCCGCGAGCGGCGAGCACGCCGACGTCCTGGAGGCGGTCAAGTCCGGCGCGACCGGCTACCTCCTGAAGTCGGCGTCCACCGAGGAGCTGATCGACGCGGTGCGCCGCACGGCCGTCGGCGACGCGGTCTTCACGCCCGGTCTCGCCGGCCTGGTCCTCGGCGAGTACCGCCGCCTGGCCACCGAGCCCGCCGCCGGCACCCCCGACGACCCGAAGGCCCCGCAGCTCACCGACCGCGAGACGGAGGTCCTGCGCCTGGTCGCCAAGGGCCTGAGCTACAAGCAGATCGCCGAGCGCCTGGTCATCTCGCACCGCACCGTGCAGAACCACGTCCAGAACACCCTCGGCAAGCTCCAGCTGCACAACAGGGTCGAGCTCGTGCGGTACGCGATCGAGCGGGGCCTGGACGACGCGTGACCCCGAGGCAGCCGTCGCGTGCCCCTCGTACGAGTGAAAGCACGTGATCAACTTGCCTGCGCAGTACAGGAATTGACCGTTCGCACCGTCCCGGAGTGACCTGGGTCACCATTAGCGTGACTCGCATCAGGTCACTGAGGCGAAGGGACTTTTCCTATGGGGGCCAAGAAAATTGGCGTACTGACCGGAGGCGGCGACTGCCCCGGGCTCAACGCCGTCATCCGGGGCATCGTCCGCAAGGGCGTGCAGGAGTACGGCTACGACTTCGTCGGGTTCCGGGACGGCTGGCGCGGTCCGCTGGAGGGCGACACCGTCCCGCTCGACATCCCCGCGGTCCGCGGCATCCTGCCGCGCGGCGGCACCATCCTCGGCTCCTCGCGCACCAACCCGTTCAAGGCGGAGAACGGCGTGCGCCGCATCAAGGAGAACCTCGCCAAGTACGAGGTCGACTCCCTGATCGCCATCGGCGGTGAGGACACCCTCGGCGTCGCCGCCCGGCTCACCGACGAGTACGGGATCCCGGTCGTCGGCGTCCCCAAGACCATCGACAACGACCTCTCCGCCACCGACTACACCTTCGGCTTCGACACCGCGGTCGGCATCGCCACCGAGGCGATCGACCGTCTGCACACCACCGCCGAGTCGCACATGCGCGTCCTCGTCGTCGAGGTCATGGGCCGCCACGCGGGCTGGATCGCGCTCCACTCGGGCCTCGCGGGCGGTGCCAACGTCATCCTCATCCCCGAGCAGCGCTTCGACGTCGACCAGGTCTGTGCCTGGGTGACCTCACGCTTCAAGGCGTCGTACGCCCCGATCGTCGTCGTGGCCGAGGGCGCGATGCCCAAGGACGGCGAGATGGTGCTCAAGGACGGGTCGCAGGACTCCTTCGGGCACGTCAGGCTCTCCGGG
This sequence comes from Streptomyces sp. NPDC005863, assembly GCF_042871345.1. Lineage (NCBI taxonomy): Bacteria > Bacillati > Actinomycetota > Actinomycetes > Kitasatosporales > Streptomycetaceae > Streptomyces > Streptomyces sp. NPDC005863. Next base: position 176,008 of record NZ_JBIAII010000003.1, on the reverse strand, counting down.
GTCGGCGAGTGGCTGGCCAAGGAGATCGAGGGGCGCACCGGCAAGGAGGCGCGCACCACGGTCCTCGGGCACGTCCAGCGCGGCGGCACCCCGAGCGCCTTCGACCGCTGGCTCGCCACCCGCTTCGGCCTGCACGCCATCGACGCGGTACGGGACGGCGACTTCGGCAAGATGGTCGCGCTGCAGGGCACGGACGTCGTCCGCGTCCCGATCGCGCAGGCCACGGCGAAGCTGAAGACGGTCGACCCGGCGCTGTACAAGGAGGTCGGCGTCTTCTTCGGCTGACGCCACCGCACACAGGGACGGCCCCCGGCCCCGGGCGCCGTCCCTTCCTGCTCCGGGTGCCGTCCCTGCGCGCGGTACCTAGACTCGCGCCCATGGAGATCCTCGCGTTCGGCGTGCAGGCGGACGAGAAGCCGCTGATCGAGAAGGCCTTCGCGGGACACCACGACGTCCGCTGCCTCGACGTGTTCCTGAACGAGGACACCGCGCCCATCGCCGCCGGTTACGAGATCATCTCCTCCAGCGTCAACGCGACCCTGAACAACCACGTCCTGCAGACCCTCGCCGCCGGCGGGACGCAGATGATCGCCCAGCGCTCCACCGGCTTCAACAACATCGACCTGCGGGTCGCCGAGCGGCTCGGCCTGACCGTCGCCCGCGTCTCGGCCTACTCGCCCTACTCCGTGGCCGAGTTCGCCTGGACCCTGGCGATGGCCGTCAACCGCCGCATCGTCCGCGCCAGCAACCGCACCCGCGACTTCGACTTCCGCCTCGACGGGCTGATGGGCCGCGACCTGCGCGGCCGCACCGTCGGCGTGCTCGGCACCGGCAAGATCGGCGAGGCGTTCACCCGCATCGCGCACGGCTTCGGCATGCGGCTGCTCGGCTGGGACGTCGCCGAGAACCCGGCCTGCGCCGCCCTCGGCATGACGTACGTGGAGAAGGACCGGCTCCTCGCCGAGGCGGACCTGGTCAGCCTGCACGTGCCGCTGCTCCCCTCCACCCGGCACCTCATCGGCGCCGACGCGCTGCGCACGATGAAGGACGACGCGATCCTGGTGAACTCCAGCCGGGGCGGCCTGATCGACACCCACGCCCTGGTCGGGGAGTTGCGGGCGGGCCGCTTCACGGGCGTGGGCCTCGACGTGTACGAGGCGGAGGCCGGGCTGTTCTTCCTCGACAAGTCCCTGGAGGTCGTCGAGGACGACACCCTGGCCCGCCTCGTCACGTTCCCCAACGTCGTCGTCACCTCCCACCAGGCGTACTACACGACGGACGCGGTCGGCCAGATCATCGACACCACGGTGCGCAACGTCCTCGACTACAGCGCGGGCCGCCGCTCCGAGAACGTCCTCGTGCCCGCCGAGGCGAGCAGCTGACCGAGCAGGTCGCGCACGATGCCGGTGCCGCGCAGCGTCAGCACCGACTCCGGGTGGAACTGCACGCCCGCGAAGGAGGGGCCGCGCACGGCGTGCACCTCGCCGCCGGCGCCGTCCACGGCGACCTCCACGTCGTGCGCGGCCAGCTCCGCCCGCGTCTCCGCGTCGCACCGCGCCACGAAGCTGTTGTAGAAGCCGACGGTCTCCGGCCGCCCGAACAGCTCGACGCGGGTCTGCGCCCCCTGGTACGGCACGTCCTTGCGCACGATCTCCAGGCCCAGCTCCGCCGCGATCAGCTCGTGCCCGAGACAGACGCCGAGCACGCCGTACGGGTGGGTGCGGATCACCTCGGCCGCCAGCGACCGCAAGAAGCGCATCTTCGGGTCGGTGAGGTCGGACGGGTCACCGGGGCCGGGGCCGAGGACGACGGGACCCCGGTGCGCGAGCACCGTCTCCCGCAGCCCCGCCTCGTCGTAGCGCCGCACCGACACCCGAAGGCCCAGGGAGCGCAGCACGTGCGCGAGCATCGCGGTGAACGTGTCCTCGCCGTCCACCACGAGCGCGTGCCCGGCCAGCTCGTCACGCGGCTCCTGCATCCGCAGCCAGAACGGCGCAAGGGAGGCCCGCCGCCCGTCGAGCGCCGCCCGCACCCGCGGATCGTCGGCGAGGGCGGGCCCGGCGCCCTCCTCGCGCGGGCGGCCCGGCCGGACGCCCAGCGCGGCGAGGACCCCGGCCGCCTTCGCGTGGGTCTCGGCGACCTCGCCCATCGGGTCGGACCCGCGCACCAGCGTGGCGCCCACCGGGACCCGCAGCCGTCCGGCCGCACCGATGTCGGCCGTACGGATCAGGATGGGGGAGTCCAGGGTCTGCGCGCCGCCCGCGTCGCGGCCGATGAGGGCGAGGGCGCCCGCGTAATAGCCCCGGCCGCCGGCCTCGTGCCGCTCGATCACCCGGCACGCGTTCTGCACGGGCGAGCCGGTGACGGTCGCCGCGAACATCGTCTCCTTCAGGACCTCCCGCACGTCCAGCGACGACCTGCCGCGCAGCTCGTACTCGGTGTGCGCGAGATGGGCCATCTCCTTCAGGCGCGGCCCGACCACCACGCCGCCCATGTCGCCGACGGTGCACATCATCTTGAGCTCCTCGTCGACGACCATCGACAGCTCCTCGATCTCCTTGCCGTCGGAGAGGAAGGACAGCAGGTCGTCGGCGGTGGGCCCGGCGGCCGGGTAGCGGTAGGTCCCGCTGATCGGGTTCATCACGACGGTCCCGCCGGACATCCGGACATGGACCTCCGGGCTCGCCCCGACCAGCGTCCGCTCCCCGGTGTGCACGACGTACGTCCAGTAGGCGCCCCGCTCGCCGACGAGCAGCCGCCGGAAGAGCGCGAGGGCGTCGGCCCTGCCGAAGTCCGGGATGTGCCCCTCGTACGTACGCCGGATGACGAAGTTGGCGCCCTCGCCCCGGCCGATCTCCTCGCGCAGCACCCGCTCCACGATGCCCGCGTACGCGGTGTCGTCCACGTCGAAGGCGCCGCCCTCGACCCGCACGTCGTGCGCGGGCAGCGCGGCGAGCGCCTCGGCGAGCGGCACCTCGTGGCGCACCTGCGGCATCAGGACGGTGAGCGGCGTGCCGTCGTCGCGGACGTCGAAGCCGCGCTCCCTGATCTGCCGGAAGGGCACGAGCGCGAGCCCTTCGGGGATGTCCGCGAGCCGTTCGTACGTGCCCGTCGGGCCGATCAGGACCTCGACCGTGTCGTGGTCGTGGCCCGGGGTGCGGCGGCGCAGCAGGGCGAAGGGGCGGTCGTCGGACAGCAGGTCGGTGAGGTGCATGGATGGGGTTCCTTCTCACTGGGAGAGGAACGGCCCGGCCCGGGAAGTCCCGGAAAACACTGAAGGCCGCCCCTCGGGCGGCCTTGGCGAGTCTGTGTGCGCGCAGAGTCAGTGGGCCGCCGGGAGAGCGGGCCACCACCAGTTCTGGTTCGTCGTCTGCGTACGCATGTCCGGCACCCTAACGCATCGCCGGGACGCCGGGTGTTTCCTCCGTCTCACTTGGTGAGCGGGTGAATGGACGGAGCCCCGCACCCCGTAATGTTGACGAGGTGACCGTGAACGCTAAGACCACCACCACCGGTGGCAACACCTGGCGAAACCTGCCCGCGGCGCAGCAGCCCGAGTACCCCGATGCCGAGGCTCTGCGCGATGTGATCGCGGACCTCGAGTCGTATCCGCCGCTCGTCTTCGCGGGCGAGTGCGACCAGCTGCGCGCCCGACTGGCGTCCGTCGCCAAGGGAGAGGCGTTCCTGCTCCAGGGCGGCGACTGCGCCGAGGCCTTCGACGCGGTGTCCGCCGACCACATCCGGAACAAGCTGAAGACCCTGCTCCAGATGGGCGCCGTCCTCACGTACGCGGCGTCCGTGCCCGTCGTGAAGGTGGGCCGCATCGCGGGGCAGTACTCCAAGCCGCGCTCCAAGGGCACCGAGACCCGCGACGGCGTGACCCTGCCGACGTACCGCGGCGACTCCGTCAACGGCTTCGACTTCAACGAGAAGGCCCGCATCCCGGACCCCGAGCGCCTGAAGCGGATGTACAACGCATCCGCCTCCACGCTCAACCTGGTGCGCGCCTTCACCACCGGCGGCTACGCCGACCTGCACCAGGTGCACGCCTGGAACCAGGACTTCGTGAAGTCGTCCCCGTCCGGCCAGCGGTACGAGCAGCTGGCCCGCGAGATCGACAACGCGCTCAACTTCATGAAGGCCTGCGGCACCGACCCGGAGGAGTTCAAGACCGTCGAGTTCTACGCCTCCCACGAGGCGCTGCTGCTCGACTACGAGACGGCGCTGACCCGCGTCGACTCACGCACCGGTCGGCTGTACGACACCTCGGGCCACATGGTCTGGATCGGCGAGCGCACCCGGCAGCTGGACCACGCGCACATCGAGTTCGCCTCCCAGGTGCGCAACCCCATCGGCGTCAAGCTCGGCCCGACCACCACGGCCGAGGAGGCGCTGCAGTACATCGAGCGCCTCGACCCCGACCGCGAGCCCGGCCGGCTGACCTTCATCGTCCGGATGGGCGCCGACAAGGTCCGCGACAAGCTGCCCGAGCTCGTCGAGAAGGTCACCGCCTCCGGCGCGACCGTCGCCTGGATCACCGACCCGATGCACGGCAACACCTACGAGGCGGCCTCCGGTCACAAGACCCGCCGCTTCGACGACGTGCTCGACGAGGTCAAGGGCTTCTTCGAGGTCCACAAGGCGCTCGGCACGCACCCCGGCGGCATCCACGTCGAGCTCACCGGTGACGACGTCACCGAGTGCGTGGGCGGCGGCGACGAGATCTTCGTCGACGACCTGCACCAGCGCTACGAGACGGCCTGCGACCCGCGGCTCAACCGCAGCCAGTCGCTCGACCTGGCGTTCCTGGTCGCCGAGATGTACCGCGACCAGTAGTTCTCCGCCGTACGCACGAGTGGGGCGCGGATCCATGTGATCCGCGCCCCACCGGCGTATCAGGGCTTTTGTGGACTCGGGGCCATGGGTAAGGTTAGGTTAGCCTCACCGATCAATCGGGACGGCGCTGCCGATGAGTCCACTCCGGGAGGTGAACCGCGTGTACGTCTGCAACTGTTTCGGGGTCACCGAAGCGCAGGTGAAGAAGCACGCGGAGGACGGTGCCTGCACCCCCCGCCAGATAGCGTCGGCCTGCAAGGCCGGCACGGACTGTGGTTCGTGCGTGCGGCGCATCCAGGCCCTGCTCGGCCGGGGCGCCTGCCCCCGCCGTGAGCTGGTGGACCAGGGAGAACCCGCGATGGAGCCCCTGACCGACACCCGGCTTCCCGAGGCCGCCTAGCTCTCCGGCTGCTCGATGAGCTGCGCGATGTAGAGCGCCTCACCCAGCTTCTCGACGAGCTCCAGCTGGGTGTCCAGATAGTCGATGTGGTGCTCCTCGTCCTCGAGGATCGACTCGAAGATGTTCGCGGACGTGATGTCGCCCTTGGTCCGCATCACCTCGATGCCGCGCCGGAGACGGTCGATCGCCTCCACCTCGACCTGCCGGTCGGCCTGGAACATCTCGGTGACCGTCTGGCCCACCCGGACGTGGAAGAGCCGCTGGTAGTTGGGCAGACCGTCGAGGAACAGAATCCGGTCGGTCAGCACCTCCGCGTGCTTCATCTCGTCGAAGGACTCGGACCGGGTGTACTTCGCGAGCTTCGTCCAGCCGAAGTTTTCCTGCATCTTGGCGTGGAGAAAGTACTGGTTGATCGCCGTGAGTTCGGCGGTCAGCTGCTCGTTGAGAAATTCGATGACCTCGGGGTCGCCCTGCATCGCAGAGGCTCCTTCCGCGCGGGTTACTGGGCAGGTAGCGCGCATCCTTGCACCGGCGTTCGGAGGCCGTCCAGTAAGTGCACGCTTAGTAGGAGTTGCCCCGATCGGTGACCCCGGGGCCGCGGCTGGTCACGGCCACCGTCCCGGGTCTGTCAGGATGGAGCCATGGGTCAGCCGGCGGAACGCGCATCTCGTGAGGCAGCGGAGCCGGAGCTTCCGCCGGGTCAGCGGCTGCAGCGCGGCTGGCCGGTCACGCACTACGGCCCGGTCCCGAAGTTCCGCCCCGAGCGGTGGGAGTTCAGGGTCTTCGGCGCCACCGCCGACCAGGAGAAGCACTGCTGGACCCACGAGGAGTTCTCCGCGCTGCCGTACGACACGGTGGTCGCCGATCTGCACTGCGTGACCAAGTTCAGCATGCTGGGCGCCGAATGGGGCGGGGTCTCCGCGCGAACGCTCCTGGAGATCGCGCCGCCCGCGCCGAGCGCGACGCATGTGATGGTCTGGGCCGAGTACGGCTTCAGCTCCAATCTGCGGATGGCGGACTTCGACTCCGACCGCACGATCTTCGCCACCCACAAGGGCGGTGAACTCCTCACCGCGGAGCACGGTTTCCCGCTCCGGCTCGTGGTGCCCCACCTGTACGCGTGGAAGGGCCCCAAGTGGGTCCGCGGCATCGAGTACATGACCGCCGACCGCCGCGGCTTCTGGGAGGAGCGCGGCTATCACAACCTCGGCGATCCGTGGCAGGAGCAGCGCTACTCGTACCAGGAGGAGCCCGGGGACGGCCCCGAGCTCTGACCTCCTGGCGGCTCCCGTCAGTGGTATTGGTGCACCACCGCATGACCCTTGCCGCGGCCGATCATCCACTTGTTCACCGGTGTGGTGACCACGAACGCCAGGGCCAGTGAGGCGGCGAGGACCCACCAGAACATCGCGTCCGCCAGGTGCGCGTCCATGGCGCCGGGCCACAGCGCGATCACGCCGTTGTCGATCAGCTCCATGACCGCGATGGACAGGGTGTCGGCGGCGAGCGCGACCCGGACCGCCGTCCTGAAGTCGACGCCGGCCCCGAGGATGCCGCGCAGCGTCAGCGCGTAGCCGAAGACGAAGGCCAGGACGATCGCGAGGGCCATCGTCGGCACGTTGCCCCAGCCGAACGCGGTGCCGACGACCATGCCGAGCACCTCGCCGATGGCGCACCCGGTGAGGCAGTGGAGGGTGGCCTGCGCGGCCGTGCGCCAGCTGACCTTGCCGAGGGCGGGGGCGTGATGTTGGTGGTGATTCGCCTGCCCCGAGTGACCCACGTGCCCCGCGTGATCCCCGTGCCCTGTGTGCGTCTCGTGCTGCATGGTTTCCCCCGACGTCGAATGGCGGTCCCTGTCGTATGACAAGAACCGCATACCCCCCTGGGGTATTCCTGGATCTGACGGTCTGAGGGGCGTGAGGGCCGCGCGGGGTGCTAGATGCTCCTGAGCTCCTTCAGGCGTGCCACGTCCGCCGCGTGCCCCTCCTTGCCGCCCGGCGTCTCGATCACCAGCGGTACGCCCTCCGTGGCGGGGTGGAGCATCAGTTCGCGGAAGGGCTCCTCGCCGATGTGGCCGGTGCCGATGTTCTCGTGACGGTCCTTGTGGGCCCCGGCGACGTCCTTGGAGTCGTTGGCGTGCACGAGCTTCAGACGGCCCTCGCCGACCGTGTCCACCAGGAGGTCGAGGGTCTGCTTCATGCCGCTCGGCCCTGTCAGGTCGTGGCCCGCGGCGAAGATGTGGCAGGTGTCCAGGCAGACGCCCAGCTTGGGGTGGGCGTCCAGCGCCTCGAAGTACGGCCCGAAGTCCCAGGTGCGGGAGCAGAGCGAGGCGCCCTGGCCCGCGGTCGACTCCAGGAGCAGGAAGGGGTCGTCGTCGTGCGTCAGCTCGTCCAGCAGCGGCAGCATCCGCTCGCGCACCTGGTGCAGGGCGACGGCGCGGTCCCGGCCGCCGGTCGCCGAACCGGTGTGCACGACGACGCCGAGTGCGCCGATCTCGCGGGCCCGGCGCAGCGAGTGGCGCAGGGACTCCACGGACTTCTCGACGGTCGCCTCGGTGTGCGAGCCGAAGTTGATGAGGTACGGCGCGTGCACGTACGCGGGGATCCGCTCGGCGGCGCAGGCGGCGCGGAACGCCTCGTCCTGCCGGGGGTTGCCGGGCGGGGTGGCCCAGCCGCGCGGGTTGGCGACGAAGACCTGCACGGCTTCGGCGCCGAGGTCACGGGCGTACGAGAGGCCGACCGTGGCGAGGCCGCCGGCCACGGGGACATGGCCGCCGACGGGATTGCGGGACGGCACGGGGGAAACGCTGGGGGACTTTTCGCTGCTCACGCCGTCCAGGGTGGCACGGGCGCGGGAGTGCTCGGTCAGCGGTTCCGGGTGGGGTGCGGGGGACCCGTACCGACAGCGGGCCGGGGCGCCCGGCCCCGGCCCGCGTCTCAGCGGATGGTGATCGTGATCGTCGAGTTCTTGGGCGCCTGGTCGCCGCCGTCCACCGACTGCTTCTTCACGGTGTCGCCGAAGAGGCCCAGCAGCCCGCGGTCCTCGTCGACCTCGAAGCCGGCGGCCTCCAGCTTGTCGCTGGCGTCGTCCACGTTCATGCCGGTGACGTCCGGGACCTCGATCATCGGCGGGCCCTTGGAGATGGTCAGGGTGACCGTGTCGCCCTCGGCGAGCGAGCGGCCCTCGGCGGGCGACTGCTTGGCCACATCGCCCTTGTCCTCCTCCTCGGAGGTGACCCACTTCTCGGCGATCTCGACCTTGAGCCCGGCGTCCTCCAGGTCGGCCGTGGCGTCGGCCCGGGACTCTCCGACCACCCCGGGGACCTCGACCGCGCGGCCCTTGCTGACGACGAGCGCGACGGCCGAGCCCGCCTTGCGGGTGAAGCCGGTGCGCGGGTCCGTGCTGATCACGGAGCCCTTCTTGACGTCGTCGCTGAAGCCCTTGGTGACCATGCCCGGCGCGAGCCCCGCGTTCTTGAGCTCCCTCTTCGCCGTGTCCAGCGGGATGTTCTTCACGTCGGGGACCTTGACGGTGTCCGGGCCCATCGAGACGGTCAGCGTCACCTTGTCGTTCTGCCGGATGCGGTCGCCCGCGGCGGGGTCGCTCGCCATGACGGTGCCGCGCTTGTCCGTGTCGCTGTACTTGCGCTTGATGTCGCCCACTTCGAGCCCGGCCTCGTCCAGCCGCTGCTTCGCCTGCGCCTCGGTCTTCGAGAGGACCGGCGGGACCTTCGTGAACTGGCCGGAATTGATGTACCAGATGCCGGTGCCGAGTCCGAGGACGAGCAGGACGCCGGCTATCACGGCGATCATGCGGCGGCGCGGGTCGAACCGGCGCCGGGAGGTCCGGTGCGCGGCGGGCGGCGCGGGCGGTGCGGGCGGCGGGGTCGCGAGGATGCTGGTGCGGTTCAGCTCGTCCTGACCGCCTTGTCCGGCGTGACCGCTTTGACTGCCCTGATCGTCCCGTCCGCCCTCCGCGGGCAGCGGGAGCCGGCCGGAGCGGGCCGCGCGCGGGATCACCGTCGTGCGGTCCTCGGCGTCGTCGTGCGCCGTCGCGTGCGCCTGCGGCGGCACCGCGTCGAGCTGCTCCTCGGTGAGGGTCGCTCGCGCCTCCCTGAGCTGGGCGAGGAGCGCCACCGCGTCGTACGGACGGACGTCCGGGGTGCGCGCCGTGGCGGAGGCGACCAGCTCGTCGAGCGCGAAGGGCAGCCCCGGGACGGCCGCCGACGGGGGCGGTACGTCCTCGTTGAGGTGCTGGTAGAGGACCTGGGCGGGGGAGTCCCCGGAGTGCGGCTTGGCGCCGGTCAGCATCTCGTAGAGCACGACTCCGCAGGCGTACACGTCCACGCGGGTGTCCGACGTGCCGTGCTCGATCTGCTCGGGGGCGAGGTAGGAGACGGTGCCGAGGATCGTGCCGGTGGTGTTGGTGACGGTGTCGACCGCGCGTACGAGGCCGAAGTCGGCGACCTTGACCCGGCCGTCGTCCCCTATGAGGACGTTCTCCGGCTTCATGTCGCGGTGCACGAAGCCCGCGCGGTGCGCGGCGCCGAGCGCGGCGAGGACCGGTTCCAGGATGTCGAGCGCCGCCCGCGGCTGCAGGGCCCCGCGCTCGCGCAGCACGTCGCGCAGGGTGCAGCCCGCGACGTACTCCATCGCGAGGTACACGTACGACCCGTCCGTGCCCTGGTCGAAGACGCCGACCACGTTCGGGTGCGAGAGGCGGGCCACCGACTTCGCCTCGCGGATGAAGCGGTCGACGAAGGAGGCGTCGGCCGCCAGCGTCGGATGCATCACCTTGAGCGCGAGCACGCGGTCGAGGCGGGTGTCCACGGCCCGGTAGACCGTGGCCATCCCGCCGACCGCGACGCGTCCGTCGATGCGGTAACGGCTGTCGAGCAGCTGCCCGACGAGCGGGTCCTGAAGGGTCGTGTCCACGCAGGGGAGTCTACGAGGCGCCGCCGACGCCTCCAGCGGCCCGGGCGCTTCCGGGCGGGACTGCAGCCGAGCTGTGACGCTCCCGCCCACACCGTACGGGCCGCTGCCATCGAGGTCGGCAGGCCCGCCGCTCCGGACCGAGGTCAGAAGGCCGGCCGCTCCGGATCGAGCCGGGCCATGCCCGCCACGGGCGAGGACGCCTCCGCGAAGTGCCGCCGCGGGATCCGCCCGGCCCGGTGCGCGAGCCGCCCCGCCTCCACGCCGTGCCGCATCGCCTCCGCCATCAGCACCGGCTCCTGCGCCCGGGTCACCGCGGAGGCGAGCATCACACCCGCGCACCCCAGCTCCATGGCGATCGTCGCGTCGGACGCCGTGCCCGCGCCCGCGTCGAGGATGACCGGCACGCGCGCGTGCTCCACGATCAGCTGGAAGTTGTGCGGGTTGCGGATGCCGAGCCCGGAGCCGATGGGCGAGCCGAGCGGCATGATCGCCGCGCACCCCACGTCCTGCAGCTTCCGCGCGAGCACCGGGTCGTCATTGGTGTACGGCAGCACGGTGAAGCCGTCGTCCACCAGGATCTCGGCGGCGTCCAGGAGCTCGACGGGGTCGGGCAACAGGGTGCGCTCGTCGGCGATCACCTCCAGCTTCACCAGGTCCGTGCCGAGCGCCTCACGCGCGAGACGTGCGGTCAGGACGGCCTCGCCCGCGGTGAAGCAGCCCGCTGTGTTGGGCAGGACGCGGATGCCGAGCCGGTCGAGGACGGAGAGCACCGAACCCTGCACGCCCGGGTCGAGGCGGCGCATCGCGACCGTGGTCAGCTCGGTGCCGGACGCGACGAGGGAGCGCTCGAGGACGTCGAGGCTCGGCGCGCCGCCCGTGCCCATGATCAGGCGCGAGGAGAAGGTGAGCCCGCCGATGACGAAGGGGTCGTCTGCCATGGTTCAGCCTCCCTGGACGGCGGTGAGTACTTCGACGCGGTCACCCTCGGCGAGCGGCGTGCGGGGCCACTGCGCGCGCGGGACGACGGTTTCGTTGACGGCGGCGGCGACACCGGAGTGCGCGGTGGAGAGCGTGGCGACGAGGGCGTCGAGCGTGGTGCCCGAGGCCACCTCCCGTGCTTCTCCGTTGACGGAAACGGCGAACGGCGTGCTCATACGGGCTGCTCCGTGAAGGACTGCGGGCGGGGCGGAAGGGGTGCGGGGCTCTCGGCGGCGGCGCCGTCGAAGCGGCGCGGGGTGAACGGGCGCGCCTCCTCGGGCAGTTCACCGGTGGTCAGCACGTGCGCCATCACGTCCCCCGTGAGCGGCGTCAGCAGGACGCCGTTGCGGTAGTGGCCGGTGGCCAGGTGGAGGCCGGGCAGCCGCGTGGGACCGAGCAGCGGCGCGTTGTCGGGCGAGCCGGGCCGCAGCCCCGCGAGGGTCTCGGTGAGCGGCAGCTCCGTGATGCCGGGCACCAGCTCGTGGGCGTCCCGCAGCAGCTCGTACACGCCGCCCGCGGTGACCGTGGTGTCCCAGCCGAGCTCCTCGGTGGTCGCGCCGACGACGAGCTCGCCGCTCTCGCGCGGTACGAGGTAGAGGTGGCTGCCGCGCACCACGGCCCGCACGGTGCGGCTCAGGAACGGCGCGTACGCCTTCGGCACCGTCAGCCGCAGCACCTGTCCCTTGACCGGGCGGACCGGCGGCAGGACGTCGTCCGGGACGCCGGCGAGGCGCCCGCTGAGGCTGCCCGCCGCGAGCACGGTCTGCGCCGCGCCGAGCTCGGTGCCGTCCGCGAGGACCACCCCGGCCGCCCGGTCGCGTACGACGCACAGGCGCTCGGCCCGGGCGCGGTGGAAGACCACACCGGCCCGCTCGCAGGCCACCATGAGCGCCGCGGTGAGCCGGCGCGGGTCGACCTGATGATCGCCGTCGACGCGCAGCCCGCCGCGCACACCCGGCGCCAGCATCGGCTCAAGGCGGCGGCACTCGCGGCCGCTCAGCCACTGCGACTCGAGACCCGAACGGTGCTGCAGGGCGAGCAGTTCGCGCAGGTGGGCGCGGTCGTCGGAGTCGAGCGCGACGGCGAGCGTGCCGCACGCGCGGTAGCCGAGGTCGCGCCCGCTCGCCTCGGCCAGCTCCGCGGCGAAGGCCGGATAGCGGCGCGCGGAGGCCAGATTGAGGGCGAGCAGCGTCTCCTCGCCGTAGTGCAGCTCGGTGACGGCGGCCAGCATGCCCGCCGCGACCCGCGCCGCGCCGCCGCCGGGCTCGGGGTCGACGACCGCGACGGAGAGCCCGCGCTGTGCGGTGCGCCAGGCCGTGACCAGGCCGATGACACCGCCCCCGACGACGAGGACGTCACAGGTCGCGGACGACGCGGTCGTACGGGGATGTGTCGTCTGTGGTGGATGCATGGGCGTCCAGCCCCTCCCTTCGCCGGCATGACCCGGATCAGGTTCGTACGGTCGGAGGCCGTCCCAGCCTCCCTCTCAGCCCGGTGCGTCCGGGCTCCCGCGAGTGCTCTGCACCGGCCACCCTAGCCCGTCGCCCCGCGCGGCAGTAGGGGAGCCGTCCGGGTACGGGCGGTGACGGTGTGTCAGAGATCTCCTGCCCCGCGCCTGCGGGCGCTCTTGCCCGCCGCCCTACAGTGATCGGGTGAGCGACCAGCAGAGGCAGAGCGCGAATCAGGGGCAGTCGGAGCGGCGCGTCGTCATCGTCGGCGCGGGGATGGCCGGCGTGCAGACCGCGGTGGCACTGCGCGAGCAGGGGTTCACCGGCGCGGTCACCGTCGTCGGGGCCGAGCCGCACCAGCCGTACGACAGGCCGCCGCTGTCCAAGGCGGTGCTGCTCGGCAAGGCGGAGGGCTCCGCCTTCGACATCGACTTCGAGGCGCTCGGCATCGAGCTGAGCCTGGGCCGCACGGTCACCGGGGTCCGCCCCGCCGACCACGCCCTGGACACCGCGGACGGCCCCCTCGGCTACGACGTCCTGGTCCTTGCGACCGGCGCCGAGCCCATCACGCTGCCCGGCACCGAGGGCGTGCCCGGCGTCCATCTGCTGCGCACCCTGGACGACGCCGCGCGGCTGCGCCCGGTCCTCGCCGAGCAGCACGACGTCGTGGTGGTCGGGGCGGGCTGGATCGGCGCCGAGTTCGCGACGGCCGCGCGCGAGGCGGGCTGCGCGGTCACCGTCGTGGAGGCCGCGGCACGGCCCCTCGCCGGGGCGCTCCCCGAGGCGGTCGCGGCCCCCATGGCGGGCTGGTACGCGGACTCCGGAGCGGTGCTGCGCACCCGCGCGCGCGTGGCCCGCGTCGAGCCGGGCGCGGTCGTCCTGGCCGACGGCACCCGGCTGCCCGCGGGCGCCGTGGTCGTCGGCATCGGGGCCCGCCCCGCCACCGGCTGGCTGACCGGCTCCGGCATCGAGCTCGGTGCGCACCGCGAGGTCGTGACCGACGACCGCCTGCACACGTCGGCGCCCGACGTGTACGCGGTCGGCGACTGCGCGTCCTTCCCCTCCGCGCGGTACGGCGAACGCCTCCTCGTGCACCACTGGGACAACGCCCTGCAGGGCCCGCGCACCGTGGCGGCGAACATCATCGGCGAGACGCCGGCCCCGTACGACCCGGTGCCGTACTTCTGGTCGGAGCAGTTCGGCCGCTTCGTGCAGTACGCGGGCCACCACGAGGGCGCCGACGAGCTGGTGTGGCGGGGCGACCCGACGGGCATGGCCTGGTCGGTGTGCTGGCTGCGGGACGGCGCCCTGGTCGCGGTCCTCGCGGTGGGCCGCCCGAGGGACCTGGCCCAGGGCCGCCGGCTCATCGAGTCGTCGACGCCGCTGGACCCGGCCCTGGTGGTGGACGCGTCGGTGCCCCTGAAGAAGGCGGCCCTCTGAAGCGGGCGTCTGAAGAAGACAGTCCTGTGAGGCGGGCGTCAGAAGAAGGCGTCCGCCCCCGCCATCCGCCCAAGGCCCCCGGCCAGAGATACCCTGGGCCTGTGACCGAGATTGACACGAAGACCGACGCGCTCGTCCCCGCCTGGCTGTACCTCCCCGACATCGCGGAAATGCTCGATGTCGAGGTGACCCGTGTGCGCCAGCTGGTCAAGGAGGGCACGCTGATCGCCGTACGCCGTGGTGAGAACCGCGCGCTGCAGGTGCCGGCGGCCTTCATCGACGGCGACAAGGTCGTCAAGGGCCTCGCCGGGACCCTGACGCTCCTGAGGGACGACGGTTTCTCCGACGAAGAGATGATCGAGTGGCTCTTCACCCCCGACCCGACCCTGCCCGGCACCCCCGCGCAGGCGCTGAGCGAGAATCGCGGCACGGAGGTGAAGCGCCGCGCCCAGGCGCTCGCCGTCTGACCTGAACACACCGTCCGGAGTGCGGGGCGCGTGACCTCACACGCCCCGCGCCCCCGGACGCCACCGACAACGGGGGGACTTTCCCATGGCTGCCGCTGCCGCCGATCACCGCGCTCAGCTCGCCGACGCCCGGCTGTACCTGTGCACGGACGCCCGCAAGCGCCAGGGTGACCTCCCCGAGTTCCTCGACGCCGTCCTCGCGGGCGGCGTCGACATCGTGCAGCTGCGCGACAAGGGCATGGAGGCCGCCGAGGAGCTGGAGCACCTCCAGGTCTTCGCCGATGCCGCCCGGCGGCACGGCAAGCTCCTCGCTGTGAACGACCGCGCGGACGTCGCCCACGCGATCGGCGCCGACGTGCTGCACCTCGGCCAGGGCGACCTGCCCGTCCCCGCGGCCCGCGCGGTCCTCGGCGACGACGTCCTCATCGGCCGCTCCACGCACGCCGACGAGGAGGCAGCCGCGGCCGCCGTCCAGGCCGGCGTGGACTACTTCTGCACCGGCCCCTGCTGGCCCACCCCCACCAAGCCGGGCCGCCACGCCCCCGGCCTCGACCTGGTCAGGTACACCGCCTCCCTCGGCACGGACCGCCCCTGGTTCGCCATCGGCGGCATCGACGCGGGCAACCTGGACGAGGTGCTCGACGCCGGCGCCCGCCGCGTCGTCGTCGTCCGGGCGATCACCGGGGCCGACGACCCGGGCGCCGCGGCGGCCGACTTCGCGAAGCGGCTGCGTACGTCCGACTGAGCGGCCTCCCGGGGTGTCCGATCCGTGGACAACAAACCGGCAAACCGGCCAAATTCCCCCGGCCCGGTTGGGGGACCGCCGCAGCCTGGCTAACCTGCCCATATGGCCTCAGGCACAGCTTCGACCAGGACTGACCGTGCGCGCACGGTTCGCGACATGCTCGCGACCGGGAAGACGACGTTCTCGTTCGAGTTCTCCGCCCCGAAAACCCCGAAGGGCGAGCGGAACCTCTGGAACGCGCTGCGGCGGGTCGAGGCGGTCGCCCCGGACTTCATCTCCGTGACCTATGGCGCGGGCGGCTCGACCCGCACCGGCACGGTCCGCGAGACCCAGCAGATCGTCGCCGACACCACGCTCACGCCCGTCGCCCACCTGACCGCGGTCGACCACTCGGTGGCCGAACTGCGCAACATCATCGGGCAGTACGCGGACGCGGGCATCAGGAACATGCTCGCGGTCCGCGGCGACCCGCCCGGCGACCCGCTGGGCGACTGGATCGCGCACCCCGAGGGCCTCACCTACGCCGCCGAACTGGTCGAGCTCATCAAGGAGTCCGGGGACTTCTGCGTGGGCGTCGCGGCCTTCCCCGCGATGCACCCGCGCTCGGCCGGCTGGGAGTCCGACACCCGGTACTTCATCGACAAGTGCCGGGCCGGCGCGGACTACGCGATCACGCAGATGTTCTTCGACCCCGAGGAGTACCTGCGGCTGCGCGACCGGGTCGAGGCGGCCGGCTGCGACACGCCGATCATCCCTGAGATGATGCCGGTCACCAACGTCCGCCAGCTCGACCGACTGCCCCAGCTCAGCAACGCCGTGTTCCCGCCCGGGCTGAAAGAACGGATGCTCGCGGCCAAAGACGATCCCGCCGCTGTACGCTCCATTGGCATCGAGTTCGCGACGGAGTTCTGCGCGCGGTTGCTGGCCGAAGGTGTGCCGGGACTGCACTTCATCACGCTGAACAACTCCACGGCGACGCTGGAGATCTACGAGAATCTGGGCCTGCACCGGCAGGCCTGAAACGGTCGTACCCCTGGGGCCGCGGCCGTAGGGGAGAGGGGCGTACATGGGCTGGACGGTCCTCTACATCGCGTTCGGATTCGTCGCGCTGTGGCTGCTGGGCGAGGTGCTGCTGCAGTACAAGGCCAGGCTGCGCTGGCGCCTGCTGGCGTTCGGGGGCTTCCTCGGGGTCGTCATCGGGGTGGTGATCCCCTCGGTGTGGATCATCGGCCTCGGCGCCATCGCCTTCGCCACCGGGCAGACGTACGTGACGCTGTCGTTCCGCCGGGGCTTCTCCACCGGCTGGGCGCTCGGCGGGCAGCCGGGCCTGAGCAGGCGGCGCAAGGCGCCGGCGAGGCGGGGCGGCACGGCGCCGGAGCCGACGCTGCAGGTCTCCGACCTGGAGTACGAGGTCCCGCCGCCGCCCGCACACGGCCCGGACGTCCCCCCGCACGGCCCGGACGTCCCCGCCCACGGTCCCGACCTCACCGGGGAGGGCGTCTACGCCCCCGAGCCGCTCCCAGACGACACCGGCCAGTACGGCGTGTACAGCGACGCGCCGTACGCCCCGCAGGACGCCGGCGACGCCCGCCAGAGCGACGCCTTCGGCTACGACACCGCCGCCTTCGCCGGCTATGACCAGCAACAGCAGGGATACGGCTACGAGGAGACCGGCGGACAGCAGTACGCCGCCTACTCCGACCCCTACATCGGCACCCAGACCTACGGCGCGCAGGGTTACGAGGGCTACGGCGACCAGCAGCAGTACGCCCCGTACGGCGGCGACACCTACGGCGGGCTCGGCGAGACGTACAACGACACCCCGCCCGGCGGCGTCTGGGTGCCGCAACAGCGCAGCACCGACGCGTCCCACGGCGGCGAACTCCCGCCGGAGCAGCCGTATCCCTACCAGGAAGGCAACGCCGGGGGATACGACGGCTCGGGCCACAACGAGCAGCAGTACCGGTACTGACAGCCTGCCTTCGAACCCCCGTCGCTCACTGCGAGCCGCGGAAGCTCACTGCGAGCCGCGGAACTCCGGCCCCTCCACGATCAGCCCCGCGACCAGCGTGCCCGACATGCCCGCGTGGGGGAGGCCGCCGCCCGGGTGCGACCAGCCGCCGACCGTGAACAGGCCCGCGAGGCCGGTGGTGTTGGACGGGTGCAGCAGCCTGCCGCCGGCCGCGGCGAGCGCCGGGGGCGGGACCGCGCCGCCGTCGGCGCCGGTGGACTCCGCGACGTCGGCCGGGGTGCGGACCTCGTGCCACAGGAGGCGGTCGCGCAGCCCCGGGAGCACGCCCTCCGCGCGGGCGATCACGCGCCGCACGTCGTCCTCGGTGACCTCCAGGTGCGCGGGCACCGTCGCCGTCAGCGTCACGGCTTCGTGGGCCGCGTCCGGCGTCGCATCGGGGTCGCCGGGGCGGAGCACCGCGAGGGTGGGGGAGCCGGGCAGCCCGGGGCGCTCGCCGAAGACGCGGTCGAGCTCGTCCTGACGGTCGGCGGAGTGCAGCACCGTGCGGTGCGGGGTGCCTTCGGGGCGGGCGCCGGAGAGGGCGAGCAGCACCGTAAGGCGGCTCGGCAGGCCGGTCCGCGCGGGGACCCCGCCCGGCGCCCGCACCTCGGCGCCGGACAACAGGGATTCCAGGGCGGTCGGTGCGACACCGGCCACGACGAAGTCCGCCTCCGCGGTGGTGCCGTCGGCGAGCTCGACGCCCGCCGCGCGGCCGTCCTTCTCGACGACCCGCGTCACCGCCGCCTCGAACACGAACTCGACCCGCCGGGCCAGACACCGCTCGTACACCGCGCGGGCCAGCGCGCGCATCCCGCCGCGCACCGACCAGACGCCGAACGTCTGCTCCAGATACGGCAGGACGGCGGCGCTCGCCGGTGTCGTACGGGGATCGAGGCCCTGGGCGAGCGCGAACTGCTCCAGGAGCGCCACCAGACGCGGATCGCCGCCCAGTTCGAGCTCGCCGACCTCGGCCAGGGCGCTCGCGCGGCGCTCACGGCGCAGCAGCCGCTTGTGCGGCACCGACGGGTACGGCTCGCGCTCGGCGAGCACCTCCCAGTTCGGCCAGAGGGGCTCTTCCAGGAGGGGGCGGCGGGTGCGGTCCCAGGCCTCTCGCGCGCGGTCCATGAACGCCGCCCAGCGGGCGCCCGCGCCGTCCCCGAGGGCCGCGTCAAGGGCCTCGCCCACGCCCGCGCGTGAGGCGTTCGGCAGGTCCGCCGTCGTGCCGTCCGCGAAGACGTGCCGCACGGCGGGCTCCACCTGGGAGAGCTCGACGCACTTCTCCAGCGGCTCCTTGCCCGTCTTGACGAACAGGTCGCGGTAGACCGCGGGGAGCTGGAGCAGCGCGGGTCCGGTGTCGAAGGCGAAGCCGGCGCGCTCGACGCGGCCGAGTGCGCCGCCGTACGTCCCGCCCCGTTCGTACACCACCACCCGGTGGCCCGCGACGGCCAGCCGGGCGGCCGCCGTCATCGCGCCCATCCCGGCGCCGATCACCACAATCCGTGCCATGCCAGGGACTTTATCGGCTGCCACTGACAGTCCCTCCCGAGGCCCCACCCGGGCGGGGCCTCGGAACGGCTGGGCCTCAGAACGGCGGTGGTCCGGCGCGGCCCGCGAGCCGTCTCTCCTCGCGCCGCTGCGCCCGGCGCCGCAGGAAGCGCCGGATCCGCGAGACGAGGAAGAACAGCAGGAACAGGCCGAGGAGCAGGAGCACGGCCGCGATGATCGCGGCGGCCTCCGGATAGAACATCGCGAAGCTGATGATGCCGCCCACCCCGAGGTCCTCGGCGGTGCTCAGCACGATGTTGCTGAACGGCTCGGGCGAACTGTTGACCGCCATCCGCGTGCCGGCCTTCACCGCATGGCTGGCCAGCGCGGTCGAGCCGCCGACCGCGCCCGCGGCCAGATCCGGGAGGGAGCCGCTCTGCCCCGCGAGGAGCGCCCCCACCACGGCGCCGGAGACCGGACGGATCACGGTGTGCACCGCGTCCCAGACCGAGTCGACGTACGGGATCTTGTCGGCCACCGCCTCGCACAGGAAGAGCACGCCGGCGGCGATGAGGACGTCGGGCCGCTGGAGCGCCTCGGGGACCTCGTCGCTGACACCGGTCGCTCCGAAGACGCCGAGCAGCAGGACAACGGCGTACGCGTTGATCCCGCTCGCCCAGCCGCTGGTGAAGACCAGGGGGAGTACGGACACGGACGTGATCGTAACCAGTTCAGGACGGTCCGGGCCGGGGTTGAGCACCCACGTCTGAGTATCCGTACTCAGGGGGTGAGATGAGTACGCGCGCGGATGGGGCTTCACCTGCGCAGACGGAAGAGTGTGGGGCACGGAGAAGGGCGCGGCGCCGGTACCGCCGACACGGGGCGGCGGAACCGTGCCGCGCCCTTGACCGCTCCTCCCGTCGCACGTCGGCGGGAGCGAGACACGGGGGTGACTCGGGGGCGACCACACGGGGGTCGAACGGGGGGTCGCGGGGGGACCGGAGAGGCGCCGGGCCGGTGCCGCCAGGGAACGGGCGGCACCGGCCCGGCGCCTTTCGCCTGCGTGCCGCGGCCGCCGGCCGCCGCGGAAAACGTCGGCTACGCGCGCGTGCCGCTCACCCGGCCCTGCAGCAGCCGCGAGAGCGCCGCGTGCACGTCGTCCAGCGAGCGCTCCGGCTGGAAGGCCTGCCAGTCCAGCGCGGCCACCAGGACCATGCCGACGAGCGCGGCGGCCGTCAGCGGGATGTCGATCTCCTCGCTGAGCTCGCCGCCCTCCACGCCCGCCCGCAGCACGTCCTCGACCACCGCGACGGCCTGCTGCCTGACCACGAGCAGGGTGGACTGCCAGGCCCGGTTGGTCCGCCACAGCTCGGCCACGTACAGCTGGGTGAAGGCCGGATAGCGGTTGATGAAGACCAGTCCGGCCCTGATCATCGCGTCCAGGGCGTCGACCTTGCTGCCGCCGCCGCGGTCCGCCTCCTCGGCGGCCTCCCTCAGGGAGGCGGCGAGCAGGCCCACACCGTGTCGCAGCAGCTCTTCGAAGAGGACCGACTTGCTGGCGAAGTTGTAGTAGACGGTGCCCTTCGCGACCCCGGCCCGTTCGGCGATCTCGTCGACCGTCGTGGCCGAGAAGCCCTGCTCGGCGATGAGCGTGACCGCGGCCTCGTAGAGCTTCTGCCGGGTGGCCTCGCGACGGGTGCTGCCCGTACTGCTGTCCATGGCCCCGATTCTCACAGGTTCCGCGGGCCGGCCGGGCGCCGCCGCCCGGCTCACAGGGTCAGCTCCGGGTGCAGCCGGTCCAGCGTCCACACCTGCTTGCGGCGGGCGGAGAGCGCGGTGAGCGCGAGGGCGCCGACGGTGAAGGCCGTCAGGACCGCGCAGCCCTGCCAGACGGGGCCGAGGCCGCCGCCCGTGATGAGTCTCCGGAGGGCCTCGACGACGTAACTCATCGGCAGGAACGGGTGGATCGCGCTGAAGAAGCCGGGACTGGTCTGGACGGGGTACGTGCCGCCCGCCGACGTCAGCTGCAGCATCAGCGCTGCCAGGACGAGGATCCGCCCGGCCGCCCCGAAGCGGGCGTTGAGCCACTGCACGATCGCCGCGAAGCACGCCGTCACCAGGCACAGGAAGCCCACCGTGCCGGCCGCCCTGGCCATCTGCAGGCCGAGCCCCCAGTGCAGGACCGAGAGGAGCGCCGCCGTCTGGAGCACCCCCAGGGCGGCCACCGGGAGCCAGCCCGCGAACGCGATCCGCCACGCGGAGGCGCCCGCGGCGAGCGCGCGCCGGTTGAGCGGCTGGATCAGCATGTACGCCACCATCGCGCCGACCCACAGGGAGAGCGGGATGAAGTACGGGGCGAAGCCGGTGCCGTAGTTGGGCGCCTTGTGCAGGGACTGGGAGGCGAGCTGCACGGGGTCGGACATGACACCGGTGCGCTCGTCGCGGTCCTTCTTGTCGTAGTCCGGGATCTTCTTGACGCCGTCGTGCAGCCCGCCGGACAGCTTCGCGGAACCGTCGGCCAGCTTGAACAGGCCGCCCTTGAGGTCGCCCGCGCCCGTCTCCAGCTTGCCGAGGCCCGTGTCGAGGTCGACGGCGCCGGTCTTGGCCGTGCCGAGGCCCGTGTGCAGCTTCTTGGCGCCGTCGGCCACCTTGCCGGCGCCCTTGTTGAGCCGGTCGATCTGGGAGACGGCCTTCTCCAGGTCCTCGTCGAGGTGCGGGGCGCGGTCGGCGAGAGCCTGCGACTTCTTCTGCAGCGCGGTCAGATTCCTGTCGAGCTGCTTGACATCGCTGTTGTGGTCCTTGATCACGGTGTTCATGTCGTCCGCGATGGTCGACACGTTCTCCGCGGCCTCCTTGGCCTCCTTGATCCGCGGGCAGAACGGGTCGGGCACCGGGGCCTTCACACAGCGGTCCGTGTAGAACCTGCCGATCGCCCGGGAGCCGTCCTTCGCGCCCTTGGCCGCGCCGGGCGCGAGCCTCACCCAGTCGTCCAGGTTGCGGTGCAGCGCCTTGGCGGAGTCGGCGACGAGCTGGGCGGTGTCGCCGATGGTCTTGCCGTTGTCCTTGAGGAACGGCCGCACCTGGCCGGCCGCGCCGTCGACCTTGTCGGCCAGCTTCTGGGTGCCGTCCGCGACCCGCTTGGAGCCGTCCTCCAGGTCGCCCGCGCCGGTGTGCAGCTTCTTGATGCCCCCCGCCAGGTCGCCGCTGCCCTTCTTGGCCTTCGTCAGACCGTCCGCGAGGTCCTTGGAGCCCTTCTTCGCCTTGCCGATGCCGTCGTCCAGCTTGTCGGCGCCGTCGGCGGCCTTCTTGGTCGCGCCGTGGATGTCGGAGAAGGAGATGAAGATCTTGTCGAGGAAGGAGCGTGACGCCTTCGTGGAGGCGGCCGAGCGCACCTCGGAGAAGACCGTCCGCGAGATCTGCCCGACGATGTAGTTGTTGGCGTCGTTCGTCTTCACCTGGAGAGCGCCCGTCTCCGGAGAGGAGCCGGAACTCGACGCGATGCGCTTGCTGAAGTCCTCGGGCATCGTCAGCGACAGGTAGTACGTGCCGTCCTCGACGCCCTCGCGCGCCTCGGCGGAGCTCACCTCGTGCCACTCGAAGGACTTGCTGTCGCGCAGCCCCTCGACGATGTTGTCGCCCGCCGCGAGCTTCTTGCCCTGCGCGGTGGCCCCCTTGTCGTCGTTGACGAGCGCCACGGGTATCCGGTTCAGATGGCCGTACGGGTCCCAGAAGGACCACAGGTACAGGGCGCCGTACAGCAGGGGCAGCAGCAGGAGCGCGACGAGCGCGGCGCGCGGCAGCTTCCCCCTGCCGAAGCGCCTGAGCTCAAGCGCGGCGAGCTTCGGCGAGCGCATCCGCCGTCTCCTTGTCGTCGTGGGAGGCCGAGGCGGCGTCCGAGGTCCTGGCGGGGCCGGTGCGGACCACGACCGCGCCCTCGGGCGCCTCGCTGCACACCGCGAGCACGGTCGTCCCCGAGCCGGTGAGGGAGGTCAACATGGCCCAGGCCTCGGCCCGTTCGGCGTCCGAGAGCTTCAGGTCGGCGTCGTCGACGCCCAGCACGCGCGGACGGCCGATCAGGGCCAGGGCCACCGAGAGCCGCAGGACTTCGAGCCGCTCCAGGTCGCGCACGGAGGTCCGCCGGCCCTTGGGCAGCGTCTCCAGGTCGAGTCCGGCGGCCGTCAGCGCGGCGTCCACGCGCACCCGCAGCTCCTGCCGCCGCTCGGCGCGCGGCCTGAGGAGCCCGCGCAGCGGCCCGCCGAACCGCCGCTCCAGGAGCGCCCGTTCACGCAGGTGCTCGGCCACGGTCAGGGCGGGGTCGAGGTCGGTCACGCCCGGCACGGGACCGAGCCCGCTGATCCGGCGCACCGCCGCCGGCTGCCCGGGCAGCCGGAAGCGGCCGACGGAGGCCTCGCCCTCGGTGGCGCGCATACGTCCCGTCAGCGCGAGCAATAGACAGGTGCGGCCCGTCCCCGACGGACCCTCGATCGCGATCAGGGACCCGGGCTCCGCGGCGAACGTGACGCCGCGGAACGCCCAGCCCCGCGGCCCCTTGAGCCCGAACTCCTCGGCGGTGACGGCGGCCATGGGCACGCCGGCGGTCGGACCGTTCACAGTCCCCCCTGCCCCTCCTTTTGAACTGACTGGTCAGTACAAAAGTAGGCCGGAATCGTGCATCAAGGCAAAGGCCCAGGTCAGAGCCGATTGTCAGTGGCGTACTCCACGATGGGCACATACGGCCACTGTGCCGTCACACGACGACAGGAGGTTCGTCATGGCCAGCACGTCAGCAGCAGCCGCCCGACGGCACCGCGCCGCCGGCCCTGCCTCCTCACCCAGCGGCCCGGCGAGCGATGTCCACCCCGTCCTGCGCCGCGCCACGGCCCCGCCGGCCGCCCTCGAACTGCTCGCCCAGGCCCGCGCCGGAGTCGACGAGGCCGCCCACCTGGACGCGCCCAACGAGCGGTACGCCACCGCCCACCTCGCCGCCCTGCGCACCGCCGCCGCCGTCCTCGCCGCGCGCGGGCGCCCCGAGACGACCCCGCGCCGCAGGCAGCGCATCCGCAGCGCCTGGGAAGTCCTCCCCGAGATCGCCCCCGAACTGACCGAGTGGAGCGCCCTGTTCGCCTCCGGTGCCGCCCGCCGGGCCCGCGCCGAGGCGGGCATCAGGGACGCCGCCACCACCCGCGACGCCGACGACCTCCTCCGCGACGTCGCCATGTTCCTGCGCATCGTCGAGCGGATGCTCGTCCTCCAACCCGTGCTGCCCCAGCCCCGGCAGGAGTCGCCGGACGCCGGCCGCCGGCCCCCGGACGCGGGCTGACCGGCGTGTCCGCACCCCGAGGCGGGTGGCCGGGGCACGGTGCGGCAGGCAATAGGGTGGAGGAAACAGCACCCCACGCGCCGAGGAGACAACTGCCGTGTCGGACCCGATGCGCCCGCCCGCCTCCCCTCACCCGTCCCCAGCGGCGTCGTTGCGCTCCGACCCCCCTCGTCCGCGCGCCTCCCTCCGTACCGCCGTGGTCTGGGACGTCCTGAAGGACGCCCTCGACCGCCGGGTCAAGGCCACCGGCAGGGAGGCCGACGCCGGGCTTGACGTGCTCGACACCGGCGGCGGCAGCGGCAACTTCGCGGTGCCCGTCGCCCGCCTCGGCCACCGCGTCACCGTCGTCGACCCCAGCCCGAACGCCCTCTTCGCGCTCGAGCGCCGGGCCGCGGAGGCCGGGGTCGCCGAGCGGGTGCGCGGCGTCCAGGGCGACGTGCTCGGCCTCTTCGACGTCGTCGAGCGCGGCGGCTTCGACGCCGTCCTGTGCCACGGCGTCCTGGAGTACGTGGACGACCCCGCCGAGGGCGTGCGGCTCGCCGTCGACGCGCTGCGCCCCTCCGGCATCCTCAGCCTGCTCGGCGCCGGCCTCGGCGGCGCGGTGCTCGCGCGGGCGCTCGCCGGGCACTTCACCGAGGCGCAGACGGCGCTCACCGACCCGGCGGGCCGCTGGGGCGAGGGCGACCCGGTGCCCCGGCGCTTCACCGCCGAGCAGCTCACCGGGCTCGTCGAGGCGGCGGGCGTCCGCGTCGACGCGGTGCACGGGGTCCGGGTCTTCGCCGACCTGGTCCCCGGCGTCCTGGTGGACACCGAGCCGGGCGCCCTGGAGGCCCTCCTCAAGCTGGAGGCGGCCGCCGCGGAACTGCCCGCGTTCCACTCCGTGGCCACCCAGCTGCATGTGCTCGGCGAGGCGCGGGGTGCCGCGGAGGCCTGAGGTGCTCCCGCGGCCGCCCGGCTGATCAGGGGCGCAGCCGCACATGGAGTACGCCACAGGCCCCCGAACGGGCTACGGGCGCCGTATGATCGAGGGACACCGTTCTGCATGACGGTTCGGCCGCTGGGGAATGCACGCTTCAGCGAGCCGGGGCGGCGTGGAGGTCCGGTTTGGCGAAGTTGGCGTAGAGGGGCGGGTTTCACGGGGGCGATTCCCTGCCTATCCTGAAGGGGACCCCCGGTCGCCCCGGCGACTGCACGATGAGGAGGACTCCGTGCCGCTCTCGGAGCACGAGCAGCGCATGCTCGAGCAGATGGAGCGAGCGCTGTACGCCGAAGATCCCAAGTTCGCGACAGCGCTTGAGGGAAGCGGGCTGCGTACGTACACCCGGAAGCGGGTCTACCAAGCGGTCGCGGGCTTCCTGGTGGGTATCGCCCTTCTCATGGCCGGAATGGTCGCCCAGCAGATCTGGATCAGCGTGGTGGGGTTCCTCGTCATGCTGGGCTGCGCGGTGCTCGCCGTCACCGGTTGGCGCAAGGCGCCGAAGCCGGGCGAACAGCCTTCGGGCACGGCCGCCGGGCCAGGCGGGGCACCGACCCGCCGACAGGCGAGGCAGCGCCGGTCCGTCATGACCCGCATCGAGGAGCGGTGGCAGCGCCGCCGCGACGAACAGCAGGGTGGTCAGTGAGCCCAACGGCTCACGACTGACCGAACAGACATACGCATCCGTAAGGGGTGGCCGCCATCGGGCGACCACCCCTCACGCGTGCGTGGGGCCGGACGGCCGGTCGCGGGGTGGTGGAGCGCCGGTGGATTGAGGGCGCGTCGGCCGGGGCGGCGCTTGGTGGTGCAGCAGCTTGCCGGGGCGGCGCCTGGTGGTGCGGCGGCTGGTGGGACCAGCTGTTGGCGGTGAGCCAGCGGGGCGGGTCGGCCCCCCGGTGGTGCAGCGGCTGGGCGCCAGCCTCTCGCGGCGAGCCAGCCCGTCGAGTCTGCCCAGCCGGTCAGGTCAGCCCCGGCGTGCAGCAGCCGGCGGGGCCGGTCGCCGGTGCCGTCCAAGGGCCCCCACCGGGGTCGTCGGAGCCGTCCAGGCCCCGCCGACCGCCCCCGGCCCGCTCCCGTCCGGCGGGGACTCAGCCGCCCTGCCCCGCCCGTCGTGGCAGTCTGCGGGTGAGGGCTGCCCACTGGTGGGCGGTGCGTTCGCGTCGGCGTGTGTTGAACGCCGCCCAGCGGTCGGAGACCGCCCACGCCACCCGCGCGGCCGAACGCGGCGCGAGCAGCACCCGCAGCCGCGTGGCCCGGCCCACCGGGGCGTTCAGGCCCTCCCTGACCCGCTGCACGTCCTCGGCGAGACCGGTCGCCAACTGCGGGCGCGGGGCGTAGAGCACCTGCTCGACCGCGGCCGCCAGCCGGTGGACGGCCGCCGCGGGCCCGGCGGCCAGCTGCCCGACGCGGACGATCCGCTCCGCCGCCTTGCGCGGGGTCTGTGACTCGTCCGGCGCAATGCCGTGGTCCCAGGCCGTGTCCGTCACCTCCAGCCAGGCGGCCAGGGTCCGCGCCGCCGCGTCCGCCTCGGTGCGGCCGCGGGCGCCGAGCCGGGCCGCCCGCACCCGGTTCCGCCACAGCAGCGGCAGCAGTGGCAGCACGATCAGGAGCAGCGCCGCCAGGGTGAGGCCCACGATCGTCCCGAGGGGCGGGCCGTCACCGCCCGAACCGGCCGCGATCTGCGGGGCGGCACTCTCGCAGCCGCCCTGCTTGCGCAGGTCCGGCGGGCAGGTGTCCGACGCGGAGGGCGCCGCGGACGGCTCGGAGGAGGTGGCCGGCTCCGGGGTGTCCGGGTCGCTCGCGCCGCCGGACGGCGTGTCCGGGCGGGCGTACTCGGGGACCGTGCCGCGGCGCGGCGTCGGCTCGAAACGGGTCCAGCCCACGCCCTCGAAGTAGAGCTCGGGCCAGGCGTGCGCGTCGCGCAGCCCCACCGACATCGAGCCGTCGCTCTGCGCGGTCCCCGGAGTGAAGCCCACCGCGACCCGGGCCGGTATCCCCAGCGTCCGGGCCATGGAGGCCATCGCGAAGGAGAAGTGGACGCAGAAGCCCTCCTTCTGCTTGAGGAACCGCTCGATCGCGGAGGGACCACTGCCCGCGCGGACCTGCGTGTTGTACGAGAACCCGCCGTCCGAGGCGAAGTAGTCCTGGAGCTTGACCGCCTGCTCGTACGGGTTCGCGGCGCCCTTGGTGACCTGGCGTGCGGTGTCCTCGACCATCCGGGGGAGCGAGTCCGGCACCTTGGTGAACTCGCGCCGCAGGCCGTCCGGCGGGGCCGGGGCGGCCGCGAGCTGCTGGGCCGTGGGCGCCACGACCAGACTCTTCACCTGGTACCGCGCGCCCCGCGTGGTCTGGCCCCGGTCGCCGACCAGGGAGCGGCCCACCGGCTCGTACCGCCACCGCCCGTCGATCTTCACCTGGCTGGCCGGGAACGGCATGGGCAGCCAGTTCTGCACGTAGTTCTGCGCGGCCGTGAGGTTGGTCTGGATCTCGGTCCTGCGGACATCGGGACTCAGCCCCCGCGGGTCCGGCAGCGGCGTCCGTACGTCCTCGATGCGCCGGACGGTGGTCTTCCACGTCGTGCCGTCGAACTGGTCGAGCGAGACGATCCGCAGGTACAGGTCGTCGGTCGTCTCGGCGTTCGTACGGTACGAGAGGACCTCGCGGTCCTCCGGCTGGTTCAGGCTGTCCTGCAGCGCGACCAGCGGGTTCACCGCGGAGATCGTGCCGCCGCCGCCCGAGCCGTCACCGCCGGGACCGCCGTTGCCGTCCAGGAGGCCGCCGTCCAGGGCGGGCAGCGCCAGCGGCACCACCAGGGCGATGCCCAGGGCGAGCGCTCCGATGCGCCGTCCCGTACGGACCGGGGCGAGCGCCCCGCTGCTGCTCTCCAGGCCCGCGGAGACCTTCCCCGGCGCGCGCGCCGCGCCGCCGAAGACCCGGCCCCACTGGGAGAGTCGGTCCCGGCCCTCCGCCAGGAGCAGCAGCAGATAGCCGGCCGCGGCCAGCAGGAACCACAGCCAGTCGGCGGCGCCGCTCCCGGAGAGCCCCGCCGCGACCGAGTACAGGGCGAGCAGCGGAAGTCCGGCCGGGGCCGCCGTACGGAACGTCACCGCCAGCGCGTCCACCGCAAGGCCGACCAGCAGGACGCCGCCGACCAGCATCAGCCGGATGCCGTCGCTCAGCGGCGCCGGGATCATGTAGCGGCTGACGTCCGCGCCGCCCGCCTCCAGGAGCACGCCGAACCGCTGGAAGACCTCGGGCCCCGGCACGATCCCGCCGAGGGCCTGCTCACGGGCGAACACCAGGGTCAGCAGGAGCAGTGTCACCAGCGCCTGCACCGCCACGGTGAGCGGCCGGGCCAGCGGCACCCGCCGGGCCAGCGCGCCCACCCCGCTCTGCAGCATCAGCAGGATCACGGCCTGCAGGAACCACGTCGCAGGCTCGACGAGCGGCATCAGCGCGCTCGACGCCATCAGGGTGGCCGCGGTGGCACACACCGCGAGCCGTGCGCGTCCGCTCATGCCCAACCCCCGGTCGTCGTGCCCGCGGCGGGCGCCGGGCCCGCGCTCGTACGGGCGTGGTCCGCCTGCTGCCACAGGTCCTCCAGGCGTGCCCCGGGGGCCACCGCGAGCGCCGTCCAGCCCGCCTCACGGAGCATCCGCACTCGCGCCTGCCCGGCGTCGGAGGGGCCGGTGCCCGGCCCTGTCGCCCAGGCCGCGCCGTCCAGCACGAAGGCCACCGCGGCGCCGCTGCGCTGACGCATCTTGGCGACCACCGCCGCCTGGTCCTCCGCCAGATCGCCGAGGAAGGCGACGAGCAGGCCTTCGTTCCCCCCGCGCAGCACGTCGTAGGCGCGGGAGAGACCGGCGCCGTCCGAGTGGTCGATCACCGCGAGGGTGTCCATCATCAGTCCGGCGGCGTCCGCCGACTCCTGGCTCGCGCCCGCGAAGCCGTCTGAACCCTCGCCCGGCACGGAGGTGCCGGTGTCGGTCAACAGACGGACCGAGAAGCCGCGTTCGAGCATGTGGACCAGGGCGGACGCGGTGCCCGAGACCGCCCACTCGAAGGCCGAGTCCGGCCCCGCGCCGTGGAAACCCACGCCCCGGGTGTCCAGGAGCACCGTGCAGCGGGCCCGCTGCGGCTGCTCCTCGCGGCGCACCATCAGCTCGCCGTACCGCGCGGTGGAGCGCCAGTGCACCCGGCGCAGGTCGTCGCCGTGCCGGTACCCGCGCGGGATCACGTCGTCCTCGCCGGCCAGCGCCAGCGAGCGGTTGCGCCCGTCGCCGTACCCCTTCGCCTCCCCGGTGAGCCGCACCGGGGGCAGCGCCTCCACGCGCGGGATGACGGTGAGGGTGTCGTACGTCGAGAAGGAGCGCGTCAGTTCGCACATGCCGAACGGGTCCGTCAGGCGCAGCTGCAGGGGCCCCAGCGGATAGCACCCCCGCAGGTCGGAGCGGACGCGGTAGGACACCTCGCGGCGGCCGCCCGCCTCGACCCGGTCGAGCACGAAGCGGGGGCGCGGCCCGAGCACGTAGGGCACCCGGTCCTGGAGCATGAGCAGCCCGGTAGGCAGCCGCGAGATGTTGTCTATCCGCAGATGGACGCGGGCCTCCGAAGCGGCGGGCACGCGCGCGGGGGAGAGCCTGCGGCTGCCCGCGACCCGGTAGCGGGTGCGGAACAGCACGGTGGCGCACACCAGCGGCAGCACGGCGAGCAGCAGGCCGACGCGCAACAGGTCGCCCTGGCCCAGGACATAGGCGCAGATGGCCGCGGCGACACCGGCCGCGAGGAAGGAACGTCCGCGGGTGGTCAGCCCCGCGAGAGCCGTGCGCAGCCCGCCCTTGTCGTCCTCGGCGGGGCTCGCCGGCGGCCCCCCGGCCGCCATCAAAGCCTCCGGGCGCCGGGCGGCTGCTGGTTGAAGTAGGCGCCGGTGCCCGGCTGGTGGGCCGCGGGCACCGGGGTGCGCTGCAGGATCTCCAGGACGACGGACTCGGCCGTACGACGGTTCAACTGGGCCTGCGCGGTGGGCAGCAGGCGGTGCGCGAGTACCGCGACGGCCAGCGCCTGCACGTCGTCCGGCAGCGCGTACTCCCGGCCGCTGAGCGCCGCGGAGGCCTTGGCGGCGCGCAGCAGGTGCAGGGTCGCGCGCGGGGACGCGCCGAGTCTGAGGTCGGGGTGGCTGCGGGTCGCGGCGACCAGGTCCACCGCGTACCTGCGGACGGGGTCGGCCACGTGGACCGTGCGCACGGCGTCGATGAGCTTCACGATCTCGTGCGCGTGCGCCACCGGCTGGAGGTCGTCCAGGGGGGAGACGCCGCCGTGGATGTCGAGCATCGCCAGCTCGGCCTCCGGGCCCGGATAGCCGATCGAGACGCGCGCCATGAAGCGGTCGCGCTGCGCCTCGGGCAGCGGGTAGGTCCCCTCCATCTCGACCGGGTTCTGGGTGGCCACCACCATGAAGGGACTGGGCAGTTCGTAGGTCTGCCCGTCGATGGTGACCTGGCGCTCCTCCATGGACTCCAGGAGCGCGGACTGCGTCTTGGGCGATGCGCGGTTGATCTCGTCGCCGATCACGATCTGCGCGAAGATCGCTCCCGGCTTGAACTCGAAGTCCCTGCGCTGCTGGTCGAAGATGGACACACCGGTGATGTCCGAGGGCAGCAGATCCGGTGTGAACTGGATCCGTCGCACGGAGCAGTCGATGGACCGCGCGAGCGCCTTGGCGAGCATGGTCTTGCCCACCCCCGGCACATCCTCGATGAGCAGGTGCCCCTCCGCCAGGAGCACGGTCAGCGAAAGCCGTACGACCTCTGGCTTGCCCTCGATCACACCCTCCACCGACCTGCGCACACGCTCCGCAGTAGCGGTCAGATCTGTGAGGCTCGCTCGATCTTCATAGGTCGTCACCCGGCCCTCCTCGGCCCTTTCCCACGCTCTTGAGGAGCAGGGAATCCCCATGACCGGGCCGCCATGACAGCGCGCGACCCGGTACACCCCGAATTCACGGACATCACGCGTGAAAGCTTCTGCGGGATGTCACCCCCGCATTGTTGTTGGGCATACCGGGTCGTGTCACTTGCCTGTGGATAACTGGCGCCGATTTGTCGGGTCTTACGCCTTTTTGTCAGTCACGCAGGGTCGATCTCCCGCAGCAGACCCGAGGTCACGTCGAACACGAATCCGCGGACGTCGTCGGTGTGCGGCAGGAACGGCGAGGTCCGCACGCGCGCCATCGACTGCCGCACGTCCTGCTCGACGTCGGAGAACGACTCCACCGCCCACGACGGACGCTGGCCGATCTCACGCTCCAGCTCCTGCCGGAAGTCCTCGGTGAGGGACTCCAGGCCGCAGTTGGTGTGGTGGATCAGGACGACGCTGCGGGTGCCGAGCGCCCGCTGGCTGATGGTCAGGGAGCGGATCACGTCATCGGTGACCACACCGCCGGCGTTGCGGATGGTGTGGCAGTCGCCCAGTTCGAGACCGAGCGCGCGGTGCAGGTCGATGCGGGCGTCCATACAGGCGACGACGGCGACCTGGAGGACGGGGGCGGCGCCCATCCCCGGGTCGGTGAACTGCGCGGCGTACTTTTCGTTCGCCTCGACGAGGCGGTCGGTCACCGTACCGACGGTTATGCCGCCGGTGGGCTCAGCGGGCGTGGGATCCGAGGAGGCTGCGGAAGTCGACATAGTCATGACGTTAATGGCCGCCGATCGCCCGGGCCCGCTGTGAGAAGGGACAAAGAACGCCAAAAACTCTTGTTGTGAGCTAACCCACAGAGGCGGCCGACCTGCGGCCGAACGGGTGATTCCACCGGATGCGCACCCCCGCCGACGACCGGCCCGCGACGCGCAGGCCGGTTGATTGACCGGGCGACACCGTGGACTAAAGTGACGCGAAGCGGGAGACGTGACCTGCTCCCCGCTGGACCGCACATCCCGGGGATTCCCTGAATCCCCCCACGTGCGCGGCGCGTACGTACGGCTCGGCCTCCTCCCGCTCCCGGTCGGCTGACGCCACTTCCCCGGCGCCAGCAGTCCATTCCCCTTCACGGAGCGGGTGGGGACCCGGCG
The DNA here is from genome assembly GCF_042871345.1 of Streptomyces sp. NPDC005863. Lineage (NCBI taxonomy): Bacteria > Bacillati > Actinomycetota > Actinomycetes > Kitasatosporales > Streptomycetaceae > Streptomyces > Streptomyces sp. NPDC005863. The sequence continues at coordinate 143,901 of NZ_JBIAII010000003.1, read as the reverse complement.
GTGCGTGCGCACCCGCGCCGGACCTGAGAGGGCCCCTTGAGCGACAACAGCCGACACGTCCCGGTGATGCTCCAGCGGTGCCTGGACATGCTGGCCCCCGCGCTCGCCGAGCCGGGCGCCGTCGTCGTCGACTGCACCCTGGGCCTCGGCGGGCACAGCGAGGCACTCCTCGCCACCTTCCCCGCCGCCCGCCTCGTCGCCCTGGACCGCGACAAGGAGGCGCTGCGCCTGTCCGGCGAGCGCCTCGCCCCCTACGGCGACCGCGCCACCCTCGTGCACGCGGTCTACGACGAACTCCCCGACGTCCTTGACCGCCTGGACATCCCGCGCGTACAGGGCGTCCTCTTCGACCTCGGCGTCTCCTCCATGCAACTCGACGAGGCGGACCGGGGATTCGCGTACGCCCAGGACGCGCCCCTGGACATGCGCATGGACCAGACGACCGGCATCAGCGCCGCCGAGGTCCTCAACACCTACGCGCCCGGCGAACTGGTCCGCATCCTGCGGGCGTACGGCGAGGAGAAGCAGGCCAAGCGCATCGTCGGCGCCGTCGTGCGCGAGCGCGAGAAGGAGCCGTTCAGCAACAGCGCGCGGCTCGTCGACCTCATCCGCGACGCGCTGCCGCAGGCCGCCAAGCGCACCGGCGGCAACCCCGCCAAGCGCACCTTCCAGGCCCTGCGCATCGAGGTCAACGGCGAGCTGAGCGTCCTGGAGCGGGCCGTGCCCGCGGCCGTGCAGGCGCTCGCCGTCGGCGGGCGGATCGCCGTCCTGTCGTACCAGTCGCTCGAGGACCGGCTGGTCAAGCAGGTGCTCGCGGCGGGTGCCGCGACGACCGCGCCGCCCGGCCTTCCGGTCGTCCCCGAGCGCTACCAGCCGCGCCTGAAGCTCCTGACGCGCGGCGCGGAACTCCCCACCGAGGAGGAGATCGCCGAGAACCGCCGGGCGGCCCCGGCGCGGCTGCGCGGCGCGGAACGCATCCGTGAGGACGTCGGGTGACCTCCAGGGCCTGTCCGGCGGGCAGGCCGTGGCCCCCACCGGCCCCCGGGCACCGCCCGCCGAGCAGAACCCGCTGATCAGAGTCCGCGAGGAGGCTCCATGAGCAAGAAGCCCGAGTTGCGGGGGAGGGCCGCCCGCCTCGCGCGGCTGCTGCCGCAGGGGCCGAACCAGGCCGCGCGCACCCCCTTCGTCCTCCTCGTCGTGCTGCTCCTGGGCAGCGGCCTCATCACGCTGCTCATCCTGAACTCCGCGCTCAACGAGGGCTCGTTCCAGCTCAGCGAGTTGAAGAAGCAGACCAAGGACCTCACCGAGGAGGAGCAGGAGCTCCAGCGCGACGTGGACGGCTACGCCGCACCCGAGGCCCTGCAGCGCCGCGCCCGCGAGCTCGGCATGGTCCCCGGCGGCGACCCGGCCTTCCTCGACCCCGACGGCACGGTCCGGGGCGTGCCCGGCGCCGCCACGGCCAAGCCCTCCTCGTTCGGCTACCCGGCGCCGCGCCCGCAGGAGGTGGCGTCCCCCGCGGCCACCGTCTCGGTCCCGGCCGCACCACCCGGCGCACCGCAGGGACCCGGCCCCATCCCCGACCCGCCCGCCCCGGCGCCCGGCGCCCAGCCGCCCGCCCCGCCCACCGCGCCCGCGCCCGACCCCGCCGGTCAGGCGCCCGCCGCCCCCGCGCCCGCCCCCACGACGACCTCCGGCAGGTGACGCACGTGTCCGACAGGGAACCCCCGCGACGCCGGGTGCCCAGGCCCGCGAAGCCCGCCCCCTCCGCCCGGTCCGGCGCCCCGCGCCGCCCGACGCCGGGCGGCCGACCCGCGCAGCGCAGGACCGCGGGCAAGGGCAAGGCGCGCACCATCCGCCTCGGCAGCCCCCGGCCGAGGCTGCGCATGGTCAGCCTCGGTCTGACGCTGGTGATGCTGGCGTTCGTCGTACGACTGCTCCAGGTGCAGGCCGTCGATGCCAGCGCGTACGCGGCCAAGGCCGAGAAGAACCGCTACTTCACGCACACCCTGGCCGCCGAACGCGGCCGCATCACCGACCGCGGCGGCGTCGAACTGGCCGCCAGCGTGGACGCGTACGACATCACCGCCGACCCCACGCTCTTCACGCCCAAGGAGATGAAGACCGAGGACGCGCCCGAGCAGGCGGCCGCGCTGCTCGCCCCGATCCTCGGCAAGTCCGTCGACGAGCTGACGAAGAAGCTCAAGACCCCGGACACCCGTTACGTCCTGCTGGCCCGCCGCCAGACCCCCCAGGTGTGGAAGCAGATCAAGGACCTGCGCGGCGCGCTCGCCGAACGGGCGGGCACCGACCCGGACTCCCCGAACGTGCTGGCCGGCGTCCTCGCGGACCCGAGCAGCAAGCGGGTCTACCCCAACGACGAGCTGGCCGCCGGGATACTGGGCTGGGTCAACGCCGACGGCAAGGGCGCGGGCGGCCTGGAGCAGCAGCTCGACAAGCGGCTCGCGGGTGAGGACGGCAAGATCAAGTACGCCCAGTCCGGCGGCCGCAGGGTGCCGACCGCGGGCTCCACGGAGACGCCCGCCGTGCCCGGCTCGGACGTCGAGCTCACCATCGACCGCGACATCCAGTGGGCCGCGCAGAACGCCATCACCGAGCAGGTCGAGAAGTCCAAGGCCGACCGCGGGTACGTGATAGTGCAGGACACGCGGACCGGCGAGGTGCTGGCGATGGCCAACGCCCCGGGCTTCGACCCGAACGACCTCTCGGAGGCGAACAGCGCCGCGCTCGGCAACGCCTCCCTCCAGGACGCGTTCGAGCCCGGCTCCACCGCGAAGGTCATGTCGATGGCCGCCGTCCTGGAGGAGGACGCCGCCACCCCCGGCACCCATGTGACGGTGCCCAACCGCCTGCACCGGGGCGACCGGCTCTTCCAGGACGACATCGACCACCCGACCTGGCAGCTGACGCTCAACGGCGTGCTCGCCAAGTCCTCGAACATCGGCACGATCCTCGCCACCGGCGAGCTGGGCAAGACGCAGAAGGAGGCCAACCAGGTCCTCTACTCGTATCTGCGCAAGTTCGGCATCGGCAAGGAGACCGGGCTCGGCTTCCCCGGCGAGACCTCCGGCATCTTCGCGCCCGCCAAGAAGTGGTCCACCTCGCAGCAGTTCACCATCCCGTTCGGCCAGGGCTTCTCGATCAACGCCATGCAGGCGGCCTCGGTCTACTCGACCATCGCCAACGGCGGCGTACGCGTCGAACCCACCCTGGTGCGCGGCACGAAGGGCCCCGACGGCCGCTTCGCGCCCGCGCCCCGGCCGAAGAAGACCCGGGTGGTCAGCGAGAAGACCGCGAAGAGCGTGTCGCAGATGCTGGAGTCCGTCGTCGACGACGAAGAGGGCACCGGCACCAAGGCCCGCATCCCCGGCTACCGCGTCGCGGGCAAGACCGGTACGGCCAACCGGGTCGATCCGGCGACCGGCCGCTACAAGGGCTACACCTCGTCCTTCGCCGGTTTCGCCCCCGCCGACAAGCCGCGCGTCACGGTCTACTGCGCGATCCAGAACGCCACCAGGGGCAGCTACTTCGGCGGCCAGATCTGCGGCCCCATCTACAAGGAAGTCATGGAGTTCGCCCTCAAGACGCTCCAAGTCCCGCCCACCGGAGGAGCCCCGGCCCGCCTCCCGGTGACCTTCAAGCCCTGAGACCGACGGACCACCAGGAACCGCCCGTGACAACGATCACCCCGGACCCGGGGAACCACCCCGCGCCACGCCCCTCACTTCGCCCCACGGGGGGTGCGCCCGGTACGCTCACCGCCGTGCCACACGCTGATCAGTCCCAAACCACCCAGAAGGGCGCTCCCGTGACATATCCGGGACCGCCGCGGCCCGTCCAGGTCTCACCGGCCGCACTGACGGAGCTCGCAGCACAGCTGGGCGTCGCCGAACCGGGAACCCCGGGAGCCCCGGCCACCGCCGGCAGCACGGAGATCACCGGCATCACGCACGACTCCCGCGCGGTGCGCCCCGGCGACATCTACGCGGCGCTGCCCGGCGCCCGGATGCACGGCGCCGACTTCGTCGCGCAGGCCGCCGACCTCGGTGCCGCGGCCATCCTCACCGACCCGACCGGCGCCGACCGCGCGGCCGCGACCGGCCTGCCGGTCCTGGTCGTCGACAGCCCGCGCGCCCACATGGGCGAACTGGCCGCGACGGTCTATGGCCACCCCGGCCGCGACCTGCTGCAGATCGGCATCACCGGCACCTCCGGCAAGACGACCACCGCGTACCTGATCGAGGGCGGCCTCAAGGGCGTCCGTTCGACCGGGCTGATCGGCACGGTCGAGATGCGCATCGGTGACGAGCGCATCAAGTCGGAGCGGACGACCCCCGAAGCCACCGATCTGCAGGCCCTGTTCGCGGTGATGCGCGAGCGCGGCGTCGAGGCGGTCGCCATGGAGGTCTCCAGCCACGCGCTGGTGCTCGGGCGGGTGGACGGCTGCGTCTTCGACGTCGCCGTCTTCAACAACCTCAGCCCGGAGCACATGGAGTTCCACTCCGGCATGGAGGACTACTTCCAGGCCAAGGCGCAGCTGTTCACCGAGCGCCGCTCGCGGCTCGGGGTGGTCAACTTCGACGACGAGTACGGGCGTCGGCTCATCACCGAGTCGGAGGTGCCCGTCACCACCTTCTCCGCGGAGGGGCACCCGGACGCCGACTGGCGCGCGGAGGACGTCGACGTCCGGCTGTTCGACTCCACGTTCGTCGCGGTCGGCCCCAAGGGCGAGCGGATCACCGCCACGTCGCCGCTCGCGGGCCCCTTCAACGTCGCCAACACGCTCGCCGCGATCGTCTCGCTGGCCGTCGCCGGGATCGACCCGCAGCAGGCCGCCGACGGTGTCGCCGCGGTGCCCGGCGTCCCGGGCCGCCTGGAGCGCATCGACGCCGGCCAGCCCTACCTCGCCGTCGTCGACTACGCGCACAAGACGGACGCCGTCGAATCGGTCCTGCGCGCGCTGCGCAAGGTCACCGAGGGCAAGCTGCACATCGTGCTCGGCTGCGGCGGCGACCGCGACAAGACCAAGCGGATGCCGATGGGCGCGGCCGCGGCCCGGCTCGCCGACACCGCCGTACTGACCTCCGACAACCCCCGTGGCGAGGACCCCCTCGCGATCCTCGCCACGATGCTCGCCGGCGCCGCCGAGGTGCCGGCCCACGAGCGCGGCGACGTCGCCGTGTTCGAGGACCGGGCGGCCGCCATCCGCGCGGCCGTCCGCCGCGCGGAGCCGGGCGACACCGTCCTCGTCGCCGGCAAGGGCCACGAGCAGGGACAGGACATCGCCGGGGTGGTACGTCCCTTCGACGACCGCCAGGTGCTTCGCGAAGCTATCCAGCAAACCCAGGGATGAAGTTGTGATCGCCCTCTCCCTCGCCGAGATCGCAGACGTCGTCGGCGGGCAGACGTACGACATACCGGATCCGGCCGTCCAGGTCACCGGACCCGTCGTCCGGGACTCCCGTGAGGTGGAGCCCGGAAGCCTCTTCGTCGCCTTCGTCGGCGAGCGTGTCGACGGCCACGACTACGCGGCCGACGTGGTCGCCGCCGGCGCCGTCGCCGTGCTCGCCGCGCGGCCCGTCGGCGTGCCCGCGATCGTCGTCGACGACGTCCAGGCGGCGATCGGCGCCCTCGCGCGCCACGTCGTGCGGCGACTCGGCGCCACCCTCGTCGCGCTGACCGGCTCCGTCGGCAAGACCAGCTCCAAGGACCTGCTCGCGCAGGTGCTGCGGCGCAAGGCGCCCACGGTCTTCACGCCGGGCTCGCTGAACAACGAGATCGGCCTGCCGCTGACCGCGCTCAGCGCCACGGACGAGACGCGGTTCCTCGTCCTGGAGATGGGAGCGCGCGGAATCGGCCACATCCGGTACCTCACCGAGCTGACGCCGCCGAAGATCGGCCTCGTCCTGAACGTCGGCACCGCCCACATCGGCGAGTTCGGCGGCCGCGAGCAGATCGCGATCGCGAAGGGCGAGCTCGTCGAGTCGCTGCCCGCGGACGGCGCCGCCGTGCTCAACGCCGATGACCCCCTCGTCCGCGCGATGGCGTCGCGCACGAAGGCCCGCGTGCTCCTCTTCGGAGAGGCCGACGACGCCGACGTACGCGCGGAGAATGTCCGGCTCACAGAGAACGGACAGCCCGCTTTTACGCTGCACACACCCTCCGGGTGCAGCGACGTGACCTTGCGGCTGTACGGTGAGCACCACGTGTCGAACGCGCTTGCCGCGGCCGCCGTCGCCCATGAGCTGGGCATGTCCGTGGACGAGATCGCCCTCGCGCTCTCCGAGGCGGGCACGCTGTCCCGCTGGCGGATGGAGGTCACCGAGCGCCCGGACGGCGTGACGGTCGTCAACGACGCCTACAACGCGAACCCCGAGTCCATGCGAGCCGCCCTGCGCGCGCTCGCGGCCATGGGCAAGGGACGCCGTACGTGGGCGGTGCTCGGTCAGATGGCCGAGCTCGGGGACGAGGGTCTCGCCGAACACGACGCGGTCGGACGCCTGGCCGTCCGGCTCAACGTGAGCAAGCTCGTGGCAGTCGGGGGCAGGGAAGCGTCCTGGCTCCAACTGGGCGCATACAACGAGGGTTCGTGGGGTGAGGAGTCGGTGCACGTGTCCGACGCACAGGCGGCGATCGACCTGTTGCGCAGCGAGCTGCGCCCGGGAGACGTCGTGCTGGTGAAGGCGTCCAGGTCGGTCGGTCTAGAGAAGGTCGCCACGGCGCTGCTCGACGACGGCGCAGGGTCTTCCGAGGGGCAGGTCTCCGGCCGATGAGGCAGATCCTCTTCGCGGGCGTGATCGGGCTCTTCCTGACCCTGGTCGGCACCCCGCTGCTGATCAAACTCCTGGCCCGCAAGGGCTACGGCCAGTTCATCCGGGACGACGGCCCGCGCGAGCACCACAGCAAGCGCGGTACGCCGACCATGGGTGGTATCGCCTTCATCCTGGCCACGCTCATCGCCTACTTCCTCACGAAGATCATCACCGGCACGGAGACCACGCTCTCCGGCCTCCTGGTGCTCTTCCTGATGGCGGGCATGGGCCTCGTCGGCTTCCTCGACGACTACATCAAGATCGTCAAGCAGCGCTCGCTCGGTCTGCGCGCCAAGGCCAAGATGGCGGGCCAGCTGATCGTCGGCATCGGCTTCGCCGTGCTCGCGCTGAACTGGCCGGACAACCGCAACCAGACCCCGGCCTCCACCAAGCTGTCGTTTGTCACGGACTTCGGCTGGTCGATCGGCCCGGTCCTGTTCGTGGTCTGGGCGCTGTTCATGATCCTCGCGATGTCGAACGGCGTGAACCTCACCGACGGCCTGGACGGCCTCGCCACCGGCGCCTCGGTGATGGTCTTCGGCGCCTACACCTTCATCGGCGTCTGGCAGTACCAGGAGTCGTGCGCCAACGCGGTCACGCTGACCAACCCGCAGGCCTGCTTCGAGGTCAGGGACCCGCTCGACCTCGCCGTCGTGGCCTCCGCGCTGATGGGCGCCTGCTTCGGCTTCCTGTGGTGGAACACCTCGCCCGCCAAGATCTTCATGGGTGACACCGGCTCGCTGGCCCTCGGCGGCGCGCTCGCCGGCCTCGCGATCTGCTCGCGCACCGAGCTGCTCCTCGCGCTGCTCGGCGGCCTCTTCGTGATGATCACCATGTCGGTCGTCATCCAGGTCGGCTCGTTCAAGCTGACCGGGAAGCGCGTCTTCCGGATGGCGCCGCTGCAGCACCACTTCGAACTCAAGGGGTGGTCCGAGGTCCTTGTCGTGGTCCGCTTCTGGATCATCCAGGGCATGTGCGTGATCGTCGGCCTCGGTCTCTTCTACGCGGGATGGGCAGCCGAAAAGTGACCACTGTGTCCGAGTGGCAGGGCAAGAACATCACCGTCGCCGGTCTCGGCGTGAGCGGCATCAGTGCCGCCCGCGCCCTGGCCGGCCTCGGCGCGTCGGTCACCGTCGTCGACGGCGGCGCGGGAGCGGCCCACGAGGAGCGCGCCGCGGCGCTGCGGGCCGACGGCGTCACCGTACGGCTGGGAGACGCCGAGACGCTGCCCGATGGCGCCGACCTGGTGGTCACATCGCCGGGCTGGAAGCCGTCCTCGCCGCTCTTCGCGGCGGCCGCCGAGGCAGGCGTGGACGTCATCGGCGACGTCGAGCTCGCCTGGCGGCTGCGCGGCCCCGGCGCGGCGCCCTGGCTCGCCGTCACGGGCACCAACGGCAAGACCACGACCACACAGATGCTCGCCTCGATCCTGCGCGCCGGCGGCCTGCGCACGGCCGCGGTCGGCAACATCGGCACCCCGATCGTGGACGTGATCCTTGAGGGCGACGACGCGTACGACGTGCTCGCCGTCGAGCTCTCCTCGTACCAGCTGCACTGGGCGCCCTCGCTGCGCGCCCACTCCGCGACGGTCCTCAACCTCGCGCCCGACCACCTCGACTGGCACGGCTCCATGGAGGCGTACGCCGCCGACAAGGGCCGCATCTACGAGGGCAACCAGGTCGCGTGCGTCTACAACGTCGATGCCACCGACAAGCCGTCCACCGAGGACCTGGTCCGCGAGGCCGACGTCGAGGAGGGCTGCCGCGCCATCGGTTTCACGCTGAACGCGCCCGCGCCCTCGCAACTCGGCGTCGTGGACGGCATCCTGGTCGACCGTGCCTTCGTGCCGGACCGCCAGAAGCAGGCGCAGGAGCTCGCCGAGGTCACCGACGTCCGGCCGCCCGCGCCGCACAACATCGCCAACGCGCTGGCCGCGGCGGGCCTCGCGCGCGCCTTCGGCGTCGAGGCCACCGCGGTCCGCGACGGGCTGCGCGCCTTCCGCCCCGACGCCCACCGCATCGAGCACGTCGCCGACGTCGCGGGCGTCGCCTACATCGACGACTCCAAGGCCACCAACACCCACGCCGCACAGGCGTCGTTGGCGGCGTACGAGCCGATCGTCTGGATCGCCGGCGGCCTCGCCAAGGGCGCCACCTTCGACGAGCTCGTCGGCGCCGCGGCGAAGCGGCTGCGCGGCGTCGTCCTCATCGGCGCCGACCGCGCGCTGATCCGTGAAGCCCTCGCGCGACACGCCCCCGAGGTCCCGGTCGTCGACCTCGACCGGACCGACACTGGGGCGATGTCCGAGGCGGTACGGCGGGCGGCGGAGCTGGCCCGGCCGGGGGACACCGTCCTGATGGCCCCGGCCTGTGCGTCGATGGACATGTTCACCAACTACAACAAGCGTGGTGAAGCGTTCGCGGACGCCGTCCGCGAACTCGGCGCCACGCGCGCCTGACCGGGCCGACCGCCCGGCGGGGCGCCGGGCACACCCTTGGGAGGGGAACGTGGCCAGGTCTTCCGTGCGGGTCGCCAAACGACCGGCTCCGGTGCGTGCCAGAGGAGCCTCCCACCCTCCGGGCGAGAGCGGGCCCCGGCGGCTCTACGCCCGGCTCAGGCGGGCCTGGGACCGGCCGCTCACCGCGTACTACCTGATTTTCGGCAGCAGCCTGCTCATCACCGTGCTTGGCCTGGTGATGGTCTACTCGGCGTCGATGATCCAGGCGCTGCAGCTGAACCTGCCCGCCTCGTACTTCTTCCGCAAGCAGTTCGTGGCGGCCGTGCTCGGCACCGGTCTGCTGCTCGTCGCCATGCGGATGCCCATCAAGCTGCACCGCGCGCTCGCCTACCCGATCCTCGCGGTGACCGTCTTCCTGATGGTCCTCGTACAGATCCCGGGGATAGGGCGCAGCGTCAACGGCAACCAGAACTGGATCTATCTGGGTGGCCCGTTCCAGCTGCAGCCCAGTGAGTTCGGCAAGCTCGCCCTCGTGCTGTGGGGCGCCGACCTGCTCGCCCGTAAACACGACAAGCGGCTGCTGACCCAGTGGAAACACATGCTGGTGCCGCTCGTCCCGGTCGCCTTCATGCTGCTCGGACTCATCATGCTCGGCGGCGACATGGGCACCGCGATCATTCTCACCGCGATCCTCTTCGGACTGCTCTGGCTCGCGGGCGCACCCACCCGGCTCTTCGCCGGTGTGCTCAGCATCGCGGCCCTGCTCGGTGTGATTCTCATCAAGACCAGCCCCAACCGGATGGCCAGGCTCGCCTGCATCGGCGCCACCGATCCGGGTCCCGGAGACCAGTGCTGGCAGGCGGTGCACGGCATCTACGCCCTTGCCTCCGGCGGATTCTTCGGTTCCGGACTCGGCGCCAGTGTGGAAAAATGGGGTCAACTGCCCGAACCGCACACCGACTTCATCTTCGCCATCACAGGGGAGGAACTCGGCCTGGCAGGGACACTGTCGGTGCTCGCCCTGTTCGCGGCTCTAGGCTATGCGGGTATCCGCGTGGCCGGACGCACGGAGGACCCCTTCGTGAGGTATGCCGCGGGAGGCGTGACCACCTGGATCACGGCGCAGGCCGTGATCAACGTCGGTGCGGTGCTCGGTCTGCTGCCGATCGCCGGTGTCCCGCTCCCGCTGTTCTCCTACGGGGGTTCGGCCCTGCTGCCGACCATGTTCGCCATCGGACTCCTCATCGCCTTCGCGCGATCGGACCCGGCGGCGAAGGCGGCCCTGGCCATGCGGCAACCTCGGGTGAGATGGAACACGATGAGACGGCGCGTCACGGCGCGTTCGTCCGGAGAGCGGTGAATTTCGGTGCATGTCGTACTCGCCGGTGGGGGGACCGCCGGCCACATCGAGCCCGCGCTCGCCCTCGCGGACGCCCTGCGGAGGCAGGACCCGACCGTGGGCATCACGGCCCTGGGCACGGAGCGTGGACTCGAGACCCGACTCGTACCCGAGCGGGGCTACGAACTGGCGCTGATCCCGGCCGTACCCCTGCCGCGCAAGCCCACCCCTGAGCTGATCACCGTCCCGGGGCGGCTGCGCGGCACCATCAAGGCGGCCGAGCAGATCCTGGAGCGCACCAAGGCGGACTGCGTCGTCGGCTTCGGCGGCTACGTGGCCCTGCCGGGCTACCTCGCGGCCAAGCGGACCGGGACGCCGATCGTGGTGCACGAGGCCAACGCGCGGCCCGGCCTCGCCAACAAGATCGGCTCGCGGTACGCCCACGGGGTGGCCGTCGCCACCCCCGACAGCAAGCTGCGCAACTCCCGCTACATCGGCATCCCGTTGCGGCACACCATCGCGACGCTGGACCGGGCCCGGGTCCGCCCGGAGGCGCGCGCCGCCTTCGGCCTCGACCCCAACCTGCCGACGCTGCTCGTCTCCGGCGGCTCACAGGGCGCACGGCGGCTCAACGAGGTCGTCCAGCAGGCCGCTCCGGTGCTGCAGCGTGCGGGCATCCAGATCCTGCACGCGGTCGGCCCGAAGAACGAATTGCCGCAGGTGCAGCAGATGCCGGGGATGCCCCCGTACATCCCGGTACCGTACGTGGACCGGATGGACCTCGCGTACGCCGCGGCCGACATGATGCTCTGCCGCGCGGGCGCGATGACCGTGGCCGAACTCTCCGCCGTCGGGCTGCCCGCCGCGTACGTCCCGCTGCCGATCGGCAACGGCGAACAGCGGCTCAACGCCCAGCCGGTGGTCAAGGCGGGCGGCGGACTCCTCGTCGACGACGCGGAACTGACCCCGGAGTGGGTCCAGGGCAACGTCCTGCCCGTACTGGCGGATCCGCACCGGCTGTACGAGATGTCCCGCGCCGCTTCGGAGTTCGGCCGCAGGGACGCCGACGACCTCCTCGTCGGCATGGTGTACGAGGCGATTGCGTCACGCCGCAACGCGTGAGAAGGCAGGGGACCGTGGCCGGACCGACCACCGCCGAACGGCAGAAGAAGAAGTCCGGCCCGCCCCGCCCGCCGCGCGTCCGCCGCCCGGCACTGCGGCGGCTGCCGCGCTCGCGCACCCTGATTGTCATTCTGGTGCTCGTCGTGCTGCTCGGCGCCGGCGGCGTCTGGGTGCTCTACGGCTCGCAGTTGCTCCGCCTGGAGCACGTGAAGGCGTCGGGCACCGAGGTGCTGACGCCCCGCGAGGTGCGCGAGGCGGCCGACGCCCCCGTCGGGGCACCACTGATTTCGGTCGACACCGAAGCCGTCGAAGACCGGTTGCGATCGAAATTGCCCCGCATCGACTCGGTTGACGTCGTCCGGTCCTGGCCGCACGGAATCGGACTCAAAGTGACGGAACGCAAGCCCGTTCTTCTCATCGAAAAGGGCGGAAAGTTCGTCGAAGTGGACGCCAAGGGAGTGCGATTCGCCACGGTCGATCAGGCGCCGAAGGCGGTGCCGCGGCTCGAATTGGCGCCGGACCGGGAGAGCGGGGCGGCGAGCCTGCGCCGGTTCGGCACCGACCGGCTGCTGCGCGAGGCGGTGCGGGTCGCGGGCGATCTGCCCCCGACGGTCGCCGGGGCCACCCGGACCGTCAAGGTCCGCTCGTTCGACGCCATCTCGCTGGAGTTGAGCGGTGGGCGCACCGTGGCATGGGGCAGCGGCGAGAAGGGCCGGACGAAAGCCGGCACCCTCATCGCACTCATGAAAGCAGCTCCGAAGGCAAGCCACTTCGATGTGAGCGTCCCCACCGCCCCTGCATCGTCGGGGAGTTGACGCATATCGTCGCAGGCCAGCACCCTGGTTCGGCAGCGCTACGGCTGATCACATAGGGTGAAAAGAAAAACGGGAGGTTCGGCGTGTTCGTTGAACGTGCGCCACTTGTCGACTTAGTGTCCTGTTCGGAAGAGTCCAAGGAACAGACACACTGGTAACCCTAAACTTCAGCGTTAGGGTTCGGGTCGGCGTTCGGACCGTCCCATTCGGCATCAGTCGCCGCATCGCATCGATGCGAAACGGCGACACGTAACTCGAGGCGAGAGGCCTTCGACGTGGCAGCACCGCAGAACTACCTCGCAGTCATCAAAGTCATCGGTGTCGGCGGCGGTGGTGTCAATGCCATCAACCGGATGATCGAGGTCGGTCTCAAGGGCGTCGAGTTCATCGCCATCAACACCGACGCGCAAGCCCTGTTGATGAGCGACGCCGACGTCAAGCTCGACGTCGGCCGTGAACTCACCCGCGGCCTCGGCGCCGGGGCCAACCCGGCCGTCGGCCGCAAGGCGGCGGAGGACCACCGCGAGGAGATCGAGGAGGTCCTCAAGGGGGCCGACATGGTCTTCGTCACCGCCGGCGAAGGCGGTGGCACCGGCACCGGCGGCGCACCCGTCGTCGCCAACATCGCGCGCTCGCTCGGCGCCCTCACCATCGGCGTGGTCACCCGGCCGTTCACCTTCGAGGGCCGGCGCCGGGCCAACCAGGCCGAGGACGGCATCGCGGAGCTGCGCGAAGAGGTCGACACCCTCATCGTCATCCCCAACGACCGGCTCCTGTCCATCTCGGACCGCCAGGTCTCCGTCCTCGACGCCTTCAAGTCGGCGGACCAGGTCCTGCTCTCCGGTGTCCAGGGCATCACCGACCTCATCACCACACCCGGCCTGATCAACCTCGACTTCGCCGACGTCAAGTCGGTCATGTCCGAGGCCGGTTCGGCGCTCATGGGCATCGGCTCGGCCCGCGGCGACGACCGCGCGGTGGCCGCCGCGGAGATGGCGATCTCCTCGCCGCTCCTGGAGGCGTCCATCGACGGAGCACGGGGAGTCCTGCTCTCCATCTCCGGCGGCTCCGACCTCGGCCTCTTCGAGATCAACGAAGCGGCCCAGCTGGTCAGCGAGGCCGCGCACCCCGAGGCCAACATCATCTTCGGCGCGGTCATCGACGACGCGCTCGGCGACGAGGTCCGGGTCACCGTCATCGCGGCGGGCTTCGACGGCGGCCAGCCGCCGTCCAAGCGGGACACCGTCCTCGGCTCGACGTCCGGCTCGGCCAAGCGCGAGGAGTCGGCCCCGTCCGCCGCCTCGACGCCGTCCCGGCCCGCCGAATCGTCCCGCCCGGCCTTCGGCGGCCTCGGCAGCGTCACGCCGCGCGACGAGCCCTCGACCCCGGAGCCGGCCGAGTCGGCCCCGGCGAACGAGGCCCCGTCCGCGCCGTCGACCCCGCCGCAGGTCCCGCCGGCCCGTCCCTACCAGGACAGCCAGGCCGAAGAGCTGGACGTGCCGGACTTCTTGAAGTGATAAGCAAGCACAGCACCGTGAGCGGCGCGCACTTCGCCTTCACCGACAGGTGGGGCGGGGTGAGCGCCGTTCCGTACGAAGAGCTCAACCTCGGCGGCGCGGTCGGCGACGACGCCGAAGCCGTGCGCACCAACCGCGCGCTGGCCGCCACGTCCCTCGGCGTCGAACCGGACCACGTCGTCTGGATGCACCAGGTGCACGGCCGCGAGGTCGCGGTGGTCGAAGGGCCCTGGGGCCCGGACGCCGAGCTCCCCGCCGTCGACGCGGTGGTGACCGCCCGCGTCGGCCTCGCCCTCGCCGTCCTCACCGCCGACTGCACGCCCGTGCTGCTCGCCGACCCGGTCGCCCGGGTCGCGGCCGCGGCGCACGCGGGCCGGCCGGGCATGCTGGCGGGCGTCGTGCCCGCCGCTGTCGAGGCGATGGTGGAGCTCGGCGCGGACCCCGGGCGCATCGTCGCCCGCACCGGACCCGCGGTCTGCGGCCGGTGCTACGAAGTGCCGGAGGCGATGCGCGCCGATGTCGCCGCCGTCGAGCCGACGGCGTACGCCGAAACCAGTTGGGGCACGCCCGCGGTCGACGTGACCGCCGGGGTCCACGCCCAGCTGGAGCGGCTCGGGGTGGTGGACCGGGAGCAGTCGCCGGTGTGCACCCTGGAATCCGGTGACCACTTCTCGTACCGCCGCGACCGGACCACCGGTCGTCTCGCGGGCTATGTCTGGCTGGACTGATAGGGCATGACGGAGCGCAAGTCCCAACTCGCGGCGAATCTCGCCGAGGTCGAGGAGCGCATCGCCGCGGCGTGCGCGGCGGCCGGGCGCAAGCGGGAGGACGTGACCCTCATCGTGGTCACGAAGACCTACCCCGCGAGCGATGTGCGGTTCCTTTCGGAACTCGGCGTGCGGCACGTCGCGGAGAACCGTGACCAGGACGCGGCGCCGAAGGCGGCCGAGTGCGCGGATCTCCCCCTCACCTGGCACTTCGTGGGCCAATTGCAGACCAACAAGGTCCGTTCCGTGGTCGGTTATGCCGATCTGGTGCAGTCGGTCGATCGTCCCAAGCTCGTCACAGCTCTGTCGGCGGCCGCGGTGCGCGCGGAGCGTGAGGTCGGCTGCCTCATCCAGGTCGCGCTCGACGCCGAGGAGAACGGGCGGGGCGAGCGGGGCGGGGTGGGGCCCGGCGGAATCGAGGAGTTGGCCGACCTCGTGGCGGCGGCGCCGGGGCTGCGGATCGACGGTCTGATGACCGTCGCCCCGCTCACCGGGCCGTACGCGGGGCGGCAACAGGCGGCGTTCGAGCGGTTGATGGAATTCTCAACCCTCATGCGCGCGGCTCATCCTGCTGCGAACATGGTGTCGGCAGGGATGAGTGCGGACCTCGAGCAGGCCGTTTCGGCCGGGGCGACACATGTGCGCGTCGGTACGGCGGTACTCGGAGTCCGACCCGGGCTCGGGTAACGTCGCCAAGAAGTCGGACCACAGCAGAAAATATGGTCATTCTCGCTGTTGGGCGGGGATACCTCGTGGATCGCGGGCAGTTGGTGACGACAGCCGATCCACCACAGAGCGGAGGACTCAGAGCATGGCCGGCGCGATGCGCAAGATGGCGGTCTACCTCGGCCTCGTGGAGGACGATGGGTACGACGGTCCGGGGTTCGACCCCGATGACGAGTTCGAACCCGAGCCGGAGCCCGAGCGCGACCGCAGGAGGCACGAACCGCCCCATCAGTCGCACCAGTCCCATCAGTCACAACGGGACGAATCGGTACGAGTGGTGCAGCCGCCCGCCCAGCGTGAACCGGCGCCGCATTCCGCTTCGCTGGCCGCGGAATCCGGACGTCCGGCACGAATCGCCCCCGTGGCATCCATCACACCTGAACGCCAGAGCCTGGAGAAGAACGCACCGGTGATCATGCCCAAGGTCGTGTCCGAGCGGGAGCCCTACCGCATCACCACATTGCACCCCCGGACCTACAACGAGGCCCGTACCATCGGGGAACACTTCCGCGAGGGCACTCCGGTGATCATGAATCTGACGGAGATGGACGACACGGATGCGAAGCGACTTGTCGACTTTGCCGCCGGTCTGGTCTTCGGTCTGCATGGCAGCATTGAACGAGTGACGCAGAAGGTGTTCCTGTTGTCGCCTGCTAACGTCGATGTAACGGCGGAGGACAAGGCTCGCATCGCAGAGGGCGGGTTCTTCAACCAGAGCTGAGACGCAAGTGTTGCCGTAGACGCAGTACCGGAACGACGAGCACGGGAAACAGGGGAGAGGGAACCGCGGACATGAGCGTGGTCGGGCAGGTGCTTTACATCGCGCTGATGTGCTTCCTCATCGTGCTGATCTTCCGGTTGGTCATGGACTACGTCTTCCAGTTCGCCCGCTCATGGCAACCCGGCAAGGCGATGGTGGTCGTTCTGGAGGCCACCTACACTGTCACTGATCCACCGCTCAAGCTTCTGCGGCGGTTCATTCCGCCGCTGCGTCTCGGGGGCGTGGCGCTCGACCTGTCCTTCTTCGTACTGATGATCATCGTCTACATCCTGATCACCGTAGTGAGCTGGCTGTGAACGATACGGTCTTGCCGAATGCCGACGACTACGTTGAGGTGAAGAGATGCCGTTGACCCCCGAGGACGTGCGTAACAAGCAGTTCACGACCGTCCGCCTCCGAGAAGGCTATGACGAGGACGAGGTCGATGCCTTCCTCGATGAGGTCGAAGCCGAACTGACCCGCCTCCTCCGTGAGAACGAGGACCTGCGCGCCAAGCTCGCGGCGGCCACCCGTGCCGCCGCGCAGAACCAGCAGCAGGGCGGCATGCGTAAGGGCCCCGGCCCCGACGGGCCGCAGGACCAGCGCGGTCCCGGCGCCCCCGTGCCCGCCGCAATATCGGGTCCGCAGCCGGTCCCGCCGCAGCAGCAGCAGCAGATGGGCGGCCCCATGGGCGGCCCGCCGCAGCTGCCCGGCGGTGCGCCGCAGCTGCCCGCAGGCCCCAGTGGGCACGGCCCGCAGGGCGGTCCGCAGGGTCCCGGTGGCCCCATGGGCCAGGGTCCGATGGGTGGCCCGATGGGCGGTCCCATGGGCCAGGGTCCGATGGGTGGCCCGCAGATGCCGCAGCCCGGTCAGGGCCCCGGTGGCGACAGTGCCGCCCGTGTGCTCTCCCTGGCGCAGCAGACCGCGGACCAGGCGATCGCGGAGGCCCGTTCCGAGGCCAACAAGATCGTCGGCGAGGCCCGTTCGCGCGCCGAGGGCCTCGAGCGTGACGCCCGTGCCAAGGCCGACGCCCTGGAGCGGGACGCGCAGGAGAAGCACCGTGTCGCGATGGGCTCCCTGGAGTCCGCCCGCGCCACGCTGGAGCGCAAGGTCGAGGACCTGCGCGGCTTCGAGCGCGAGTACCGCACGCGTCTGAAGTCGTACCTGGAGTCGCAGCTGCGCCAGCTGGAGACCCAGGCCGACGACTCGCTGGCCCCGCCGCGCACTCCGGCCACCGCCTCGCTGCCGCCGTCCCCGGCGCCGTCGATGGCTCCGGCCGGCGCGGGTGCCCCGTCCTACGGCGGCAACCAGTCGATGGGCGGCGGCAACCAGCCCGCCGGTGGCCCGTCGTACGGCGGCCAGCAGCAGATGTCGCCGGCGATGACCCAGCCGATGGCGCCGGTGCGGCCGCAGGGCCAGCAGCCGATGCAGCAGGCCCCGTCGCCGATGCGTGGCTTCCTCATCGACGAGGACGACAACTGACGGGCGATCCCACGCCGTAGCGGCGTCGGCAGCGTTCAGGGCCGGGCCCCCAGACATCTGGGGGCCCGGCCCTTTTGTGCGCTTCGGTGCGCCGTACGCGAAAGGCCCGGCCCCTGAGGGGACCGGGCCTTTGCGTGTGCGTTTACGCCTTGCGGAGGCGGAACGTCAGCTTCAGGGCGTCGTCCGTGAACGGCTCCCCGAAGGTGTCGTCGGCCTCGCCCTCGGCGAAGTCCGTGGCGAGGACCTCGTCCGCGATCAGCTCGGCGTGGTCGGACAGGGCGGTGACGACCACCGGGTCCGGGGAGGTCCAGCGCAGGGCGATGCGGTCCGCGACGTCCAGGCCGCTGTTCTTGCGGGCCTCCTGGATCATCCGGATCGCGTCACGGGCCAGGCCGGCCCGGCGCAGCTCCTCGGTGATCTCCAGGTCGAGGGCGACCGTGGCGCCCGACTCGGAGGCCACCGACCAGCCCTCGCGCGGGGTCTCCGTGATGATGACCTCGTCCGGGGCCAGCGTCACGCTCTCGCCATCGACCTCGACCGAGGCCGTGCCCTCGCGCAGGGCCAGGGAGAGCGCGGCCGCGTCGGCCTCGGCGACGGCCTTGGCGACCGCCTGGACGCCCTTGCCGAAGCGCTTGCCGAGGGCCCGGAAGTTCGCCTTGGCGGTCGTGTCCACCAGGGAGCCGCCCACCTCGGAGAGGGTCGCCAGGGAGGAGACGTTCAGCTCCTCGGTGATCTGGGCGCGCAGCTCCGGGCCCAGCTTCTCGAAGCCCGCGGCCGCGATCAGCGCGCGGGAGAGCGGCTGACGGGTCTTGACGCCCGACTCCGCGCGCGTGGCGCGGCCCAGCTCCACCAGGCGGCGGACGAGGAGCATCTGCCGGGACAGCTCCGGGTCGATCGCGGAGAGGTCCGCCTCCGGCCAGGAGGAGAGGTGCACCGACTCCGGGGCGTCCGGGGTGACGGGCACGACCAGGTCCTGCCAGACACGCTCCGTGATGAACGGCGTCAGCGGGGCCATCAGGCGCGTGACCGTCTCGACGACCTCGTGCAGGGTGCGCAGGGCCGCCTTGTCGCCCTGCCAGAAGCGGCGGCGGGAGCGGCGCACGTACCAGTTGGAGAGGTTGTCGACGAAGACGGACAGGAGCTTGCCCGCGCGCTGGGTGTCGTAGCTCTCCAGGGCCTGGGTGACCTGGTCGGTCAGCGCGTGCAGCTCGCTGAGCAGCCAGCGGTCCAGGATCGGGCGGTCGGCCGGCGCCGGGTCGGCCTCGCTCGGGGCCCACGCCGACGTACGCGCGTACAGCGCCTGGAAGGCGACCGTGTTCCAGTACGTGAGGAGCGTCTTGCGGACGACCTCCTGGATGGTGCCGTGGCCCACCCGGCGGGCCGCCCAGGGGGAGCCGCCGGCCGCCATGAACCAGCGGACCGCGTCGGCGCCGTGCTGGTCCATGAGCGGGATGGGCTGCAGGGTGTTGCCCAGGTGCTTGGACATCTTGCGGCCGTCCTCGGCGAGGATGTGACCGAGGCAGACCACGTTCTCGTAACTCGACTTGTCGAAGACGAGGGTGCCCACCGCCATCAGCGTGTAGAACCAGCCGCGCGTCTGGTCGATGGCCTCCGAGATGAACTGCGCGGGGTAGCGGCTCTCGAAGAGCTCCTTGTTCTTGTACGGGTAGCCCCACTGCGCGAACGGCATCGAACCGGAGTCGTACCAGGCGTCGATGACCTCCGGCACGCGCGTGGCGGTGCTGCCGCAGCCCTCCTGCGGGCACGCGAAGGTGATCGCGTCGATGAACGGGCGGTGCGGGTCGAGCTCCGACTGGTCGGTGCCCGTCAGGTCGGTGAGCTCGGCGCGCGAACCCACGCACGTCAAGTGGCCTTCCTCGCAGCGCCAGATGGGCAGCGGGGTGCCCCAGTAGCGGTTGCGGGAGAGCGCCCAGTCGACGTTGTTGGTCAGCCAGTCGCCGAAGCGGCCGTGCTTGACCGAGTCCGGGAACCAGTTGGTCTTCTCGTTCTCCTGGAGGAGCCGGTCCTTGATGGCCGTCGTGCGGATGTACCAGGACGGCTGCGCGTAATAGAGCAGCGCCGTGTGGCAGCGCCAGCAGTGCGGGTAGCTGTGCTCGTACGCGATGTGCTTGAAGAGCAGCCCGCGCTCTTCCAGGTCCTTGGTGAGGGTCTCGTCGGCCTTCTTGAAGAAGACACCGCCGACGAGCGCCACGTCCTCCTCGAAGGTGCCGTCGGGACGGACCGGGTTCACCACCGGAAGGCCGTACGCGCGGCAGACCTTGAGGTCGTCCTCACCGAAGGCGGGGGACTGGTGGACCAGACCGGTGCCGTCCTCGGTCGTGACGTAGTCGGCGTTGACGACGTAGTGCGCCGGAGTCGGGAACTCGACCAGCTCGAAGGGACGTTGATAGGTCCAGCGCTCCATCTCGGCGCCGGTGAAGGTCTGTCCCGTGGTTTCCCAGCCCTCGCCGAGGGCCTTCTCGACGAGCGGCTCGGCGACGACGAGCTTCTCCTCGCCGTTCGTCGCGACGACGTACGTGACGTCGGGGTGCGCGGCGACGGCGGTGTTGGAGACGAGGGTCCACGGAGTGGTCGTCCACACCAGGAGGGCCGCCTCGCCCGCCAGCGGGCCACCGGTGAGCGGGAAGCGGACGTAGACGGAGGGGTCGACGACCGTCTCGTAGCCCTGCGCCAGCTCGTGGTCGCTCAGGCCCGTGCCGCAGCGGGGGCACCAGGGGGCGACGCGGTGGTCCTGGACCAGGAGGTCCTTGTTGAAGATCTCCTTCAGGGACCACCAGACCGAGTCCACGTACTCGGGGTTCATCGTGCGGTACGCGTCGTCGAGGTCGACCCAGTACCCCATGCGGGTCGTGAGGTCGGCGAAGGCGTCGGTGTGCCGGGTCACGGACTCACGGCACTTGGCGTTGAACTCGGCGATGCCGTACGCCTCGATGTCCTTCTTGCCGTTGAACCCGAGCTCCTTCTCGACCGCGAGCTCGACCGGGAGGCCGTGGCAGTCCCAGCCGGCCTTGCGGGCGACGTGGTAGCCCCGCATGGTGCGAAAGCGCGGGAAGACGTCCTTGAAGACGCGGGCCTCGATGTGGTGGGCGCCCGGCATGCCGTTGGCGGTCGGCGGGCCCTCGTAGAACACCCACTCGGGGCGGCCCTCGGACTGCTCAAGGCTCTTGGCGAAGATCTTCTGCTCTTGCCAGAAGTCGAGCACGGCGTGCTCGAGGGCGGGCAGGTCGACCTGGGCGGGCACCTGGCGGTACTGCGGCGGCGTCATCGACGAACTCCTCCAACGGATGTGCTGCCTTCCGTCGGAGGGACGAGAGCTGTGTGCGCCTGGTGCGGCGCGCTCCCGCGGTACCACCCTCCTTGGCCCTCCGGAACGGGGTTTCGTGCCGGTGAGCCCCCTCATTGGGGTCGCGAAACCGGGTCTACCGGCCGGGCCCGAGGGCTGCGGCTTTCTTCCGGCGGCTCCGGGGTGATCTTCACGTCGCGCTGGCCCCCGGGCTCACACCGTCCCCGGGTCGCTCATGGCTGCGTACGCCGCTACTCGTCCCCATCCACGCTTCTCGCTGCCGCCCAGTGTACGGCGCCGGTGCGGGGGCGGCCGACCGCTTTTCCGGGAGCCGTGGGGCGGGTGGGAGAGCGGGGGCGTACTGACCCGAATGGCGACATGCGGGTCGGCCGGTTCCGGGCGGGTGGCGGGCGGCGGATTACCCGGCAGGGAGTTGGGCACAACGCATGCAGACTCGCCGCGCGGTACCCGCGGGGCGGGCGGATCGGGCGGCGTGCCCCGTTGCCGCGGGCCTGGAGTCGATTTATCGTCCCAGCACGATTCGCGAGCAAGATCACAATATGTGAAGGGGCCGCGGCCATGGTGGCGAAGAAGACCGCCGTACAGCAGTCGGCGTCCGGCAGATCCACCGGGGCGGCCGCGGTGACGTCCAAGGATGTGAGCGGCAAGAAGAGCACGCACGGGGCCAAGGCGGCGCAGGTGTCCGACACCGCGCGGGCAGGCGGCGAGGACCCGTCCCAGGAGGCGGGGCCGAGCGGGCCGAAGGCCGCGGCGAAGAAGGCGGTCGCCAAGGCGAAGAAGGCGGTGGCCAAGAAGACCGCGGTCAAAAAGGCGGCCGCGAAGAAGGCGGTGACCAAGGTCGGCGAGCCCGAGAAGACCGCGGCCACGGATGCGCCCGCCTCCGAGGCCCCGCCTTCGAAGACGGCGACCAAGAAGGCCGCCAAGAAGGCCACCCCCAAGAAGACGGCGACCAAGAAGACGGCGACCAAGAAGGCGGCCGCGAAGAAGGCGGCTGCCAAGAAGCCCCCGGCAAAAGCCGAGCCTCCGGCAGAAGCCCCGGCCAAGAAGAGCGCCGCGAAGAAAAGCGCGACCAAGAAGACCGCGGCCCACAAGCGCGCGACCAAGAAGAGCACCAGCACGGTCAAGGAGACGGCCGCGTCTGCGGCCGAGGACGCGGCTGAGGCCGCGGAGACGACGGGAGCCACGACGGTGGTTGCGAAGAAGACTCCGGGCACGGCGACAGCGGCGAAGACGGCGACGGCGTTGCCCAAGGCGCGCGGGACCGCGGCGGTGCCCGGCGAGCTCGCGGTCCGGCCCGGCGAGGACCCGTGGACCCCGGCAGAGGTCGCGGAGGCGCGCACGGACCTGCAGAGCGAGTCGCTGCGGCTGCGCAGCGAGATCGCCGCCTCCGAGGAGGCCCTCGCGGGGTTGATGCGGGACTCCGGCGACGGGGCGGGCGACGACGAGGCGGACACCGGCACGAAGAACATCACGCGGGAACACGAGATGTCGCTGGCGGCCAACGCGCGCGAGATGCTCGAACAGACCGAGCGCGCCCTGGAGCGGCTCGACGCCGGGACCTACGGGCTCTGCGAGAACTGCGGCAACCCGATCGGCAAGGCACGGATGCAGGCCTTCCCGCGCGCGACGCTGTGCGTGGAGTGCAAGCAGAAGCAGGAACGCCGCTACTGAGCCCGGCCTGGGCGCCGGGCACCGTACGCGTGTGCCGTACCCTCGTCCCCAGTCAGGTACCTAGGTCGAGGGACTCACGTGGCAGAGGCGGAGCGCATCATCGGTACGCCGGACATCCCCGAGGAGGCCGGGGCGGAGCCGGAGCAGTCCGGTGCCGCCGCGGATCGGGACGGTCCGGCGGACAACGGCTCGGCGGACAAGGGCACGGGCCCGGGCAAGGGCAGGCGCCGGATCGCCGTGCTGTTCGCGGTGGCCGTCGTCGCGTACGCCCTGGACCTGGTCAGCAAGATGATCGTGGTCGCGAAGCTGGAGCACCACGACTCGATCGAGCTCGTCGGGGACTGGCTGCGCCTCTCCGCCATCCGCAACGCGGGCGCGGCCTTCGGCTTCGGCGAGGCCTTCACCATCATCTTCACCTGCATCGCCGCGGCGGTCATCGTGGTGATCGCGCGGCTCGCCCGCAAGCTGTACAGCCTGCCGTGGGCCATCGCGCTCGGCCTGCTGCTCGGCGGCGCGCTGGGCAACCTCACCGACCGCCTCTTCCGCGCGCCCGGCGTCTTCGAGGGCGCCGTGGTCGACTTCATCGCCCCGAAGGGCTTCGCGGTCTTCAATCTCGCGGACTCGGCGATCGTCTGCGGCGGCATCCTGATCGTGCTGCTCTCCTTCCGCGGCCTCGACCCGGACGGCACGGTCCACAAGGACTGAGACCCCGGGCCCGGGGCGGTACGAAGGGCTGTG
This sequence comes from Streptomyces sp. NPDC005863, assembly GCF_042871345.1. Lineage (NCBI taxonomy): Bacteria > Bacillati > Actinomycetota > Actinomycetes > Kitasatosporales > Streptomycetaceae > Streptomyces > Streptomyces sp. NPDC005863. The sequence continues at coordinate 120,351 of NZ_JBIAII010000003.1, read as the reverse complement.
GTGCGGCAGTGTCGGTGGGCTCCTGCATACTCAATGGGTGAGCACGATTCCCGAGATCCGAACCCTGCCCGTGCCGGACGGCCTGGAGGGCGAGCGCGTCGACGCCGCCATCTCGCGCATGTTCGGGTTCTCCCGTACGAAGGCCGCCGAGCTCGCCGCGGCGGGGAAGGTCGCGGTCGACGGCTCGGTGGTCGGCAAGTCCGAGCGGGTGCACGGCGGCGCCTGGCTGGAAGTGGAGATGCCGCAGGCGCCCGCTCCGGTGCAGATCGTCGCCGAGCCCGTCGAGGGCATGGAGATCGTGCATGACGACGACGACATCGTCGTGATCGTCAAGCCGGTCGGCGTGGCCGCGCACCCGAGCCCCGGCTGGACCGGCACGACCGTGATCGGCGGCCTCGCGGCGGCGGGTTACCGGATCTCCACCTCCGGCGCCGCCGAGCGCCAGGGCATCGTGCACCGCCTGGACGTCGGCACCTCCGGTCTGATGGTCGTCGCCAAGTCCGAGCGCGCGTACACCTCCCTGAAGCGCCAGTTCAAGGAGCGCACGGTCGACAAGCGCTACAACGCGCTGGTCCAGGGTCACCCCGACCCGATGAGCGGCACCATCGACGCCCCCATCGGCCGCCACCCGAACCACGACTACAAGTGGGCGGTCACCGCCGAGGGCAAGCCCTCCGTGACGCACTACGACCTCATCGAGGCGTTCCGGGCGGCCTCGCTGCTCGACATCAAGCTGGAGACGGGCCGCACCCACCAGATCCGCGTGCACATGGCGGCGCACCGGCACCCCTGCGTGGGCGACCTGACGTACGGCGCGGACCCCACCCTCGCCAAGCGCCTCGGCCTCACCCGCCAGTGGCTGCACGCCGTCCGGCTCGGCTTCGAGCACCCGGGCGACGGCCAGTGGGCGGAGTTCGAGAGCCAGTACCCCGACGACCTGCAGCTGGCCCTTGACCGGGTGCGCGCGGAGAGCTCGTGACCGCGGTGACCGTCCGGGTCGCGGCGGGCACCGACGACCTGGAGGCCTGCTTCGCGGTCCGCAAGGACGTCTTCGTGGCCGAGCAGCAGGTGCCGGAAGAGCTGGAGTACGACGCGTACGACGCCGGGGCGGTGCACGTCCTGGCCGTGCGCGAGGACGGTGTCCCGCTGGGCACCGGACGGCTCCTGACCGGCGCGGCCGCCGCCGCGAAGAACGGCGGGGACGCCGGAGTGGGCGCCCTCGGCCGGCTCGCGGTGACCCGGGCCGCGCGCGGGCTCGGCGTGGGGGCCGCTCTGGTCCGCGCCATCGAGGACGCGGCTCGCGCGCGCGGCCTGACCGCCGTGGACCTGCACGCACAGACGCACGCCCTGGGTTTCTACGAACGCCTGGGGTACGAGGTGTACGGACCGGAGTTCCCCGACGCGGGGATCCCGCACCGGGCGATGCGCAAGCCGCTGGACCGCTGACGGCGACCCCGCCGCGCGAAGGCGCCGAAGGGCATTGGTCCGGGTTGGCGGTGATTGCGTGGCAGGGTTGAGGTCTTGATCGTTCGAATCTCGACCCGGAGTGCACACCGTGGACCAACTGGCGCTGGTGCTCATCTTGCTGCTCGGTGCCGTGATCACGGTTCCGCTGGGCGACCGGCTCGGGCTGCCCGCGCCGGTCCTGATGACGCTCGCGGGGATCGGCATGGCGCTGCTGCCGTTCGTGCCCAACGTCGAGATCCCGCCCGACTACATCCTTCCGCTGGTCCTGCCGCCGCTGCTCTACGCCTCCGTGCAGCGCACCTCCTGGCGGCAGTTCACGGCCAACATCCGGCCCATCTTCCTGCTCGCCGTGGCGCTGGTGTTCGTGACGACGGCGGCGGTCGCGGCGATGGCCAACGCCATAGTGCCGGGCCTGCCGCTCGCCGCCGCCGTGGCGCTCGGGGCGCTGGTGGCGCCGCCCGACCCGGTCGCCGCGACCGCCGTCGCCGGGTCGCTCGGGCTGCCGCGCAGGCTGGTGTCGATCCTGGAGGGCGAGGGGCTCTTCAACGACGTCACGGCGATTGTGCTCTACCACGTGGCCATCGCGGCCGCGGTGAGCGGCACCTTCTCGCTGCCGTCCGCCGTGGGCCTGCTCGTGCTGTCCGGCGTGGTCGCCGTCCTCGTCGGCCTGGTGCTCGGCTGGCTCACCAACAAGCTGATGGGGCTGCTCGGCGACGCCACCCTGCAGACCGGCCTCACCCTCCTCGTGCCGTTCGTCAGCTATGTGCTCGCCGAGGAGCTGCTCGGCTCCGGCGTGCTCGCCGTCCTCACCACGGCGCTCTACCTCGCGGAGAACGCCGTCGACGCCGACGACGTGCTCGGCCGGATCACCGGACAGACCTTCTGGCAGATCGTCGACACCCTGGTCACCGGCATCGCGTTCGGCCTCATCGGCCTCGAACTGCACAACGTCTTCGGCATCGCGAAGGGCCACCAGTGGCAGATGTACGGCTGGGGCGCGGCGATCGTCGCCGTCGTGGTCGGCGTACGACTGCTCTGGCTGCTGCCCGCGACCTGGCTGGCCAAGCGGCTGCACAAGCGGCGGGACGTCGACGAGGAGATCCCGACCACCTGGCGCGAGACCGTCGTGATGTGGTGGTCGGGGATGCGGGGCGTGGCCTCCGTCGCGCTGGCCCTCGCCATTCCGCTCAAGACGGACGACGGGAGCCCGTTCCCCGGCCGTGACGAGATCATCTTCATCGCGTTCTGCGTGATCATGGCGACCCTCGTCGTCCAGGGGCTCACCCTGCCCTGGCTGGTCCGCAAGCTCAACGTACGCGCGGACGCCGACGCGGAGCGCGAGCTGGAGCGGACGCTCGCGCTCCGCGCGGCCAAGGCCGCCAAGCGGCGCCTCAAGGAGATCGAGGACGTCGAGGAGCTCCCCGACGATCTCTCCGAGCGGCTGCACCGCGGCGCCCTCGACATCGGCGCCAGGATCAGCCCCGACCTCCTCGACGACGAGCGGCGCGCCCGGTACGCCAAGCGCGTCGACCGCCTCAAGGCCGTCCAGCGCATCCAGCGCGACATGATGTCGGCCGCCCGCCACGAGGTGCTCGCGGCGCGCAGCGAACCCGGCGCCGACCCGGAGGTCGTCGACCGGGTCCTGCGCCACCTCGACGTACGCAGCCTGCGCTGAGCACCGGGCGGACCGGCCGGCGGCGCCTCAGCCGCGGCCCGTGCGCGGCACGTCCGGCGAGAGCGGCTCGTACCGCGGCCGGTGGCCGTTGGTCAGCGGCTCGACGGCCGAGACGGTGGTGACCCGCGGCAGCGCGTAGGAGTGGTGGTCGGTGAGCCAGCGGATCATCTGCTCGCGCACCGTGACCCGCACCGTCCAGATGTCGTCCGCGTCCTTCGCGGTCACCAGGGCGCGTACCTCGATGGTGCTCGTGGTGGTGTCCGTGACCGCGAGGCCCCAGTCCCTGCCGTCCCACGCCGCGCAGTCGCGCAGGATGTCGTGGAGCTGCTCGCGCATCAGTGCGATCGGCGCCGAGTGGTCCAGCTGGAAGAAGACGGTGCCGGTCATCTCCGCGCCGCCCCGCGACCAGTTCTCGAAGGGCTTCGCCGTGAAGTACGACACGGGCATGGTGATCCGGCGCTCGTCCCAGGTCCGGACGGTCAGGAAGGTCAGCGTGATCTCGTCGACCGTGCCCCACTCGCCGTCCACCACCACCGTGTCCCCGAGCCGCACCATGTCGCCGAAGGCGATCTGCAGCCCGGCGAAGAGGTTGCCGAGGGTGGACTGGGCGGCGACACCGGCGACGATGCCCAGGATGCCGGCGGAGGCGAGCAGCGAGGCACCCGCCGCCTGCATGGCGGGGAACGTGAGCAGCATCGCGGCGACGGCCACCACACCGACGATCGCGGTGACCACCCGCTGGATGAGGGTCACCTGGGTGCGGACCCGACGGACCCGGGCCGGGTCCCGGTGCATGGCCGCGTACCGGGCGTACGACGACTCGACGATCGCCGCCGCGATCCGGACGACCAGCCAGGCGGTGGAGCCGATGAGGACGAGGGTGAGGATCTGGCCGGTCACCGCCGAGTGGTCCTTGGTGAGCTCGGCCTGGCCGTAGGAGCCTCTCAGCAGGGCGGTGCACAGGACGACCTGGAAGGGGACGCGGCCACGGCGGAGCAGACCCCACAGCGGGGTCTCGTGGTGCCGCTCGTCGGCCCGGCGCAACAGCACGTCGACCAGCCAGCCGACGATCACCGTGAGCACGACCGAGCCGCCGATCACGATCAACGGACGCAGTACGTTCTCCATGCCGCCGAGGGTAGTGGGCGGGGCCGAATGGCACGATGGCCCCATGAACATCATGCTTTTCCACTCGACGTACGGGTTGCGGCCCGCGGTGCACGCGGCGGCCGACCGCCTGCGCGCCGCGGGGCACGAGGTGTGGACCCCGGACCTCTTCGAGGGCCGCGTCTTCGACGACGTCGAGGAGGGAAGGGCCTTCCAGGACGAGCTCGGCAAGGACGAGCTCCTGAAGCGGGCGATCCTGGCCGCCGCGCCCTACTCGGAGCGCGGCCTGGTCTACGCGGGCTTCGCGCTCGGTGCCGCGACCGCGCAGACCCTCGCCCTCGGCGACGAGCGGGCCCGCGGCCTGCTGCTCCTGCACGGCACCTCCGACATCGCGGAGAACGCGTCCGTGGACGAGCTGCCGGTGCAGCTGCACGTCGCCGAGCCCGACCCGTTCGAGTCCGACGACTGGCTGAGCGCCTGGTACCTGCGGATGGGGCGGACGGGGGCCGATGTGGAGGTCTACCGCTACGCGGGCGCCGGACACCTCTACACCGACCCGGACCTGGACGACTACGACGCGCAGGCCGCCGAGGCGACGTGGCGCACGGCGCTCGGCTTCCTGGAGACGCTCTAGCCGTCCCTCTGGCCGTCCCTCCGGCCGTCTCCCCGACCGCCCCCGCGCGTCAGCGCACCGGGGCGTCCGCCCGCTCGACCTTCTGCGTGCCGCTGAGCGTGCGGTAGGAGCGGACCCAGGACGAGGTCGCCCCGGGGTCGGCCCGGTCGGAGATCACGTAGTAGTCCATCTGCGAGCGCTCGGCGGTGACGTCGAGGACCCCGTAGCCGTGCGAGTCCATGTCCAGCCACTTCACATGGCGGTTGGCGGCCTTGATGGCGCCGACGGCCACGAGCGAGAGCGTGTGCGGGGCGACGTGCAGCAGGTCGTCGACGTTGTCGGAGCTCACCGACGTGACCACGAACTCCGTGGCGGCGGAGGCGGAGAGCGGGTATGTGGCCGCCTTGGCCGGCACGTCGTTCGCCCAGGCCATGTGGATGTCACCGGTCAGGAAGACGGTGTTCTGGATCTTCCTCTCGCGCAGGTGGGCGATGAGTTCCTTGCGGTCGTCGGTGTAGCCGTCCCACTGGTCGGTGTTGATGGCCACGCCCTCCTCCGGCAGGCCGAGCAGCTTCGCGAGGGGCTTCAGCAGGTGGGCCGGCAGGGAGCCGAAGGCGACCGGCGAGATCATCACCGAGGTGCCGACCAGCTTCCAGGCCGCGTCCGAGGCGGCGAGGCCCGCCTTCAGCCAGTCGAGCTGGGCGCGGCCGGTGATCGTACGGTCCGGGTCGTCGACCGAGCCGCTGCCGGCGCCCGCCTGCTCGGAGCGGAAGGACCGCAGGTCGAGCAGGTGCAGATCGGCGAGCTTGCCGTAGCGGACGCGGCGGTAGACGGTGCCCTCGGTGGAGGGGCGCACCGGCATCCACTCGAAGTAGGCCTGCTTGGCGGCGGCCATGCGCGCGGCCCAGCTGCCCTCCGTCCCGTCGGTGTGGTTGACCGCGCCGCCCGACCAGGCGTTGTCGGCGAACTCGTGGTCGTCCCAGATGGCGATGACGGGGTGCGTGGCGTGCATCGCCTGCGCGTCGGGGTCGGTCTTGTGGGCCCCGTGCCGGACGCGGTAGTCGGCGAGCGTGGTGATCTCGTGCCGCGGCTCGTGCGGGCGCACCACGTACTCGGCGGCCGGGTACTCGCCGCTCTTGTACTCGTAGATGTAGTCGCCGACGTGCAGCACGGCGTCGAGCTCGGTGCGGGCCGCGAGGTGGCGGTACGGGGAGAAGTACCCCGCCTCCCAGTTGGCGCAGGACACCACGCCGAAGCGGATGTTGTGCGCGGAGGCGTCGGGCGCGGGGGTGGTGCGGGTGCGGCCCACGGGGGAGTGGACGTCCCCTGCGGAGAACCGGAAGTAATAGGTGGTCGCCTGGCGCAGGCCCCTTACGTCGGCCTTCACGGTGTGGTCGGCGGACGCCCGCGCGGTGGTGCTGCCGTGGCCGACGACGCGGGTGAAGCCCTTGTCCTCGGCGACCTCCCAACTCACCGCGGTGTCCGGCCCCTTGCCGGAGCCCGGCACGGCGTCCGGCACGGGCGTCACCCGGGTCCACAGCAGGACTCCGTCGGGCAGCGGATCCCCGGAGGCCACCCCGTGGTGGAACGCCGGCCCCTCGGCGGCGTGCGCGGGTATCGCGGCGAGCGGGGCGCCGAGGGCGGCGGTGGCGGCCGCGGCCTTGACGACGGTGCGGCGGCTGGGAGCAGGGGAGTTGAGCGACGACTGCAGATCGTTTCGACTGGTCACGGGTGATCACGATACTGAGCGGTCATCGCACGAGGGGGCGAACCCGATAAGCCCGCCCCCCCCGGGACGAGGTGCTCAGCTCGCTACTTCGTGACGCCCGCCTTCTTCAGGGCCGCCTTCCAGGCGTCGGGGGTCTTCGGCGTATCGACCACCTTGTCGTTGATCTTGATGGTCGGGGTGGACTCCACGCCCTTGGCCGACTGGAAGGAGTCACTCATCTTCATGGCCCAGGGGTCGAAGGTCCCCTTCTCGACGGCGCTCTTGAACTTCTTGTTGCCCTTGAGGGCGTCCACGGTGTTCGCGACCTTGATGAGGTAGTCGTCCTCGGCGAAGTCGTCGGCCGTCTCCTCGGGGTGGTACTTCGTGGAGTAGAGCGCGGTCTTGTACTCCAGGAACGCGTCGGGGCTGACGTCGAGGGCGGCGCCGAGCGCGCTGAGGGCGTTCTTCGACCCTTCGCCCGAGAGGTTGTTGTCGAGGAACGTTCCGAGGGTGAAGGTCAGCTTGTAGTCGCCGTCCTTCATGCCCTTGTCGATCGCGGAGCCGATGGACTGCTCCATGGCCGCGCAACCGGGGCAGCGCGGGTCCTCGTACAGATGGACCGTGTTCTTGGCGGACTTGCCGATCGTGACCGTGGTGCCGTCCTTGCCGGAGGCGTTCGCCGGGGTGACCACCTTCGCGTCGGCGGCCTCCTCCCACTTCGAGGGCGCGTTGGACTGCATGACGGCATAGCCCACGCCGCCGGCGATGGCGAGGACGGCGACGATGGAGACGCCGACGATGACGGACCGCTTGCGCTTCTCCCGCTTGCGCTCCGCTTCCTGCTGGGCGCGGATCCGCTCGCGGGCGGCGGACTTGGCGGCCTGGCTGTTGCGCTGGCTCATGATCTTCTTCTCCGTGTACGTGACTGCGTAGGGGGCTGCGGTGCTCAGGCGAAGGCGGCCGAGCACGGCGGTCCACGCCGTCCCACGAAGTGCACGAGCAGGCGTGTACGCGTGACCCGCGCCCGGCGCTCGGGGCGCGGCAGGCGCTGTACGGGCGGCCGCGGCGCGGTCACCGATGCGACCACGAGCAGCAGCGGCCGGAACGTCGCCGCGCCGACCGCGCGCAGCAGCTGGGCCAGCGCCCGCTCGCCGCGCCGCAGCCAGGCCGCCGCGAGGAGGCCCACACCGATGTGCGCGCCGAGCAGCAGCCAGGCGGCGCCCGGGTCCATGTCGGCGAGGAGCGAGGCGGTGCCGTGCCCCTCGGCGGTCATCCGGGCCAGCGGGGTGCCGACGGGGGCGCCGCCGCACAGCACGTCGAAGCCGACGGCGCGCAGCGGGCCCGCGACGGGGCCGCCGGCCTCGCCGTAACAGACGTGCTGGCCCGCGGTGAACACCGTGTCGGCGGCCAGCTCCAGGGGGATCAGGAGGGCGGCGATGTGGCCGTAGCCCCGCTCGTTCCCCGCCGTCGCGTAGGCGATGGCGAAGACGGCGGCGGCGATCGCCGCGACCGTGGCCGGCGGCAGGGGGGCGCGGGACAGCAGCACGTGCGACGCGGCGGAGAGCGTCACGACGAGTGCCGTGAAGAGCGCCGCGCGCACGGCCCTGAGCTGCGTCCCGGATATGTCCATCGCCGAGGAGTGTGCCATGTGTTCCTGTGGGAGCCCCTCGATGGGGCCCCGCAGGTCTACAGGCCGGGGATCCGGCCGTTGCGGAACAGGTCGACGAAGATCTGGTGGTCGCCGCGCGCGCGTGCCCCGTAGCTGTGGGCGAAGTCCACGAGCAGCTCCGCGAAGCCCTCCTCGTCGGCGGCGATGGCGGCGTCGATGGCGCGCTCGGTGGAGAACGGCACGAGCTCCGAGTGGCCGCTCTCGTCGTCCGCCGCGGCGTGCATGGCGGCCGTGGCGCGGCCCAGGTCGGCGACGACCGCGGTGATCTCGTCCAGGTCGTCGATGTCCGACCAGTCCAGGTCCACCGCGTACGGCGACACCTCGGCGACGAGCTGGCCCGCGCCGTCCAACTCGGTCCAGCCAAGCCACGGGTCGGCGTGCGCCTGCAGGGCGCGCTGCGAGATGACCGTGCGGTGGCCCTCGTGCTGGAAGTAGCCGCGGACCGCGGGGTCGGTGATGTGGCGCGAGACCGCGGGGGTCTGGGCCTGCTTGAGGTAGATCACGACGTCGTTCTCCAGGGCGTCGCTGTTGCCCTCCAGGAGGATGTTGTACGAGGGGAGGCCCGCGGAGCCGATGCCGATGCCGCGGCGGCCGACGACGTCCTTCACGCGGTAGGAGTCGGGGCGGGTGAGCGAGGAGTCCGGCAGCGTCTCCAGATAGCCGTCGAAGGCGGCGAGCACCTTGTAGCGGGTGGCGGCGTCGAGCTCGATGGAGCCGCCGCCCGGCGCGAAGCGGCGCTCGAAGTCGCGGATCTCCGTCATCGAGTCCAGCAGGCTGAAGCGGGTCAGCGAGCGGGCGTCGCGCAGCGCGTCCAGGAGGGGGCCCTGGGCGGTGTCCAGCGTGAAGGGCGGCACCTCGTCGCTCTTGGCGCCCGTCGCCAGGTCGTGGATCCGCGCGCGGTAGGCCGTGGCGTACGCCCGCACCAGGCCGGTGATCTGCTCGTCGCTCAGCGCCTTGCTGTAGCCGATCAGGGCCATGGAGGCGGCGAAGCGCTTCAGGTCCCAGGTGAAGGGGCCGACGTACGCCTCGTCGAAGTCGTTCACGTTGAAGATGAGGCGGCCCTGGGCGTCCATGTACGTGCCGAAGTTCTCCGCGTGCAGGTCGCCGTGGATCCACACCCGGCCCGTGCGGTCGTCCAGGTACGGGCCGCCGTGCTGCTCGCGCTCCTGGTCGGCGTAGAAGAGGCAGGCCGTGCCGCGGTAGAACGCGAAGGCGGAGGCCGCCATCTTCCGGAACTTCACCCGGAACGCGGCGGGGTCGGCGGCGAGGAGCTCGCCGAACGCGGTGTCGAAGACGGCGAGGATCTGCTCGCCGCGCTGCTCAGCACTGGGCTGCGGGACCGACATCGCTGGGTGCCTCCTGGTACGGGGGTGGTGCGTGACACGGGGGCGGACGCTCCGCTCCCGGGGACAGGGGATCTTCCGCCCCTTCGGGACAGGTGTTCCGCCCCTTCCAACGCTCGACCGTACCCCCGAGTGCCCGCCGGGTGTCACTGCCGCGGATTAGACTTCCACGCTGTCCCCCCAGACTGCCCGCAGCCTGTAGCCCAGCGTTTCCCGGAGGCCTTCCACCGTGACCAAGCCGCCCTTCACGCACCTGCACGTGCACACCCAGTACTCGCTGCTTGACGGTGCCGCGCGGCTCAAGGACATGTTCAACGCGGCCAATGAGATGGGCATGACGCACATCGCCATGTCCGACCACGGCAACCTGCACGGTGCGTACGACTTCTTCCACTCGGCGCAGAAGGCGGGCGTGACGCCGATCATCGGCATCGAGGCGTACGTGGCGCCGGAGTCGCGCCGGAACAAGCGCAAGATCAAGTGGGGCCAGCCGCACCAGAAGCGCGACGACGTGTCCGGTTCGGGTGGTTACACGCACAAAACGATCTGGGCGGCGGACAAGACGGGTCTGCACAACCTCTTCCGGCTGTCCTCGGACGCGTATGCGGAGGGCTGGCTCCAGAAGTGGCCGCGTATGGACAAGGAGACCATCTCCCAGTGGTCGCAGGGGCTGATCGCCTCCACCGGCTGCCCCTCCGGAGAGCTCCAGACCCGGCTGCGCCTCGGCCAGTTCGACGAGGCTGTGAAGGCCGCCGCCGAGTACCAGGACATCTTCGGCAAGGACCGGTACTTCCTGGAGCTGATGGACCACGGCATCGACATCGAGCGCCGGGTCCGCGACGACCTGCTCCGGGTCGGCAAGAAGCTCGGCATCCCGCCCCTGGTGACGAACGACTCGCACTACACGTACGCGCACGAGTCCGTCGCGCACGACGCCCTGCTCTGCATCCAGACCGGCAAGAACCTCTCGGACCCGGACCGCTTCCGGTTCGACGGCACGGGTTATTACCTGAAGTCGACGGACGAGATGTACGCGATCGACTCCTCGGACGCGTGGCAGGAGGGCTGCCGCAACACGCTCCTGGTCGCGGAGCAGATCGACACCACCGGCATGTTCGAGAAGCGCGACCTCATGCCGAAGTTCGACATCCCGGAGGGCTTCACCGAAGTCACCTGGTTCCAGGAGGAGGTCCGGGTCGGCATGGAGCGCCGCTACCCGGGCGGTGTCCCCGAGGACCGGCAGAAGCAGGCCGAGTACGAGATGGACATCATCATCCAGATGGGGTTCCCGGGGTACTTCCTCGTGGTCGCCGACTTCATCATGTGGGCCAAGAACAACGGCATCGCGGTCGGCCCGGGCCGTGGCTCCGCGGCCGGCTCGATCGTCGCGTACGCCATGGGCATCACCGACCTCGACCCGATCACGCACGGCCTGATCTTCGAGCGGTTCCTCAACCCCGAGCGCGTCTCCATGCCCGATGTCGACATCGACTTCGACGAGCGCAGGCGCGTCGAGGTGATCAGGTACGTGACGGAGAAGTACGGCGCCGACAAGGTCGCCATGATCGGCACGTACGGCAAGATCAAGGCGAAGAACGCCATCAAGGACTCCGCGCGCGTGCTCGGCTATCCGTACGCGATGGGTGACCGTCTCACCAAGGCCATGCCGGCCGACGTCCTCGGCAAGGGCATCGATCTCTCGGGCATCACCGACCCCAAGCACCCGCGATACAGCGAGGCGGGCGAGATCCGGGGAATGTACGAGAACGAACCGGACGTGAAGAAGGTCATCGACACAGCCAAGGGCGTGGAGGGCCTGGTCCGGCAGATGGGCGTGCACGCCGCCGGCGTGATCATGTCCAGCGAGCCCATCGTCGACCACGCCCCGCTCTGGACGCGGCACACCGACGGCGTGACCATCACGCAGTGGGACTACCCCCAGTGCGAGTCGCTCGGCCTGCTCAAGATGGACTTCCTGGGCCTGCGCAACCTCACCATCATGGACGACGCCGTCAAGATGGTGCGGGCCGGCAAGGGCATCGACCTGGAGATGCTCTCGCTCCCGCTCGACGACCCCAAGACCTTCGAACTGCTCTGCCGCGGTGACACGCTCGGCGTCTTCCAGTTCGACGGCGGCCCGATGCGCTCGCTGCTCCGCCAGATGCAGCCCGACAACTTCGAGGACATTTCCGCCGTCTCGGCCCTGTACCGGCCGGGCCCGATGGGCATGAACTCGCACACGAACTACGCGGAGCGCAAGAACGGCCGCCAGGAGATCACGCCGATCCACCCGGAGCTCGAAGAGCCCCTGAAGGAGACGCTGGGCCTCACCTACGGCCTCATCGTGTACCAGGAGCAGGTGCAGAAGGCCGCGCAGATCGTCGCCGGCTATTCGCTCGGCGAAGCCGACATCCTGCGCCGCGTGATGGGCAAGAAGAAGCCCGACGAGCTGGCGAAGAACTTCGTCCTGTTCCAGGAGGGCGCGAAGAAGAACGGCTACTCGGACGCCGCGATCCAGGCCCTGTGGGACGTCCTGGTCCCCTTCGCCGGCTACGCGTTCAACAAGGCACACTCCTCCGCGTACGGCCTGGTCACCTACTGGACCGCGTACCTGAAGGCGAACTACCCGGCCGAGTACATGGCCGCGCTGCTCACCTCGGTGAAGGACGACAAGGACAAGTCGGCCGTCTACCTCAACGAGTGCCGGCGCATGGGCATCAAGGTGCTCCCGCCGAACGTGAACGAGTCGGTGCACAACTTCGCCGCGCAGGGCGACGACGAGATCCTCTTCGGCCTGGAGGCGGTGCGCAACGTCGGCACCAACGTGGTGGAGTCGATCATCCGCTCGCGCAAGGCCAAGGGGAAGTTCACCTCCTTCCCCGACTACCTCGACAAGGTCGAGGCGACCGCCTGCAACAAGCGCACCACGGAGTCGCTGATCAAGGCGGGCGCCTTCGACACGATGGGGCACACCCGCAAGGGCCTCACCGCGCAGTACGAGCCGATGATCGACAACGTCGTGGCGGTCAAGCGCAAGGAGGCCGAGGGCCAGTTCGACCTCTTCGGCGGGATGGGCGACGAGTCGGGCGGCGACGAGCCCGGCTTCGGGCTCGACGTGGAGTTCTCCACCGACGAGTGGGAGAAGACCTATCTGCTCGCGCAGGAGCGGGAGATGCTCGGTCTGTACGTCTCCGACCACCCGCTGTTCGGTCTGGAGCACGTTCTGTCCGACAAGGCGGACGCGGGCATCGGGCAGCTCACCGGCGGTGACTACTCGGACGGCTCGATCGTCACCATCGGCGGCATCATCTCCGGGCTCCAGCGCAAGATGACCAAGCAGGGCAACGCCTGGGCCATCGCCACCGTCGAGGACCTCGCGGGCTCCATCGAGTGCATGTTCTTCCCCGCGACCTACCAGCTCGTCTCCACCCAACTCGTCGAGGACGCCGTGGTGTTCGTCAAGGGACGCCTCGACAAGCGCGAGGACGTACCGCGCCTCGTCGCCATGGAGATGCAGGTCCCCGACCTGTCGAACGCGGGCACCAACGCGCCCGTGGTGATCACCATCCCCACGGTCAAGGTGAGCCCGCCGATGGTCACCCGCCTCGGCGAGGTCCTCAGCCACCACCGGGGCAACAGCGAGGTGCGGATCAAGCTCCAAGGGGCGCAGAAGACCACGGTGCTGCGGCTCGACCGGCACCGCGTGAAGCCGGATCCCGCGCTCTTCGGCGACCTCAAGGTGCTGCTCGGCCCGTCCTGCCTGGCGGGCTGACCCGGCCCGCCCCTTACCTGACCCGCCCCTTACTTATGCAAAACGGACACCGGGAGGAGTAAGATGCATACTGCATCTACTTCTTCTCGCGTGTGAGGTTGAGAGCCGTGAACGCTGCCGCTGTCGACAAGGCCGTATTTCTGATGCGGGAGACGCACCAGTCCCCGGAGGCCACGCGCCTGGCGCTGCGGTCCTACTTCCCGCGGATGGAGTTCACCGACCGGGTGCGGCATGTACGGGCCGCGTACGCGCTCCTCCAGGGCGGCGGCCCGGTCGCGCGGCCGGGCCTCTCCGAGCTGCAGAGGCCGAGCACGTTCATGGTCGCCCACGAGCGGCACGGCTTCACCGACTGACCTGCTTACTGACGTAACCGCACGGCAAGGGGCGCACCCGCATCGGGTGCGCCCCTCATGTGTGCCTGGTCATGCGTCAGTTGAGTCGGACGCGTCAGTTGTGGCCGAAGCGACGCTGGTGCTTACGAGCAACATCCGCGGGGCTGCCCTGGGCCTGCGACTGCAGGGGGGACTGGGCCTCCGTCGCGGTCGACTTGGCCTGCTCCTGCGCCTGCTCGGCCTGCGAGGCGCGGTCCTGCTGGCCGCCCTGCTTGCGATTCTTGTTCTTGGCCATGGTGATCTTCCTCCTGAAGGGGATCTGGGGGCCATGACACGGCCAGACTCACATATGGGGCACAAGTGTGCATTTCAGAGAATTACCGTGCGTAATAAGGCCTGTCGGCGGGCGATCCGCCGATGCGCCACGCCGAAGATCGAGTTCCGGCCGTTAACCTTCGCCGGGTCGGGCAGACTCGAAGGAAACCCGACGCGGACCCGCACCCCTGATTCGTTGTCCTGACAGGGTGTCTTCGTGGGCCTTCGAGGGAACGTCCAGAGACCTCCGGGCACTGTTCTGGAACCTCCTGGGAAAGAGGGTGGACCGCGTGGATCGCTGCATCGTCCTGGTGGACGCCGGGTATCTGCTGGGCGCCGCCGCGAGTCTCCTCGCGGGCGAACCCTCCAGGTCCCGGATCACCGTCGATCACAGCGCCCTGATCCAGGGCCTGCGCGAGCGCGCGGAAGCGGACACCGAGCGCCCCCTGCTGCGCATCTACTGGTTCGACGGGGCCCCGGACCGGGTGCCGCAGCCCGAACACCGGCGGCTGCGCGTCATGCCGCGCGTGACGGTCCGGCTCGGCGCCCTGACCCGCAGCGACGGCCGGTGGGCGCAGAAGGGCGTGGACGCCGCGATGCACGCCGAACTGACCGAACTGGCCCGCAACCGCGCCTGCTCCGACGTCGTGCTCGTCACCGGCGACGGCGATCTGCTGCCCGGCATGATGGCCGCCAAGGAGCACGGAGTCGCCGTCCACCTCTGGGCCGTGCAGGCCGCCGACGGCGACTACAACCAGTCCGAGGACCTGGTCGCCGAGGCCGACGAGCGGCGCGTGCTCGACCGGGCCTGGATCACCAAGGCCGTACGCCCCAAGGAGCTCACCGGCATCTGCGCGCCGCCGCCCGCGCCCCGCCCGGAGATCGCCGCGATCCTCTCCGCGCCGCTGCCCGAGTCCGCGCTCGCCGCCGCCGCGCAGCACGCAGAGACGGAGGCGCCCGACCGGCACGCCGCCCCCGCAGCCAACGGCCGCCGGGACACCGAGCACGCCGCCGAGCACCGGATCGCCGCGGCCAAGGGCGTGCCCACCCCCAAGGACCTGGCCGCCCTGCGCGGCCCCGGCACCCAGACCGCCGCCCAGCACCCCACCAACGCCACCCTGCGCTGGTCCTCCGACAAGGGCTGGGTCGAGCGCCCCGGCGGCGCGGCCGAGGGCCCCGAGGTCGCCGCGCTGCCAACCCTCGCCCAGCTGACCACGGCCGAGCAGCGCTGGGCCGACCGGGAGGAGGACATCACCACCGTCGGCGGCGACCCCTACGAGGTCGGACAGGTGTTCGCACGACGCTGGATGGCGCGCCTCCCGGAACAGCACAACCTGCAGAAGCTGTCGACGATGTACCCCCGGATCCCGCACCGCATCGACGGGGAACTCCTCCGCTACGCGGCCCGTTTCGGCCTGCTCGCCCACAAGGACGACCAGATCGACGAGCACGACCGCTATGCGATCCGGGCCGGTTTCTGGCGCGAGGTCGATGTGCGGACCGCCGCCGAGCACGCCCCCGCGGGGGACCGCGCCGGAGACTGACACGGGACGTAAGGGGCGCCCCGGGCGTCGCCCGCGCCCGCCGACCCCGTAGGCTCGTCCTTCGTGAGTACGCGCCCGGCACCGGCAGTCCGACAGGGACACCGTCAGGAACACGGCACCGACACCGTCTGCGCGGTGCGCGACCTGGTCCGGACGTACCCCGCCGCCCGTGCCCGCCGCGGCAGGCCCGCGACCCCCGAGATCCGCGCCACCGACGGCATCTGTCTGACGGTCGAGCGCGGCGAGATCTTCGGCCTGCTCGGCCCCAACGGCGCCGGCAAGTCCACCCTCGTACGCCAGCTGACCGGCCTCATGCGGCCCGACAGCGGGAGCGTCGAGATCCTCGGCCACGACATCGTGCGCCACCCCGAGCGGGCCGCCCGCATCCTCGCGTACCTGGGGCAGGAGTCCACCGCCCTGGACGAGCTGACCGTGTCGCTGGCCGTCGAGACGACCGGACGGCTTCGCGGTCTCGAAGTTCCGCGGGCCCGGGCCGAGCGCGACGCGGTCCTGGAGGAGCTGGGGCTCACGGCGCTGGCCTCGCGGCCGCTGAAGAAGCTGTCGGGCGGGCAGCGGCGGCTCGCCTGCTTCGCCACCGCGCTGGTGGGGGAGCGGCGGCTGCTCGTCCTCGACGAGCCGACCACCGGCATGGACCCCGTCGCGCGGCGGGCCGTCTGGGCGGCGATCGACCGGCGCAGGGCCGACCAGGGGGCGACGGTCGTGCTCGTCACCCACAACGTCATCGAGGCCGAGACGGTCCTCGACCGGGTCGCGGTCCTCGACCAGGGCAAGGTCATCGCCTGCGACACCCCCGCCGGACTCAAGGAGCAGGTCGCGGACGAGGTGCGGGTGGAGCTGGTGTGGCGCGAGCGGGCGCCGCTGGACGTGCCCGAGGTCGCCGCGCTGCGCTCCAGCGCCGTGGAGTCGGGGCGGCGGTGGTCCCTGCGGCTCGCCCCCGACGAGGCGCGGGCCGCGGTGGCGGCGGTCACCGGCGGGGCCGCGTTCGCCGCGCTCGACGACTTCACGCTGGCGACGCCCAGCCTGGAGGACGTCTATCTGGCGTTGGGCGGCAGCGGACGGGGGCTGGTGAAGGCGTGAGCGTGGACGACGGTGAAGGCAGGACCTTGGACGACGGAGACGACGACGGAAGGGTTGCCCGGTGAGTGCCGTTCCCCTCGAGGCCGTGCTGCGGGTCGACGGGCGTGACGAGGCGACGGACGGGGGCCCCGCGCCCCTCGGGCCCCCGGCCCGGCTGTTCCCGGCGCTCTCGGCCGTGTACCGGGCCCAGCTGTCCCGGGCCCGGGTCGCCCGGATACCGCTGCTGTTCGTGGCGACCTTCCAGTCCGTCGGGATCATGATCCTGATGCGGGGCGTCGTCGACGGGGGCGGTGAGGCGCGGGCGGTGGTGGCCGGCTCCTCCGTGCTCGTCGTCGCCTTCGTCGCGCTCAACCTGCTCGCGCAGTACTTCGGGCAGCTCCGCTCCGACGGCGGGCTCGACCACTACGCCACCCTGCCCGTGCCGCCCGCCGCCGTGGTCCTCGGCGCCGCGGCCGCGTACGCCTCCTTCACCGTGCCCGGCACCTTCGTCACGGCGGTCGTCGGGTGCGCGCTCTTCGGCCTCCCGCTCACCCATCTGTGGGTGCTCGTCGCGGTGATCCCGCTGGCCGGTGCCGCGCTCGCGGGGCTCGGCGCGGCCCTCGGCCTGCTCGCGCCGCGCCCGGAACTGGCCACGCTCCTCGGCCAGATGGGCATGTCGGCGGCGCTGCTGCTCGGCGTGCTGCCGGCCGACCGGATGCCCGCGCCGCTGCAGTACGCGCGTGACCTGCTGCCCTCGACGTACGGCGTGGAGGCCTTCGCCCGTACGTTCGGGCCGGATCCGGACTGGGCGGTGGTCGCGCTCGACCTGGCGGTCTGCGCGGGCGTCGGCGTGGTCTCGCTGGCCGTCGCCACCTGGGCGTTCCGCCGCGCGGCCGTCCGCTGAGGCAGCGGGGACGCAGCGGGGAAGCAGCGAGGACGCGCCGCACCGGCGCGCGGGGGCGGCGCGCGGCCCTTCCGCCGGGCCCACCCGCCGGAACACAGGTACGCCTGGCACGATGTGGGGGTGACCGCACCGCTGACACCCTCCCAACCGCCGCACCACCAACCCCCGTACGACTCCTGGCAGGCAGCCGCGCAGCCGTCGGGAGCGACGGCTCCCCACGGACACCTGGAGGACGGTCCCGGCATGAAGACCGAAGTACTGCGGGCCGCGGTGACCATGGTCGTGGTGGCTGTCAGCGGCCTGCTGCTCGCGGCCCTGTGGGTGTGGCTCGCGCCGCGGGTGCCGCTGATCTCCGACGGCAAGGCGGTGTACCTCAAGGACACCGAGGGCGAGCAGGCGATGGGCGTGGACGGAACGTTCACGCTCCTCGCGCTCGGCTTCGGCCTGGTCTGCGGGATCGTCGTGTTCCTGCTGAGCAGGCGCGGTGGCATCCCGCTGGTGGTCGGTCTCGGGGTCGGCAGCCTGCTCGGCGCGCTGCTCGGCTGGAAGGCGGGCATCTGGCTGGGGCCCGAGACGGACGTGGTGGCGCACGCCAAGGCCGTCGGCAAGGGCGTCGTCTTCGACGCGCCGCTGGAACTCAAGGCCAAGGGCACGGTCCTCGCGTGGCCGCTGGCCGCGCTGGCCGTACACCTCGGCCTCACCGCCCTGTTCGGCCCACGGGACCCCGAGCCCTACCCGGCGCCGATGCCGTACGCGGGGCCTCAGGACGACGTGCGGCCGGACGGGATGCGCCCGAACGCCTAGAGCCCTTCGCTCGGGTCAGGCCGGGCGTCTCCCGTGGTTGGCCTTGCGCTTCTTCGTTCGCCATTTCCGCATGCGCGTCTTCTTCGACATGCCCTCGGTACTAGTCCCGTACGGGACCGGTGTCGAGGGCGCTTTCACGTCGTCCGCGCGGACGACGTGAAAGGGCGCAGGGCCCGCCTCAGGCCCTGCCGACCGGCGCCAGCACCGCGCCCGTGAGCTTCGCGAGGTCGGCCGGTGCCAGTTCGACCTCCAGGCCTCTGCGGCCCGCCGAGACGCAGATCGTGGCGTGTGCCGACGCCGAGTCGTCCAGGACCGTGCGCAGCCGCTTGCGCTGGCCGAGCGGGGAGATGCCGCCGCGCACATAGCCCGTGGTGCGCTCGGCGGCGGCCGGGTCGGCCATGACGGCGCGCTTGCCAAAGACCGCGGCGGCCAGCGCCTTCAGGTCCAGGGTGCCCGCGACCGGGACGACGGCCACGGTCAGCTCCCCGTCGACCTCGGCGACCAGGGTCTTGAAGACCCGGTCGGGGGAGACGCCCATGGCCTCGGCGGCCTCCTCGCCGTACGAGGGGTGCGCCGGGTCGTGCTCGTAGGAGTGGACGGTGAAGGACGCACCGGCCGCGGTGAGCGCCACCGTCGCGGGCGTGCCTCCCGCCTGCTGCTTCTTCTGTTTCTTCGCCAAGGTGCTCGCGCCTTACGTCAGTTGAGGACGTCAGTTGAGGCTCGTCGTCCCGCGTGTCAGCTCCGTCGCGGGCAGGGACGGCAGATTGCGGATGATCGCGGTCTCGGAGCGCAGCAGCTTCAGCTCGTCCCGCAGCCGCGACGCGGTGTCCGGCGCCTCCAGGAGCCGCTGCTTGGTGGCGGTGTCCAGGACGGCCGCCGCGGCCACCAGGAACGACACGACGGACGGGTCGTCGGGCAGCTCGGCCCCCGTCGACAGCGACCGCTCCCGCGCCCCGGCCAGCCGCTTCTGGTAGGAGCGGAAGGCCCGCAGCACTCCTTCGGCCAGGGTGCCCGCGCCGTCGCCCGGCTCCTCGGGCACCTCCTCGACCTCGGCGGTGAGGAAGGCGCCGGAGGCGTCGACGGAGTGGATCCGCACCCGGGTGGTGCCGGTCGCGAGGACCTCGAAGCCGCCGTCGGCGCGCTCCCTGATGGTCGCCGCGTCCGCGACGCAGCCCACGGTGTGGAAGGCCTTGAGCGGGTCGTCGCCGAAGCCGGCGGCGGGGCCGTGCTCGGGCAGCGCCGTCGGGTCGGGGAGGCCGGGCGCGCTCGGCGCCACCTCCAGGCCGTCGCGGATCGCGACGACCGCGAACCGGCGCTGGTCCTCCTCGGACGTCTTGAGCAGCTCGCGCATCATGGCGCGATATCGCTCCTCGAAGACGTTCAGGGGCAGCACGAGGCCGGGGAACAGCACCGAGTTGAGCGGAAAGAGCGGAAGCCGGGTGGTCACGACCGGCAAGCCTAATGGTCGCCGGAGCGGCTCGGCCCGCGCGGAGGGCGCAACGGCGTCATCGACGCCACTTCGATGCGTACGCCGTCGCGCAGCTCCAGGAACTGGCCGAGCGGATCGTCGGCCATCCGGTCCCAGGGGAAGGACGTCGCGTACGGCCCGATCAGGCGCAGCTGCTCCAGGGCCTCGTCCCAGCGTTCCAGGCGGACCAGGACGTAGGTGAGGAGGTTGCGGACCTCGGCGGGCCACGGGTCCCCGGCCGCGTACCGCAGGGACAGGCCGATCGCGAGGTCCGCCGCCGCGTCGAGCCGTGCGCGCGGCACCTTGCCCGAGGGGCTGGTCAGATACGCGAAGGCGGCCCGCGCGGGAAGGACCTGTATCAGCGAGCCGGGCAGCGCGTCGCCCGCGGCCCGCTCGGCGAAGTCGAAGCACTCGCGGTGCGAGCCGTACCAGGCGGCCGAGAGGTACTGCAGGGCGGAGGCGTGGCAGCCGTAGTGGTACGAGGAGCGGCGCACCGCCTCCTCCCACAGCTGTTCGAAGACGGTGTGCGGGGCGTGGGTGCCGCGGGCGTGGTCGAGGGCGATCCGCCAGGGCACCGGGTCGCGCGGGTCGGCCTCGGCGGCGGCGGTGAGCAGCGGGCCCGACTCGCGGAGCAGCTCGGCGCGGGCCGGCGACTCCCAGCCGCGGACGACGGCGAGCTCGGCCTTGACGAGCAGCGCGTCGGGGTCGTGCGGACAGGCGTTCAGCCAGTCGTCGAACCACTCGGGGCGGGAGCGGGCGAAGGCGGCGAGCCGGGTGGCGTAGCGGTCGCGGTTCTCCCACTCGGCGGCCTCGCGGGTGGTGGCGAGGACCTTCGAGGCCGGGCCGTACTCACCGCGCCCGGCGGCGACGAGCGCGGGGGCGAGCCGCTCGTCGGGCACGTCGAGGAGCACCTCGTCGTCCGGCGGCAGCCCGGCGGCGAGCCGCGGGGTGTGCCGGACCATGCGGGCGGTACGGATGAAGGCACGCAGCACCGTGCCCTCCTTTACGCCTCAACCGGAGCCGCTCGCGCGGGCTCGCCGGTCACCTCGTGGTTGCTCGTTTGCCGGTCGCTGGGATGACGGTCGAGGGGCGGGGAAGGTTGCCTGCGGTCGCGTAACGGTTCGGCCCGCGACGGCCGGATCCGGCCACGCGAGGTCGCCCTTTCCGGCCGGGCCCGGTCCGGCCCTCAGTTGCGGCGCAGGAGGCGGGTCGCGCCCGCGGCCACCGTCGTGGCCAGGACCCAGCCGAGCAGGATCAGCGCGGTGGAGAACCACTGCCAGCCGCCGTGCAGCTGCCAGTAGGTGTCCTGGCCGAGGTTGATGACGGGCAGCAGCAGGTCCAGGGAGAACAGGGCGGGGTCCCAGTCCGGATGCTCGTCCGCCTTGATCGCCGGCGGGTCGGCGCGCGAGAAGATCACCGCGCTGACCGCCCAGAGCACCGCCATCCAGACGGCGGCCCGGCCCGGCCGGTAGCCGTAGGCGACGGTCCAGTCCTGCGCGTACCCCCACAGCTTCGCCGCCAGCGGCAGCGTCTCGCGGCGCCTGCGCTGCTTGGCGAGGAGGACCTCGCGGGCGTCGGCGTCCTCGCCGCCGTTGCGCAGGACGGCGGCGAGCTTCTCGTACGGCTCGGGGTTGTACTCGGCCGTGGCGGCCGCCACCCAGCTCAGCCGCCGGGCCAGCGGGAAGCTGCCGACGGGCACCAGGTTCTCGTAGCTGAACCCGCCCATCTGCAGCCCGCCGGGGCCGGGCCAGCTCGTCGCCCGGTCGATGAGGTTGACCACCTTGACGCCGGACAGCACGACCTTGCCGCGCTGCGGCGTCTCGCCGAGGAAGCGCAGCTCGGGCGTCTGGACGCGGCGCAGCGACAGCTCCTGGTCGTTCTGGAGGGTGAAGCGGGCCTGCGCGAAGTCGATGGCGTCGCCGAAGCGGCCGTCGTCGAGGCGGATGCCGCCCACGCACTCGAAGCGCTGCACCCGGGTGCCGCGGGCCGGTGTCGTGCCGCTGGTCTGCGGCGGATTGCCGACGGCGGCCGGGGTCAGGTACAGGGTGCGCTCGACGGTCAGCTGCGGGGCGTTCAGGGCGTGCCGGCCGTACTGGTTGATGAGCTTGCTGCCGCGCAGGCTGAGCGAGACGCCGATCTTCGCGCCGCGCAGGCTCAGCTCGCCGTGCGACTCCATCATCTCGGCCTGCAGGTCCTGGCCGACGGTGAGGCCGTCGCCGGTGATGGAGCGGCTGCGCCGGTCGCGGTAGACCACGGCCTGGTTCAGGAGCAGGTCGGTGCCGATGTGCGCGTCGGTGAGGCGGATGCCGTTGTGCACCCGGCAGCGCGGCAGGTGCAGGTCGCCCTCGGTGTGCAGCCGGGCGGCCTCGACGCGCGGGATCGAGCAGTCGACCAGGCGCAGGGTGGCGAAGCGGGCCTCGGGGAGCAGCACCTCCTTCTCGAACCGGCAGTGCTTCATCTCGGTGTACGGGCCGATCGTGCCGCCCGCGAGGTCGAGCACGTCGGTGATCTGCACGCCCGCCAGCTTCAGCGAGGAGACCCGTCCCGCCAGCGCGGGCGGGCCGTCCAGAAGCAGCCAGCAGACGATCCGTGCGCGCACGCTGCGCTCGGGGCCCCAGGGGTGCCCGCCGTGCGGGTCGTCGACGGCGGGATCGCCGGACCTGAGGTCGTAGACGCTGCCGTTGCGGAAGGCCTGCCACATGCCGATCTCCGCGGCGGTCAGCCCGTCCGGCGGGTCCCCGGTGGCGTCGTCGACCACTGCTCGTGCCCTCCCTTTTCAGGCGCGCGTTGCTCGCACACCTGTTTCATGCCCGCTGTGTGACCGGCTGAACGCTAGTGGTGAACGCCCTCTTCCGGGGTTCATATCAGCCAGTGATACGGGCGTCCGGTGCCGAAAGAAGGTCTGAGAGAATTGATCCCGTGATCTCTCGAATCGATCTGCGCGGCGACGCCCTCCCCGAGGGCCCCGCTCTGCGCTCCCTGCTGCCCCGTGCCGACTTCGACGTCGCGGCCGCCCTGGAGAAGGTGCGGCCCATCTGCGAGGACGTGCATCATCGGGGCGACGCGGCGCTGATCGAGTACGCGGAGAAGTTCGACGGTGTCCGTCTCGACCGGGTCCGCGTCCCCGCCGCCGCGCTGACCGAGGCCCTGGCCGGCCTCGACCCGGCCGTGCGCGAGGCCCTGGAGGAGTCGATCCGGCGCGCCCGCGCCGTCCACCGCGCGCAGCGCCGGGCCCCGCACACCACACAGGTCGTGCCGGGCGGCTCGGTCACCGAGAAGTGGGTGCCCGTCGAGCGCGTCGGTCTGTACGCCCCCGGCGGCCGTTCCGTCTACCCCTCGTCCGTGATCATGAACGCGGTCCCGGCGCAGGAGGCGGGCGTCGAGTCGATGGCGCTCGCGTCCCCGCCGCAGGCCGACTTCGGCGGCCTGCCGCACCCGACGATCCTGGCGGCCTGCGCGCTGCTCGGCATCGACGAGGTGTACGCGGTCGGCGGCGCCCAGGCCGTCGCGATGTTCGCGCACGGCACCGAGAGCTGCGCCCCGGCCAACATGGTCACGGGCCCCGGCAACATCTGGGTCGCCGCGGCCAAGCGCTACTTCACCGGGCGCATCGGCATCGACACCGAGGCGGGCCCGACCGAGATCGCGGTCCTCGCCGACGACACCGCCGACGCGGCGCACGTCGCGTCCGACCTGATCAGCCAGGCCGAGCACGACCCGCTCGCGGCCGCGGTCCTGGTCACCGACTCCCTCGCGCTCGCCGACGCGGTCGTCAAGGAGCTGGAGCCGCAGGTCGCCGCCACCAAGCACGTCGAGGACCGGATCGCGCCCGCCCTCGCGGGCCGCCAGTCCGCGATCGTCCTGGTCGACGGCCTGGCGGAGGGCCTGAGGGTGGTCGACGCGTACGGCGCCGAGCACCTGGAGATCCAGACCGCGGACGCCACCGCCGTCGCCGACCGCGTCAAGAACGCCGGCGCGATCTTCGTCGGCCCCTGGGCGCCGGTCTCGCTCGGCGACTACTGCGCGGGCTCCAACCACGTCCTGCCGACCGGCGGCTGCGCCTGCCACTCCTCGGGGCTCAGCGTGCAGTCGTTCCTGCGCGGCATCCACATCGTGGACTACTCCCGCGAGGCCCTCGCCGATGTGGCGCACCACGTGGTGACGCTCGCCGAGGCCGAGGACCTGCCGGCGCACGGCGCGGCGGTCAAGGCCCGCTTCGGGTGGAAGGTGCCGGTGAGCAAGTGACCACCATCGACGACCTGCCCGTCCGCGACGAGCTGCGCGGCAAGTCCCCCTACGGCGCGCCCCAGCTCGACGTCCCCGTACGCCTGAACACCAACGAGAACCCCTACCCGCTGCCCGAGCCGCTGGTGGAGCGCATCGCCGAGCGGGTCCGCGCGGCCGCCCGCGACCTCAACCGCTACCCCGACCGGGACGCCGTCGAGCTGCGCACCGAGCTCGCCCGCTACCTCACCCGCACCGGCGGCCACGAGGTCACCCTCGCCAACGTCTGGGCGGCCAACGGCTCCAACGAGGTCATCCAGCAGCTGCTGCAGACCTTCGGCGGCCCCGGCCGCACGGCCATCGGCTTCGAGCCCTCGTACTCGATGCACGGCCTCATCGCGCGCGGCACCGGCACGGGCTGGATCTCCGGCCCGCGCCACGCCGACTTCACCATCGACGCGCGGGCCGCCCGGCGGGCCATCGCCGAGCACCGCCCCGACGTCGTCTTCATCACCACGCCCAACAACCCCACGGGCAACGCCGTCCCGGCCGCGACGGTCCTCGACCTGTACGAGGCCGCGCAGGCCGCCAAGCCGTCGCTGGTGGTCATCGACGAGGCGTACGTGGAGTTCAGCCACGGCGACTCGCTGCTCCCGCTGATCGAGGGGCGGCCGAACCTCGTCGTCTCGCGCACCATGTCGAAGGCGTTCGGCGCGGCGGGGCTGCGGCTCGGCTATCTCGCCGCGGACCCGGCGGTCGTGGACGCGGTGCAGCTGGTGCGCCTGCCGTACCACCTCTCGGCCGTCACCCAGGCCACCGCGCTCGCCGCCCTGGAGCACACCGACACGCTCCTGAAGTACGTGGAGCAGCTCAAGTCCGAGCGCGACCGCCTGGTCACCGAGCTGCGCGCGCTGGACTACGAAGTGACCGACTCCGACGCCAACTTCGTGCAGTTCGGGCGGTTCGACGGCGAGGGCGGCGCGCACGCGGTGTGGCAGCGGATCCTCGACCGGGGTGTCCTGGTACGGGACAACGGCGTGCCGGGATGGCTGCGCGTGTCCACCGGAACCCCCGAAGAAAACGACGCGTTCCTCGATGCGGTACGCGAACTGAAGAAGGAGCAGAGCGCATGACCCGCGAAGGCCGCGTCGGCAGAGTCGAACGCACCACCAAGGAGACGTCCGTCGTCGTCGAGATCGACCTCGACGGCACCGGCAAGGTCGATGTGTCGACCGGCGTCGGCTTCTACGACCACATGCTCGACCAGCTCGGCCGCCACGGCCTCTTCGACCTCACGGTCAAGACCGACGGCGACCTGCACATCGACACCCACCACACCATCGAGGACACCGCGCTGGCCCTCGGCGCCGCCTTCAAGCAGGCGCTCGGCGACAAGGTGGGCATCTACCGCTTCGGCAACTGCACCGTCCCGCTCGACGAGTCGCTCGCCCAGGTGACGGTCGACCTCAGCGGCCGCCCGTACCTCGTGCACACCGAGCCCGAGACCATGGCGCCGATGATCGGCACGTACGACACGACGATGACCCGGCACATCCTGGAGTCCTTCGTCGCCCAGGCGCAGATCGCCCTGCACGTGCACGTGCCCTACGGCCGCAACGCCCACCACATCGTGGAGTGCCAGTTCAAGGCGCTGGCCCGCGCGCTGCGGTACGCCTCGGAGCGCGACCCGCGCGCGGCCGGCATCCTTCCCTCCACGAAGGGCGCGCTGTAACCCATGACCGGTCTGAACACCATCCTGATCGTCGTCGGTCTCTTCCTGCTCGGCGGCATCATCTCCTTCGTCAAGCAGGGCATGCCGAAGAGCCTGATCACGCTGCTCTCCATCGGCGCCGCCATGTGTCTGGCCGCGGGCATCATGCGGCTCGACTACTGGAACTGACGGGAGGCGTCACCGACATGAGTACTCCTCGCAAGAAAGTGGTCGTCTTCGACTACGGCTTCGGCAACGTCCGCTCCGCCGAGCGCGCCCTCGCGCGCGCGGGCGCCGACGTCGAGATCACCCGCGACTACGACACGGCCATGAACGCCGACGGCCTGCTCGTGCCCGGCGTCGGCGCCTTCGCCGCCTGCATGCAGGGGCTCAAGGAGGCGCGCGGCGACTGGATCGTCGGGCGCAGGCTGGCCGGCGGGCGGCCCGTCATGGGCATCTGCGTCGGCATGCAGATCCTCTTCGCGCGCGGCATCGAGCACGGCGTGGAGACCGAGGGCCTCGACGAGTGGCCCGGCACGGTCGGCCCGCTGAAGGCCGAGATCGTCCCGCACATGGGCTGGAACACCGTCCGGGCCTCCGCGGGCTCCCCGCTCTTCAAGGGCCTGGACGACGACGCGCGCTTCTACTTCGTGCACTCCTACGCGGTGCACGAGTGGTCCCTCGAAGTGGCGAACCCGGCGATGCGCGCCCCGTACGTGCACTGGTCCACGCACGGCGAGCCCTTCGTGGCGGCCGTCGAGAACGGCGCGCTGAGCGCCACCCAGTTCCACCCCGAGAAGTCCGGCGACGCCGGCGCCCAGCTCCTCACCAACTGGATCGGAACCCTGTGAGCACCCTCGAACTCCTTCCCGCCGTCGACGTGCGCGACGGCCAGGCCGTACGCCTCGTCCACGGCGAGTCCGGCTCGGAGACCTCCTACGGCTCCCCGCTGGAGGCCGCCCTCGCCTGGCAGCGGTCGGGCGCCGAGTGGCTGCACCTGGTCGACCTGGACGCCGCGTTCGGCACCGGCGACAACCGCGAGCTGATCGCCCAGGTCGCGGGCGCCATGGACATCAAGGTCGAGCTGTCCGGCGGCATCCGCGACGACGACACGCTCGCCGCCGCCCTCGCCACCGGCTGCACCCGCGTCAACCTCGGCACCGCCGCCCTGGAGACCCCCGAGTGGGTCGCCAAGGTCATCGCCGAGCACGGCGACAAGATCGCGGTCGGCCTCGACGTGCGCGGCACCACGCTGCGCGGCCGCGGCTGGACCCGCGACGGCGGCGACCTCTACGAGACCCTGGCGCGCCTCGACACCGAGGGCTGCGCCCGCTACGTGGTCACCGACATCGCCAAGGACGGCACGCTGCAGGGCCCCAACCTGGAGCTCCTGAAGAATGTCTGCGCGGCGACGGACCGTCCCGTGGTGGCCTCCGGCGGCGTCTCGTCCCTGGACGACCTGCGCGCCATCGCCGAGCTCGTGCCGCTCGGCGTCGAGGGTTCCATCGTGGGCAAGGCGCTGTACGCCAAGGCGTTCACGCTGGAGGAAGCGCTGGAGGCCGTGGCGCGATGAGTGAGCTGCGACGAGTTCAGAGCGGGAGCCCCTGGGAAGAGGCCTTCGGTTTCGCCCGCGCCGTCGAGGCGGGCGACCGGGTCGTCGTCGGCGGCACCACCTCCTTCAAGGGCGACGTCCTGTACGGCGAGGGCGACCCGTACGAGCAGGCGCGGGTCGCGATGGCCAACGCGCTGGAGGCGATCGGCGAGCTCGGGCTCGGCGCCGACTCCGTGATCCGCACCCGGCTCCTGCTGACCCACGCGCGGGACGTCGACGCGGTGGGCCGCGCCCACCAGGAGGTCTTCGGATCGGTGCGGCCGGTCATGACGATGGCGGTCGTCTCCGGCTTCGTCGACTCGCGCATCCTGGTCGAAGTGGAACTGGAAGCCTTCCGAGGAGCCCCGGCATGACGCTCGCGGTACGCGTGATCCCCTGCCTGGACGTGGACGGCGGCCGGGTCGTCAAGGGGGTCAACTTCCAGAACCTGCGCGACGCGGGCGACCCCGTCGAGATGGCCAAGGTGTACGACGCGGAGGGCGCCGACGAGCTGACCTTCCTGGACATCACCGCGTCCTCCGGCGACCGCGAGACCACGTACGACGTGGTGCGCCGCACCGCCGAGCAGGTCTTCATCCCGCTCACGGTGGGCGGCGGCGTGCGCACCGCGGAGGACGTCGACAAACTGCTGCGCGCGGGCGCGGACAAGGTCGGCGTCAACACGGCCGCCATCGCGCGCCCCGAGCTGATCCGCGAGATCGCGGAGCGGTTCGGGCGCCAGGTGCTCGTGCTCTCCGTGGACGCGCGCCGCACCCCGACGGGGGGCTTCGAGGTGACGACCCACGGCGGCCGCAGGTCCGCCGGGATCGACGCGGTGGAGTGGGCGCACCGCGCCGCCGAGCTCGGCGCGGGCGAGATCCTGCTCAACTCGATGGACGCGGACGGCACGAAGGACGGCTACGACATCGAGATGATCGAGGCCGTCCGCAAGCACGTCTCGGTGCCGGTCATCGCCTCCGGTGGGGCGGGCCGCCTGGAGCACTTCCCGCCGGCCGTCGCGGCCGGCGCGGACGCGGTGCTCGCCGCGTCGGTCTTCCACTTCGGTGATCTGCGGATCGGCGAGGTCAAGGAGACGTTGCGGGGGGCGGGGCACGCGGTGCGGTAGCCCTGCGGTCGGCTTGCGGGCCCCGGTCACCCTGTGGTGGCCGGGGCCTTCTGCGTATCCGGCTCCGTGTCGGAGCGAAGGGAAAGTTGCGCAAAAACTGTTGCGCAAAAATAGTTGTGCAACTTTTCTTTCGTACCTACGGTGGAGGCATGGAGAACCGGCGCAGGATCACGGACCTCGACACCCTCAGGGCCTTCGGCCACCCGCTGCGGATGAAGCTGTACAGCACGCTGCGCGTGGGCGGCCCCGCGACCGCCTCGCAGCTCGCCGCGCAGGTCGACGAGGCGGTCTCACTGGTCAGCTACCACCTGCGCAAGCTCGCCGAGCCCGGCCTCATCGAGGAGGCCGCGACGCAGAGCGCGGACGCGCGGGAGCGGTGGTGGCAGGCCGCGCAGGACACGCTGAGCTTCCGCCACGAGGACTTCAAGGACACACCGGAGGGCGCGGCCACGCACGCCGCCGTCCTGCGCGGCCTCATCGCGCACCGCAGGGAGCAGTACGAGACCTACCTCGACCAGCAGGAGGCGTGGGGCGAGCAGTGGCGCACGGCCGCGGACCAGTCGGACTACCTCGCCCGGCTGAACCCCGCCGAACTCAGCGCCCTGAACGCCGAGATTCACGCACTGATCAGGAGCTACGAGGAGCGCGGCAAGGCGGCCGAGGCGGCCGGCGACACCGAGGGGCGCGAGCACGTCGCCGTGCACATGGCCAGCTTCCCCTTCCGGATTTGAACGGAGGCACCCCGTGACCACCGCGACAGCCACCCCGCTCGCACCCGACCGCCCGGCCCACCGCGACGCCAACGTCCTGCGCTGGCTCGGCGCCTACACCACGTCGATGGTCGGCGACGGCATCTACTTCGTCGCCCTCTCCTGGGCCGCGGCCCGCGGCGGCAGCCCCGGCCAGGCGGGCCTGGTCCTCGCTGTCGGCGCCTTCCCCCGCGCCGCCCTCATGCTCGGCGGGGGAGTCGTCGCCGACCGGTTCGGGCCGCGCCGCGTCGTCATCGGCAGCGACGCGGTCCGCTGCGCGGTGATCCTCACGGCCGCCGCACTGCTGCTCGCCGCCTCGCCCGGGATCTGGCTGCTCGCCGTCCTCGCGCTGGTCTTCGGCGCCGTCGACGCGCTCTTCCTGCCGAGCGTGGGCGCGCTGCCGCCGCGCCTCACGGCGCCCGGCCAGCTGGGCCGCGTCCAGGGCATGCGGGGGCTCGCGCAGCGGATCGCCACGGTGGTCGCCGCGCCGCTGGGCGGCCTCGCGGTGGCGTTCGGCGGTCCCGCCGCCGCGTTCGGCGCCGCCGGTGTCCTGTTCGCCCTCTCCCTCGTGCTGCTGGTCGCCGTACGGCTGCGCCCGCTGCCCGCCGACGACCGGGCGGTACGCGGCGGCTCGGCCCTGCGTGAACTCGCCGACGGGCTGCGCTACATCCGCGGCCACCGCGTCCTGGCCCCGCTGACGCTCGTGGCGGCGGTGACGGAGCTCGGCTTCGCGGGGCCCGCCAACATCGGCCTGGTGCTCCTCGCCGACGAGCGCGGCTGGGGTGCCTCGGGGATGGGGTGGATCATCGCGGGCTTCGGCGGCGGCGCGGGGCTCGCGGCCCTGCTGCTCGCCGTGCGGGGGCGGATACCCCGGGCCGGGGCGGTGCAGGCGGCGGGCATCGTCGCCGGCGCGGCCGCCCTCGCGGGCATCGGCTTCGCCCCCTCGGTCGCGGTGGCCACGGCGGCCGGGCTCTGCGTGGGGCTGTGCACCGGGCTCGGCGGCGCCCTGATCGCGGCGCTCACGCAGACCTTCACCGACCCCGCCTACCTGGGGCGCGTGACCTCCGTGTTCACCCTCTTCACCATGGGCGTCGCGCCGCTCTGCTACCCGGTCGTCGGCGCGGCGATCGGGGTGTGGGGCCTGGAGCCGGTGTACGCGGCCTGCGCGGCGCTGAGCGCGGCCGGCGGCGTCATCGGCCTCTGCTCAGGCCCCCTGCGCCGCGCCGAACTGCCCCGCTGAGCGGGGCAGCCGCACGGGCCGGGGGAGCCGCACGGGCCGGGGGAGCCTCACAGCCCCAGCTGCTTGGTCTCGTGCAGCGTCGCGATCGCGCTCTTGTCGCCGTCCAGCTCGACGTCGGCGACCTCCTGCCTGCCGTACGCGAACAGCAGCAGCTCCGCGGGCTCACCCGTGACCGTCACCACCGGCACGCCCCGGTGCGCCACCGCCGTCCGGCCGTCCGGGCGGCGCAGCACCAGGCCCACCGGCGCCTTGCGGCCCACCAGGCGGGCCGAGCGCTCCAGACGGGACCACAGGGCGTCCGCGAAGACCGGGTCGAGCACGCGCGGCGTCCAGCCGGGCCGCGCACGCCGCACGTCCTCGGTGTGGATGTAGAACTCCACGGCGTTCGCCGCCTCGTCGATCTGCTTGAGCGAGAAGGGCGAGAAGCGCGGCGGTCCGGTCCTGATGAGCTGGATCAGCTCCTCGTACGGCTTCGCGGCGAACTCGTCCTGCACCCGCTCCAGGCGCCCCGCCAGCTGCTTGATCAGCAGACCGCCCGCCGCGTCCGCGCGGCGCTCGCGCACCACCACGTGGGCGGCCAGATCCCGCGTCTTCCAGCCCTCGCACAGAGTCGGCGCCTCAGGGCCCTCCGCCTCCAACAGATCGGCGAGGAGAAGTCGTTCACGCTTCGCATGGGTCGACATGTCCGCCAGCCTACGACCGCGCGGCCGGTCCGCACAGTGGACGCCCGGCGGAAGCGCCCCACCAGAGCGGCACAATGGGCCCATGACCAGCGTCCCGCCGCCCAGCAGCAACCTCGCCCCGGACATCGCCGCGCGTCTCAAGCGCGGCGCCGACGGCCTCGTACCCGCCATCGCCCAGCAGTACGACACCGGTGAGGTGCTGATGCTCGGCTGGATGGACGACGAGGCGCTGCACCGCACCCTCACCACGGGCCGCTGCACCTACTGGTCGCGCAGCCGCCAGGAGTACTGGGTCAAGGGCGACACCTCCGGCCACTTCCAGTACGTCAAGGAGGTGGCGCTCGACTGCGACGCGGACACCGTCCTCGTCCAGGTCGACCAGGTCGGCCCCGCCTGCCACACCGGCACCCGGACCTGCTTCGACACCGACGTGCTCCCCGTGCAGCCCGTGCCCGGCGGACCCGCGCCCGGTCAGTAGGGTCTGCTGCCATGGACCTCGAGACCTTCCGCAAGCTGGCGGCCGACCGCCGCGTGATCCCCGTCAGCCGCAAACTCCTCGCGGACGGCGACACCCCCGTGGGCCTCTACCGCAAGCTCGCCGCCGAGCGCCCCGGCACCTTCCTCCTGGAGTCCGCGGAGAACGGCCGGTCCTGGTCCCGCTACTCCTTCGTCGGCGTGCGCAGCGCCGCCACCCTCACGGTCCGCGACGGCGAGGCCCACTGGCTCGGCACCCCGCCGGTCGGCGTGCCCACCACCGGCGACCCGCTCGAAGCGCTGCGCGCCACCGTCGGCATACTGCACACCCCGCGCGACCTGGTCGGCGCCGACCAGCTGCCGCCCTTCACCGGCGGCATGGTCGGCTACCTCGGCTACGACATCGTGCGCCGCCTGGAGAAGATCGGCCCCGGCGAACGGGACGACCTGCGCCTGCCCGAGCTGACCATGCTCCTCACCAGCGACCTCGCCGTCCTCGACCACTGGGACGGCTCGGTCCTGCTGATCGCCAACGCGATCAACCACAACGACCTGGAGACCGGCGTCGACGAGGCCCACGCCGACGCCGTCGCCCGCCTGGACGCCATGGAGGCCGACCTCTCCCGGCCGCTCTCCCAGCCCCCCGCCGCCCTGCCGCCCTCCGAGCTCCCCGCGTACACCGCCCTGTGGGGCGGCCCCCAGTACCAGGACGCCGTCGAGGACATCAAGGAGCGCATCCGGGCCGGCGAGGCCTTCCAGGTCGTGCCCTCGCAGCGCTTCGAGACCCCGTGCACGGCGAGCGCCCTCGACGTCTACCGCGTCCTGCGGGCCACCAACCCCTCGCCGTACATGTACCTGTTCCGCCTCGACGGGTTCGACGTGGTCGGCTCCTCGCCCGAGGCGCTCGTCAAGGTCGAGGACGGGCGGGCCATGGTCCACCCCATCGCCGGGACCCGGCACCGCGGCGCCACCCCGCAGGAGGACCAGGCGCTCGCCGACGAGCTGCTCGCCGACCCCAAGGAGCGCGCCGAGCACCTGATGCTCGTCGACCTGGGCCGCAACGACCTGGGCCGGGTCTGCGAGCCCGGCTCCGTCGAGGTCGTCGACTTCATGTCGATCGAGAAGTACTCGCACGTCATGCACATCGTGTCGACGGTCACCGGCCGGGTCGCCGAGGGCCGGACCGCCTTCGACGTGCTCACCGCCTGCTTTCCGGCCGGCACCCTCTCCGGCGCCCCCAAGCCGCGCGCCATGCAGATCATCGACGAGCTGGAGCCGTCCCGCCGCGGCCTGTACGGCGGCTGCGTCGGCTACCTCGACTTCGCGGGCGACTCCGACACCGCCATCGCCATCCGCACCGCCCTGCTCCGCGACGGCACGGCGTACGTGCAGGCAGGGGCCGGTGTCGTCGCCGACTCCGACCCCGTCGCCGAGGACACCGAGTGCCGGAACAAGGCCGCCGCGGTGCTGCGCGCCATCCACACCGCGAACCGGCTGCACGACGGTTTTGGCCGTGAGGGATAGTGGACGGGTGACTTCTGCCGTTCCTCCGCCCCGTATCGAGGCCGATGCCGAGAGCCCGGCCCAGCGCAGCAGCCGGCGCAGCATCGCCGCCGCGCTGCTGCTCGGCGCCGTCGGCGCCGCCCTCGCGCTGCTCGCCTCCCGCCAGGACTGGGCCCACGGCACCGCGTCGGTGGCCGGCGGCGACCTGCCGCTGACCGCCAGCGGCGGTGACGTCACCGGCGTGCCCGCGGCCCTCGCCATAGTCGGCCTCGCGGCCCTCGTCGCCGTCTTCGCGGTCCGCCGCACCGGCCGCATCCTGGTCTCCCTGCTGCTCACGCTCAGCGGCGGCGGCATCGTGGCCGCCGCGCTGCTCGGCGCGCGGGACAGCTCCGCGCTCGACGAGAAGGCCGCCACGGCCGCCGGTGACGCCGCCGCCACCATCCACGGCCTCAGCCACACCGGCTGGCCGTACGCGGCCGCCGCCGCCGGCGCGATGCTCCTGCTCGCCGGGCTGCTCGCGCTGACCTACGGCCGGTCCTGGCCCGCCATGTCGGGACGGTACGAACGAGACGGCACCCCGAGCCCCCGCAAGGCCCGCCGCGCCGTCGACCCCGAGCGGCCCGAGGAGCTGTGGAAGGCCCTCGACCGCGGCGAGGACCCGACGCGCGGAACATGACCCCCCGCGCTCGTGGCACCCGTGCGGGTACGGGACAATGTGACCGAGCGTCGGACACGTGGCGGGCTTCCCACCCACCGCCACGCACAGAGCAACGAGGAGCACATCAATGGCGGGCAGCCACGGACACACCCCGGCCGCTTGGACCGGTTCCATCATCGCCTTCATCGGTTTCTGCGTCGCCGGTGCCTTCATGGTGATGGCGAACGTGCCGGGCTTCTGGGCCGGCATGGCGATCATCGCCATCGGCGGCCTCGTGGGCGGTGCCATGCGCATGGCGGGCCTGGGCTCGGAGAAGCGCACGCCGCGCCGGACCGTGAGCTCCGAGAGCTGACCTCGACGTACGACAAGAGGCGGACCGGCGGGTGCCGGGGCCGCCTCTTTCGTGTGTCCGGCTCCCTCGCGGGATGCGCCCGGCCCGGCCGCCGGGCGACCCGCCCGGGCGCGCGGCACAATGCACGGGTGACCGCCGAACCCGGGAGCGCCGCACCCGCCGTCCTGACCCGCCTGCTCGTGCCGGCCGGCCTGCTCGCCGCGGTCGCCGCCGCCTTCGCCTACGTCGGCGCCGTCGACCCGAACGAACCCGGCCACTACCCCGCCTGCCCGCTGCTGCGCCTCACCGGCGTCTACTGCCCCGGCTGCGGCGGCCTGCGCAGCGCCCACGCCGTGGTCCACGGCGACCTCGCGGCGGCCCTCGGCGCCAACGCGCTCGCCGTCGCCGGGTACGCGCTCTTCGCCGTGGTGTGGGCCGTATGGGTGGTCAGGGAGGCCCGCGGACGGCCCGTGCGGATCGAGTTGGGGCCGGTGACGCTGTGGGGTTTCGGCGTCCTGGTGACGCTCTTCACCCTCGTACGCAATCTGCCGTTCGGGTCATGGCTGCATCCCTGAAACCGCAGGCCGCACGGGTGACGGCTGTCCAGGTCGTGGGACGGGCGTCAACCGGATGCGAAGCCTTCGCCCTCGTGCGGATACCATCGCAGTGACCAGCTTGAACGTCAGCTCAACCGTCAGGAAGGGGGCCGCTCGCGTGAGTGTGCTCGACGAGATCATCGACGGAGTCCGTGCCGACCTCGCGGAGCGGCAGGCGCGCGTCAGCCTCGACGAGCTCAAGGAGCGCGCGGCCAAGGCCCCCGCCGCCAAGGACGGCGCGGCGGCCCTGCGCGGCGACGGCGTCAAGGTCATCTGCGAGGTGAAGCGCTCCAGCCCCTCCAAGGGCGCGCTCGCCGCGATCGCCGACCCGGCGGGACTCGCCGCCGACTACGAGGCGGGCGGCGCCGCCGTCATCTCCGTGCTCACCGAGGAGCGCCGCTTCGGCGGCTCGCTCGCCGACCTGGAGGCCGTCCGGGCCAAGGTCGACATCCCGGTGCTCCGCAAGGACTTCATCGTCACCTCGTACCAGCTGTGGGAGGCCAGGGCGTACGGCGCCGACCTCGCGCTGCTGATCGTGGCCGCCCTGGACCAGCCCGCCCTGGAGTCGCTCATCGAGCGCGCCGAGTCGATCGGCCTCACGCCGATCGTCGAGGTGCACGACGAGGACGAGGCCGAGCGGGCCGTGGACGCGGGCGCCCGGGTGATCGGTGTGAACGCCCGCGACCTGAAGACCCTCAAGGTCGACCGCTCCACCTTCGCGCGCATCGCGCCCGAGCTGCCCGACAGCGTCGTCAAGATCGCCGAGTCCGGTGTGCGCGGCCCGCACGACCTGATCGCGTACGCCAACGAGGGCGCCGACGCGGTGCTCGTCGGGGAGTCCCTGGTCACCGGCGGCAACCCGAAGGCCGCGGTCTCCGACCTGGTCGCCGCGGGCACGCACCCCGCCCTGCGGCACGGACGGAGCTGACCCTCCCCGATGACCGCCTTCGCCCGCCTCGCACCCGGCTGCCGTCCCCGCGGCTGCCGGGCGCCCGCGCGGCGCGTGCGGGGCCGGCGGGTGCGGTACCACATCGGTGCGGAGCCGGGCCAGATCCCCGGCATGCGATGGCAGGGCGGCGCCTGAACTGAAGAGCCCCGCGCCGTTGCCGGCCAGGGTGTCGTCGCGACCGCGGCCCGTCATGGGCTTGTCGCGCAGTTCCCCGCGCCCCTGAGGGGCGCGCCCAGCCCCCGTCCTCATCGTCAGCTCTGGCAAGGATCTGTCATGCCCAGCGAGTACTTCATCCCCGACCCGGAGGGTCACATCCCCAGCGCCGAAGGGTACTTCGGCGCCTTTGGCGGCAAGTTCATCCCGGAGGCCCTCGTCGCCGCCGTGGACGAGGTCGCCGTCGAGTACGACAAGGCCAAGAACGACCCCGAGTTCGCCCGCGAGCTCGACGACCTCCTGGTCAACTACACCGGCCGCCCCAGCAGCCTCACCGAGGTGCCCCGCTTCGCCGAACACGCGGGCGGCGCCCGGGTGTTCCTCAAGCGCGAGGACCTGAACCACACCGGCTCGCACAAGATCAACAACGTGCTCGGCCAGGCCCTGCTCACCCGGCGGATGGGCAAGACCCGCGTCATCGCGGAGACCGGCGCCGGCCAGCACGGCGTCGCCACCGCCACCGCGTGCGCGCTCTTCGGCCTCGAATGCACCATCTACATGGGCGAGATCGACACCGAGCGCCAGGCCCTGAACGTGGCCCGGATGCGGATGCTCGGCGCCGAGGTCATCGCCGTGAAGTCCGGCAGCCGCACCCTGAAGGACGCCATCAACGAGGCGTTCCGCGACTGGGTCGCCAACGTGGACCGCACGCACTACCTCTTCGGCACCGTCGCGGGACCGCACCCCTTCCCCGCCATGGTCCGCGACTTCCACCGGGTCATCGGCGTCGAGGCCCGGCGGCAGATCCTGGAGCGCGCGGGACGTCTGCCCGACGCCGCCGTGGCCTGTGTGGGCGGCGGCTCCAACGCCATCGGCCTCTTCCACGCCTTCATCCCGGACGCCGGTGTCCGGCTCATCGGGTGCGAGCCCGCGGGCCACGGCATCGAGACCGGCGAGCACGCGGCCACGCTGACCGCGGGCGAGCCCGGCATCCTGCACGGCTCCCGGTCGTACGTCCTGCAGGACGAGGAGGGCCAGATCACCGAGCCCTACTCGATCTCCGCGGGGCTCGACTACCCCGGCATCGGCCCCGAGCACGCCTACCTCAAGGACAGCGGCCGCGGCGAGTACCGCGCGGTCACCGACGACGCCGCCATGCAGGCCCTGCGCCTGCTGTCGCGCACCGAGGGCATCATCCCGGCCATCGAGAGCGCCCACGCGCTCGCCGGCGCGCTCGACGTCGGCAAGGAGCTCGGCAAGGACGGCCTGATCGTCGTCAACCTCTCCGGGCGCGGCGACAAGGACATGGACACGGCCGCGCGCTACTTCGGCCTGTACGACACCGACGCCGCCGTCGAGGCGGACGCCGCGGCCACCGCGGAGATCGAGGGGGACGCCAAGTGAGCGGCAACATCAGGCTGTTGGACGAGACCCTGGCCGGCGCCAAGGCCGAGGGCCGCGCCGCCCTCATCGCCTACCTGCCCGCCGGCTTCCCGACCGTCGACGGCGGCATCGCGGCCGTCAAGGCGGTCTTCGACGGCGGCGCGGACGTGGTCGAGGTCGGCCTGCCGCACTCCGACCCGGTCCTCGACGGCCCGGTCATCCAGACCGCCGACGACATCGCGCTCAAGGCCGGCCTCAAGATCGCCGACGTGCTGCGCACGGTCCGCGAGGCGTACGAGGCGACCGGCAAGCCGGTGCTCGTCATGACGTACTGGAACCCGATCGACCGCTACGGCGTGGAGCGGTTCACCGCCGAGCTCGCCGAGGCGGGCGGCGCGGGCTGCATCCTGCCCGACCTGCCCGTCCAGGAGTCCGCGCTCTGGAGGGAGCACGCCGACAAGCACGACCTGGCGACGGTCTTCGTGGTCGCGCCGAGCAGCAAGGACGAGCGGCTCGCCACCATCACCGCGGCGGGCTCCGGCTTCGTCTACGCGGCGTCGCTGATGGGCGTCACGGGCACCCGTGAGTCCGTCGGGGAGCAGGCCCAGGACCTGGTGCGGCGCACCAAGGCCACCACCGGCCTGCCGGTCTGCGTCGGCCTCGGCGTCTCCAACGCCCGCCAGGCCGCCGAGGTCGCGGGCTTCGCCGACGGGGTGATCGTCGGCTCCGCGTTCGTGCAGCGGATGCTGGACGCGCCGGACGAGGCCGCGGGCCTGGCCGCCGTGCGCGCCCTCGCCGGTGACCTCTCGAACGGCGTACGCGGGACGTCGTAACCCGTACGGGTGGATATGGGACCGGGGAGGCACGCTCGTGCCTCCCCGGTTCGTTGGCGGGGTGTGAGCGAGAAGAACCGTGAGGAAAAGCGATCGGCCCGCGTGCGGCTGGCGGAAGAGCGAGAGCGGCAGAAGGCCCGCGACAAGAAGCGCCGTGCGCTGATCGTCGGGGCCGCCGTGGTCGGAGTCCTGGGCCTGGCCGCCGTGGTGGGGCTGCTCGCCGCGGGCTCGGGCGACGACAAGAGCGACTCGGCGGGCCCGTTGGCCATCCCCAAGGGGGCGACCGGCAAGGACCGGCTTGCGCTGCCGGCCGGCAAGGACGACGCCAAGTCGACCCTCACCGTGTGGGAGGACTTCCGCTGCCCGGCCTGCAAGGGGTTCGAGGACGGCTTCCGCTCGACGGTCCACGAGCTCACCGACAAGGGACAGCTCAAGGTGGAGTACCACCTGGCCACCCTCATCGACAGGAACCTCGGCGGCAGCGGCTCGCTGCGCGCGGCGAACGCCGCGGGCTGCGCCCAGGACGCCGGCAAGTTCCCGCCGTTCCACGACGTGCTCTACAAGAACCAGCCCGCGGAGACCGACGACGCGTTCGGCAGGAACGACAAGCTGATCGAGCTCGCCGGACAGGTCGACGGCCTCGACACCGCCGCCTTCAAGAAGTGCGTCGAGGACGGCAAGCACGACAGCTGGGTGCAGAAGTCCAACCAGGCGTTCCAGGACGCCAAGCTGCAGGGCACGCCCACCGTGCGCCTCGACGGCAAGGACATCTTCGGCGACCAGAGCAACCCGCTGACGCCCCAGAAGCTGAAGAAGATGGTGGAAGAGGCGAACCGGAGCTGACGCCCCGGCGGGTGGCGGGGGCGGCATGTCCGTGGCCTAAGGCGGCGTTCCTGTTATGGATACGTAGCCGGACCGGTTGCCGCCCCCGAGGCCCGGCACGGTAGCGTCGGACGCGTCATGGACCTTGCCTTCATTCCCAGTCCGTCGCGCGGTGTGGTCGAACTCGGACCCATCCCGTTGCGCGGCTATGCGTTCTGCATCATCATCGGCGTCTTCGTGGCCGTCTGGCTCGGCAACAAGCGGTGGATCGACCGCGGGGGCCGCGCAGGCACCGTGGCCGACATCGCCGTGTGGGCCGTGCCGTTCGGCCTCGTCGGCGGGCGTCTCTACCACGTGATCACGGACTACCAGCTGTACTTCAGCGACGGCCGTGACTGGGTGGACGCCTTCAAGATCTGGGAGGGCGGCCTCGGCATCTGGGGAGCGATCGCGCTCGGCGCGGTCGGCGCGTGGATCGGCTGCCGCCGCCGCGGCATCCCGCTGCCCGCCTGGGCCGACGCGCTGGCCCCGGGCATCGCCCTCGCCCAGGCCATCGGCCGCTGGGGCAACTGGTTCAACCAGGAGCTGTACGGCAAGCCCACGGATCTGCCCTGGGCGCTGAAGATCACGTCGGCGGAGGACGGCCGGGTCCCCGGCACCTACCACCCCACCTTCCTGTACGAGTCGTTGTGGTGCATCGGCGTCGCCGTCCTGGTCATCTGGGCCGACCGCCGCTTCAAGCTGGGCCACGGCCGGGCGTTCGCGCTGTACGTCGCCTCGTACTGCGCCGGGCGCGGCTGGATCGAGTACATGCGGGTCGACGACGCGCACCACGTGCTCGGCCTGCGGCTGAACGTGTGGACCGCCATCGTGGTGTTCCTCCTCGCGGTCGCCTACCTGGTGCTGTCCGCGCGGACCCGCCCCGGCCGCGAGGAGATCGTGGAGCCGGGCGCCGGCGCCGGCGCCTCCGGCGAGGATGACGGAGACGGTGCCGCCGCGAAGGCCGAGACCGGCACCGCGGCCGACACCAAGGCGGACGCCGAGGACGGCGCGAAGGTCGGCGCCGACGGCGAGGCGAAGAGCGCGGACAAGAGCGGCGCGAAGAGCGCGGGCAAGAGCGAGGCCAAGTCCGCCGACAAGAGCTGAGCCGACAGCGCTGAGACGTCGGTCGTACGTGGAGGGGCCCCGGATCCTGTGATCCGGGGCCCCTCGTGCGTACGGCGGGTGCCGTCACCTCCTGCGGGCCAGCGCGAGGATTCGTCGCGCGCCCTCCACCACCGCCGCGTCCACGAAGCGGCCGTCCGGCAGGGCCAGCGCGCCCTCGTCGGTCGCGGCCGCCTTGGTGATCTCCTCCGCCGTCTCGATCTCCTGTGCGGTGGGCAGATAGGCCCGCTCGATCACCGGCAGCTGGCGCGGGTGGATCGCCGCGCGGCCGAGGAAACCGAGGGCACGGCCCCGGGCGCACGAGGCGGCGAGGCCGTCCAGGTCGCGGATGTCCGGGTGGACCGACTGGGCGGGCGGGGCCAGGCCCGCGGCGCGCGCGGCGACCACTACGCGGGAGCGCGCCCAGTCCAGGCCCGCGTCCTCGCGCACCCCGAGGTCGGCGCGGAGGTCGGCCTCGCCGAGAGAGATGCCGTGCAGGGCGGGGTGCGCGGTGGCGATGGCGAAGGCGTGCTCCAGGCCGAGCGCCGACTCCAGGAGGGCGTGCAGGGCGGGGGCGCCGCCGCCGGAGGGGGCCGCGCGGTCGGCGACCCGGACGATCTCCGCGCGCGAGGTGACCTTGGGCAGGCGCAGGCCCGCCACGCCCTCCAGTGCGGCGACGGCCCGCAGGTCGGCCTCGGCGAGCGGGCCGTCCAGGGCGTTCACGCGGACGTGGACGGGGAGCGGCTGGGGGTCGGTGAGGAGCTCCGCCGTCGCGGCCCGCGCGTACTCCTTGCGGTCGGGCGCGACCGCGTCCTCCAGGTCGACGATCACCGCGTCGGCGCCCGCGTGGAGGGCCTTGGCGACCACGTCGGGCCGGTCCCCGGGAACGTACAGCCAGGTCAGGGGGGAGTGAGCGGTCACAGGGCGCCCTCCTTGCGCAGGGTGGTGATCTCCCGTTCGGTCAGGCCGAGTTCGGTGAGGACGGCGTCGGTGTCGGCGCCGTGCGGGCGGCCCGCCCAGTGGATCGCGCCCGGGGTCGCGGAGAGCCGGAAGAGGACGTTCTGCATGCGCAGCGGGCCGAGCTCCGGGTCGTCGACCGTGGTGAGCGTGTTCAGGGCGGCGTACTGCGGGTCGGTCATGACGTCGGTGACGTCCTGGACGGGGGCGACCGCGGCCTCCGCCTTCTCGAAGGCCTCGACGACCTCGTCCCGGGTGTGCCGGGCGATCCAGGCACCGACCGCACCGTCGAGGACGTCCGCGTGCGCCGCGCGGTCCGCGCCCGTCGCGAACCACGGCTCGGCGATCAGTTCGGGGCGGCCCACCAGGTGCATCACGCGTTCCGCGATCGACTGGGCCGAGGTGGAGACGGCGACCCACCTGCCGTCCGCCGTGCGGTAGGTGTTGCGGGGCGCGTTGTTGGTGGAGCGGTTGCCGGTGCGCGGCTGTACGTGGCCCAACTGGTCGTACCAGAGCGGCTGGGGGCCGAGGACCGTGAGGATCGGCTCGATGATCGCCATGTCCACCACCTGGCCCTGGCCCGTGCGGTCACGGGCCGCGAGCGCCGTCATCACCGCGTACGCCGTCGCCAGGCCCGCGATGGAGTCGGCGAGGCCGAACGGCGGCAGGGTCGGGGGGCCGTCCGGCTCGCCGGTGACCGCGGCGAAACCGCTCATCGCCTCGGCGAGCGTGCCGAATCCGGGGCGGCGTGAGTACGGTCCGAACTGGCCGAAGCCGGTGACGCGGGCCAGCACCAGACGCGGGTTGACCGCACTCAGCTCCGGCCAGCCGAGGTCCCACTTCTCCAGGGTGCCGGGGCGGAAGTTCTCCACGACCACGTCGGCGGTGGCGGCCAGGCGCAGCAGGGTGTCGCGGCCGCCCGGCGTCGACAGGTCGCAGGTCGTCGTGCGCTTGTTGCGGCCGAGCAGCTTCCACCACAGGCCGACGCCGTCCTTCGACGGGCCGTGGCCGCGGGAAGGATCGGGGCGCGTGGGGTGTTCGACCTTGATGACCTCCGCGCCGAAGTCGCCGAGCATCGTGGCGGCGAGGGGGCCCGCGAAGAGCGTGGCGAGGTCGAGGACGCGCAGGCCGGTGAGGGGAGCGGTCCCGGTGCCCTTCGCGGTGTGCGTGGGGTTCGTCGGCGGCGGGTTCGTGGTGTCCGTCATGGGCGGTACGCCTCCCGGGTGGCGGTGGCGGTGGCGGTGGTGGCAGGGGCGGTGGTGGCCAGGTCGGTGGTGATCTCCGCGAGGGTGTCGAAGCCGATGCCGTTGAAGTCGCCGACGGACGTGGCGAGCCGGTTCTTCAGTGGCGCCGTCCAGCGCTCGGGGAGCCGGTCGGGGTGCCCGGCGAGGAGTCCCGCGACCGAGCCCGCCGTCGCGCCGTTGGAGTCGGTGTCCCAGCCGCCGGAGACGGCGCGCGTGATGGAGCCCGTGAAGTCGCCGTCGGCGTGGGTGAGGGCGGCGGCGATGAGGGCGGCGTTGGGCGCGACGTGCACCCAGTGGTGGGTGGCGTACGCCGCGTGGAGGCGGTCCACGACCTCGTCGAACTCCCTTGTGGACTCTGCCAGTTGGATGCCCAGGCGAACGCCTCCGGCGAGTCGGCAATCCGGCGGTACGGCGGCGAGTCCGGCGCGCAGACAGTGGTGGACGTCCACGTCTCCGGCCGCCGCCTCGGCGATCGTGGCGGCCACGAACATCGCGCCGTACACGCCGTTGTCCGTGTGGGTCAGGGCGGCGTCGCGGCGGGCCTGCTCGGCGGCCGCGCCGGGCGCCCCGGGGTTGGTCCAGCCGTGCACGTCGGCGCGGATGAGGGCGCCGATCCACTCGCGGAAGGGGTTGTGGTGGGTGGCGGTGTGCGGGGGTTCGAGACCGTGCAGGAGATTGCGGTAGGCGACGCGTTCGGCGGTGAAGGTGCGGCCCGCGGGGAGTTCGTCGAGCCAGAGCCGCGCCACGTCCGCGGTGGTGAAGGACTTTCCGTGGCGCCGCAGCAGAAGCAGGTTCAGGAGCGGGTAGTTGAGGTCGTCGTCCTCGGGCATGCCGTCGATGTTCTCGGCGAGGGAGGTGGCGGCGGAGCGCCGGTTCCAGGGGTACGCCTCCCGGAGCTCGGGCGGGACACCGCGTTCGGTGAACCAGGTGGTCAGCGGCCAGTTGCCGGTCGCGGCCGCGAGCCTGCGCAGGCCGGCCAGCGGGAGCTTCTCGACGGGCTTGCCCAGCAGGCAGCCAGCGGCCCGCCCCAGCCAGGCGGCGTGCAGACGGCCGCGCAGGTCGGCCACCCGGTACGGGCGGCGCGGCCCCGCAGCGCCGCGCGCCACCACTCCCGGTGGGCCCGGCGGGGGTGTCAGCTCGTCGAGCAACTGCTCGGCCAGGGCGCGCAGTCGGGCCGGTACGGGGCCCGGGGAGGCGCCCGCGGTGGGCGGCGCCGGATGGCCGCCCGCCGCGAGCCAGCGGGCGCGCACGGAGGTGACGCAGCGGCCCTCCTGCTCGGCCTGCCGGAGTTCGTGGCCGATCAGGTCCTCCGGCTGGACCCAGGTGAGCCGGATCATCGCGCGGCCGTCAGCGACGCGAACGCGGACTCGTGGGCGCGGCGGCGGCGCACGTCACGGGCGAAGACCTCCTCGGCCACCGAGGCGAGCACCGTCGCCGGACCGTGCAGGTCGAGGCGGGAGGCCTCGGCGACCTGCCCGGCCCACTCGGCGGGCACCGC
Organism: Streptomyces sp. NPDC005863; assembly: GCF_042871345.1. NCBI lineage: Bacteria > Bacillati > Actinomycetota > Actinomycetes > Kitasatosporales > Streptomycetaceae > Streptomyces > Streptomyces sp. NPDC005863. Next base: position 76,685 of record NZ_JBIAII010000003.1, on the reverse strand, counting down.
CGCCGCGCCGCGCAGGGCGCCCGCGAGCGCGCCGCTCATCGTGGCGATGGAGTCGCAGTCACGCCCGTAGTTGACCGAACCGAGCACGGTGCGGCGGTAGTCGGCCGCGCCGACCAGCAACATGCCCAGGGCGACGGGCAGTTCCTCGATGGTGTGCAGGCGGGAGGGGCGGCGGGCGCCGAGGGAGGGGGCGCGGTAGTCGGGGCCGACCGTGTCGAAGGGGGCGACGGCGGCCCGGATCGGGGCCAGCGCCGTCTCGAAGTCGGTGTGGCGCGCGGCGACTTCGGCCACCGCCTCGATCGCGGCGCGGGTGCCGTCCTTCGCCAGGGCGAGGCAGGCGTCGATCACGGAGGTGGGGGTCGCCCCGGGCGTGCAGGCCGCCGCCACCGCCGCGGCGAAGACGGCCGCCGCCTCACGCCCGTACGAGGACTGGTGGGCGCCCGCGATGTCCAGGGCCTCGGCGTAAGCGCCCCGCGGGTGGGCCGCGTTGACCAGGCCGACCGGGGCCATGTACATCGCCGCACCGCAGTTGACGATGTTGCCGGCGCCCGCCTCGCGCGGGTCGACGTGGCCGTAGTGCAGGCGGGCCACGAGCCACTTCTCGGCCAGGAAGACCCGGTGAAGGGGGAGCGCCTCGGCCTCCAGTTCCGGGATCCAGCGCGGGTTCGTCATCAGGTCGGGGACGAGGTGGTCGGCCACGGCGTAGGCGTCGAGGTGGTCGCGGACGGTGGCGTACACGCGGATCAGGGCGTGCGTCATCAAGGTGTCGTCGGTGACGTGCCCGTCGCCCTTGTGGTACGGGGCGATGGGGCGGGCGGTGCGCCAGCGGTCGCCGTTCCAGGGGCCGACGATGCCGTGGACCCGGCCGCCGTGGCGCTCGGCGATCTGCTCGGGCGCGTACCCCTCGACGGGCCCGCCGAGCGCGTCGCCGACGGCGGCGCCGACGAGGCTGCCGGTGATGCGGTCGGCGAGGGGCAGGTCGGCGGTGGGTGTCGTGGACGTGTTCGGGGTTCCGGGTGCCGTGGTCGTCATGTTCGGTGTGGTCCCTCCGGTGCGGTGCGTTCGGTGCGTTCGCGTTCGCGTTCGGTGCGGGCCGGGAGTTCCGTGTCCGCCAGGTGTCGGGCGAGTTCCACCAGGTCGGTGCCGGCGAGGCGGGGGAGCGCGCAGCCGGAGAGGGCGCGGCAGGCGTCGCGCCAGGCCTCGGGGATCGCGGCCGCGGTGCCGAGGACGCCGGTGAGGGCGCCGGTGAGCGCGGGCGCGGAGTCGGCGACGCGCGAGAGGCACGCGGCGGCGGGCACCGCCTCGCCGATACGGCCGCGGGCCGCGGTGGTCAGGGCGAGGGCGACCGGGACGGTCTCGGCGGCGGCGATGCCGTAGCTGTAGACGTGGTCGACGATCTGGTGCTCAAGGAGCGGTACGAGGGCGAAGGCGCCGTCGTCCGCCTGGGCGCGGGCCATCTTCACGGCGTGCCGGGCGTTCCTGCCGATCTCCGTGTGCCCGGGGAGCTGGTCGAGGGCGGCGTCCACCGCGGTGTCGACGTCGGGGTCGACGAGGGCGACGGCGATCGCCGCGGCCATCGCGCGGGCGCCGTGCGTGCCGTCGCCGTCCTGGGTGTAGCGGGCGTCGAACTCGGCGAGGTCGGCGGCCGGTTGGGGGTCGCCGGGGTGGACGAGGGCGAGGACGCAGGCGCGTACGCAGGCCGCGTCGTCGAAGTAGTGCGGGTTGTCGTGGCCGGTGGCGGGCGGGCGCAGGCCGGCGGCGAGATTGCCGAGGCCCGCGCGTACGGAGATGCGGGCGCGCAGGGGGAGGACGGCGGACTCGACCTCGGGGGCGCGGGCCGCGGCGGCGGCGATCTCGGCGGCGAGGGTGTTCCAGGCGAGGTCGAGGGCGGCGCGGACGCGGCGGTCCGCGGACAGGTGCGGGTCCAGGGTGCCGTCCGCTGCGCGGAGCAGGGACTCGGCGGTGAACGCCGCCCATTCGGCGTCGTCGGAGGGACCGAGGCGGAGGGGTTCCGGGGGTTGGTTCAGGGCGATGGGGACGGGGAGGGTGGTGGTGGCGTTCTGCTCGGCGAAGGTGTCGAGTTCGCGGGTGAGGCGGCGTGTCCACTCGGGCATGCGGGTTGCTCGGTGCCGGGCGGCGGGCCACCCGGCGGCGTCGCCTGCGGCGAGGCCGAGGAGGAGTCCTTCGGCGGGGACGGGGTGCCTTCGGCCGAGGCCTCCGCTTTTGGTGCCCGGCACCGGGGGCTGTGCGCTTCTTCGGCCGGTGCCACGGGTGGGGTTGCCCGGTGCCGTGGGTTGTGAGCTTCGGCTGGTGCGACGGTTGGCGTTGCCCGGCGCCGTGGGCTGTGCGCTTTGGCTGGTGCGACGGTTGGCGTTGCCCGGCGCCGTGGGCTGTGCGCTTTGGCTGGTGCCACCGTTCTCGCCCCCCGGCGCCGGGGGCTGTGCCCACCCGTTCCTCCCCCAGTGCCTCAAGGGCCTGGGGGGACCCCCAGCGGAACGCCTGCCCACAGCGGGGGTGGCTGGGGCGGAATGCCTGCCCACAGCCGGGGCGGCTGGGGCGGAACGCCTGTCCACAGCGGGGACGGCCGGGGTGGGGTGGCTGCCCACAGCGGGGACGGGGGCGGCGGGGGCCGGGGTGCCTGGGGTACTGGGCGGTGCGGGGTGAACGGGTGGGTGGGTGGGAATGGTCCGCCGCGGAGCGGCGGGGTTTGGGGTACTGGACGGTGCGGGGTGAACGGGTGGGTGGGTGGGAGTGATCCGCCGCGGAGCGGCGGGACTGGGGGTGCTGGACGCGGCGGGGCTGGGGGTGCTGGACGCGGCGGGGCTGGGGGTGCTGGACGCGGCGGGGCTGGGGGTGCTGGACGCGGCGGGGCCGGGGGTGTTGGGCGGAGCCGCGGGGTCGGGGGACGTCTCGTCGGGGGTCATGTGGCAGACCCCGCAGGGGTCAGGAGGTCGGCCACGTCAAGGACGTGGTGCCCCCGCATCGACGGCAGACAACTGCCCCGCGCCGCCCCGATCACCGCCGACCAGGGCGGCGGAATCGCCGAGGCGCCACACGTGGCGCCGGAGAGCGCCCCCGCCACCGCCGCCGTCGTATCCGCGTCCCGCCCCATGTTCACTGCCGTGAGCACCGCGCAGCGAAAGTCGCCGCGCGCCACCGCGTACGCGCCGAACGCCAGGCCCACCGCCTCCGGCGCGAGGTCCGTCCACGGGTAGCCGCCGATGACCACCGCGGAGCGGACCGCCCGTTCGCCCTCGTGCGCGACCGCCACCGCGCGCCGCAGGGAGCGGGCCGTCCAGCAGTCGTCCGGGATGACGGAGAGGGCCGCCGCCACCACGGCGTCCACCCGCGCCCCCGCCATCGCCGCCGCGACCCCCGCCGCCACCGCCTGGCCGCCGTAGATGCCCTCGCCGTCATGGCTGACGGAGCCGTCGACGGCGACGAGGCGGGCCGCCTCGTGCGGGCGGCCCGCGGCGAAGACGCCGAACGGCGCGGCCCGCATCGCCAGGCCGTCGCTCCAGGCGTGCCGGTGCTGGGCGGAGATGGGGGCGGCGAGGCCCCGGCGCAGGTTCTCCAGGGTGCCGCGTTCGCTGAAGCCCGCGCCGCGGAACGGTCCCTCGTCGAGGTCCGCGATCCACTCGTGCCAGGCCGTCTCGACGTGCGCGACCGTCAGCGCGGAGCCGTGCCGGGCGAGCAGCAGTCCGGAGAAGATCGCGTACTCGGTGTCGTCGGTGCCGGCCGGGTGCTCGGCCACGTACCCCGTGATCCGGCCCCAACGGCGGCGGATCTCGGACGGTTTCATGTTCTCGGCGGGGGCGCCGAGCGCGTCGCCGACCGCGAGGCCGAGCAGCGCGCCGCGCGCCCGCTCGCGGAGGTCGTCGGCGTCGCCGGGGGCCGGGGCCGAGGGAACGCATGCGGTGGACGCCATGCCGTGCCTCCCTTGTGCGCGGTGGGGCGCGGAAGTGTGCGGACCGCTGGATGCGGTGCTTGGTGCATCCCTGCCACGCGGCGCGCTCAGAAGAGCATGAAGGGGCTCAGATCACCCCTTCGCTCGTCCCGGTGGGCGCCTCCGAGCCATCGGGCGATACCTCCGCGACTCCCTCCACGCGGCGCGTTTTCGCAGGTAAGTACGGCCTTCCTTGCTGGCGGGAGATTTTTTTCGCGCGTACTTTCGAGATCGTCCAACCACGCACGAGGGGGCTCACCATGGCGATCATCGAGACCGAAGCGACGCTGCACGAGGCGCACCGCGACAACCACACCCACCGCGACGTGAACGGCGGCTGGCTGCGCCCCGCGGTCTTCGGGGCGATGGACGGCCTGGTCTCCAACCTGGCCCTGATGACCGGCGTGGCGGGCGGCGCCGTCTCGCGCGAGACCATCGTCATCACCGGCCTGGCGGGCCTCGCCGCCGGTGCCTTCTCCATGGCGGCGGGCGAGTACACCTCCGTGGCCTCCCAGCGCGAGCTCGTCGAGGCGGAACTGGACGTCGAGCGCCGTGAGTTGCGCAAGCACCCCGCGGACGAGGAGCGCGAGCTCGCCGAGCTGTACGCGTCGCGCGGCGTCGAGCCCGAGCTGGCCCGCGAGGTCGCCCGGCAGCTCTCCAAGGACCCCGAGCAGGCCCTGGAGATCCACGCCCGCGAGGAGCTCGGCATCGACCCGGGCGACCTGCCCTCGCCGACCGTCGCCGCCGTCTCGTCCTTCGGCTCCTTCGCGCTCGGCGCCCTGCTGCCCCTCCTGCCGTACCTGCTGGGCGCCACCGTGCTGTGGCCCGCCCTGCTGCTCGCGCTGATCGGGCTCTTCGCCTGCGGCGCGGTGGTGGCGAAGGTGACCGCGCGCTCCTGGTGGTTCAGCGGTCTGCGGCAGCTCGCGCTCGGTGGCGCGGCGGCCGGTGTGACGTACGCCCTGGGCACTCTGTTCGGTACGGCCGTAGGATGAGGCGCTGCAGGCATATGCGAGACCTTGCATAAGTAGCCGTTACCTGGCGGTTTCGAACCCGTGATCACGGGGCATGAGCCGTAAGCGCTGCGGGCAATGAGGCCCGTGTCGCTTTGCCGCTCAGGGCCCACGGCCACGGATCTGTCCGCAAGGGCCCTCTCTGAACCGCTCCCACCTCAGCGAGCGGTGTCCACATGGTGGAATGAACTATCCGCTTTTCGAGAAGCGTTCCATCATGTAACCTGCACGAAATTTCGCCAGGGCCAACGTCGTCCCTTGCTTTTTGTTCTTGCCTCGACGACGACGGGAGTGCCGATGCGTACCCACGCCTGGTCGCCCATGGACGGTCGCCCCGCCCCCCAGGGGATGTACGACCCCCGCAACGAACACGACGCCTGCGGTGTCGGGTTCGTGGCCACCCTCACCGGTGTGGCCAGCCATGAACTGGTCGAACAGGCGCTGACCGTACTGCGCAACCTCGAGCACCGCGGCGCCACCGGCTCCGAGCCGGACTCGGGCGACGGTGCGGGCATCCTGCTCCAGGTCCCCGACGCCTTCCTGCGCGAGGTGGCCGGATTTAAACTCCCGGCCGCCGGTGCCTACGCCGTCGGCATCGCCTTCCTGCCGGTCGACACCGCCGGCACCACGGACGGCGCCGTCTCACAGATCGAGACGATCGCCTCCGAGGAGGGCCTGACGGTCCTCGGCTGGCGCGACGTGCCCGTCGCCCCCGAGCTGCTCGGCGCGACCGCCCGCGCGACCATGCCCGTCTTCCGGCAGATCTTCGTCGCCGACGGCGACACCGAGGGCCTGGACCTTGACCGCAAGGCCTTCCTGCTGCGCAAGCGCGCCGAGCGCGAGGCCGGCACGTACTTCCCCTCGCTCTCCTCGCGCACCATCGTCTACAAGGGCATGCTGACCACCGGCCAGCTGGAGCCCTTCTTCCCCGACCTGTCCGACCGCCGCTTCGCCACGGCCGTCGCGCTCGTCCACTCCCGCTTCTCGACGAACACGTTCCCGAGCTGGCCGCTCGCGCACCCGTACCGCTTCGTCGCGCACAACGGCGAGATCAACACGGTCAAGGGCAACCGCAACTGGATGCGCGCCCGCGAGTCGCAGCTCGCCTCCGACCTCTTCGGCGCGGAGAAGCTCGACCGGGTCTTCCCGATCTGCACCCCGGACGCCTCCGACTCCGCCTCCTTCGACGAGGTCCTGGAGCTCCTGCACCTCGGCGGGCGTTCGCTGCCGCACTCCGTCCTGATGATGATCCCGGAGGCCTGGGAGAACCACGCCTCCATGGAGCCGGCCCGGCGCGCCTTCTACCAGTACCACTCCACGATGATGGAGCCCTGGGACGGCCCGGCCTGCGTCACCTTCACCGACGGCACCCAGGTCGGCGCGGTCCTCGACCGCAACGGTCTGCGCCCCGGCCGCTACTGGGTCACCGACGACGGCCTCGTCGTCCTCGGCTCCGAGGTCGGCGTCCTCGACATCGACCCCGCCAAGGTCGTCCGCAAGGGCCGCCTGCAGCCGGGCCGGATGTTCCTCGTCGACACCGCCGAGCACCGCATCGTCGAGGACGACGAGATCAAGGCCGGACTCGCCGCCGAGAAGCCGTACCAGGAGTGGCTGGAGGCCGGCGAGATCGAGCTGTCCGACCTGCCCGAGCGCGAGCACATCGTGCACACGCACGCCTCCGTCACGCGCCGCCAGCAGACCTTCGGCTACACCGAGGAAGAGCTGCGCATCATCGTCGCGCCGATGGCCAAGACCGGCGGCGAGCCGCTCGGCTCCATGGGCACCGACACCCCGATCGCCGCCCTCTCCGAGCGACCCCGGCTGATCTTCGACTACTTCACGCAGCTGTTCGCGCAGGTCACCAACCCGCCGCTGGACGCCATCCGCGAAGAGCTCGTCACCTCGCTGCACAGCTCGCTCGGCCCGCAGGGCAACCTCCTGGAGCCGACCGCCGCGTCCTGTCGCAGCGTCACCCTGCCCTTCCCGGTGATCGACAACGACGAGCTGGCCAAGCTCATCCACATCAACGCCGACGGCGACATGCCCGGCATGAAGGCCGCGACGCTCTCCGGCCTCTACCGGGTCGGCGACGGCGGCGCCGCGCTCGCCGCCCGTATCGACGAGATCTGCGCCGAGGCCGACGCCGCCATCGAGGCCGGCGCCCGCCTGATCGTGCTCTCCGACCGGCACTCCGACGCCGAGCACGCGCCGATCCCCTCGCTGCTGCTCACCGCGGCCGTCCACCACCACCTCATCCGCACCAAGCAGCGCACCCAGGTGGGCCTGCTCGTCGAGGCGGGCGACGTGCGCGAGGTCCACCACGTGGCCCTCCTCATCGGCTACGGCGCCGCGGCCGTCAACCCCTACCTCGCGATGGAGTCCGTCGAGGACCTCGTCCGCGCCGGCACCTTCCTGCCCGGCATCGAGGCCGAGCAGGCCATCCGCAACCTCATCCACGCCCTCGGCAAGGGCGTCCTGAAGGTCATGTCCAAGATGGGCATCTCCACCGTCGCCTCCTACCGCGGCGCCCAGGTCTTCGAGGCCGTCGGTCTCGAAGAGGCCTTCGTGGACCGGTACTTCAGCGGTACGACCACGAAGATCGGCGGCGCCGGACTCGACGTCATCGCGCAGGAGGTCGCCGCCCGGCACGCCAAGGCCTACCCGGCCTCCGGCATCCCCTCCGCGCACCGCGCGCTGGAGATCGGCGGCGAGTACCAGTGGCGCCGCGAGGGCGAGCCGCACCTGTTCGACCCCGACACGGTCTTCCGCCTCCAGCACTCCACGCGCAGCCGCCGCTACGACATCTTCAAGCAGTACACGGGCCGCGTGAACGAGCAGTCCGAGCGCCTGATGACGCTCCGCGGACTCTTCGGCTTCAAGAGCGACCGCCCCTCGATCTCCATCGACGAGGTCGAGTCCGCCGCCGAGATCGTCAAGCGGTTCTCCACCGGCGCCATGTCGTACGGCTCGATCTCCCGCGAGGCGCACGAGACCCTCGCCATCGCCATGAACCAACTGGGCGGCAAGTCCAACACCGGTGAGGGCGGCGAGGACCCGGAGCGCCTGTACGACCCGGCGCGCCGCTCCTCCATCAAGCAGGTCGCCTCCGGCCGCTTCGGCGTGACCAGCGAGTACCTCGTCAACGCCGACGACATCCAGATCAAGATGGCGCAGGGCGCCAAGCCCGGCGAGGGCGGCCAGCTGCCCGGACACAAGGTCTACCCGTGGGTCGCCAAGACGCGTCACTCGACGCCCGGCGTCGGCCTGATCTCGCCGCCGCCGCACCACGACATCTACTCCATCGAAGACCTCGCCCAGCTGATCCACGACCTGAAGAACGCGAACCCGCAGGCGCGGATCCACGTGAAGCTGGTCTCCGAGGTCGGCGTCGGCACGGTCGCCGCGGGCGTCTCCAAGGCGCACGCGGACGTGGTGCTCATCTCCGGCCACGACGGCGGCACGGGCGCTTCGCCCCTGACGAGCCTCAAGCACGCGGGCGGCCCCTGGGAGCTCGGCCTCGCCGAGACCCAGCAGACCCTGCTGCTCAACGGCCTGCGCGACCGCATCGTCGTACAGACCGACGGCCAGCTGAAGACCGGCCGCGACGTCATCATCGCCGCGCTGCTCGGCGCCGAGGAGTTCGGTTTCGCGACCGCGCCGCTCGTCGTCTCCGGCTGCGTCATGATGCGCGTCTGCCACCTGGACACCTGCCCGGTCGGCATCGCCACGCAGAACCCGGCGCTGCGCGAGCGCTTCTCCGGCAAGGCCGAGTACATCGTCAACTTCTTCGAGTTCATCGCCGAAGAGGTCCGCGAGCTCCTCGCCGAGCTCGGCTTCCGCTCGATCGAGGAGGCCGTCGGCCACGCCGAGCTCCTCGACACCGAGAAGGCCGTCAGCCACTGGAAGGCGCAGGGCCTGGACCTGGAGCCGCTGTTCCACGTGCCGGCGCTGCCCGCGGGCGCCGTCCGGCACCAGGTCACGGTCCAGGACCACGGCCTGGAGAAGGCGCTCGACAACGAGCTGATCAGGCTCGCCGGCGACGCGCTCGCCGCGGCCGGCGCGACCGACGCGCACCCGGTCCGCGCCCAGGTCGCCATCCGCAACATCAACCGCACGGTCGGCACCATGCTCGGCCACGAGGTGACGAAGAAGTTCGGCGGCGCCGGTCTGCCCGACGACACCATCGACATCACCTTCACCGGCTCGGCCGGCCAGTCCTTCGGCGCCTTCGTGCCGCGCGGCGTGACGCTGCGCCTGGAGGGCGACGCCAACGACTACGTCGGCAAGGGCCTCTCCGGCGGCCGCATCGTGGTCCGCCCGGACCGCGGCGCCGACCACCTCGCCGAGTACTCGACGATCGCGGGCAACACCATCGCGTACGGCGCGACCGGCGGCGAGCTGTTCCTGCGCGGCCGCACCGGCGAACGCTTCTGCGTCCGCAACTCCGGTGCCACGGTGGTCTCCGAGGGCGTGGGCGACCACGGCTGCGAGTACATGACCGGTGGCCACGCGGTGGTCCTCGGCGAGACGGGCCGCAACTTCGCGGCCGGCATGTCCGGCGGCATCGCGTACGTGATCGACCTCGACCGCGACAACGTCAACGCGGGCAACCTGGGCGCCGTCGAACCGCTGGACGACACCGACAAGCAGTGGCTGCACGACGTCGTGCGCCGCCACCAGGAGGAGACGGGCTCGACCGTCGCCGAGAAGCTGCTCGCCGAGTGGGACACCGCCGTGGAGCGGTTCAGCAGGATCATCCCCAGCACGTACAAGGCAGTGCTCGCCGCCAAGGACGCCGCCGAGCGAGCCGGTCTCTCCGAGACCGAGATCACCGAGAAGATGATGGAGGCGGCGACCAATGGCTGATCCCAAGGGCTTTCTCAACCACGGCCGCGAGGTCGCGCAGACCCGCCCGGTCGGCGAGCGCGTCCAGGACTGGAACGAGGTCTACGTTCCCGGCTCGCTCCTCCCGATCATCTCCAAGCAGGCCTCGCGCTGCATGGACTGCGGCATCCCGTTCTGCCACAACGGCTGTCCGCTCGGGAACCTGATCCCGGAGTGGAACGACTACGCCTACCGCGAGGACTGGTCGGCGGCGCAGGAGCGCCTGCACGCCACCAACAACTTCCCGGAGTTCACCGGCCGGCTCTGCCCGGCCCCGTGCGAGTCGGCGTGCGTGCTCGGCATCAACCAGCCGCCCGTCACCATCAAGAACGTCGAGGTCTCGATCATCGACCAGGCCTGGGACCGCGGCGACGTCGCGCCCCAGGCCCCGGAGCGCCTCTCCGGCAAGACCGTCGCCGTCATCGGCTCGGGCCCGGCCGGTCTCGCCGCCGCCCAGCAGCTGACCCGGGCCGGCCACACGGTCGCCGTGTACGAGCGCGCCGACCGCATCGGCGGTCTGCTGCGCTACGGCATCCCCGAGTTCAAGATGGAGAAGCGGCACATCAACCGCCGCATCGAGCAGATGCGCGCGGAGGGCACCAAGTTCCGCACCGGCGTGGAGATCGGCCGCGACATCGACGCGGCGAAGCTGCGCAGGCGGTACGACGCGGTGGTCATCGCGGCCGGCGCCACCACCGCCCGCGACCTGCCCGTCCCCGGTCGTGAGCTCAAGGGCATCTACCAGGCGATGGAGTACCTCCCGCTGGCCAACAAGGTCCAGGAGGGCGACTACGTCACCACGCCCGTCTCCGCCGAGGGCAAGCACGTCGTCGTGATCGGCGGCGGCGACACCGGCGCGGACTGCGTGGGCACCGCCCACCGCCAGGGCGCGGCCTCGGTGACCCAGCTGGAGATCATGCCGAAGCCGGGCGAGGACCGCGCGCCGCACCAGCCGTGGCCGACCTTCCCCATGCTGTACAAGGTCACCTCCGCGCACGAGGAGGGCGGCGAGCGGGTCTACGCCGTCAACACGACCCACTTCGAGGGCGACGAGGACGGCAACGTCCAGTTCCTGCACCTCGTCGAGGTCGAGTTCGTCGAGGGCAGGCTGACCCCGAAGCCGGGCACCGAGCGGAAGATCCCCGCCCAGCTCGTCACCCTCGCGATGGGCTTCACCGGCACCGACCGGGAGAACGGCCTCGTGGACCAGTTCGCCCTGGAGCTCGACGAGCGCGGCAACGTCGCGCGCGACGGCGAATTCCAGACGAACGTCCCCGGTGTCTTCGTCGCCGGCGACGCCGGGCGCGGCCAGTCGCTCATCGTCTGGGCGATCGCCGAGGGCCGTTCGGCGGCGCGCGGCGTGGACCATTTCCTCACCGGTGCGAGTGACCTTCCGGCCCCGATCCGCCCCACGGACCGCTCCCTGACGGTCTGACCCGTAAGGTATGACCCGTACGGTTTTGGCCGTACGACCCCTATACGTCCCGTACAACGGCGTACGGAACTGAGCGGCGCCCGCCTCGTCCCCGACCGGACCTGGGCGGGCGTCGTCGCGTCCGGACCCGTCTTGGCCCGGCCCCGATGAGGGCGCCCCGTGCAACGGATGCGTTGCATGGGGCGCAATGCTATGAGCGTATGTTGCGTCACCCGCAACCCTCATTACGGTTCGGCCGCTTATACCAATGGGTCTAGACCGCCTCGGCCAGGTGTGACCACAATCGCTCCCACCAATCGGAACCTGGAGGGGGCCGGCATGAATCGACGTGTCATCGCCGCTGGTTGTATCGCCATGAGTCTCGGACTGACCGCCACGGCGTGCGGTGGGGATGACGGCGACGAGGGCGGCAGCGCCACCGACGGAAAGGGCAAGACCCTGACCGTATGGATCATGGAGGGGACCAACCCCGACGCGCGCCCGTTCTTCAAGGAGGCCGGGAAGGCCTTCGAGAAGAAGACCGGCGCGAAGATCCACGTCGAGTACCAGCAGTGGGCCACCGCCCAGAAGAAGTTCACGACCGCCATCGAGGGCGGCTCGGACCAGGTGCCCGACGTGGCCGAGGTCGGCACCACCTGGGTGCCGCAGTTCGCGGAGACCGACGCGCTCGTCGACGTCACCGACAAGGTCAAGGAGTCGGGCCTCGGCAACGACCTGGTCGAGGGCCTCAAGGACGCCGGCACGCTGGACGGCAAGCAGTACGGCATGCCCTGGTACGCGGGCGTCCGCTCGATCGTCTACCGCAAGGACATCTTCGAGAAGCACGGCCTCAAGCCCCCGACCACCTGGAAGGAGCTGGAGGCGACCGCCAAGGCGCTCAAGGCGAAGGAGCCGAAGATGGTCTCCTTCCCGGTGGCGGGCGGCGCGGAGATGTTCGCGACCCCCTTCATCTGGGGCGCGGGCGGTGAGCTCGCCACCGAGTCCGGCGGCAAGTGGAAGTCCGGCGTCAACTCGCCCGAGGCCATCAAGGGCATCGAGTACTACACGGGCCTCGCCACCAAAGACAAGGTCTCCCCGGCCAAGGTCAACACCTGGACGGAGAAGGAGGTCGGCGACGCCTGGAACAAGGGCGAGATCTCCATGGCCATCGGCGGCAACTGGACCCCGAAGGCCATCGTCGAGAACAACCCCGACCTCAAGGGCAAGCTCGGCGCCGTCCCCATTCCGGGTGAGAACGGCGGCATGAGCAAGTCCTTCCTCGGCGGCTCCTACCTGTCCACCTTCGACACGGACAAGAAGGACCTCGCCTGGGAGTTCGTGAAGATGCTGACCACCGGCGAGTTCGCCGCCAAGTGGGCCGAGCAGAGCAACTACTTCCCCGGCCAGAACTCCGAGCTGAAGAAGATCGAGGCGAAGAAGGACCCGCTGGTCGAGCCGTTCGCCAAGCAGATGCTGGAGGCCGGCGCGACGGTCCCCAAGACCAAGTCGTACGGCGAGATCCAGGCCTCGAAGGTCATCCCCGGCATGATCCAGTCGATCCTCACCGGCAAGTCGTCCGTGAAGGAAGCGGCGGACAAGGCGGCCAAGGACATGGACGCCATCTTCGCCAAGGACGAGTAGAAAAGGGCGAGTTCCGCAACTTGAAGGACTTACCGTGAAAGACACGCTCGTCAGCGGGGAGCCGAAGATCCCGGCTCCCCGCGGCCCCCGGCAGCCCGACGTCGCGGCCGAGGCGGCCCGTCGCCGCAAGAAGTTCGTCACCCTCACCCGTCCCTGGCTGCTCCTCGCCCCCGCCCTCGTGGTCCTCGCGGGCCTGCTGCTCTGGCCGCTGATCCAGGTCGGCAAGCTCTCCCTGCAGGACTACAAGGTCAAGTTCGGTGGCGGCGTCGGCACGTACACCGGCTTCGACCACTACGGCGACCTGCTCTCCAGCGGCCTGCTGTGGAAGACGGTCCTGCCCAACACCGTCTTCTTCGCCGTCGCCTGCGTCGGCCTGACCGTCGCGCTCGGCACCCTGGTGGCCCTGCTGCTCAACCGCCTCGGCCCGACCTGGCGGATGATCTGCTCCATCGCGATCCTCGCCGCCTGGGCCATGCCGGCGGTGACCGGCACGTACGTCTGGATCTGGCTCTTCCAGCCCCAGGACGGCATGGCCAGCCAGATCGCGGGATCGATCGGCCTGATCGACCCCGAGACCACCAACTGGTTCACCGAGCGCGGCCCGTTCTACGCCATCGCCACGCTCAACGTCGTCCACCACGGCTTCCCCTTCGTCGCCATCACCGTCCTCGCGGGACTCATGACGATCCCCAAGGAGCTGTACGAGGCGGGGGAGTTGGACGGGGCCAATGCCTGGCAGCGGTTCTGGAACATCACCGTGCCGACGATCAAGCCGGTCTTCCTCGTGGTGACCATCCTCTCCACCATCTGGGACTTCAAGGTCTTCACCCAGGTGTATCTGCAACCCGGCGGCGACGGCTCCAACGAGGACGTCTACAACCTCGGCGTCTTCTCCTACATCCAGGCCTTCGCCAAGAACGACTACGGCACGGGCGCCGCGGCCGCGGTCCTGCTGACCGTGCTGCTCCTGATCATCACCGTCGTCTACATCCGCACGCTGTTCCGGCAGGGGGAGGAGGACCTGTGACCCGCCGCACCACGCTCGCCTCGCGCATCGGACTGCCGGCCGCGGTCGCCGGGCTCCTGCTCTTCACGCTCTTCCCCGTCTACTGGATGATCTCCACGGCGCTCGACCCGAAGGCCGCCCTGCGCGGCTCGGACCTGCTGCCGAGCGGTCTCAGCCTGGAACACTTCGAATTCGTCTTCGACAAGGGCAACTTCGGCACGTATCTGCTGAACTCCGCGCTCGTCGGCCTCGCCACGATCGTCGCGGCGGCGCTGCTCTCGCTCTTCGCGGCCATCGCGGTGGCGCGGTTCAAGTTCCGCTTCCGCACCTCCGTGCTGATCATGATCCTGGTCGTGCAGATGGTGCCGCTGGAGGCCCTGGTCATCCCGCTCTTCATCCAGATGCGGGACTACGACCTGCTCAACTCGCTCCTTGGCCTGAGCATCGTCTACATCGCGCTCTCGCTGCCCTTCGCGATCTGGACGCTGCGCGGCTTCGTCGCGACCGTGCCCAAGGAGGTCGAGGAGGCCGCCTACATCGACGGGGCGTCCTGGCCGCGGATGTTCTGGTCGGTCCTGCTGCCGCTGGTCGCGCCGGGGCTCGTGGCCACCTCGATCTTCGCCTTCATCACGGCGTGGAACGAGTTCGTCTTCGCGTACACCTTCATGAAGGGCAGCGACAAGTACACGGCCGCCGTGGGCATTTACCAGTTCTTCGGCGAGAACTCGACGGCCTGGGGCCCGGTCATGGCCAGCTCCACGCTGGTCACCGTGCCGGTGATGATCTTCTTCGTGATCGTGCACCGGAAGCTCGGCTCGGGCCTCGCGGCGGGCGCGGTCAAGGGCTGACGGCCGGCCGGCGGGTGTACGGGGTCACGGCACTTTGTACGTCTCCCCGTACACCTTCCAGGTCAGCGGCGTCTTCAGGGCCAGATTGCCCTCGTCGAGGAAGGTGCGCTGCGCGGTGTCCACGCGGGAGGTGTCGCGGTGCGCCGTCTCCCGCTTCATCGCGGCGCGGCGGACGTCCAGGAAGGCGTCGAGGTACGCCTTCTCGTCGCCGCCCCGGGACGGCGGATCCGCCCGCTTCATGGCCGCCTCGCGCAGGCCCTGGAAGGAGCGGGGGCCGGGTCCTGGGCCGTGCATGACCAGCGCGTCGTAGTAGATGAACTGGCCGAGCGAGCCGAGGCCGTCGCGCTCGGCCCTGCGCACCGCCGGGTCGAAGTAGCCGCGGTCGCGTGCCCGGTCCTGGGCCCTGCGGAACGCGGGCTTCGCCGCCTCCGCCTTCCAGGCCCCGGTGAAGCCGGCGCCCAGGCCCTGGTGCGAGTCGCTGCCGTCCACCTCGCGCAGGGCGGGCAGATAGCGTGCGAGGCCGTTGTGCGGATGGGACCTGGTGTACCGCTCGACGAGGGCCAGCAGGTCGTGCGTGCCGGTGCAGAAGCCGATGAGGCCCGCGGTGTAGCCGCGGCCGTCGCCGATGTCCTCGACGTAGCCGTACTGGCCGCGCCAGTCCAGCGTCGAGTTCTCCGCGCTCGACACCAGCTGCTGCGCCAGTTCCTTCTTCGCGGGCGCGGCGAGTCCGCGGTCCCGCCCGCCGTTCCCCGCGTCGCTCCGGTCCGGGGCGCCGCCCGCGAGACACGCGGCCGTGGCGGCGAGCGGGACCACGGCGAGCAGGAGGAGACCGGCGCGTTTCATCCGGCCAAGATTACGTGGACACGACCTGCGGGACGTCCCGTGGCTCCCACCCGGCGTCGGCCCGCGGGGCCCCACTCTATTGACTAAAAGTCAATTCGGCGCCAGTCTCTGGTCCCGGACCCGGCCATGCGGCCGGCCAAGGGAGGCGACGTGGACACCGAGACACGGCAGCGACGCGAGCGACTCGCCGCGGAGCTGCGCGACCAACCACCGCAATCCTTCGGGCAGTTGACGCCCGACCAGCTCACGACGCTGGCCGACGCGCTGGAGCGGCAGCGCGAGAGCCGGGCCGCGGGACTGAACGGAGCCGCCGAGGAGGCGCTCAAGCTCGTGCCCGCGCTGGCCCGCGGTCCCGTCCGCCGGATTCTCTTCCGATAGCCGAGTGGAGCGAGGAGTCAGCATGGACAAGCTGCGCGGCAGGGCCGAGACCCGCAAGATCGCCCACCTGCTCGACGTCGAACCGGACACGCTCGCCTTCCTTCAGGGCCTGCCCGTCGAGGACGTACGCCGCTTCCGCACCCAGAGCGTCGCCGCGCTCTTCGACCGGGCGCCCGACATGCTCGACCGGATCGCGGCCGCCACCAGGCTCGTACCGGCCGGCGTCGCGGCCGCCATCTCGCAGAAGGCGCTCGGCCCACGCCTGGCCGCCGCCGTCGCGGGACGGCTCGAACCCGCCCGCGCCGCCGACATCATCGAGAAGCTGCCGGTCTCCTTCACCGCCGAGTCCTGCGGCCACCTCGACCCGCGCCGCATCGAGGGCATCGTCGACCGCCTCGACGAGGACCTGGTCGTCCGCATCGCCGTGACCCTCGCCGAACGCGGCGACCACCTCACCATGGGGCGCTTCGTCGGCCATCTGTCCGACGCCGCGCTGCGGCGCATCCTGCCCTCGGTCGACGACGCCGCCGTACTGAAGACGGGCTTCGCGATCGACGTGCCCGAACGGCTCGGCCACATCATCGACCTGATGGGCCCCGACCGGCTCGCGGCCGTCATCGGCTCCGCGGCCGCCGACGGCCTGTGGCCCGAGGCGCTGGCCGTCGCCGGCATGGTGACGGGGGAGCAGCGCGGCCGCATCGCCTCGCTCGCCGCAGGACAGCCGCAGCACCGGCTCGATTCCCTGGTCGCCACGGTCGCGGAGCAGGACCTGTGGGAGTCCCTGCTGCCCCTGGTCGCGCTGCTCGACGACGAGGAGCGGCGCGCGGTGGCCGAACTGCCCTCGCTGCGGGACGCGGACGTGCTCGCCGGGATCGTGCGCGCGGTGGTGGTCACCGGGCTGTGGGCTCAGTTCCTGCCCCTGGTCGAGGTGTTGCCGCCACAGGCCCGTACGGTCGTCGCGGGCACGGCGGGGGCGCTGCCGGAGGCCGACCTGGACGCGCTCGCCCGGGAGGTCGACAAGCAGGACCTGTGGGAACTGGTCATGCCGCTGGTCGAGTTGATGGACGACGACGCGAAGACGCGGATCTTCGCGCTGCCGGCGTTCCAGGAGCAGGGGGGCGGGGGCGAGGGCGGGGTGTCCGGGGCTCGTCCCTGACCGGTGGAGCCCCGCGGGCCGGTCACCCCGTCGTCGACCCGCCGTCCACGGTGAACTCCGCGCCCGTGACGTACGACGAGGCGTCCGACGCCAGGAACAGCACCAGCTCGCCGACCTCCTCCGGGCGGCCCATCCTGCCGAGCGGCAGGTGCGACCAGTCCCGCCCGGCGGAGGCCGCGGAGATCATCGGGGTGTCGATCGCCCCCGGATGCACGGAGTTGACCCGCACCCGGTGCCGCGCCAGATCCAGCGCGGCGGAGCGGGTCAGACCGCGCAGCCCGAACTTCGTCGACCCGTACGCCGCGTGGCCCGGGATGCCGACCAGGCCCGCCGTCGACGACACGTTCACGATCGAGCCGCCGCCCACCTCCTTGAACGCGGGCAGCACCGCCTGGATGCCCAGGAACGGTCCGAGCAGATTGACCCGGACCAGCTCCTCGAAGTTCTCGTACGTCTCGACCTCCACGGACGCCGTGCGCCACAGCGCGGCATTGTTGACCAGGGCGTCCAGCCGCCCGAAGGCGTCGAGCGCGCCCGCCACGGCCGAGGCCCAGCTCCGCGCGTCGGTGACGTCATGGCGTACGAACAGCCCCTGGCCGCCCAGGGAATCGGCGACCTCGCGGCCCTCCTCCTCGCGTACGTCCGTGACCACGACCCGGGCCCCCGCGGCCGCGAACAGCCGGGCCTCCGCCGCTCCTTGGCCGCGTCCCGCACCCGTGATGAGGACGGTTCGGCCGTCCAGTCCGTAGGAGATCCTTCGCGTGTCCCCGGAATCCATGTCACCCTCCATGCATGCCGAATCGGCATGTGTCTAGCAGCCATATGGGCAAGCCGGAAGGGGCGGGACGAAGCGATGGGACCTGCGATCAGTCTGCGCAAGGTGGAGGACTCGGCGCCCGCGCTGGTCGACCTCTACAAGAGCGCCGGGGTCTCCCTGCGCAAACACGGTCTCGAAGGGGCGCGGGCGGCGGTCTACCTCGTCGTCGACTACTCCGGTTCCATGCGGGAGTACTACAAGGACGGCAGCGTCCAGGCCCTCGCCGACCGGGTGCTCGGGCTCTCCGCGCACCTGGACGACGACGGGGTCGTGCCCACCGTCTTCTTCTCCACGGACATCGACGCGGTGACGGACATCGCGCTGGACAACCACCGCGGCCGGATCGACGCGATCGTGGCCGGGCTCGGGCACATGGGCAAGACCAGCTACCACCTGGCGATGGACGCGGTCATCGACCACTACATGGACAGCGGCTCGCGCGCGCCCGCCCTCGTCGTCTTCCAGACCGACGGCGGCCCCATCAACAAGCTCGCCGCCGAACGCTATCTGTGCAAGGCGGCCAAGCTGCCGCTGTTCTGGCAGTTCATCGGGTTCGGCGACCCGAGGAGCAAGCAGTTCGACTACCTCCGCAAGCTCGACGAACTCGCCGTCCCCGCCAAGCGCCCGGTCGACAACGCGGGCTTCTTCCACGCCGGGCACGACCCCCTGGCGCTGCCGGACGACGAGCTCTACGACCGGCTCGTGGGGGAGTTCCCGGCGTGGCTCGCGGCGGCGCGGGCGGGCGGGATCGTGCCCCGAGCGGAATGAGGGTGCCCCGAGCCGGATGAGGGGCCCTAGTCGACCATGCGCCGGCGCAGCTTCAGGATGGTGCCGGCGTCGAGGCCGAGCCCCTTGGACAAATAGCCCGTGAAGCCGCCGTACCGCCGCGTCGCCTCGTCGAGCGCCGTGCCGAGGTAGTCGGTGCGGACCTCCTGCAGCGGGATGACCAGGTCCGGGTTCTCCATCAGGCCGCCCTGCTTGAGCGCCGCCCGCAACTGGGCGTCGTACGCGGCCCGGTAGGTGTTGGACGCCAGGTAGTCGTCGACGGCGGTCCGCTCCGGCACGCCGACGAGCCGCAGCAGCAGATACGTCGTCCAGCCGGTGCGGTCCTTGCCCGAGGTGCAGTGGTAGAGCAGCGGCGTACGGCTGTTCGCGACGGAGCGCAGGGTGGCCGCGAACTGGGCGCGGTTGGCGGAGTCGGTGACGAAGGTGCGGTAGACCTCCCGCATGAACGCGGCCGCCTTGCCGTTGCCCAGCATCTCCTCCTGCTTGACCGGGTCCTTGGAGCCGATGGCGGTGAGGAGCTGGGCGAACAGGCCGTTGTCCGTGACCGGCCGGGAGACCGCGGCGACCCCGGCGGGCAGCCGGTCCGCCCCGTCGTACTGCACCTCGGCGGGCACCCGGAAGTCGACGACCGTCTTCACCCCGAGCCCGGCGACCGTGCCGAGGTCGGCGTCGGTGAGCTTGTTGAGGGCATCGGCACGGAAGACCCGCCCGTAGGCGACCCGCTCCCCGTCGTACGTCCGGTATCCGCCCACGTCACGCACGTTGACCGAGCCCTGGAGCGGAATGTGGTGGACGGTGCCGGCGGCGCGCGGCGCGACCGGAACGGCGGCTCCGACGGGCGCGGCGCCCCCGACGGGCACGGCGGCCCCGGCGGGCCCGGCCCAGAGGGGCAGGGTGCCCAGGACGAGAGCGGAGACGACGAGCCCGGTCGCGGTACGGGTACAGGTTCGGGTTCGGGGGCGAATACGGGTGGAATGGGGCGTGGTACAGGGACGAGAGATGCGCATCGGTTCGCCTTTCTCCGGACCAACCAAGCGATTGTTTGGTAGAAGGTAGCGAGGCGCCCGTGCGGGAGGAAGGGTCGCGTACGAGAAACTGACGTAAAGTCAAGTTTGTAGACCGGCAGGCGAGTTGGCCCGTGGGGGAGACGGGGCGGGGTTACTCGGAGAGGCGCGCGGCCGCCCGCCGCTGACGCTCGGCCGCTCCCTCCAGGAAGCGCGTGACGGTCTCCAGCTCCTCCGTCGTGAACTCCTCGTAGAGCTCCCCGACTTCGCGCGCCCAGTCGGTGAACGTCGCCTCCAGCCCGGCGAGTTGCTCCTCGCGGATCTCGACGAGTACGCGCCGCTTGTCCGTGGGGTGCTTGACGCGCCGGACGAAGCCCTTGCTCTCCAGGCGGTCGACGAGCCCGGTCACCGAGGCGGGAGCGAGAGCGGTGCGCTCGGCCAGCTCCTTGGCGGTGAGCGGACCGCCGCGCTGCAGCAGGTCGAGGGTCTTCGTCTCGGTCGCGCCGAGCCCCTGCCGGGCGGCGACCGCCGCGTGGAACATCACGGTGACCGCGCTGCTCTCGCGTCCGGCGGTGGTGAGCCGCTCGATCGCCTCGGCGCGCCGCCACTCGGCGCGGACGTCCGGCTCTCCGTGGGGTGCGTGGTTCTCGCGGTCCCCGCGTGACGTCCGCGAGCTCTCGCGCGGCGTCCGCGTCCGGGAGCCGCGCTTGCTGTCCGTACCGCGTGTACCGCCTGTACCGCCCGTACCGCCTGGACCACCTGTACCGCCTGGACCACCTGTGCTGCCCGTACTGCCGGCACCGCCCGTACCGCCCGTGCTGCTCCTGTCGCCCGTGCTGCTCATGCGGGACACCTTAGTTCATATTTCGTTCGACCGAACGAACTACTTGCGATCACGTCGGCGCCCGTGCCACGCTTTATTTCGTTCGCCCGAACGAAATAAATCGGGCACCCCTGCCGTGCGAGTCTCTCTGGAGCCAACATGCCCCCCGCCCCGCCGACCCAGCCCCGCCCCCACTCACCTTCACCCTCGGCCTCCACCTCGCCCTCCACCCCGCCCTCCGCGCCGACGCCCGAGAGCGGCGGCCCCACCGCGCCCCACCCCCGGCGCTGGGCCGCGGCCGCCGTCATGATGATCGCCGCGCTGATGGACCTGCTCGACGTGACGATCGTCAACGTCGCGATCCCCTCCATAGGCCGTGAGCTGGGCGCCTCCGAAGGGGCCCTGCAGTGGATCGTCTCCGCCTACCTCCTCGGTTTCGCCGCCACGCTGATCGTCTCCGGGCACCTGGGGGACCGTTACGGACGCAAGAGCCTCTTCCTCGCGGGCACCGCCGCGTTCGGGCTGGCGAGTCTGGCGTGCGGGGTCGCGCAGTCGCCCGGGCAGCTCGTCGCGGCGCGCGCCGTGCAGGGGGTCGCGGCGGCGCTGCTCATGCCGCAGGTGCTCGGGTCGCTCCGCACCCTCTTCCAGGGCAAGGAGCGCGGCGCCGCCTTCGGGATGTACGGCGCCGTGGCCGGCTTCGCCTCGGCCGTGGGGCTGCTGCTCGGCGGCGTCCTCACCGACGCCGACCTCTTCGGGTGGGGCTGGCGCTCCGTCTTCCTGGTGAACCTGCCCGTCGCGGTGGCCACCTTCGCCGCCGCGACCGTCCTCGTGCCGGCCACCCGTGAGCGGTCCGCCGGGCGCCCCGACGTCCTCGGCAGCCTCGTCCTCGCCGGCTCGCTCGTCGCCGTCGTGCTTCCCCTGGTCCAGGGCCGGGCCAATGGGTGGCCGGTGTGGGGCTGGTGCTGCCTCGCGGCGGGGGTGCTCGGTCTCGCGGGGCTCGGTGTGATCGAGGGCGGCCGCCGCTTCGGCGCCACCGTGCCGCTGCTGCCCTCCCGCGCCTTCCGGCTCCCCAGCTTCTCGGTGGGGGTCCTCGTGCAGCTCCTCTTCTCCGTCGGCATGCAGGGCTTCTTCCTGGTCTTCGCGATCTGGCTGCAGGGCGGCGAGGGCTACACCCCCCTGCAGGCGGGCGTCGTCACCGTGGCCTTCTCCGTCGGCGGGTTCCTGACCGCCCCGGCTGCCGACGGCCTCGCGGTCCGGTTCGGGCGGCTCGTCCTGGTGGCCGGGGCGCTGCTCATGGCGGGCGGCTTCTGCTGGGTGTGGGCGGCGGTCACGGACTCCTCGGCGCACCACACCGGGGCGTGGCCCCTGGTGCCGGGGCTCGTGACGGCCGGTGCCGGGCTCGGCTTCCTCGTCGTACCGCTGGTGAACGTCGTGCTGTCCGCCGTGCCCGGTGAGATGGCGGGCGCGGCCTCCGGGATCTTCGCGACGGCCCAGCAGTTCGGCGGGGCGCTCGGTGCCGCGGTCATCGGCACGATCTTCTTCGGCCACGCCGCCGACGGCCCGACGGACGCGCTCGGCGCGGCGATGCCGTGGGTGGCGGCAGGCTTCGGCCTCTGCGCGGTGCTGTGCCTGGCGCTGCCGGGGCGGGCGGTGGTCGCGGCCGAGTGAGCCGGGAGGCGGTCGCTCGCGGGGCCGGGAACAAGGGGTCCCGCGGGCGTGTTAAGGTTATGCGTTGCAGTTTTGGTACCCATGAACTTTATGTGCGTCTGACGGGAATGCTCCGAGGACGCAAAATTGTTTTTCCGGTTCTCTCCGGTATATGGGGGTCATTGCAGCGCTGGAGATTCGCAATTCGGTGTTTCTCCATTCACTGCCCCTGTTGAGGAGATTGACATGGCAACCGGCACCGTTAAGTGGTTCAACTCGGAAAAGGGCTTCGGCTTCATCGAGCAGGACGGCGGCGGCCCCGACGTCTTCGCCCACTACTCGAACATCGCGTCCTCCGGCTTCCGTGAGCTCCTGGAGGGCCAGAAGGTCTCCTTCGAGGTCACCCAGGGCCAGAAGGGCCTGCAGGCCGAGAACATCGTTCCTGCCTGATCGCCGCAGCGCGCGAACCTCACAGCCGAGGCCCGCACCGGAAGGTGCGGGCCTCGGCTTGCGCTGTCATCGGGCCCGACCGGGCCCAGAGCCGCTCCGGCTCAGAGGTCCGGAAGTCCAGCGACCAGGAAGGCATCACTGAATGAACCGCCCCGAACGTCCGGCGCGCCC
This sequence comes from Streptomyces sp. NPDC005863, assembly GCF_042871345.1. Lineage (NCBI taxonomy): Bacteria > Bacillati > Actinomycetota > Actinomycetes > Kitasatosporales > Streptomycetaceae > Streptomyces > Streptomyces sp. NPDC005863. Next base: position 53,861 of record NZ_JBIAII010000003.1, on the reverse strand, counting down.
CGCCCGCAAGCGCCCCGCCACCGCAGGTGGAAAGGGCCGGCCGAACGGCCAGGCAAAGGGCTCCGCGCACTCTTCGCATTCCGCGAAGAAGTCCGGCGGCCGCAAGCCGAGGCCGGTACAGGGCGGCGAGTTCGCACTGCCCGAGAGCAGCACGCCCGCACTGCCGTCGGTCGAGGCCTTCGGTGACCTGGACATGCCCGAGGCCCTCCTCAAGACGCTGGCCGCCCAGGGCGTGACCGAGCCGTTCCCGATCCAGGCGGCCACCCTCCCCAACTCCCTCGCCGGGCGCGACATCCTCGGCCGCGGACGCACCGGCTCCGGCAAGACCCTCGCCTTCGGCCTCGCCCTCCTGGCCCGTACGGCGGGACAGCGCGCCGAGCCGAAGTCGCCGCTCGCCATGGTCCTGGTCCCCACGCGCGAGCTCGCCCAGCAGGTGACGGACGCGCTCACCCCGTACGCGACCTCCGTGAACCTGCGCATGGCCACGGTCGTCGGCGGCATGTCGATCACCCGGCAGTCCGGGACGCTGCGCCGCGGCGCCGAGGTCCTGGTCGCCACCCCCGGCCGCCTCAAGGACCTCATCGAGCGCGGCGACTGCGACCTCTCCCGGGTGCGCGTCACCGTCCTCGACGAGGCCGACCAGATGGCCGACATGGGCTTCATGCCGCAGGTCACGGCGCTGCTCAAGCAGGTCGGGCAGGGCGGCCAGACCATGCTGTTCTCGGCGACGCTCGACAAGAACATCGACCGCCTGGTCCGGATGTTCCTGACCGACCCCGTCGTGCACTCCGTCGACCCCTCCGCGGGCGCGGTCACCACGATGGAGCACCACGTCCTCTACGTCGCCGACGAGACGGACAAGAAGGCCGTCGCGATGCGGATCGCCGCCCGCGAGGGTCGCGTGATCATGTTCCTGGACACCAAGCGAGCGGTGGACCGCTTCACCAAGCGGCTGCTCGCCAACGGTGTACGGGCCTCCGGCCTGCACGGCGGCCGCTCGCAGCCGCAGCGCAACCGCACGCTGGACCAGTTCAAGACCGGCCAGGTCACCGCGTTGATCGCGACGAACGTGGCGGCGCGCGGCATCCACGTCGACGACCTCGACCTGGTCGTCAACGTCGACCCGCCGAGCGACCACAAGGACTACCTGCACCGAGGCGGCCGTACCGCCCGCGCCGGCGAGTCCGGCAGCGTCGTCACCCTCGTACTGCCCGACGAGAAGCGCGACATGACGCGGCTGATGTCCGACGCGGAGATCCGCCCGAACACGGCACGCGTCTCCTCCTCGGACGAGGAGCTGACCCGGATCACCGGGGCGCGCGAGCCCTCCGGCATCCCGGTGGTCATCGAGGTGCCGCAGCCGCAGCAGCAGCCCACCGCACGGACCGGCGCGCAGCGCCGCCGCCGCCCCCGCGGGTCCGGAGGCGCGGCCACCGGAAACCAGGGCCAGCGCACGGTCCCCCGCCAGGGCCAGTCCGGCCAGACCAGAACGGGCTCCACCGCAGCCGGCGCCAACGGCAACGCCCGCCGCCGCAACCGTGCCGGTGGCGGCGGCTCCCAGGGCGGCCGCCGCTCCGCAGCCTGACCCCGCCGGCACCACCGCCGTGAGCCACGCGAGCCCCCACGCCCCCGCACCCGCGTACGAGACGGGAGGGGACGTGGGGGTATGTGCGCACGGAGCACCGAGCACGCTGTAGCAATGTTGTCCGCGAGGCGTGGCGAACAGTGGATAGCGAGTACGCACATACCCCCGCGGCCCCGCACCCACAAACAAAGCGAAGGCGCAGACACCAGACGCCCACGCCCCCGCACCCAAGAACGGCCCCAAGGCGCAGACGCCCACGCCCCCGCACCCAAGAACCGCCCCCAAGGCGCAGACGCCTACGCCCCCGAGAACCGGCCCCAAGAACCGGACCCCAGGCGCAGACGCCACGAAGGAGCCCGCCCGATGACACCGGAGCGCGAACCCGTCGACCTGCCCCTGCTGGACGTGCAGGCCGACGACCGCACCGCACTCCGCGCCGACTGCGCCAACTGCTTCGGGCTGTGCTGCGTGGCCCTCACCTTCTCCAGGTCGGCGGACTTCCCGGTGAACAAGGACGCGGGCACACCCTGCACCAACCTCCGGGCGGACTTCCGCTGCGGCATCCACCGCGACCTGCGGGACCAGGGCTACCGGGGCTGCACGGTGTACGACTGCTTCGGAGCGGGCCAGCACGTCTCGCAGGTCACCTTCGAGGGCCGCGACTGGCGCCAGGACCCGGCCACGGCACGCCAGATGTTCGCGGCGCTCCCGATCATGCGGCAGCTCCACGAACTGCTCTGGTACGTGACCGACGCGCTCGCCCGCCCGCAGACCCGCCCGATCGCCGCCGACCTGAGGCGTGCCCGCGCCGCGACGGAGCGGCTGACCCGGGGCACCCCCGAGGCCGTCGTCGAGACGGACGTGGCGACCCACCGCAACGAGGTCAATCAACTCCTCCTGCGCGCCAGCGAACTCGTCCGTGCCGAGCACCTGAGCCAAGGCAGGACCAGCAACGGCACCGGCAACCGCAACCGCAACCGCAACGGCAAGGGCGCGAAGAAGAACCGCAGGGGCGCCGACCTCATCGGCGCCCGCCTCACCGGCGCCGACCTCAAGGGCGCGGACCTGCGCGGCGCCTACCTCATCGGCGCCGACCTGCGCGACGCGGACCTGCGGGGGGCCGACCTGATCGGCGTGGACTTCCGCGACGCGGACCTGCGCGGCGCCGACCTCACCGACGCGCTCTTCCTCACCCAGTCACAGGTGAACGCGGCCAAGGGCGACGACCTGACCAAGCTGTCGTCCACCCTGGACCGCCCCGCCCACTGGTCGGCGGCCTGACCCCGAGACCCCCGACACCCCCTACGCGTCACACTCCAGCACCGTCCGGCACAGCACGCACCGCACCCGCGTCCGCCCGTGCGCCGGCACCCGGATCCGCTGGTGGCAGGTGGGACAGGGAAAGGTCACCTTGAGAACCCCCGCCTCAAGCGAGAACGAGTAACCCTCACCCCCGAGACGGCCCGCACCTCCACCCTCAAGACGGCCCCCACCCCCACCCTCCCGCGCAGCCCGCCGCTCCTTCGCGTACCGCCGCCGCCCCGCCCACCCCGCCGCCGTCAGCGGCGGCTGCCGCTCGTCGAGGCGGGCCCGGGCGAGCCCCTCGGTGTACGCCGTGTACGCCTGCGCGCTGGTGAACCAGGTCTCCGGTGCCTCGCCGAAGGCCGACGCCCGCTTGGCCAGGACGTAACCGAACTCCTCCGGGGTGAGGTAGCCGAGCTTCTGCGAGGACGCGCCGTCCTCGCGGTAGGCGTCGAGCAGCAGCCACCCCGCCCCGAGATAGGTCGTGGCCGTGTCGGTCAGGATCTCGTTGTCGCGCGTGCCGGGGAACGACAGGTCGAGCCGGTGCAGATAGACGTGCATGACCTCGTGGGCGAGGGCCGCGCCGATGTCCCTGCGGTGCGTGCGGAAGCGGTCGTTGAGTTCGACGAAGTACTCGGGCCCCGCGGCGAGTTCGACGGACGCGGCGTGTTCCATCGCGCGGAATCCGACGATCATCCGGGCGTCGGGCAGGCGCAGGTGCCGGACCATCTCGCGGGCGACCCGCTGCACGCCGAGGTACAGGTCGTCCTCGTCGCCGAAGGCCACGTCGGCGGGGGCGACGCTGGTGTCGAAGGTGTGGACGGTGTCGTACGAGAGGCGTTTGTAGAGCGCGGTCACGGCGGCGCGCACCGTCTCCAGGTGAGGGAAGCCGTGCACGACTGGACCGCCGCCGACCGCCACGTCCGTACCTCCTGACGCCACCCCGCCGGGCCGCTCAACTCGCCTCCACTGTAAGGGCGGTGGCGGCGCGGCGGAGGGGTCCGTGCGGGGGACGGTGGCGGCGCGGGGGAGGGCCCCGTGCGGGGCACGGCGGCGACGGCGCACGGCATCACGACATGCCGTGGCCGAAAACCGCCCCTTGTCCTGAGCGGACACCGATCTCCATAATCCGCAACAACGCTTTGGCGGGCTCATGCCATCCACGCGCGTTCCGTGCGGAAGGACCGGGCCCGTCACGCGTGCATCCCCCCACGAACCCCCCACGAAGGGAAGTCAGTTGAAGACCAAGCTGCGTGGAGTGAAGAGAGCCGCCACCCTCGGTGCGATCGCCCTCGCCACCGTCAGCCTTCAGCCCGTGGCCGCCTCGGCTGCACCCCACCCGGGCCCCCAGCCGGGTGAGCGCGTCGTCGGCGGCACCCCTGCCGAGCAGGGTGAATTCCCGTTCATGGTCCGTCTGTCGATGGGCTGTGGCGGCGCGCTGTACGCCAAGGACGTCGTGCTGACCGCCGCGCACTGCGTCGACGGCTCCGGCGACAACACGAGCATCACCGCCACCGGCGGCGTCGTGGACCTGGAGAGCCCCGACGCGGTCAGCGTGAAGTCCACCAAGGTCCTGCAGGCGCCCGGCTACGACGGCAAGGGCAAGGACTGGGCGCTCATCAAGCTCGCCGAGCCGATCGACCAGCCCACCCTGAAGATAGCCAAGGACGCCACGTACAACGAGGGCGACTTCACCATCGCCGGCTGGGGCGCCGACAAGGAGGGCGGCGACCAGCAGCGCTACCTCCTGAAGGCGACCGTCCCGTTCGTCAGCGACGCCGACTGCCAGGCCGCGTACGGCGACGACCTCACGCCCGGCGAGGAGCTCTGCGCCGGCAAGCTCGCCGAGGGCGGCACGGACACCTGCCAGGGCGACTCCGGCGGGCCGATGTTCCGCAAGGACGAGGCCGGCGAGTACGTGCAGGTCGGCATCGTCAGCTGGGGCAACGGCTGCGCGCGGCCGAAGTTCCCCGGCGTCTACACCGAGGTCTCCACCTTCGCGGCGGACATAGAGAAGGCGGCGTCGGAGCTCTGACCGGTTCCGTACGTCCGCCCACCTGAACGGCCCCCCGGCGCGGGGCGCCCGCTTCCTGCGGCGCCCCGCGCCGTCGCGTCGTTCCAGAGTCCAGCGGGCGCCCGGCGTCGTCGCGTTAGTCCAACACCTGTCCCTCCTTTGTCCATGGGCGCACCGGCACCGGCCGCCGCATCGTGAGCGGCACGAATCCAGTCCCACGTCCGTCCCATGGAGGGGTGCCCCATGCCGCCGTCAGACACGACCGGACCGAGCCGCAGAACGGTGGTCGCGACGGGTGCGATCGCCGGAATGGGCGTCGCCGTCGGAGCGGGCGGCAGCGCCTTCGCCGCGTCCTCCTCGCTCCCCGCGGGGCGCGCGGCGGGCGAGGCGGTGCTGCGCTCGGCCGATCTGGACGTGCGCGTCGCCACCGCCTTCCCGAGCGTCGTCTCCTACACCGACCGCGCGAGCGGCGCCGTGCTGCACGGCCGGGCGGCGGGCGCCGTCACCACGGTCCTGATCGACGAGGCCGAGCACACCCCGAAGGTCACCGCGAAGGCGTCCGGCCGCCGCATCGCGTACGTGCTCTCCTTCGACGGCGGCACCCGGATCGACGTCGAGATCGCGGTCGAGGGCCGGCAGGTCCACTGGCGCGTCACGAAGATCGCGGACACGGCGGCGCTGCGCGTCGGCACCCTGCGCGTCCCCGGCCTCGCCCTGCTCTCGGTCCGCGCCGACCAGCCAGGCGCCGCCCTCCTCGCCGCCAAGGTGCAGCTGGACAAGGCCAAGAGCGGCGACACCCTCGTACGCCCCGCCGCCGGCACCCCCGCCGAGGCACCCGTCGGATGCGCGTACGCCGTCGTGGCGCACGACGGGCTCGGCGGCGCGATCGAGACGAACACGGTCTACGACAAGCCCACTTCGGAGGCGGGCACCACCTGGGAGAACGGCCGTCTGTGGCGCGAGACGGTGCGGGACGGCGACCGCGTGGAGGCCCGGCTGACCCCCGGCCAGTGGACGCACCGGGCGGCGACCGCGCCCGTCGACGCCACCGAGCCCCTCCCGTACGCCACCGTCGTGATCACCGGCGACCGCAACGGCGACGGCGTCGTCGACTGGCAGGACGCCGCCATCGCCTTCCGCGACATCATGGTGACCCCGCTCGGCGCCGACGAGCAGCATCTGCGGGTCGTCCCGCACATCCCGTTCAACTTCGCCTCGCAGGCCACCAACCCGTTCCTCGCCACGCTCGACAACGTCAAGCGGATCCACCTGGCGACCGACGGCCTGCGCCAGTACACGCTCCTCAAGGGCTACCAGTCGGAAGGCCACGACTCCGCCCACCCCGACTACGCGGACAACTACAACACCCGCGCCGGCGGCCTCGACGACCTCAACACCCTGGTCCACGAGGGCAAGAAGTGGAACAGCGACTTCAGCGTGCACGTCAACGCCACCGAGTCCTACCCCGTCGCCCGCGCCTTCTCCGAGAAGCTCGTCGACAAGAGTGACGAGCAGTGGGACTGGCTCGACCAGAGCTACCGCATCGACCAGCGCCGCGACCTGGTCTCCGGCGACATCATCAAGCGCTTCGCCGACCTGCGCGGCCAGACGGACAAGGGCCTCAACGCCCTCTACATCGACGTGTTCCGCGAGTCGGGATGGACCTCCGACCGCCTTCAGCGCGCCTTCCGCGACCAGGGCTGGACCATCACGTCGGAGTGGGGCCACGGCTTCGAGCGGTCCTCGCTCTGGTCGCACTGGGCCACCGAGACCGACTACGGCGGCGACACCTCGCGCGGCATCAACTCCCGCCTGATCCGCTTCGTGCGCCACCACCAGAAGGACGTCTTCGCCGACAAGTGGCCCACCCTCCTCGGCGTCGCCCGCATGGGCAACTTCGAGGGATGGGTCGGCAAGACCGACTGGCACGCCTTCTACGACCTGATCTGGACCCACTCGCTGCCCGCCAAGTACCTCCAGGCGAACCCCGTCAAGAGCTGGGGCGAGCACGAGATCGCCTTTTTCGGGGACGGGGCGACCACGGTCTCCGATGCCACCGGCGAGCGGCGCATCACCACCGGCGGACACATCGTCTACGAGGACGGCCGCTATCTGCTGCCGTGGGAGCCCCGCAAGGCGCACGATCCCGCCAAGCTGTACCACTACAACCCGGCGGGCGGCGCCAGCAGTTGGCAGCTCCCGCGCGGCTGGGCACGCCGCTCCCGCGTGGCGCTGTACCGCCTCACCGACCAGGGGCGCGTCTTCGAGTCGTACGTCTCCGTGGCGGGCGGAAAGGTCACGCTCAAGGCCGACCCCCAGCAGCCCTACGTCCTCTACCGCGAGCGCGCCGCCGCCCTGCCCGACCCGAAGTGGGGCCAGGGCACCCCGCTGCACGACCCCGGCTTCCACTCCGGTTCCCTGAAGGGCTGGCAGGTCAGCGGCCCCGCCGCGGTGAAGCCCAGCACCCTCGGCGACCACGAACTGGTCATCGGTGCGGGCGGCGCCGCCGCGGTCGGGCAGCGGCTCGCCCGCCTGCGGGCCGGCACCTATGTCGCCTCCGTGCAGGTCGAGGTCGGCGAGAAGCCGGGGGAGCGGCGCAAGGCCGCCCTGGAGGTGCGCACCGCCGACGGCGTCACCGCAGCCAACTTCACCGAGACCTCGACCGCCGGCAACTACGTCGCAGCCGACCGCAAGCACGGCACCCGCTTCCAGCGCATGTTCACGTTCTTCACCGTCCCCGAGGGCGGCGGCACGGCCCAGCTGACCCTGCGCGCCGAGGCGGGACAGGCGCGCGTGCGCTTCGACAACGTACGGATCACCGCCACCGCCCGCCCGGCGAAGCGCCCCCGCGCCACCCTCGTCCACGAGGACTTCGAGCATGTCCCGCAGGGCTGGGGCCCCTTCGTGAAGGGCGACGCGGGCGACGTCACCGACCCGCGCACCCACATCGCCCAGCGCCACGCCCCCTTCACCCAGCGCGGCTGGAACGGCAAGGTGATCGACGACGTCGTCGACGGCACCAACTCCCTGAAGTCACGCGGCGAGAACACCGGCCTGGTCTACCGCACGGTCCCGCACACCGTCCGCTTCACCCCCGGCAAGCGCTACCGCGTCTCCTTCCGGTACGAGAACGAGAAGGCGGGCCAGTACGCGTGGATCACCGCCACCGACGAGCCGGCACCCCGCGAACTGGAGCGCAGGGAACTGCCGGTGGCGACCGAACCCACCACCCTCGTCCACGAGTTCACCGCACCGGAGCGGGGCGAGGCCTGGGTGGGCCTGTGCAAGACCGGTGAGGACGGCACGGCGGAGTTCGTGCTCGATGCGTTCGAGGTCACGGAGGTCTGAGGAGCCGCACGCGACGGAGCCCGCCCCTTGCCGGGGGCGGGCTCCGTCCGTACGTATACCGACTCAGGTCAACTCGACCCGCTCCCCGCCCTCCTCGAGCTCCAGCACCCACACCTCGTTGGTGCCCGCCCGCAGGACGGGGCCCGGCATGTACAGCGACGTCTGCGGGCCCGCCGACCAGTAGCGGCCCAGGTTGAAACCGTTGACCCACACGAACCCCCTTGTCCAGCCCGGGAGTTCGAGGGAAGCGTCGCCGGGGGAGTCGACCTCGACCGTGCCCCGGTACAGGCCGGGGCGGCCGTCTCCGGGGGCGGTCGCGGGGAGCTGTCGTACCGCCGCGGCGTCGTCGAACGCGTCCAGGCGCAGGCCCCGCGCCCGCACCCCGTGCAGGTACTGCCGTTCGTGCAGGATCCCCCCGGTGACGCCCTTCGGCTCGCCCGTGCGCGGGCCGTAGTTGACCCTCCCCAGGGACTCCACCCACAGCTCCACGCGCGCGTGGCCGGCGACCGGGGTGAGCAGGGTGGGGGTGCCCTCGGTGAGGACACCGGCGCGTGCACCGTCCACGTACACCACCGCCCGGTCCCGAAGGCCCCGCACGCTCAGCGGATACGGTTCGCGCGGGCCCGGCACGGCCACGGCGTACCGCACCAGGCCGCGGTCCACGTCGAGCTCCTCGAAGGTGGGCGGGACGGCGTGCTCCGACTCGGGGGTGCCGAGGGCGTCGAGGACCGCCTCCAGGGGAGACCACTGGGTGAGGTCCGCCGAGGCTGGGGCGGTGAGCGCGGGGAGCGGCGGGGGCGGATCGGGCAGCGGGGCGGACGCGTACGGGGCGAGGACCTCGCGGAAGGCCCAGAACTTGGCGGTGGCGCGGCCGCGTTCGTCGACGGGCGCGTCGTAGTCGTACGACGTGACGTCGGGCTGCAGCTCCCCGTCGTGCAGCGCGCCGCCGCCTCTATTGGCCCCGGCCCAGCCGGCGAAGCTCGTGCCGCCGTGCGCCATGTACAGGTTCACCGACGCCCCGCACTCCAGGATCTCCCGCAGCGCCGCCGCCGCGTCGTCCGCGTCCCGCGCGACATGGTCGGCGCCCCAGTGGTCGAACCAGCCGCACCAGAACTCCATGCACATCAGCGGGGACCGGGGCCGGTGCCGGCGCAGCGTGGCGAACGCCGCGCGGGCCCCCGAGCCGAAGTTGGCCGTCGCCAGGACGCCCGGAATCGAGCCGCCGGTCAGCATGTGGTCCTCGGGGCCGTCCGAGGTGAACAGGGGGACCGTCACGCCCTGCTCGCGCAGCAGATCGGCGAGGTGGCGCAGGTAGACCTGGTCCGAGCCGTAACTGCCGTACTCGTTCTCGACCTGCACCATGATCACCGGGCCCGCGCCGTCCGCCCCGTACTGGCGGGACACGACCTCGGGCAGCAGCCGGCGGAACCAGCGCTCCACATGGCCCAGGTACTCCGGGTCGCGGGTCCGCGCGCGAGCCCCCACCGCCCCCGTCAGCCAGTGCGGCAGACCGCCGTTCTCCCACTCCGCGCAGATGTAGGGGCCGGGGCGGACGATCGCCCACAGGCCCGCCTCGTGCGCCGCGTCCAGGAAACGGCCCAGCGCCTCCACGTCGCGATAGACCCCGGGACGCGGCTCGTGCAGGTTCCACGGCACGTACGTCTCCACGCAGTTGAGGCCCATCGCGCGCAGCATCGCCAGACGGTGACCCCACTGCGCCTCGTGCACCCGGAAGTAGTGCAGCGCACCGGAGAGCAGCCGCACCGGCCGACCGTCCACCTCGAAATCGTCCTCGCCGACCCTGAACCCGTTCATCGCGTCCCTTCGCTCACGTACCGCTCGCCCACGATCACCTCTGGCGGGCGGCAGGGTCCATGGACAAAGATCGGGTCCGGTTGGACGCAGCGAGGGGACCGGACGCGTCCGGCGACGCACGAGCAGACCGGACCAGGCCCGGCACCGGAAGGGACGCACGCGGATGTACCACACGTGGATGCGGTATTTCACCCCGAGCCCGGCCCACCACCGGCTCGGCCTCGCCTGCCTCGGCGTCGGCCTGCAGCACGGGGCGCTGCCGGTCGTCGGGCCGCGCACCCTCGACCACCACGTCGCCGTCGTCGTCAGCTCCGGCGGCGGCTGGTTCCGCGCCGCCGACGGGCGCAGGACCACCGTGACCGCGCCCGCCCTGATCTGGCTCACCCCCGGCGTGCGCCACCACTACGGGCCCGACCCGGAGACCGGCTGGGACGAGTGCTTCGTCGACTTCACGGGGCCCGCCACCGCCACGTACACCGAACTCGGCTACATCGAGCCGACCCGCCCCGTCGTGCCGCTCTCCGACGCGGCGGGGGCCCGCGCCGCCGTCGCCCGCATCGCCCGCGCGGCCCGGCGCGGCAACCCCCTCCTTGAGGTCGAGACCGGCGCGGCCGTCCACGAACTCCTCGTCGCGCTGCGCCGCGCCCGCGCCGACATCGCCCCCGACGGCGACCCCGTGCTGCAGGCCCTGGCCCGCGACGCCTTCCGGCCGCTGTCCGTCGCCGAGCACGCGGCCCGGCACGGCATGACCCCCGCCGAACTGCGCACCGCCGTGCGGCGCGGCGCCGGATGCAGCCCCAAGGACTACCTCCTCGGCATCCGCCTGGGCCGCGCCAAGGAACTCCTCGCCGCCACGGAGCTCCCCGTCGCCGCCGTCGCCCGCCGCGTCGGCTACGACGACCCCGCCTACTTCTCCCGGCTCTTCACCCGCCGCGTCGGGATGGCGCCCGTCCGCTTCCGCGACCAGCAGGGCAGGTCCGTACCCGGCGGCTGGTCCCACCAGATACCGGATCCCGACCACCCGCCGATCCTGCGCTCTTCCGCCGGTGGCGGTCCGGAAGCGGCAACGTAGGCTCGTGGCCCATGACCACCAGCCACACCAGTGACGAGAACAGCGCGAGCGGGACCGGAGCCGGCGCCGCCCCCGCGACGGGCGCCACCGGGGCGAGCACCCCCGCAATGGGCGCCCCCGCGCAGGCGGACGAGGCCGTGCGCGCCGAGCTGTCCCGGCTGCGCGACAGCATCGACAACATCGACGCCGCCGTCGTCCACATGCTCGCCGAACGCTTCAAGTGCACCCAGCAGGTCGGCCACCTCAAGGCCGAGCACCACCTGCCGCCGGCCGACCCGTCCCGCGAGGCCCGCCAGATCGCCCGGCTGCGCCAGCTCGCCGAGAACGCCAAACTCGACCCCGCCTTCGCGGAGAAGCTGCTCAACTTCATCATCGCCGAGGTCATCCGCCACCACGAGAGCATCGCGGACAACAGCCCGGCCGGCGGCGACGCCCCCAAGGCCTGACGCCGGCCGACGCCGCTCCGGGCGCGACCCGCACCGAGGACCCCGTCAGCCGTGCGCCGACGGGGTCCTCGACTGCCGGCGCCGGACGGCCGGCCCGGCGCCGGTCACTCAGCCCTTGCCCGGGCCGGCGTCGCCCACCGTCAGGGGGCTCAGGCGCACGCCGCCCAGATCCATGCCGCCCAGGTGCACGACGCCCGCGCCCGGCACCGCACCCGGGTCCGCGCCCGGGTCCGCCGCCTTCCCGAGACCCGGCAGAGCGCCCGGCTGCTGCGCCGGCTGCTTCGCCGGGTCCGCCATCGAGACCTTCCCGGACTTCATGCACTGGTCGTGGACCGTGGCGGGGTTCAGGGCGTCGACCTTGACGAGCTGCGCGGCGCCGATCTGCTCGATGATCTTCTGCACGCTCGCGCACACCGTCTCCAGGATCTTGGCGTCGGGAGCCGCGGGCGCCGTGGGCGGGGGCGGCTCCGCGGCGACGGCGGGACCCGCCGCCGCGAGCGGCCCGAAAGCGGCGGCGGCGGCCAGACCGATGCAGGCCAGGGTGGTGCGTGTACGCATGGTTCTCCCTCGAACAGAGCGATTTCCGTCGGTTCTCCCGCTCCATTCACCGACCCCGCACACCGGGCCGCACCCGGGGCACCCCCATTCAGCGGGTCGCCCACCACTTCCGGCGTACCAAAGGGTCGGCACGGCCCACCGGCGATAAGCCCTACGCCGTCCGGGCTCCATCGGGCAGCATGGCCCCATGCCCGTACTGACGCGCGACGAAGCGCAGACCCGAGCCCGGCTCATCGACGTCCACCACTACGCGGTCGAGCTGGATCTGAGCCGGGCGGCCGACCCCGCCCGCGACACCTTCGACTCCCGGACCGTCATCCGGTTCGGCGCCCGCGCCGACGGTGCCACCTTCGTCGAGCTCAAGCCCGCCGAACTGCGCTCCGTCACCCTCGACGGGCAGACCGTCGACCCCGCGGCACTCGTCGACAACCGGCTCGTCCTCGACGGGCTCACCGCGGGCGAGCACGAGCTGCGCGTGGACGCCGCGATGCGCTACTCCCGTACCGGCGAAGGCATGCACCGCTTCACCGACCCCACCGACGGCGAGACGTACACCTACACACAGCTGTTCATGGAGGACGTGCAGCGCGTCTTCGCCGCCTTCGACCAGCCCGACCTGAAGGCCGTCTTCGAGCTGACCGTCACCGCCCCCGACGGCTGGACCGTGCTCGCCAACGGCGTCACCGAGGACATCGGCGGCGGCACCTGGCGGGCCGCCGCCACCCCGCGCATCTCCACCTACCTCGTCGCCGTCGCCGCGGGCCCCTGGCACTCCGTGCGCACCGAACACCGCGGCCTGCCCTTCGGCATCCACTGCCGCCGCTCGCTCGCCCCCTTCCTGGACGCCGACGCCGACGAGATCCTCGACATCACGCGCGCCTGCTACGACCGCTACCACGAGAAGTTCGACGAGCCCTACCCCTTCGACTCCTACGACCAGGCGTTCGTCCCCGAGTTCAACGCCGGCGCCATGGAGAACCCCGGGCTCGTCACCTTCCGCGACGAGTTCGTCTACCGCTCCGCCGTCACCGACACCGAGCGCCAGACCCGCGCCATGGTCATCGCCCACGAGATGGCCCACATGTGGTTCGGCGACCTCGTCACCCTCACCTGGTGGGACGACATCTGGCTGAACGAGTCGTTCGCCGAGTACATGGGCTTCCAGACCACCGCCGAGGCCACCCGCTTCACCGACCCCTGGACCGACTTCGGCGTCGCCCGCAAGACCTGGGGGTACGACGCCGACCAGCGCCCCTCCACCCACCCCGTCGCCCCCGACCCCGACGCCGTGCCCGACACCGCGTCCGCGATGCTCAACTTCGACGGCATCTCCTACGCCAAGGGCGCCGGCGCCCTGCGCCAACTCGTCGCCTGGCTCGGCGAGAAGGACTTCCTCGCCGGCATCAACACCCACTTCGCCCGGCACAAGTTCGGCAACGCCACCCTCGCCGACTTCATCGACTCCCTCGCCCACGCCACCGACCGCGACGTGCACGGCTGGGCCGAGGCCTGGCTGCGGACCACCGGCGTCGACACCCTCACCCCGAAGGTCGGCCACACCGGACGCGCCTGGCACCTCACCGTCGACCGCGCCGCCGGACCCGGAGCCGACGGGCGGGAGGGTACCGGCCGGCCCCACCGCATCGCCGTCGGCGTCTACGACCGCGACCTCTCCGACGGCCGCTCCCTCGTCCTGCGCGAACGCTTCGAGACGGACGTCCCCGCCACCGGCGACATCACCCGCGACGGCGGCCGCCCCGCCCTCGTCGTCCTCAACGACCAGGACCTCACCTACGCCAAGATCCGCCTCGACGAGACGTCCGAGGAGGTCGCCCTGCGCGGCATGTCCGGCGTACCCGACGCCCTCACCCGCGCCGTCCTGTGGAACAGCCTGCGCGACATGGTCCGCGACGGCGAACTGACCGTCGGCGACTACCTGTCGACCGCGAGCGCCCACCTGCCCGAGGAGACCGACCTCGCCCTCGTGCAGGGCGTCCTCGCCTTCGCCACCACCCACATCGCGCACCGCTACGCCACCCCCGAGGAGCGGCCCGACGCCCTCGCCCTCCTCGGCGAACTCTGCCGCGACCTGATCCGCCGCACCGAGGACGGCTCCCACCCCGGCCTGCGCCTCACCGCCGTCCGCGGCGCCATCGACGTCGCCACCCAGGCCGGACCGCTCCAGGCCTGGCTGCGGGAGGGCACCGTGCCCGGCGGACCCGAGCTCGACCCCGAGCTGCGCTGGCGCGCCCTCGCCCGGCTCGCCGCACTCGACGCGACCGACGAGGCCACCATCGCCGCCGAGCTGGCCGACGACCCGAGCGCCACCGGCCGCGAGGGCGCGGCACGCTGCCGGGCCGCGCTGCCCGACGCCGACGCCAAACGCACCGCGTGGGAGGCCATGTTCGCCACGGACGACCTCTCCAACTACCTGTTCACCGCCACCGCGCAGGGCTTCTGGCAACCCGAACAGGCCGACCTCGTACGGGAGTACGTGCCGCGCTACTTCGAGGACGCCGTCTCCCTCGCCGCCCGGCGTGGACCCGCCATGGCCGAGGCGGCGGGGCGGCACGCCTTCCCCCTGCCGTTCGTGGACGAGGAGACCCTCCGGCTCGGCGAGCGGTGTCTGCGCGACGCCGACCCCACTCCTGCCCTGCGCCGCAAGCTGGCCGACCAACTCGACGACCTGGCACGGGCGTTGCGGGTACGGGAGGCGGGGCGCGAGGCGGCACGCGAGGGGTGAGAACACGTCCGGGGGCGTAGGACCTTGTGCCTGCGCCCCCGGCCCCGTGGGGCGAACCCTCAGGCAGGGACGAAGACGTCCTCGTGGGCCCCGTCGAGGATGAACCCGTTGTCGAAACGGACCCGCACGCTCACCCGAGGCCCCCGCTCCTGGAAGGCCGTCCACGCGGGTTCCAGAGCGGCGACCTTCTCTTCGAGCTGCCTCCTGCTCCCCGTGGGCATCCCGGCCCCGTAGGCGTCGAGCAGCGCCTTGAGCCGCTCGTACTCGCGTACGTCGTCGCTCTCGTCCTGCTGCCCGACCACCTGCTCGACCGTCCCGCCGACGCCCGCCGCCAGGGACAGGAACCCGACGACGACCCCCGCCACCTCGGCCGCATCCGTCAGCCGGGTGTCCGCCGCCAGCACCACCCGCTGGCCCGCCCTCAGAGTCATCCGCTCCCCATCTCCGCCGCACCGGCCCACTCGAACCGCCGGACGATCACTACATCACACGGGTCCCGGGAACTGTGGCAGCCCCAGGAGCCGCGGTAGCTCCCTCGCGCTCTCACCGCCCCACCGCCGCGCACGCCCTAAGAGGTCGTCGAGTCGGGTGATGTGGCGTCCGGGACAGGCGGTATGCCGACGTCATGACGGGACGTCGTGTGTATCCGAGTGATCTGCCCGATGCCCGCTGGGAGTTGATCGAGCCGGTGCCGGCCGCGTGGCGGTTCGAGCGTCGCGGCCGCGCTCTGGACTTCGGCAGGCCACCCCGGCACGATCTGCGAGAGATCATGAATGCGATCCTGTATGTGGACCGCACCGGCTGCCAGTGGGCCTACCTCCCACACGACTTCCCGCCCTGGCAGCCGGTCTACGGATACTTCGCCCATTGGCAGAAGGATGGCATTTTCGCCCATCTCAATGGGCTCCTGCGGGAGTTGGTACGAGCGCAGGACGGCCACGACAAACACCCGTCGGCCTGCGTGATCGACGCGCAGAGCGTCAAGACCTCCACCACCGGCTCGAGGGCCGCCACCCGCGGCGCCGCAAGCGCGTCCGAGGCCACAGCATCGCAACACGCTCAGTCAAAGTTCGGGTGGCAGCGGGTATGGGCCCGGGCCCTTGAGGGTTCGGTGGATGGGCGTGGTCACTGTGTGCCGCAGTCCGGGCAGTCCGGACAGAGTCTGGGTCAGGTAGCGGTACAGGAGTTGCGCCGACTCCACCTGGATGCTCGCGTACAGGTTCGTCGCGCCGGTCACCGCCGCGGCGAAGGACACCTCGGGATGCGCCGCCAGGGCCTCGCCTGCCTCGGCCAGCCGCGCGGGGTCGATCTCCAGCCAGAGCGCGATCCTGAGCTTTCGGTGCAGGACGTCGGGGTGGTAGTCCACGTCGAAGTACAGCACGCCTTCGGCGCGTAGATCGTTGATGCGGCGGCGCACTGTGGACTCGGACAGCTCGGTGGCCGCGGCCAGTTCGCCCACCGGAGCCCTTCCGTCGCGGGCCAGCAGGTCGAGCAGTAGTCGGTCGCGGTCGTCCAGCACGACGGGTTCCGAGCCGGCTGCCGACACCCCGTCCGTTGGCCGCGGGGTCAGTGCGGCGACCTGTGCGTCGCTCAGCGGTCCGCTCTTGGTGATGAAGCCGAGGTCCTGGCCGAAGAACACATGCAGGACGCAGTGCGCGGAGACGTCGACCACTCGTGGGGTGCGGGGCAGTTGCTGCACCAGGAAGGGCTCCTCCAGGCCGGGCCCGCGGGCGCGAACCGCGGCCATCGTCTCCGTTCCCCCCGAGGTGAGGTTGACCCAGGTGGTGTCCGTGCGCCGGGCCAGTGCCGAGCCGATGGAGGCGGATGCGTCCGGAGTGCACCGCACGCGCACGAACCATGACAGGTCTCCCAGCCGGAACGGGTCGGTCAGACCGAGCACGCGCAGTTTCCCGGTGGTGCGCAGGCGGGTGAAGCGGCGAGCCGCGGTCTGGTCGGAGACGCCCAGCACGGCTGCGATCTCGGTGAAGGAGGCGCGGCCGTTGAGCTGGAGGGCGTGCGCCAGGACCAGGTCTTCATCGGTGAGGTGATGCCCCACAGGGTCGGGACTGTCGAGATACGTCTTCACGTCCTCGATTTTAGGGGATACGTGCAAATGTGACCGTGCGAGTCATCTGATCGCGTGCATGCCGTCAACAGTGGTCGAGGACCGAGGCTTCGGTCCGTTCCCCGATCCCTGAATGGAGATGACGACATGCGTAAGTGGGGACCGCTCATAGCGGTCTGTCTCGGCGCGTGCATCCTGCTGGTGGACGTCACCATCGTGAACGTGGCGCTGCCCAGCATGGCCCGTGACCTCGGTGCGTCCTTCGCGTCACTGCAGTGGGTCATCGACGCCTACGCGCTGGCTCTGGCGGCGCTGCTGCTCGCTGCCGGCGCTTTCGCCGACCGCTATGGGCACCGGCGAGCCTATGTGGGCGGGCTCGCACTGTTCGCCGTGGCCTCGCTCGTGTGCGGCTTCGCTTCCGATGCCGACGTGCTCATCGCAGCCCGGGCTGTGCAGGGCATCGGCGGAGCCTCCATGTTCGCCACCGCTCCCGCTCTGCTGCTCGCCTCTTACCAGGGGCGGGACCGCGGTACGGCCTTCGGGCTGTGGGGTGCGACCAACGGGGCCGCAGCGGCGGCGGGTCCGCTGCTGGGCGGCGTTCTGACACAGCGCATCAGCTGGCCCGTGATCTTCTGGATCAACCTGCCCGTCGCGGTCGTAGCCATCGTTCTGACCCGGCGCTTCATGGCTGCCGACCGACCGGCCGCGGTCGGCCGGAAGAATCGCGTCGACCTCCCCGGGGCCGCGACCTTCAGCGTGGCCGCCGGCGCCCTCGTTTACGGACTCATCCGCGGGTCCGATGACGGCTGGGGCTCGCCTGGCACCCTTGTCTCCTACGCTGTCGCCGCGCTCGCCCTCGTGGCCTTCGTAATGGTGGAACACCGCACGGCCCACCGCGGCGAAATCCCGATGCTGGACCTGGCGCTGCTGCGCAACGCCTCCTTCGCCGGGCTGTTGACCGGCGCACTTCTCCTGCAGGCCAGCGCCTTCGGCTGCCTGGCGCTCGTGTCGCTGTGGCTGCAGTCCCTGGCCGGACTCGCTCCCATCGGGGCGGGACTCGCTCTGACCCCGCTCGCGGCCGCGTCGTTCCTCGTCTCGGCTGTGACCGGCCGGCACATCCAGCGGCTCTCCCCGCGCCTGCCCATCGGGCTGGGTCTGCTGCTGGTGGCGGCGGGCATGCTCCTGCTGCGCGCAGGTATGTCGGAGGGCGCGAGCGCGACGTCGCTCACCTGGGGGCTGGTCGTCACCGGTCTCGGGGTGGGCCTGGCCACGCCCGTCCTTGTCTCCGCCGCCACCTCCGCCGTGTCGCGGCAGCGTGCCGGCATGGCGGGCGGAGCCATCAACACGGCGCGTCAACTGGGCATGACCCTGGCCATCGCGGTCCTCGGCGCCGTCTTCGCGAGCAATGCCGCCACCACGCTGACAGACGGCGAGCTGCCGCACGCCGCCGACGCCGCCGACGCCCTGGCCTCGGGCCAGGCGAACGAGGTGATCGCCTCCGCACCGGCCGGGCACCGCGAGGCGGCGGCGGACCTCGCCCACCAGGCTTTCGCCGCTGGTCTTGACCGCGTCTTCCTCCTCTCGGCGCTGGCCGCGGCCGTCGGCGCCGTGGCCGTACTGCTCCTGGTCCGTACGGCACCTGGCTCCGGCCGTACCTCCGAGGCCGCAGGCAAGGTATCCACCCCTGCGCGGACGTGACGCCAACGCCGGGACCGGCGGGAACGGGGGCGCGGCCCACGGCTCCGGAACCGGTGGGGGACAGGACGGCGCACAGGGCGCGGTCGCCGCCCGCGAGCTGCCGGGCTCCGGCGACGGGCTGACGCCACGACGAAAAGACGACGGATGCGCTGCGCGAAGTCGTCTGGCGTACTCACACGTTGCGCCGTGAGTCGATCTTCGTCACCTCACCCGTTCAACGTCGAGAAATTGAAAGAACACCACCGTCTCGTACGTGATCGCGCCGTGTCCCGGCCTCATGTCGGAGGAACTCAAACCTCCGCCGGGCCGGCAGGAATCACTCAAGGCAGTCATGACAGAAGGAAGTGCGAAATGGGAAACGTAGTGCTGGTCCACGGTGCTTGGAGTGACGGCTCGATCTGGCAGGAGGTCATAGGCCACCTGCACGAACAGGGCCATCAAGCACTGGCCGTCCAGTTGCCGATGACCTCACTCGCGGACGACATCGCCTGGACCCGTCGGCACATCGACGCGCTGGAAGGACCGGTCACCCTCGTCGGACACTCCTACGGCGGCACCGTCATCTCCGGCGCGGCACTTGAGCGCCCCCAGGTCAACTCCTTGGTCTTCGTGGCCGGCTACGTGCCTGGCGAGGGTGAGACCATCGGCATGCTGAGCGACAAGGGTGCCGAGATGCCAGGCCGCGTGGCCTTGCGGTTCGCTGCGGACGGCTGGTCGGACGTGGACCCGGAACTGTTCGGTGACGCACTCGCCCACGACCTGCCGCCCCGCCTTGCCCGGAGCCTGGCCGCTATGCAGAAGCCGACCCATGGAGCCTGCCTGACGGCCCCGGCCTCTGCGGGCGCCTGGCACGACCTCCCCTGCGGCTACGTACTCAGCGCCCACGACCGGATCCTCGATCCGCAACTGCAGCGATGGTTCGCCGCACGCGCCGGAGCCGTCGTCACCGAGCTCCCCAGCAGCCACCTCTCGCCACTGTCACATCCCGCGGAAGTGGCCGCGGCAATCTCGGCGATGCTTCGGCCCGAAGAGGATTCCGCGAACTGATCCGAGCTGCGGCCCTGCCCGTCACTTCCCAGCGTGCCGACCCGGGTCATGTCCGGTCCCGCCTGGTGGCGGCATTGACCCTGGTGAAACGCCGCTGACGGCGGCACGGCGCGAACGATCTGGACTCGCTGCCGGACCGGGTCGAGCCGCCACAGCTACTGGCAGTGCTCGGTGCCCTGGTGCCGGCGGGCCCTTGGCGTAACGGGCGATCCGGCACTCGACCTTGTGTCTGGCCTTGTACTGTTCGCGGTCGAAGCCGGGCGGCCGTCCACCTGCCGCTCCTCGACGCAGGCGTGTCCGGCTTGGTCACGCTTTTCCGGGATGGTGTGCGGGATCTGCCGCCTGCGCAGGTAGGCGCGGATCTCGCGGGAGGAGTAGGCGCGATCGGTGAGCACGTGATCGGGCCGGACACGAGGCCGCCCGCTGCCGGTCCGGGGCACCTTGATGCGGTCCATGACCCGGATGAAGTGTGGTGCGTCGCCGCGTTGGCCTCCAGTGATCACGACGGCGAGGACGTGTCCGGCGGCGTCGGCGGCCAGGTGGAGCTTGGTGCTCAGGCCGCCGCGCGAGCGGCCGAGGCCGTGGTCGTCCGGCTCGTCCGCCAGGCCGTCCGGGGACGTCCGGCCCGGACGGACAGCCTCCTTTTCCGGGCCCCCGCGGAGTGCTGGTGGGCGCGGCGGACTGTGGAGTCGACCGAGACCTCCCACTCGATGTCCCGTCGGCACCCGCCTTGACCTGCAGTTTCTCCAGGACGCGGGCCCAGGTTCCGTCGATCTGCCAGCGGCGGAACACCGAGTACGACGTCCCTACGGCCCGTACCGCTCGGGCATGTCCCGCCAAGGCGAACCCGTCCTCACCCGCCACCAGATCCCGTCAAAGACCTGCCGCCGATCCCGCGGCTTGCGCCCCATCTTCGGCAACAGCGGCAATACCGCCTCCAAGCACAGCCACTGGTCGTCCGTCAGATCTCCCCGAGCCATCCGAAGATCGTTTCACGACCTTGATCAACATCTCAAACAGTCCCTAGCACCCCACGCCACCCCGCCACGCCCCCTTCGCACGGCCGTACCCCTTTCGGGTTCCCTCGCGCCGGTATCCGGGCGCACCGCCCGCGCCGCCGTACAGGCTGGTGTCCCCGTACGCGCGGACCCGAAGGACACGCCCCATGAGCACCCCGCCGCCCGGCACCCCGCCGCCCCTCGCCGGAGGCGCCCGAGGACCCGACGCCCTGCGGCCGCTGCTCGCCGCCGCCCTCGACGCCCTCGGCACGGGGGCGGCCGCCCGCCGCGGACCCCTGCCCGCGGGGGGCCCCGAAACCGTCGCCGCCCGCGTCCGCGCCGCCGCCGAACCGATCCTGCCGGAGCGCGGCACCGGCCCCGACGCGGCCCTGCGCACCCTCGTCCACACCCTCGCCGAGGGCGCCGCCGACCCCGCTGACCCGCTCTGCGCCGCCCATCTGCACTGCCCGCCGCTCGCCGTCGCGGCCGCCGCCGACCTCGCCGCCTGTGCCCTCAACCCCTCCATGGACTCCTGGGACCAGGCGCCCGCCGCGACCGCGCTCGAAGCGCTCGTCACCCGCGCGCTGGCCGCCGAGATCCACCGCGGCGGCGACGCCCTCGTCACCACCGGCGGCACCGAGGCCAACCAGCTCGCCCTCCTCCTCGCCCGCGAGAGCCCCGCGAGCCACGGGCCCGTACGCCTCCTCGTCGGCGAGAACGCCCACCACTCGCTCGCCCGCGCCGCCTGGCTCCTCGGCCTGCCCGACCCCGTCGTCGTCCCCGCGCCCGCCGGCACCCTCGACCCCGCCGCGCTCGACGAGGCGCTCACCGAACTCGGCGGCCCCGCCGGAACGTTCCTCGTCGCCGCCACCGCGGGCACCACCGACGCCGGACTCATCGACCCCCTCGACGAGATCGCCGACCTGTGCGCGCGCCACGGCGCCCGGCTCCACATCGACGCGGCCTACGGCGGAGGGCTCCTCTTCAGCGACACCCGCAGGAAACGGCTGCGCGGCCTGGAGCGGGCCGACACCGTCGCCCTCGACCTGCACAAACTCGGCTGGCAGCCCGCCGCGGCCGGACTCATCGCCGTACGCGACCCACGCGACCTGCACCCCCTCGCCCACCGCGCCGACTACCTCAACGCCGACGACGACACCGAGGCGGGGATGCCCGACCTCCTCGGCCGCTCCCTGCGGACCACCCGGCGCCCCGACGTACTGAAGATCGCCGTCACCCTCAAGGCCCTCGGCCGCACCGGCCTCGGCGCGCTCGTCGACCAAGTCTGCGACCAGGCCCAGGAGTTCGCCGAGACCATCGACGCGCACCCCGCCTTCGAGCTCTACGACACCCCCGCCATCAGCACCGTCCTGTTCCGCCCCGCCGACGCCACCGACGACCGCGTCGCCCACATCCGCAGAAGCCTGCTCACCGAAGGCACCGCCGTCCTCGGCCGCGCCGACCTCGACGGCCGCCGCTGGCTCAAGGCCACCCTCCTCAACCCGCACACCCGGCCCGGCGACCTCGCCGCCCTCCTCAAACTCGTCGAGGAGTGCGACGCCGCCGCCACGGCAGCCACCGCCGACGACGCGGCCGCCGCCGCCCGCGCCACCCCCCACCCCGTGGAAGGAACCACCCCCCGATGACCGGCACACCCGACCACCCCGGCCCCCAGCCGCTCACCACCCCCGACGCGCCCCGCGACCTGGTCGGCATCGGCATCGGCCCGTTCAACCTCTCCCTGGCCGCCCTCGCCCAGCCCCTCGGCGAACTCGACACCGCCTTCTACGAACAGCGCCCCGACTTCCAGTGGCACCCCGGGCTCCTCATCGACGGCGCCACCCTCCAAGTCCCCTTCCTCGCCGACCTGGTCACCCTCGCCGACCCCGCAAGCCCCTGGTCCTTCCTCAGCTACCTCAAGACCCGCGAACGGCTCTTCCCCTTCTACTTCGCCGAGCGCTTCCACATCCGCCGCGCCGAGTACGACGCCTACTGCCGCTGGGTCAGCGAGAACCTCCCCGCACTGCACTTCGGGCACCAGGTCGACGCCGTCCGCTGGAACCCCGAACGCGACGTCTTCGAGGTCGACTTCACCCAGCTCGATGCCGACGGCGAGGCCGAGGCACTCGGCCGCACCTACACGCGGAACATCGCCATCGGCGTCGGCACCGCACCACACGTCCCCGAACCCCTCAGGCCGCTCGCCGAGGCGCCCACCGTCCCCGTCATCCACTCCGCGGACTACCTCCACCACCGCGACCTGCTGCTCTCCGCCGACCACGTCACCGTCGTCGGCTCCGGGCAGTCCGGCGCCGAGATCTTCCTCGACCTGCTGCGCTCCCGCCCCGCCGGGCGGGAGAAGATCCACTGGCTCGCCCGCACCGAGGCCTTCGCGCCCATGGAGTACTCCAAGCTCGGCCTGGAACACTTCACGCCCGACTACACCCGCTACTTCCACGCCCTGCCCGAGGCGGTACGCGACGGTCTCGTCCCGCACCAGTGGCAGCTCCACAAGGGCATCGACGCCGACACCATCGCCGCCATCCACGACGAGCTCTACCAGCGCACCCTGCACGGCGGCTGGCCCGACGCCGTCCTCACCCCCGGCGTCCGCGTCCGCACCGCGGGACGCGTCGCCACCACCCGCGTCGAACTCCACCTCGAACACATCCAGCAGGGCACCCGCTCCCGGCTCACCACCGACGCCGTGGTCCTCGCCACCGGCTACCGCGAACGCCCCCTCGACCAGCTCCTCGCCGGGCTCGACCCCTACATGCGCAAGGACGCCTCCGCCCGCCCCCGCGTCGACGAGCAGTACCGCCTCGTCCTCGACCCGTCCGTCACCGGCGCGGTCCACGTGCAGAACGCCGAACGCCACACCCACGGCGTCGGCGCCCCCGACCTCGGGCTCGCCGCCTGGCGCAGCGCCACCATTCTCAACTCCCTGACCGGCAAGACCCCTTACCCGCTGCCCGAGCGCACCGCGTTCACCAGCTTCGGCCTCCAGACCCCCGAAGGGCCGAGGGGCGCGGCGGGGCACATCGGCGAACAGCGCGGCACCCTCGTCCCCCTCAAGAACTGACAAAAGCGCTGCTCCTGTGGGCAAATGTCCGGCCCCAAGCGCCGGGACGCCCGGCAATATTCCTGCGCAAGAAGATGGCCCCAGCCGAAATACCCGCACCCCGGACCCGGTTCGGACGACCATGACCACCGAATCCACGGCCTCCTGGGCCGCAGCCTTCCGCTCCGCCGTCCTCAGCCCGTACGAGAGCATCGAGCTCTTCGAACGCCGCTCCTTCGCCGGCCGGACCCTCCGCCAGATCATCCGGCTCGACGGCGGCGGCACCGCCCTGCGTATCCGCCTCACCAACCGCTACGGCAAGCAACCCCTCCACATCGGCGGCGCCCGCCTCGCCAGACGCACCGAAGGAAGCGGCATCGAATCCGGCAGCGACCTGACCGTCCGCGTCGACGGCGCCGAACAGTTCACCGTCCCCGTCGGCGCGGAACTCGTCACCGACCCCATCGACCGAGCCGTGGCCGCCGGCGACGAACTCGCCCTCGACCTGTGGCTGCCCGAGGACACCGGCCTCTCCACCTACTCCGCCGTCCCGCTGCGCACCGGCTACGCCGTCCCCGGCAACGCCCTCGCCGCGACCACCCTGGACGGCGCCGACGGCCTGGAAGAGCTCGTCACCCGGCACTTCATCGCCGGCGCCGACGTCCTCGCCCCCACCGGCACCCCCGTCGCCGTCGCCTTCGGGGACTCCTGGTTCGAGGGCACCGGCACCACGCCCGACACCGACCACCGCTTCCCCGACCTGCTCAACGACCGGCTGCGCGCGGCCGGCCGCGACGGCTGGGTCGTCAACCAGGGCCTGTCCGCCAACCGGCTGCTCACCGACGAGGCCGGCGAACACGCCCTGGCCCGCCTGGAACGCGACGCCCTCCAGGTGCCCGGCGTCACCCACGTCCTGATCCACTTCGGCCTCAACGACCTCGGCATCCCCGGCCAGGAGGCCTACCCCGAGCCCGCGCCCGGACCCACCGCCGCCGACCTCGTCGCCGGCCTCACGACGCTCGCCGACCGCATCCACGCGGCGGGCCTCACCGCCGTCGCCACCACCGTCGGCCCGTACCGGGACACGATCTTCGAGGGCTACTCCACCCCCGAAGGCGTGTCCGTCGCCCGCGAGGTCAACGACTGGATCCGCGGCGCGGACAGCCCCTTCGACGCCTACGCCGACTTCGCCGCCGCCGTCGCGGACCCCGCCGACCCCGACCGGATCCACGACACCTACGACAGCGGCGACGGCCTGCACGTCAACGACGCGGGAGCGGGGGCCCTCGCCGACTCCGTCGACCTGGCCGGCCTGAAGATCTAGAACACGGGCGTGCCGTCCCGGGTCAGCTTCCAGTCCACCGACGCGAACCGGCCCGGGTCGACCGTCCCCTTCGCCTTCACCCAGGTGATGATCGTGTTCCGGATCTCCTCGGAGTTCGCCCACAGCTGCTTGGCGCCCGCGACATGCGGGAAGTTGCCGCCGCCGCTCGCCCGGTAGTTGTTCACCGCGAGGACGAACTCCGCCTTCGGATCGATCTCCTTGCCGTCGAACGCCAGCTTCACGATCCGCGACCCGGCGGGCTTGGCGATGTCCACCTCGTACGTCACGCCCCGCACCGCGTCGTAGTTGTAGTCCGGGATGTTCTCGGCGTTCGTCAGCTTCGCCGGGTCGACCGGCCCGCCGGCCGGCGTCCGCACGTAGTACCGCGCGGAGAACTCCAGGTACTCCTTCAGCTGCGCGCCCGTGAGCAGCCGCGCCTCCAGGGTGTTCTCGAACGGGTACAGCCCCGCCGCGTCCTTGATCGTCACATCGCCCGCGGGGACCTGCGCCGTCCGCGAGAAGCACGACGCCTGCGAGAGCACCGGAAGCGCCTCGTACGCACCGCCCTTGAGGGCCGCCGTCACCGTCTCCTGCTGCACCAGATTGATCAGATCGATGAGCGCGACATCCTTGTACGGGCCCTCGGCCGTGCTCATCGCCGCCGTCGACGTGCCGATCACCTGGTTGACGTAGGCGACGACCTTCTTGTGCTCGTCGGCGAGGAGCCGCGTGACCTTGCGGTCCTCGGCGGCCGTGTTGGAGTTGAGGACCTGCGCGCCGACCTTCTCGACCGTCCAGCGGCCCTTCGCCCACACCAGCTCGAAGTCGAACAGCGTCAGCCGCTGCCCCCACTTCAGCGGCTCCGACAGCACGACCTTCCTGCCGGTCTGCTTGTTCTCCACGAAGTACTCGGGGATCTCCGTGTGCGCGTGCCCCACCAGGATCGCGTCGATCCCCGGCACCTGCTCCGCCACCAGACCCGCCGCGTTCTCCACATACGGCAGCTGGTCACCGTAGGACGACGTGCCGCTGGAGCCCGAGTGCGCCGACACGATCACCACGTCCGCGCCCATCGACCGGAGCCTCGGCACCCACTTCGCCGCCTGCTCCTCCAGGCCGGGGAACGTCATCTTGCCCTGCACGTTCGCCTTGTCCCAGATCGCGATGCCCGGGTTGGTCAGACCGAGCACCGCCACCTTCACGTCCCGGCCGTGCGGGGTGCGCAGCCGCTTCATGACGTACGGAGCGAACGCGGGCCGCTGCGTCCTGGCGTCCAGCGCGTTCGCCCCGAGCAGCGGGAAGTCGCACTGCTCCTCGAACTTGCGCAGCACCGGGATGCCGTAGTTGAACTCGTGGTTGCCGAGCGCCGCCGCGTCGTACCCGATCGCGTTCATCGCCTGCGCCATCGGATGCACCGGACCGTGCGCGGCGGTGATCGGGTCGACCTTGGCGTAGTAGTACGACAGTTGGGTGCCCTGGATGGTGTCGCCCGCGTCGATGAGCAGCGTGTTCCTGCGGCCCTTCTCCTCGCGGACCTGGTTCACCAGCGTGGAGATCTTCGCCAGGCCCACGTCGTTGTGGTCCTTGTCGTCGAACTCCTTGTCCGTGAAGTAGTCCCAGTTGAAGACGTTGCCGTGCAGGTCCGTCGTGCCGAGCACGGTGAACGCGTACCGCTTCGTGTGCCGCCCGCCCTTCCCGCCACCCTTCCCGGACCCGGCCGGCCGCGCGGCGGCGGGCGTCGCGGCCGCGCCCGTCAGTGCCGCACCCACACCCGTGGCGGCAGACGTACCCAGGAACTTCCGGCGGTTCAGCGGCATTTCCGTACTCCTCCATAGACCGATGTAACGCGCGTAGATTCTGACCCCGGCACCCACCCCCGCAACAGCCCCCGCCAGGTTTCGATCAGGTGACTGTCCGGTGCGCCCCACCCGGTGCGAGAGTGACCGCATGGAACAGAGCCCCGCCCCCTACGGCACCCCCGACGCCCCCCGCCTCGCCGTCCGCGGCGAAGCCCACCTCGAAGTCGACCCCGAGATCGCCCGCATCAGCGTCACCGTCAGCGCCCGCGGCACCGACCGCCGCGACGCCCTCAACGACCTCACCCGGCGCAATGCCGCCGTCCTCGACCTCGTCAAGGCCTACGGCGACGCCGTCGACTCGGTCGAGAGCGGCACCTTCTCCATCAGCCCCGAACTCACCCGGCACGGCCGCGGCGAACGCATCCGCGCCTACCACGGCCGCGTCCACACCACCGCCGAACTCAGCGACTTCACCGCCCTCGGCGAACTCACCACCCGCCTCGCCGACCTCGACCTCACCCGCGTCGAAGGCCCCTGGTGGGCGCTGCGCCCCGGCTCACCCACCTACCGCCAGGCCCGCCAACAGGCCGTCCGCGAAGCCGTGCAGCGCGCCCGCGAGTACGCAGAGGCCCTCGGCACCGACCTCGCCGCCCTCGTCGAACTCGCCGACATAGGCGCCGAGAACCCCACACCCTCCTACGGCTACGGCAGTCCCGCCCCCGGCATGTCCACCGTCGCCTACGGCGGCGCCGCCCCCTTCGACGAGGCCCCGCCCCTCGACCTCGAACCCCAGCGCCAGCACGTCTACGCCCAGGTCAACGCCCGCTTCACCCTCGTCCCACCGCGACTGGGCCACTAAGACACCACGAGGGGTTCCAGGCCGGCAGGGACCTCAGGCCAGCATGCCGCCGTCGACCCGCAGCACCGCGCCCGTCACATACGAGGCGCGGTCGCTCAACAACCACGCCGCGGCCTGGGCGATCTCCCGCGGCTCGGCGGCGCGCCCGAGCGGCGTCCGCGCGTTGAGCGCGTCGACGGTCCCCGGGGAACGCTCGTCCCACTCCCGCAGCAACTCGGTGAGCGTCGTGCCGGGCGCCACGGCGTTCACCCGGACATCTTCCGGGCCGTAGGTGGCCGCGGCCGACGCCGTCAGAGCGTTCAACGCCCGCTTCAACGCCCCGTACGCGGGCAACTGCGGGTTGGCCGTCAACGCACCGACACTGGAGGTGTTCACGATGGCCCCACGCCCCGCCGTCGCCCGCATCGCCGCGATCTCGGCCGACATCGCCACCCACGCGCCCTTCAGATTGACCGCGTACAACTGGTCGAAGTCCGCCTCCGCCAACTCGTCCAGCGGGCCCGGCGGCTGCCCCGTCGCACCATTGTTGAACGCCACATCGAGCCGCCCGAACACCCGCACCGCACGGTCCACCGCCGCGCGCACGCTCACCGGATCGGCCAGATCGCACACCACATGCTCCGCGACACCCCCGGCCGCCCGGATCTCCCCGGCCACCGACTCCAACTGGCCCTCCGAACGCGCCGCGAGCAGCACCCGCGCACCCTCCTCGGCGAACAGCCGCGCCGCCGCCGCACCGATCCCACGACCGGCCCCGGTGACGAAGGCGACCTTCCCGGCGAGCAGCCCGCCCGAGGCCGACACGGGGGAGGGGGAAGCGGCGGGCGGCACGTCGTACTCAACGATCTTGTCCATGCCGACGAGCCTGCGCCCCCGCAGGCCCCCACATCCAGGCACCAGCAGTGCCTGGCTGAGCACCGCACCCCCCGATACACAATGGACCCGTGGACCGACGAGCACGACGAGAACTCGGTGACTTCCTGCGCAGCCGCCGCGCCCGGATCACCCCCGCCGACCTGGGCCTGCCCGCGGGCACCCGCCGCCGCACCCCCGGCCTGCGCCGCGAGGAGGTGGCACAGCTCGCCCACATCTCACCCGAGTACTACGCACGCCTCGAACAGGCCCGCGCCCCGCACCCCTCCCGCGAGGTGCTCACCCAACTCGCCCGCGCGCTGCGCCTGTCGGACGTCGAACGCGACCACCTCCACCGCCTCGCGGGTCTCCCGCCGGGGCCGCCGCCCGGACCCTGCCGCGAAGTGCGCCAGAGCATCGTCGACCTCCTTGACCGGCTGCCGCAGGCCGCCGCCGTCGTGGTGTCGGCCATCAACGAGGTCATCGCCTGGAACACGCTCGCCACCGCGCTGATGGAGGACTTCTCCGCCCTGTCCCGCCCGGAACGCAACCTCATGCGGCGCACCTTCCTCACCCCGCCCCGGGGCGGCCGGCGGCTCTACGGGGTCGCCGACACCGCGGAGTTCGCCCGCACCTCGGCCCACCACCTGCGCGCCACCGCCGCCCGCTACCCCGACGACCCCGAGGTCCGGGCGCTGGTCGACGAACTCCTCGCCGGGAGCCCGGAGTTCGCCGCACTGTGGGCCGCCCACGACGTGACCGACCGGCCCATCCCGTGCAAGACCTTCGAACACCCCCTCGTCGGCACCCTCACCGTCCGATGCGACGTCCTGGACATCACCGACCGCGACCAGCGCGTCCTCATCTACACCGCCGCCCCGAACTCCCCCTCGGAGGAGGCGATGCGGCTCCTCTCGGTCATCGGCACCCAGCGCATGGACGACGCTCTCGCACCCGCGCCCTGATCATCCGGCGGGCAGGCCCTGGACGGTGCGGCCGAGGAAGGCCGACAGCCGCACATGCGCCGCAGCGGATTCCGGGGCCGGCAGCTCCGGCCCGAACAGACCAGGCCGCCGGAAGTCGTCCAGGCCCACCCGACGAAGGCGCGCGAGCAGGTCCGCGCACTGCCGCTGGTCGACCAGGTCGGTCCGGCCGACGGCGACCGCCAGGTCGACGCCGTGGGCCAGCACCTCCATGAGGTGGATCAGCGCCGCCAGCGGACCCGGGACGGTGCCGAACCCCAGGCGCACCGTCATCTGCGCCAGCGCGGCGTCGGTCGCGGCCGCACGGTGCCAGGCCGGGCGATCGGCCTCGGCGGCGGCCCGGAAGGCGCCCACGGGGTCCGCGCCGAGCCAGTCGTCGTGGTGCTCGCCCCCGGCGTCGGTACCGGTCAGCTCGGCGGTGTAGATCCGTATGCCGCCGACGAGGTGGTTGAGCGTCGTCCGCGCGTCCCACCCCGCGCAGGGGGTCGGGGCGGACCAGCCGTCACCGGCGCCGACCGCCTCGACCACCGTGCCCGTCACGGCCAGCGCCCGGTCGATGCGGCCGACCACCACCGGCCGGCGGGCGACCGCCCCGGCGGGCCGCTGGGCCGTCACCCCAGGACCCCGTCCAGCCAGTCGTAGACACGGCTGAGCGCCAGCCGCTGGGCGCCGGACTGGCAGTGCGCCGCGGCGCCCTCCTCGTCGGTGAACGCCATCAACGTCTTCTCGCAGGTGAGATGCGCGTACAGCTGCTCCGGCTGGCCCTGGAAGAAGCCGTCCTCCGCGGCGGAGCAGACCAGCACCGGACAGGCGATCTTCTCGGCGAGACCGTCCCGCAGGTGGTAGTCGAGGTAGGCTGCACAGAACGCCCGCGGGCTGTCCACCCCCATCGCGAACATGCCGTGCTCCACCGCCCACTTGAGCGTGGGGGAGGCGGCCATGCCCTCGGCGAGCAGCGCGTCGAGCTCCGGGTCTTGAGCCGCCCGCAACCGGCGCTCGGCCTCCTCGCGCGGCATCGAGAGGAAGGCGGTACTGATGTCACCGAGGTCGAAGACCCCGTCGAGCGCGACGACCGCGGCGATCCGCCGGTCGAAGACGGCGGCGCGGGGCGCCAGATAACCGCCCATGCTCAGGCCGAACACGGCCATCCGCTCTGGATCGACCCCGGGCAGCGTCACCGCGTGGTCGAGGACGGGCGTCACGACGCTCTCCCAGTCGGGACGGAACGTCAGCCCCTGGCGGTGACGGGTGCCCGGCTGCCCGGGACCGTCGAAGACCAGGACGGTGTAACCGCGTTCGACGGCCGCGGCCGCGCCGAAGAAGTGCATCTCCTCGGCGGTGCCGTCGAAGCCGTTGAACATCACGACGGTCGGGCGCGGCAGGCCGGAGTCGTCGGGGCGGTAGAGGTAGCCGGGCAGGGTCGTGTCCTCGTACGGGATCTCGACCGGTTCGATCGCCGGGCTGAACAGCTCCGCGGCCCGGCGGAAGGCGGCGACGGACGCGTCGTAGGCGTGCCGGATGCGCGGGTCGGCGGCGTCGCCGTGCAGGAAGAACTCGGCCGAGCGGTAGTAGTTCGAGGCGCGCAGGAACCCGTCGCGGGCGCTGACACGGTGGCCGCCCGCGAGGGAGGTGTGCGCCTGCTCGGCGACGCGGTCGGCGGTGGCCAGCCACTGGTCGTGCCAGCTGTCGTAGTCGCCGGCGGTGATGCGCTGGGCGGTGGTGACGACCTCGCCGAAGTCGGCGCCGCCGTAGGCGATGTGGCCGAACGACCGCAGGGTCTCGTACCAGAACGACGGGTGGTCGGCGAAGAAGAGCGGCTTCACGGGAAAGCTCCTAACGCAGTTGGTGGCTGCTTTAGTGCGACCGTAGACCCGTCGGCGACATAAACGCAAGCGCGCCCTGCGTTAAGATGGGCGTCATGAAGGAGCCTCGGCCGCCGGCCACCCCGCCGACACCCGCCCCCGCCCCCGCCCGCCGCCCGGGAGGCCGCAGCGCCCGGGTCCGCACCGCCGTCCACCAGGCCGTCACCGAACTCATCGCCGAACGCGGCTACGGCACCTTCACCGTCGGCGACGTCGCCACCCGCGCCGGCGTCGCGGACAGCAGCATCTACCGGCGCTGGGGCACCCTGGAGGCGCTCCTCATGGACGCGGTCGTCAGCCGCCTGACCGAGCACTCACCCGTGCCCGACACCGGCAGCCTCCGCACGGACCTGCGCTCCTTCGCCGCCAAGGCCGCCGAGGACGTCACCGGCCCGGACGGCCTGGCACTGCTGCGCACCGTCCTCGCCGCACTGGCCACCGGCCCCGGCGGCGAGTCGGCCCGCGACAAGTTCCTCGCCGTCCGCTCCGAACAGCTCCAGGGCATGCTGGAGCGCGCCCGCGCCCGCGGCGAGGACGCCCCCGACGTGCTGGGAGTGCTGGACGGTGTCCTGGCGCCGATCTACATGCGGGTGCTGTTCGGCGTCGTACCGCTGACGCCGGAGTACGTCGACGGCCTGGTCGAGAGCACACTCGCGCGCTGCTCGGGGTGACGTTCGAGGGGCTTCCACTCGTACGGGTCGAGTGAGGCGGCGCGCACCCCGCGTGCACGTCGTGCGTGCGGTGTGATTTGGGTCACAGGGTGGTCGGTCATTGGCGTAGACCTCGCTGCAAGGGCCTCTGTAAACCCCGTGGTCACACTCCGTTACCCATCAGTACCTGGTGACGTTGTGCAGCGTTCAATGATCACTGCGTGATTTTCGAACCCCTGCGCGTGCGTGTTCGGCAACATCGCGAGGTTGAGTAACCCTCACCAGTGGGTGACGGGACGCGAGTTGACGGTCGCCCTTCGCTTCAAGCCCTCATGAAGGACTCATGAACGATGATGTCCACGCGGAGGACGGCAGCAGCCCGGTAGCCGAGTCCGTGCTGCCTCTGCCGCTGGAATTCGAGACGCTCTACCTGAGCAACCAGGAAGCGTTTCACTCCTACGCGTTGCTGCGACTCGGCACCAACGCGGCCGCCGAAGACGCGGTACACCGCGCGTTCCTCGAAATCCTGCAGCACTGGTCCGCGCTGACCGGGGAGAACGACCTCCACCAACAGACATGGGCGATCCTGCGCCGCGTCGTCATGTCCGAGGCACTCAAAGCCTTCCGCAAACGCCTGGCACTCCTGCCCAGCGACATAGGCCTCTTCCGCGCCATGTGCAAACTCCCGCCCCGCCAGTTCGACGTCATCGTCCTGCGCCACGTCCTGCAGTACGACACCCAGGGGATCAGCTGGTACATGGGCGTCACACCCAGCACCGTCGACTACCACTGCCGCAAAGCGAAGGAGCGGCTCGAGCCCGCCGTGGCCTCATACATCAAGACCGAGGGGGACCGGAAATGACCACCATGGAGACACTTCTGGCGCAGGTCGGCACAGAACTACGCACGCGCCGACGGCCGTTCGACGTAGGAGCCGGACTGCGCCGACTCGCCGAGGACGCCGGCTACGTACCCCACTCCCAAGACGTCCCACCCGTCGCACGAGCCCGCCGCCAACTCACCGCCCTGGTACGCGCCACACTCGACCAGGCCGGCGCCGCCATCCACATCGAACGACTCGCCCAAGAAATCGGCGAAGGCGGACCCGACGGAAACCGCACCCCCCTCAAAGACCTCGACATCGGCGGCGCCCACATCTTCGCCTGCATGCTCCACCTCGCCGACCACCCCGAAAGCGCACAGTTCTGGTGGCAACTCGCCGCCGGCGCCCAGAACCGCGCCGCCGCCCACTGCCTCCACCTGCACCACCTCGGACGCGGCGAAAGCACCGAAGCCGCCCACTGGCTCGACCAACTGCAGCACTGCCACGACGACCCGGACGACGCCACCGCCCACCACCCGCCCCACACCACCCGCGAACCCGGCATCAGCGCCGAAGTGGAACGCCTCGCCGCCCGCGACGACACCGACGCCGTCCTCGTCTGCCGCCCCGAACGCGAAATCGCCGACCGGCTCCAGCACTTCGCCCAACAACACTGACCCGCAACGGCAGCGCACGACACCCACAGCAAAGAGCCTGCCCGACGGTCCCTCGGTTCCTAGGCCACCGACCGCGGACAGGCTCCTCCACAGGCACGCCCCCAGGAGGGCCACCCATGCGAAAGCGTAAGCCGACCCCCCGACGCACAACCAGTGCCCCACCGGACAACAGCCCCCGCCGCGACGCCGCCACCCACCTCCTGCGCGGCACCTGCTACGGCCTCGGCACCAGCCTCGCCGGCCTCGCCGCCTGGTGGATCCAGCGCCATGGCTGACCACCCGGGCAGAGGCGCATTCGCCCGCTGGCTGCTGCGCCAGTACCGACTGGCCGGCCACGCCGAAGACGTCGAAGCACACCTGCGGATCGTCACCATCGCCGCCATCGCCCTCGACGCCGGCCTCACCCCCGAACAGACGGCCGCACTGGCCCGCACCCTCACCGTCACCCCACAAGAGGTCACCGCGGCCTACACCGCCGAAAAACGGCAACGCACCCTGGAAAAGCTCCTCGACCACCCCGGCCTCGCCGAACTCGACCACCACCTCGACCACATCGCCCGCGGATAATCACCCACCGAAAACACCTCGGAACACGGCGGAGCCGCTCATCGGAGCGGCTCCCCGCACAATTCAACACTTGTCAATAACCCTTCATGCAAAGGTTGTTGAGTAGTCACCCCCGACCAATTCTCTACCCGCCGGTAAGGCCTAGGCTCGAACCATGCGCCGAGCAAAAATCGTCTGCACCCTGGGACCCGCCACCGACTCCTACGACCAGATCAAGGCACTGGTCGAAGCCGGAATGGACGTCGCCCGCTTCAACCTCAGCCACGGCACCCACGCCGAGCACGAGGAGCGCTACCAGCGCGTGCGCAAGGCCGCCGAGGAAACCGGCCGCAGCGTCGGCATCCTCGCCGACCTTCAAGGCCCGAAGATCCGCCTCGGCCGCTTCAGCGAAGGCCCCGTACTACTCGAACGCGGCGACGACTTCACCATCACCGTCGAATCCGGCACACAAGGCGACCGCCAACACTGCGGCACCACCTACAGCGGCCTCGCCGACGACGTCACCACCGGCGAACGCATCCTCGTCGACGACGGCAAAGTGACCCTCGAAGTCACCTCCGTCGACGGACCCCGCGTCGCCACCACCGTCGTCGAAGGCGGCATGGTCTCCGACCACAAAGGCCTCAACCTCCCCGGCGTCGCCGTCTCCGTCCCCGCACTCAGCGACAAGGACGAAGCAGACCTCCGCTGGGCCCTGCACACCGGCTTCGACGTCATCGCCCTCTCCTTCGTCCGCAGCGGACGCGACATCGAAACCGTCCACCGCATCATGGACGAAGAAGACCGCCGCCTCCCCGTCATCGCCAAGGTCGAAAAACCCCAGGCCGTCGACAACATCGAAGACATCGTCGCCGCCTTCGACGGCATCATGGTCGCCCGCGGCGACCTCGGCGTCGAAATGCCCCTCGAACAAGTCCCGATCGTCCAGAAGCGCGCCATCAAA
The DNA here is from genome assembly GCF_042871345.1 of Streptomyces sp. NPDC005863. Lineage (NCBI taxonomy): Bacteria > Bacillati > Actinomycetota > Actinomycetes > Kitasatosporales > Streptomycetaceae > Streptomyces > Streptomyces sp. NPDC005863. The sequence continues at coordinate 18,770 of NZ_JBIAII010000003.1, read as the reverse complement.
CTCGCCAAGCGCAACGCCAAACCCGTCATCGTCGCCACGCAAATGCTCGACTCGATGATCGACAACTCCCGCCCCACCAGGGCCGAGGCAAGCGACGTGGCCAACGCCGTCATCGACGGCACCGACGCGGTCATGCTCTCCGGCGAGACCAGCGTCGGCAAATACCCCATCGAAACGGTCAAGACGATGGGCCGCATCGTCGAAGCGGCAGAGGAAGACATCCTCGCGAAGGGCCTGCCCCCGCTGACGGACCGCAACAAGCCCCGCACCCAGGGCGGCGCCGTCGCCCGGGCGGCCGCCGAAATGGGCGACTTCCTCGGCGCGAAGTACCTCGTCGCCTTCACGCAGTCCGGCGACACCGTCCGCCGCCTCTCCCGCTACCGCTCACCCATCCCGCTCCTCGCCTTCACCCCCGACCGGGCCACCCGCTCCCAGCTCAACCTCACGTGGGGCGTGGAAACCCTCCTCGGCCCGCACGTCGACTCCACCGACGCGATGGTCGAACAGGTCGACGAGCTGCTGCTCAAGGGCGGCCACTGCGAGCGGGGCGACATCGTGGTCATCACGGCCGGCTCCCCTCCCGGAGTCGCCGGCTCCACGAACCTGGTCCGCATCCACCACATCGGCGAGGACGACAGCCCGAAGTAGCGCGGCCGCTCAGTGTTTCGGGCCGACGTGGACGTCCATCAGAGCCACGTCGGCCTTGCGGGCGACGGAGACGTTGAACGGATTCCCGTGCCGGGTGCAGTGCGTCCAGCCGACGCCGAGCGCGTCGAGGGTGCGGGTGAAAAGGTCCCTGATGTCGTCGGACTTGTTGGTGAAGAAGTACCGAGGATATTCGTAGCGCTTGCGTACGCCGCCGACGAGGCGGGTCGTCCAATTGGTGATGCGGCAGCCGTCGGAGTGGATGAGCCCGCGAACGAAGTCCCACGGGTGGGCGTCGACGATCTCCTGCTGCCAGGGTTCGAGGGCGATCTTGCGGTCGTGCTTCTTGCCGGGGCCGTGCTGGGGGAACATGCACGACAGATGCTTCGAGTAGACCTTCACGTCATGACACCCAGTTTTGCGGGCCAGGCAGACCGCATTCTCGGGGAAGACGGCCCGTACAACTCGCTCGCACTCAGCCATGAGGCCTGGCCATGCATCGTCACAGGTGATCCGAAGGCTGGGCGCGCGGTGCGCCGAGGGCTGCGAGATGTAGCCGTCCCCGAGATACCAGCCCAGAAGGTATGCGTATGCGGCGGGGTTGACTGCATGTCCATCGCATCGCGGGCACTGAGGGGATGGTCGTGCCTGCTCCCCGCGCCTGGCGCGTTCCCGGTGCGCCCACACGCCGATCGTGCTCGCCGGTACTCCCAACGAGCGAGCGACCTCGGCGTTTGTTGTACCGCTGCGTAACAGGGTGAGTGCGTGCTGTCGCACACCTGCGTCGTGTCGCGCCATGCCGACACTCTGGGCTATGTCATATGGCGCTATGTAGCAATTAGCGGAGGTCCACGAGAACGTGGACCTCCGCTAATTGAGGGTGCCGGGTATGGGATTCGAACCCACACGTCCTTTCGGACAGAGGTGTTTGAGACCTCCGCGTCAACCAGTTGCGCCAACCCGGCTTTACGGTGCTGCGCGCTGCCGGAAGTGTACCGGGTCACCGGGCGGTGACGCAGCTAGGTACCCTGCTAGGGCAGCGCACCTGCCATGAACGAGGAGCCCCCGTGACCGCCCCCGAGTCGCCCCAGCCCACCGACGTGTCCGACGACGACAAGTCGCACGTGCCGCCGCTGACGACCCGCGTCGTCATCGCCGAGGACGAGGCCCTGATCCGGCTCGACCTCAAAGAGATGCTCGAGGAAGAGGGCTACAGCGTCGTGGGCGAGGCCGGGGACGGCCAGACGGCCGTGGAGCTGGCCCGCGAGCACAAGCCCGACCTGGTGATCCTGGACGTGAAGATGCCCGTCCTGGACGGCATCTCCGCGGCGGAGAAGATCGCCGAGGAGTCCATCGCCCCGGTGCTCATGCTCACCGCGTTCTCGCAGCGCGACCTCGTCGAGCGCGCCCGCGACGCCGGCGCGATGGCGTACCTCGTGAAGCCGTTCAGCAAGACGGACGTCGTCCCGGCGATCGAGATGGCCGTCTCGCGGTTCACGGAGCTGAAGACGCTGGAGAAGGAGGTCGCCGACCTCTCGCAGCGCCTGGAGACGCGGAAGCTGGTGGACCGGGCGAAGTCGATCCTGCAGACGGAGTACGGCTTGACGGAGCCCGCCGCGTTCCGGTGGATCCAGAAGACGTCGATGGACCGTCGCCTGTCGATGCAGCAGGTGGCGGAGGCGGTCATCGAGGACTCCGAGGAGAAGAAGGCGTCGAAGGGCTGAGCGCCCGCTCCCGTACGTACGAGGAGGCCCGCACCCGGATCCGGGGTGCGGGCTTCCTCGCGTACAGGCGGGGCGGGCGCTCAGTCCTCGCCGAGGTACGCCTTGCGCACGGACTCGTCGTGCAGGAGGTCGCCGCCCGTGCCGGAGAGGACGACCTTGCCGACCTCCATGACGTGGCCGTGGTCGGCGAGGGAGAGCGCCGCCTGGGCGTTCTGTTCGACGAGGAGGATCGTCGTGCCCTGGGACTTCAGCTCGGCGATGGTCGCCATGATCTTCTGCATCATGATCGGTGAGAGGCCCATGGAGGGTTCGTCGAGCATGAGGAGTTTGGGCTGGGACATGAGGGCGCGGCCCATGGCGAGCATTTGTTGTTCGCCGCCCGAGAGGGTGCCGGCGGCCTGTTTCTTGCGTTCGCCGAGGATGGGGAAGAGTTCGTACGCGCGGTTGATGTCCTTTTCGATGCCTGCTCGGTCGGAGCGTAGATAGGCGCCGAGGCGGAGGTTGTTCTCGATGGTCATGCGGGGGAAGATGTGGCGGCCTTCGGGGGAGTGGGCCAGGCCGAGTGCGACGATTTGGTCGGCGCGGTATTTGCGGAGTGCTTTGCCGTTGAATTTTATGGAGCCGCCGACCGGCTTGAGGAGGCCGGATATGGTGCGGAGTGTGGTGGTTTTTCCCGCGCCGTTGGTGCCGATGAGGGTGACGACCTCGCCGGCGTCGACGGTGAAGCTGATGCCTTTGACGGCTTCGATCTTGCCGTAGGCGACGCGGAGGTCCTCTACTTCGAGGAGTGCGGTCATGTGTTGTTCTCCTCGAAGGGCTCGCCGAGGTAGGCGGCGATGACGCGGTCGTCCTGTTGCACGGTTTCGCTGGTGCCTTCGACGAGTTTCTCGCCTTGGACGAGGACGGCGACGCGGTCGCAGAGGTTGAAGATGAAGCGCATGTCGTGCTCGATGACGAGGACGGCGATGCCCATTTCCCGGATGGCGAAGACGAGTTCTTCGGTGGCGCGGGTTTCCTGCGGGTTCATGCCGGCGGTGGGTTCGTCGAGGAGCAGGAGGCCGGGTTCGCTGGCGAGGGCTCGGGCGATCTCCAGTTTGCGCTGTTCTCCGTAGGGGAGGTTGCGCGAGAGGTGTTCGGCTTTCGCGGCGAGTCCGACGAATTCGAGGAGTTCCATGGCGCGGGCCTTGGAGGCGGCTTCGGCCTTGTGGAATCCGGGGCCGCGGAGCAGCGCGGACCAGAGGCCTTCCTTGGTGCGGGTGTGGCGGCCGACGAGCACGTTTTCCAGGACGGTCATGTTGGCGAAGAGGCGGATGTTCTGGAAGGTGCGGGCGATGCCTGCTGCGGTGACTTTGAAGGATTTGGCGGGCAGGACGCTGCCTTTGTAGCGGACTTCGCCTTCGGTGGGGATGTACAGGCCGGTGAGGCAGTTGAAGAAGGTGGTTTTTCCTGCGCCGTTGGGGCCGATGAGGCCGACGATTTCGCCGGTGTTGACGGTGAGGTCGACGTTGCGTACGGCGGTGAGGCCGCCGAAGCGCATGGTGACGCCGCGGGCGTCGAGGACGTTTTGGCCTGCCGGGGTGGCGGGGGTGGTGTCCTCTTTGGTGGTGTCCGTGGTCATGGGTCAGACCCCTGTCTTGCTGAGGGCTGCGGGGGGCGGCGTCTCGCCGGGGCTGAGTTCGGCCTCGTGGAATTCGAGTTGGCGGCGGCGGTTGGGGATGAGGCCTTCGGGGCGGAAGCGCATGAGGAGTGCGAGGGCGAGTCCGAAGGCGAAGAGCTGGTAGTCGCCGAGGAATTGGAGTTTGTTGGGGATGAGGTAGAGCAGTGAGGCGCCGACGAGGGGTCCGCTGATGGTTCCCATGCCGCCGAGGACGACGGCGGCGAGGAGGAAGGCGGAGTTGGGTGGTACGGAGTTGGCGAATTGGTACTGCTCGGGGGTGACGGTGTAGGTCACGTGGGCTTGGACGGTGCCGGCGAGGCCGGCGAGGGATGCGCCGAGGGCGAAGGCGATGAGTTTGACGCGGAAGCCGTTGATGCCCATGGCGAGTGCGGCGGTTTCGTCTTCGCGGATGGCGACCCAGGCGCGGCCGATGCGGCTGTCGCCGCTGCGTCGGAAGACGAGGACGACGACGAGGGTGATGAGCAGCATCAGGAAGAAGTAGTTGGCGAAGCGGCCGATGGTCTGGCCGAGGATGCTGTGTTCCGCGCCGAAGTCGAAGCCGAAGATCTTGAGGTTGGGGATGGAGGAGATGCCGTTGGATCCGTTGGTGATGTCGGGTCCGGAGCTGCCGTCGCTGTTGTTGGCGGCGAGGCGGAAGATTTCGCCGAATCCGAGGGTGACGATGGCGAGGTAGTCGCCGCGCAGGCGGAGGGTGGGGGCGCCGATGAGGACGCCGAAGACGAGGCTGGCGCCGGCGCCGACGAGGATGGCGCCCCAGAAGGGGAGGTGGATGTCGAAGGGGGAGGAGGGGGTTCCGGAGACCATGGATGCGGCGTAGGCGCCGACGCCGAGGAAGGCGACGTATCCGAGGTCGAGGAGGCCTGCGAGTCCGACGACGATGTTCAGGCCGAGGGCGACGGTGGCGAAGATGAGGATGTAGACGCCGATGGTGGCGTATTGGTCGTCGCTCTGGGTGAAGGGGAAGGCTGCGGCGGCGAGGAAGGCGCCGATGAGGGTGATGTTGCGGTGGCGTGCGGTGTAGGTGGAGATCTGGGCGACGAGGCCGGCTTTGGCGAGGGCGGCGAAGCCGAAGCCGACGGTGATGAGGAAGCCGATGAAGAGTTCGTCGTATTCGGTGCCGATGCCGTAGGTGAAGACGAGGAGGCCGGTGGCGAGGGCGGCGACGATGATGAGGATCTCGACGTAGGAGTTGAGTGTGCGGGGTGGTGCGGGGGTGTCGGCGGTGAAGGCGCCCTTGATGCTGGTGCGGCTGTTGCGGGCGCGGTGTTTGTACTGTTCCCAGGTGCTGTCTTCGGGGTCGACCGGGTAGGTGTGGGGTCGTTCGAAGGGCAGGGCGAGGGCGCCGGCGAGGGCGGCGAGGGTGGCGAGGGCGACGATCCAGCCGCCGGGTTCGAGGTTGGCGAGGCCGCCGAGTTTGTCGCTGATGGCGATGATCGTGTACCAGGCGGTGGCGAAGGCGGCGAGTGCGGCGTATTTGAGGGCGGCGTCGGCTCCGGCGGGGGCGAGGGCGCGCAGGCCCTTGATGCCGTAGGAGGCGAGTCCGTACACGGTGGTGAGGGCGCCGGCGATGAGGACGAGCCATTGGAGGCCGCCGGGGTAGCCGTAGACGGTGAGGTCGCCGGGGAATTTCGCGGTCCAGGTCCAGGCGAGGAACGCGGAGATGACGGTGAGGATGCCGCCGCCGGTGGCGAGTGCGCGGGCGGGGCCGACGGGGATGGGGATGAGTCCGGTGGCGGCCTTGTCCTTGTGGAGGTCCTGCGGGCGGGGGCCGTCGGCTGCGGTGGTCTGTGTGGTCATGGTGGTCACGCCCTGTCCGCGACGCGCTCGCCGAGTAGGCCTTGGGGCCTGACGAGGAGGACGATGATGAGGAGTACGAAGGCCCAGACGTCGGCCCAGGACTGGCCGCCGAGTTTGTCCATGCCGGGGACGTCGTTGATGTAGGCGGTGGCCATGGATTCGGCGAGGCCGAGGACGACGCCGCCGATCATGGCGCCGTAGATGTTGCCGATGCCGCCGAGTACGGCCGCGGTGAAGGCTTTGAGGCCGAGGATGAAGCCCATGCGGAAGTCGATCTGGCCATATTTGAGGCCGCGGGCGACGGCGGCGATGCCGGCGAAGGCGGCGCCGATGGCGAAGGCGACGACGATGACGCGGTCGGTGTTGATCCCCATGAGTTTGGCGGTGTCGGGGTCTTGTGCGGTGGCTTGCATGCCGCGTCCGATGCGGGTCTTCATGACGAACCAGCCGAGGGCGACCATGCAGATGGGGGCGGCGACGAGGAGGAAGATGTCGCCGGGTTGCATGGTGACGGAGCCGATGTGGATGGATCCGCCGGGCAGTTCGGGGAAGGAGCGGGCGGATTTCGCTTCGGGGTACCAGGCCCAGACGGCTTGTTGGAGGGCGAGCGAGAGGCCGATGGCGGTGATGAGGGGGGCCAGGCGTGGGGCTTCTCGCAGGGGCCGGTAGGCGAAGCGTTCGGCGCCGACGGCGATGGTGGTGGAGACGAAGATCGCGCCGATGAGCATGAGGGGGACGGCTGCCCACATGCTGGTGCCCGAGGGGAGCCAGAGCCAGACGGTGAGGGCGCCGAATCCGCCGGTCATGAAGATCTCGCCGTGGGCGAAGTTGATGAGCTGGACGATGCCGTAGACCATTGTGTAGCCGATGGCGATGAGGCCGTACATGGATCCCAATAGCAGGCCGTTGACCAGCTGTTGCGGCAGTTCGTGCACCGCAGGTCCTCCGAGTCTTTCGTTGTCGTGCGGCTGTTGCGCGGGGGGCTCGGGGGCCGGCGCGCGGCCGTACGCTCCTGGTGACGAGTGCGACGGATGCGACGCCGCGCGGGGCGCTTGCTTGTCAGCGCCCCGCGCGGTCGGTCGTGGGCTGCGGGCCGGGTGTCAGTTGGACCCGGAGTAGGTGCCCGATTCGACGGGCTTCCAGCCGCTCTTGGGGTCGGTCGTCTTGACCTGGTAGACGGTGAGCTGCTTGTTGGTCGCGTCGCCGTATTCGTCGAAGGAGACCTTGCCGGTGACGCCGTCGAAGGAGACGCTCTTCATGGCGTCGATGACCTTGGTGCGGGCGTCGTCGGGCAGTTTGCCGTCATTGTCGTCGACGATCTTCTTGACGGCTTCGATGATGGCCCAGGCGCTGTCGTAGGAGTAGCCGCCGTAGGCCTCGTAGGCCTCCTTGAAGCCGGCCTTCTTGTAGTTGGCGATGAACTCCTTGGCGGAGGGGAGTTCTTCGACGGGCTGGCCGACGGAGGTGGCGTAGTCGCCGACGCCCTGCTTGCCGGAGAGCTTGATGAAGTCGGCGCTGTAGATGCCGTCGCCGCCGACGAGGGGGGCCTTGGAGCCTGCCTGCTTCATCTGCTTGCTGAGGGGTCCGGCCTGCGGGTATTCGCCGCCGTAGTAGACGAGGTCGGCGTCGGAGTTGCGGATCTTGGTGGCGACGGCGCCGAAGTCCTTGGTGTCGGGGTTGATGTGTTCGGTGCCGACGACCTTGCCGCCGAGTTTGGTGAACTCGTCCTTGAAGGTGGCGGCGAGTCCGGCGCCGTAGGTCTTCTTGTCGTCGACGACGAAGACCTTCTTCTTCTTGGCCTTGTTGTACAGGTACTGGGCGGCGAACGGTCCCTGGATCGCGTCGGTGGTGGCCGTGCGGAAGTAGGACTTGTAGGGGCGCGCCTTCTTGCCGCCGTTCCAGTCCGGGCCCTGGGTGAGGGCGGGGTTGGTGTTGGCGGGGGAGACCTGGACGAGTTTGGCGTCGTCGAAGACCTTCTGCATGGATTCGGCGACGGAGGAGTTCAGGGGGCCGACGGCGCCGAGGACGTCCTTGTCGGCGACGAACTTGGTGGCGTTGGTCTGGCCGGACGAGGGCTGTCCCTGGTCGTCGAGAGCCTCGATCTTGAAGGTGACGCCGTCGACGTACTTCTTCTGGTTGGCCTGTTTGGTGGCGAGGTCGACGGAGTTGCGGATGCCGAGGCCCAGTGCGGAGAGTTCACCGGTCAGGGGCGCGTCGACGCCGATGACCACGGTGGTGCCGCCCCCACCGGCCTCGTCCCCGTCGTCCTTGTCGTCGCGCGAGCCACAGGCGGTGAGGGTGAGAGCCCCCGCGGTGAGTGCAGCGGTGATGGCTATGAGCGAACGTTGACGCACGATCAGTCCTTTCCCCTGGCACGGCTGTCCCTTGTTGGGATGCCGAGTCGAGCGCGGAACCGAACTGAGAGGAATCCGGTGGGCGCGGTGACTGGCCGTGACTCTAAGGGGGGCTTTGTTCTTGGTGGAGTGGTCGGACCAAGGCTGTGACGCTCTTGTTATGCCACGGAGTATTCCGGGCTGGAACGCGGGGGGCGGTTGGGGCTGAATATAGCCTTGTTCGGTGGATCTCGACGTATCCACATGGTGAGAACTTCCAGCGCAAGTGGCAGGACTGAAAAGGCGTTTGACTCATGACACCGGTGTTCGCGGGCATGCGGAGCCGAGAGCCCCGGAAAGATCATTCGCGTATTCCGGACCCAGGATGTAACTCTGCTTCTCGATTGCGCGTTTATTACGCAGAGTTACTTCGAGGAAAGGGAGTCCTGCATTCCGCGGTACTTCTCCGCATTCGCGAATGTGCATCCTGATGATCAACTTCCGGGGTGCTCCCGTTTTGACCGTGAAAGGGGTGGGAGGGCCTGTGCTGACCGAAAGAGCTGCCGACGGCTGAGCGATCCGGCGCACGGCCACCGGTGGCCCCGACTCCTGCGCGAACGCGACGGCGAAGGTGAAACTCCGGTCCCCGGCCCGGGGGCGCGACATCTCTCCGGCATACGTCACGGACACGCTCTGCGACGGCCACGGCGTGGGGGGAGGCGGGGGCGGAGGGGGCGGTTCCGGGCGGGTCAGATACAGCGCGAGCCCCGCCGCGCCGGCCAGCGCGGCGGCGGTGACGGAGAGCGCGGCGCGGCGCCTGCGCCGCTGGCGGGGGGCGGGTGGGGCCGGGAGCGCGAGGGCCGGCTCGTGGTCCCAGGTGTCCTCGCCCGGTTCGACCGGGCCGATGGCGTTCACACCCACGGCCCGCCGCTCGGTCCGCCGTCGCGGTACCGGTCGGCGCACCGCTCGCGTGCCTGACGGTCGATCAACTTCCGCCTGGCGGCGTCGGTTTCACGCCTGCGTTCGACGCGGGCGGCGTCCAGGATGTCGCGCAGGATCTGGTACTGCCCGTTGGACAGACCCATCGACTGGTAGTCGCCGTATCCCCGGTCGCCCGAGTCGTAGATCTGCCGCGCCAAGGTGTTGACGACGTGGGCGCACAGGCCGGCCGGGGACGTGGTCGGGGAGGAGGGGCGGGGGGCGGTGCCGCGGTCGCCGGGGTCGGATTCGGTGCATCCGGCGGCGGCGACGGCGGCGAGGGCGAGCGCACAGAGCGGTATCCGGTGCCTCATGCGCCGACGCTAGTCCGGAGCCGCACGCTCCGACAATGCGCCTGCGCCCGCCCTTCTTGTGGGTTGTCCGCCCGCCCCGCCGGGGCGGAAGGGGGTCAGCCGGCCGAGCCGGGCTGCGGGAGCGCGTCCCGCAGCATGCAGGTCAGCCGGGCGCTGCACACCCGCTTGCCCTGCTCGTCGCTGATCACGATGTCGTACGTCGCCGTCGAGCGGCCGCGGTGCACGGGCGTCGCCACCCCGGTGACCAGACCGGAGCGGGCTCCGCGGTGGTGCGTGCAGTTCAGGTCGACGCCGACGGCGAGCTTGCTCGCGCCGCCGTGCAGCATCGCGCCGACCGAGCCGAGGGTCTCGGCGAGCACCGCGGACGCGCCGCCGTGCAGCAGTCCGTACGGCTGGGTGTTCCCCTCGACGGGCATGGTGCCGACGACGCGGTCCGCCGAGGCCTCCAGGACCTGCACGCCCATGCGGGTGCCGAGGTGCCCCGCGGAGAACAGGGCGGGCAGGTCGACACCGAGCGAGGCGTACTCGTCGAGGACCTCCTGCGGGAACTTCACGCTGTGCTGCTCACCCATGGGGACCGGCTCCGTTCGTTCGTCGTCCACCTGACGCTGAGCAAACGCTCAGTCGATCGCCGATTGTTCCAGGCGTACGACGACGGACTTGCTGGCAGGGGTGTTGCTGGTGTCGGCGGTCGCGTCCAGCGGCACCAGGACGTTGGTCTCCGGGTAGTACGCGGCCGCGCAGCCCCGGGCCGTCGGGTAGAGCACGATGCGAAAGCCCGGCGCGCGGCGCTCCACGCCGTCCTGCCACTCGCTGACCAGGTCGGCGTAGGCCCCCTCGGTGAGGCCGAGCTCGGCGGCGTCGTCGGGGTTGACCAGCACCACGCGGCGGCCGTTCTTGATGCCGCGGTAGCGGTCGTCCAGGCCGTAGATCGTGGTGTTGTACTGGTCGTGGGAGCGCAGGGTCTGCAGCAGCAGCCGGCCCGCGGGGAGCTCGGGGTACTCCACGGGGGCGGCGGTGAAGTTGGCCTTGCCGGTGGCGGTGGGGAAGCGGCGCTCGTCGCGCGGCGCGTGCGGCAGGGCGAAGCCGCCGGGGCGCGCCACCTTGGCGTTGAAGTCCTCGAAGCCGGGGATCACGCGCGCGATGCGGTCGCGCACGGTGGCGTAGTCCTTCTCGAACTCCTCCCACGGGGTGTGCGAGGCGCTGCCGAGGACGCGGCGGGCGAGGCGGCACACGATGGCGGGCTCGGAGAGCAGCTGCTTGCCCGCGGGCTCCAGGCGGCCGCGCGAGGCGTGCACCATGCCCATGGAGTCCTCGACGGTCACGAACTGCTCGCCGCCGCCCTGCACGTCCCGCTCGGTGCGGCCCAGGGTGGGCAGGATCAGGGCGCGCGCGCCGGTGACGGCGTGCGAGCGGTTGAGCTTGGTCGACACGTGCACGGTCAGGCGTGCCTTGCGCATCGCGGCTTCGGTGACGTCGGTGTCGGGGGACGCGGCGACGAAGTTGCCGCCCATCGCGAAGAAGACCTTCGCCTCGCCGTCGCGCAGCGCCTTGATGGCGCGGACGACGTCCAGGCCGTGGTGGCGGGGCGGGGCGAAGCCGAACTCCTTCTCCAGAGCGTCGAGGAAGGCGGGCGCGGGGCGCTCGAAGATGCCCATCGTGCGGTCGCCCTGCACGTTCGAGTGGCCGCGGACGGGGCAGACGCCCGCGCCGGGGCGGCCGATGTTGCCGCGCAGCAGAAGGAAGTTGACGACCTCGCGGATGGTCGGCACGGCGTGCTTGTGCTGGGTGAGGCCCATCGCCCAGCACACGACGGTGCGCTTCGAGGCGAGGACCATGCGCAGTGCTTCCTCGATGCGTTCGCGCTCCAGGCCGGTGGCCCGCAGGGTGTCGTCCCAGTCGGCGGCGCGCGCGGCGTGGACGAAGTCCTCGTATCCGTGGGTGTGTTCGCGGACGAACGCCTCGTCGACGGCGCCGTCGGTCTCCAGGATCAGCTTGTTGAGGAGACGGAAGAGGGCCTGGTCGCCGCCGAGGCGGATCTGCAGGAAGAGGTCGGTGAGGGCGGTGCCCTTGAGCATGCCCTGGGGAGTCTGCGGGTTCTTGAAGCGCTCCAGGCCGGCCTCGGGCAGCGGGTTGACCGTGATGATCTTCGCGCCGTTGTTCTTGGCCTTCTCCAGGGCGGAGAGCATGCGCGGGTGGTTGGTGCCCGGGTTCTGCCCGGCGACGATGATCAGGTCCGACTTGTAGAGGTCCTCCAGGAGGACGCTGCCCTTGCCGATGCCGATGGTCTCGGTGAGCGCCGAGCCGGACGACTCGTGGCACATGTTCGAGCAGTCGGGGAGGTTGTTGGTGCCGAGCTCGCGGGCGAACAGCTGGTAGAGGAACGCCGCCTCGTTGCTGGTGCGGCCCGAGGTGTAGAAGACGGACTCGTCGGGGGAGTCCAGGGCGGCGATCTCCTCGGCGACGATGTCGAAGGCCCGCTCCCAGGAGACCGGCTCGTACCGCTCGGCGCCCTCCGCCAGGTACATGGGGTGGGTGAGGCGGCCCTGCTGGCCCAGCCAGTACCCACTGCGGCCCGCGAGGTCGGCGACGGGGTGCGCGGCGAAGAAGTCGGGCGTGACGCGGCGCAGGGTGGCCTCTTCGGCGACGGCCTTCGCGCCGTTCTCACAGAACTCCGCCGCGTGCCGGTGGTCGGGCTCGGGCCAGGCGCAGCCGGGGCAGTCGAAGCCGTCCTTCTGGTTGACGCGGAGCAGGGTGAGCGCCGTGCGCCGCACGCCCATCTGCTGCTGTGCGATGCGCAGCGTGTGCCCGATGGCGGGCAGGCCCGCGGCCGCGTGCTGTGCCGGCGCGACCTGCGGCGCGTCCTGGACCGGATCGCCCTTGGGCGGCTTGCTTGCCATGGTCGGCTCCCCTTCGAGCACCTGCGCTGCCTACGGCTCCCACCTGCGTGAGCTACGTCTCCGATCCTCCCACGGGCCGGTGACAATGCAGGGCGCAGGGGCGGCACGGGACCGGACTGTCAGTGGGGCGTGGCAGGATCGGGGACGTGGCAGAAACAGCAGCGAAGAAGAAGTCCGAGTCCGCGGCGGCCAAGGCCCAGAAGGCCGGCGGTGAGCAGCGCCCGCGCCTGATGCTCATGGACGGGCACTCCCTGGCGTACCGGGCGTTCTTCGCGCTGCCCGCGGAGAATTTCACGACCGCGACGGGCCAGCCGACGAACGCGATCTACGGCTTCGCGTCGATGCTGGCGAACACGCTGCGCGACGAGGCGCCCACGCATTTCGCGGTGGCGTTCGACGTCTCGCGCAAGACGTGGCGTTCGGAGGAGTTCCCGGAGTACAAGGCGAACCGCTCCAAGACCCCGGACGAGTTCAAGGGTCAGGTCGAGCTGATCGGCGAGATGCTCGACGCGATGCACGCGGTGCGTTTCGCGGTCGACGGCTTCGAGGCGGACGACGTGATCGCCACGCTGGCCACGCAGGCGGAGGCGGCCGGCTTCGACGTGCTGATCGTCACGGGTGACCGCGACTCCTTCCAGCTGATCACCGACCATGTGACGGTGCTGTACCCCACGAAGGGCGTCTCGGAGCTGACGCGCTTCACCCCGGAGAAGGTCGTGGAGAAGTACGGCCTGACCCCCGCCCAGTACCCGGACTTCGCCGCGCTGCGCGGCGACCCGTCGGACAACCTGCCGGGCATCCCCGGTGTGGGTGAGAAGACGGCCGCGAAGTGGATCAACCAGTTCGGTTCGTTCGCCGACCTCGTCGAGCGGGCCGACGAGGTCAAGGGCAAGGCGGGGCAGAACTTCCGGGACCACCTGGAGTCGGTCAAGCTCAACCGCGTCCTGACCGAGATGGTGCGGGACGTCGAACTGCCCAAGACGGTGACCGACTTGGAGCGCGCGGCCTACGACCGTACGGCGCTGGCGATGGTCCTGGACACCCTGGAGATCCGTAACCCCTCGCTGCGGGAGCGGCTGCTCGCCGTCGACCCGGGCGCGCAGGAGGCGGACCAGACGCCGGCGGAGCCGGGTGTGGAGCTGGACGGCGTGGTCCTCGGCGCGGGCGAGCTCGCCCCGTGGCTGGCCGAGCACGGCAGGGCGGTGCTCGGTGTGGCCACGGTCGACACCTGGTCGCTCGGTACGGGCACGGTCACCGAGGTGGCGCTCGCCGCGGCGGGCGGCGCGGCCGCCTGGTTCGACCCCTCGACCCTGGACGAGGCCGACGAGAACGCCTTCGCGGCGTGGATCGGCGACCCCACCAAGCCGAAGGTGCTGCACAACGCCAAGGCCGCGATGCGGGTCTTCCCGGAGCACGGCTGGACGGTGGACGGCGTCACCATGGACACGGCGCTCGCCGCGTATCTGGTGAAGCCCGGCCGCCGCTCCTTCGCCCTGGACGCGCTCTCCCTGGAGTACCTGGGCCGTGAGCTGGCGCCCGCCTCCGCGGCCGACGGTCAGCTCGCGTTCGGCACGGAGGAGGACGACCGGGCCGAGGCCGACTTCCTGATGTCGCAGGCCCGCACCGTCCTGGACCTGGGTACGGCCTTCGGCGAGAAGCTGACGGAGGTCGGCGCGAGCGATCTGCTCGCCGACATCGAGCTGCCGACGTCGGCGCTGCTCGCCCGTCTTGAGCGGCACGGCATCGCGGCGGACCGCGCCCATCTGGAGGCGATGGAGCAGCAGTTCGCGGGCGTGGTGCAGCAGGCGGTGAAGGAGGCGCACGCGGCGGCGGGCCACGAGTTCAACCTGGGCTCGCCCAAGCAGCTCCAGGAAGTCCTCTTCGGTGAGCTGAACCTCCCCAAGACGAAGAAGACGAAGACCGGTTACACCACGGACGCGGACGCGCTGGCCTGGCTGGCCGCCCAGACGGAGAACGAACTTCCGGTCATCATGCTCCGCCACCGCGAGCAGGCGAAGCTGCGGGTCACCGTCGAGGGTCTGATCAAGTCGATCGCCGCGGACGGCCGCATCCACACCACGTTCAACCAGACGGTGGCGGCGACGGGCCGGCTCTCCTCCACGGAACCGAACCTGCAGAACATCCCGGTCCGCACCGACGAGGGCCGCGCGATCCGCCGCGGTTTCGTGGTCGGCGAGGGCTTCGAGTCACTCATGACCGCGGACTACAGCCAGATCGAACTGCGCGTGATGGCGCACCTCTCCGAGGACGAGGGCCTCCTGGAGGCGTTCACCTCCGGCGAGGACCTGCACACCACGGTCGCCTCGCAGGTGTTCGGCGTCGACGGCTCGGCGGTCGACGCGGAGATGCGGCGCAAGATCAAGGCGATGTCGTACGGCCTTGCGTACGGGCTGTCCGCGTTCGGCCTCTCCCAGCAGCTGAACATCGAGGCGGGCGAGGCGCGTGCGCTGATGGACACGTACTTCGAGCGGTTCGGAGGGGTACGGGACTATCTGCGCCGCGCGGTCGACGAGGCGCGTGCGACGGGGTACACGGAGACGATGCTGGGCCGCCGCCGTTACCTCCCCGACCTCAACAGCGACAACCGCCAGCGGCGCGAGATGGCCGAGCGGATGGCGCTGAACGCGCCGATCCAGGGCACGGCGGCGGACATCGTCAAGATCGCCATGCTGAACGTCCACGGGGCGCTGACCGCGGCGAAGCTGGACTCGCGGATGCTGCTGCAGGTCCACGACGAAATCGTCCTGGAGATCGCGCCGGGCGAGCGGACGAAGGTGGAGGAGCTGGTCCGCAAGGAGATGGCAGGAGCGGTGGCCCTGCGGGCGCCGCTGGATGTGTCGGTAGGGGTGGGCCCGAACTGGGAATCCGCAGCGCACTAGCCCTCCCGGGCCGGGGGGCGGTGGGGGTACGGGGGTGTGGGGGCTCGCTTATTTGTCTGCGGGTGGGTGGGGGCTGGTCGCGCAGTTCCCCGCGCCCCTAGGGGGGCCTCCTGGGCGCTTACCTGCGGGGGTCTCCTGCACCCTCCGGGGGGCACCACGACGGACCACGCTCACCCCGTCCCCCTCAGGGGCGCGGGGAACTGCGCGAGCAACCACATCCCACCCGCAGCAAAACCCCGACACCAGCCGGGCACGACCCAGGGGCGCGGGGAACTGCGCGAGCGACCACGACGCACCCGCAGCAAAAACCCCGACACCAGCCGGGCACGACCCAGGGGCGCGGGGAACTGCGCGAGCAACCACAACGCACCCGCACCCAAAGAACCGCCCAAGCCAGCGCAGCGAACCCTCACTCGCGTGGCCCCACGCAAAGCGCCGCGCCCCCGCGCCGGGGCGCAGGATGTGGCCATGGCTTTTCACCTGCGAACGTGCCGGACGGCCCTCGCCGCGGCGCTCACCACCGTTCTGCTGGCTCCCATACCGGCGACCGCCGCCGACGCGAGCCGCCGGCAGGGTGGCGAGCTCTGCACGGCGGGCCGTGACCGTGCCTTCGCCGCCCTGATGTCCAGGGACATCAGGGCGGCGCTGTCGTCCCGGCGCGGCGCCGTCTCCATAGCCGTGCACGACACCCGCACCGGTCTCGTCTGCAACCTCGCGAGCCACCGCCGTTACGACGCGGCCAGCGTGGTCAAGGTCCTGATGATGGAGGCCGCGCTGCGCCGCGCGCAGGAGTGGGGGCGCGGCCTCACCGCCTGGGAGCGCCGCCGGATCCGCCCCATGATCACCGTGTCGGACAACACCGCGACCACCTGGCTCTGGCGGAACCTGGGCCAGCCCCGCCTCTCCCGTTTCCTGCGGCACGTCGGCACCACCTCCACCACCCTTGGCCCGTACGGTTTTTGGGGGCTGACCGGGACCACCGCCGCAGATCAGATGAAGCTGCTCGGTGTGCTCACGGGGGCCCGCGGCGATCTGCGGGCGAGCTCGCGCGCGTACGGGCTGCGACAGATGGCCGAGGTGCGGCGCGACCAGCGCTGGGGTGTGCCCGCGGGCATGCCGCGCGGTGTCCGCGCGCACCTCAAGAACGGCTGGCTGCCCCGGGCCAGATTCGGCTGGCGCGTGCACAGCGTGGGCGTGTTCACCGGTGCGGGCCGCACCTACCGCATCGTCGTCCTGTCCCACGGCAACCCCTCGATGTCGTACGGAGTGCGTACCATCGAGCGCATCGCCCAAGCCGTGCACCGCGGCCTCAACAAGGGCCGTGCGCTGGGGCAGGGCTTCACCCCGGAGAGCGAGATCAGTGAGGTCCCGGACGGGTCGGCGCCGGCGGAGGGGGAGGGCGGGAAGCCCGCCGCGTAACAGTGCTGTCGCGGGGTCCCGGCCAACCGGTAAAAACCGGGCACGAACGGGTGTCTGGGCGCCGCAAGTTGTCGTAGTGTCGCCTGAGTCGGCCCACTGAGAGTACGTACGTGCGACGACAGACGTGTACGAGGGGAAAGCGTGCACGGCGGGTGGGGCGACGCGCAACAGTCGTACATAGGGGAGGGGTGGCTCGGTCATGGCGCCGGTATTCGGCAGGCGGCTGCGTAGAGGAACGATGAGCGCCGCGGTGGCCGCGGCGGCGGTGGCGGCCCTCGCCGCATCGCAGGCGCCGGGTGTGACGGACGTACCGAGGGAGGGGACGGCGGCGGGCGCCGCGGACACGCCGCCGGCGGGCGACTCCGCGACCGGCGACTCCCCGTACTACACCGAGCTGCCGCGTCTGAAGAGCCCGGTTCCGACCGGCGACAAGAAGGGCGACGCGGAGCTGCCGGCCACCGTCCTCGACGCGTACAAGAAGGCCGAGGCCGCGCTCAACTCCGACAAGCCCGGCTGCAACCTGCCCTGGCAACTGCTCGCCGCCATCGGCCAGGTCGAGTCGGGCCAGGCCCGCGGCGGCCGCGTCGACGCGGACGGCACGACGCTCAAGGCGATCCTGGGCCCGCCCCTGAACGGCATCGGCTTCGCCAAGATCACCGACACCGACCGGGGCGTCTACGACGACGACACGACGCACGACCGTGCCGTCGGCCCCATGCAGTTCATCCCGTCCACGTGGGAGACCTCCGGGCGGGACGGCAACAACGACGGCAAGAAGGACCCCAACAACATCTACGACGCGGCGCTCGCCGCCGGCTACTACCTCTGCGCCAACGACCGCGATCTGTCCGTCGAGGACGACCTGCACCAGGCGATCCTGAGCTACAACCGCTCGTCGGACTACCTCAACACGGTCCTGACGTGGCTGGAGCACTACCGCAAGGGCACCCACGAGATCCCCGACGGCACCGGCGACCTGCCGGGCGACCGCAGCGACGCCCCGGTCCCGGGCCTCCTGCCGCACCCGAGGACGCCCAGCCCCCCGTCGTACACGCCGCCCGAGCAGGGCACGAAGCCGGGCTCCGGCGACAAGCCCGGCCACCACGGCGGCAGCAACGATCCCAGGCCGCCGCACGGCGGGGGCGGCGGTCACCAGACCCCCACGCCGACCGAACGCGTCGCCCGCCTGGCGAACGCCGGGACCGGCACGCTCACCGCGACGGCCGGCGACACCTTCGCCGAGCGCGTCCAGGTGCGCGCGACGGACAAGTCGGCGGCGTCCGTGAGCGGGGTCAAGGTGAAGTTCCGGGTCGTCGGCGACACCGACACCCGCTTCGCCGGCGGGGCACGGAGCGTCATGGTCACCACCGGAACCGGCGGCAAGGCCACCGCCCCGGCGCTCGAAGCGGGGGAGAAGGCGGGCGAGTTCAGCGTGCGGGCCACCGTCGTGGGCCGCAAGCTGGCCGGCGTCGACCTGGACGCGGAGGTCACCGCGCGCCGGGCCGACGCGCTCGCAAGGACCAGTGACAAGCCGCTGGTCTGCGAGCCGGGCAAGGAGTTCGCCGACCAGGTCGAGGTCAAGGCGACCTACCGGGGCCAGGCCGCCGACGGCGTCGCGGCCACCGCCACGATGATCAAGTCGGCGGCGGACGCCACCGCCAACGACAAGGGCCCCTACTTCAAGGACGCGGCAGGCAAGCCGGTCCGCTCCCTGCAGGGCCTCAAGACCGACGCGAACGGCGTCCTGAAGCTCCCGAAGATGTACGCGGACGACGCGGCGGGCACGTACCTCCTGCGCGTCGTCACCGAAGGCGGCGCCACGCTCACCGTCGAGCTGAAGGTGACCGCCCCGCAGCCCGACACGACGCCGACCACCGACCCGACCCCGGACCCGACCCCGTCGAGTGGCTCCCCGAGCGGGAAGCCGAGCGGCTCCCCGAGCACCTCACCCGGCGGGACGCCGAGCGCCTAGGGCCTGTCCGGCGGTTCTTGTCGCGGGCGCGGGGTCTGCCACGCCGACCTGCGGCGTTGTCGTCGGTTGCCAACGCTCCGCGTTGTCGCCCTCCTCCGCCTTGCATCTCG
>NZ_JBIAII010000002.1:1381189-1438186 GCF_042871345.1 Streptomyces sp. NPDC005863 | reverse complement strand
CCACGAGCCGCACTACAGACTCACCAGCATCAGATCATCATCGGGCGCATACCTACAGATAACACCGCAGCACAGAGGAAAACGACCTCTAAGAGGACCTCTCAGCCCCAGAGCAGCGCCCCCAGCCACGCCCCCACGATCAGCAGGCACGCGAACAGTTCCGTCAGCACGCTGCTCCCGCCCATCCGCATCGCGTTCCGCGTCGACGCCGCCGCCTCACCGTGCCGGCCGAGCCGCAGTCGCTCGCCCGCGTAGATCCCGCCGACGAAGCCGGGGATCGCGCCGATCACCGGGACCACGCAGAAGCCGAGCAGCGCGCCGGCCCCGGCGCAGACCGCCATCCGGGGCGTGGCGCCGCTCTCCCGCAGCCGGCGGGGCGGCAGCTGCCAGCGCACGGCCTGGGCCGCGAGGAGCACCAGGGTCGCGCCGACGAGGATGCCCCAGGCCAGGCCGTTCGGGTCGTACAGGGTCCACCAGAGGACCGCGGCCCACACCAGCCACGAGCCGGGCACTCCGGGTACCAGCACTCCGCACAGGCCGAGCAGCATGACCACCCCGACCAGCAGGAGTTCCCACGCTCCCATCTGTCCAGCCTGCACCAGACGCGACGAAACCGCAGGTCAGGTCAGGTCGGGTCAGTCCTGAGGGGGCCCGGCGGCCCGCGAGACCCAGTCGCGCTCGTACGCGTGCCAGCCCAGCTGGAGCCGTGTCGTGACGCCCGTCAGCTCCATCAGGCGCTTCACCCGGCGCTGCACCGTTCGCAGCCCCAGGTCGAGCTGTTTGGCGACGCTCGCGTCCGTCAGGCCCGCCAGAAGCAGGGAGAGGATCTCCAGGTCCGTGCCGTCCGGGCCCTCGGGGGCGACCTCGCGGGGCGCGCCACCGGCCTCGCCGATGCGCAGCGGCAGCGCCTGGGACCAGACCGCCTCGAAGAGGCCCGACAGCGATTCGAGCAGACCGCTGGCGTGCACGACGAGCGCGGCGGGCTCGGCCGTACGCGAGGTCAGCGGCACCATCGCGAGCGTTCCGTCGGCGATCACGAGCTTGGTCGGTACGCGGTCGACGACCCGTACCTGCTCGTCGCGGCCGATCGCCGTCGACAGCTCGACGAGGCCCGTCGGCAGGTCGAGGACGGCGCGTTCGACGACGACGCGGTAGCGCACCCCGCGGCCCGTCGCCTGCTCCTCGGCGCTGTTCTCCGTGCCGGTGATCGCCACGGGGCTGCCGGTCACCAGGGCGCACACCTCGTCTGCCGCGCCCAGCTGCAGCTGGAGGAAGCGCTGCGAGACCGCGGCCGCCCCGGTGACCACCTCGACCAGGTCGTGGACGGCGGGTTCGGCGGCCTGCGCGCGGTACTCCTCGGCGAGCAGGGTGGCCGCGAGTTCGGCCTTCTCCAGCTCGTGGCGCTGCTGGGCGAGGAGCGCGCCGAGGGCGACCCCGGGCGGCGCCGCCACCCAGCGGCCGGCCTTGCCGGAGGCCTGCGCGGCCAGGCCGTGCCGCTCCAGGCGGCGCAGGGTCCGCTCGGTCTCCGGCTCGCCGAGGGTGAGCCTGCGCGCGAGGTCGGCGATGTCGGCGGCGCCCACCGACACCAGCGCCCGGTACGCCGACTCGTGCGTCTCGTCCAGACCGATCGCTGCCAGCATGCGGCGACGTCCCTCCCCAGGCTCCGTTTCCGAAAAGGCTCTGCTCGGACGGTGTCGTGGCGGGAAAGAGCCACGGCGTAAACCCGCCCCAGGACATCATCCCCGCACCACCCGTCTCTCTGCCAAGGTGACGCCACCGCAGCACCAACCGCGGCCGGATATGCGGCCTTTGGGTCCCATCGGCCCGTGGTTCCGTGTGCCCGCCGACCGTCAACCCTGGGGAGAGCGATGCGCCCGATATCGCGTACGGCATGGGGGGCGGCGTCCGCCGTCGTCCTCGCCGTCACCGCGGCCGTCCCGTCCGTGGCCGAGCCACATCCGACGCCGGAGCGGCCCCCGTTGGCGGGGAGCGTGCCGCAGGGCGCCGCGCGCGGAGGGGGCGGCTCCGTGGTCACCCTCGTCACCGGCGACCGGGTCCTCGTGACCTCGGACGGCAAGGGGAGATCGGGCGCCGTCGCGCTGCCCGGCGCCGACGGCACCGCGCCGCTGATCCAGACGCGGCAGTCCGGCAAGGACCTGTACGTCTACCCCGAGGGCGCCGAACACGCCCTCGCCCAGGGCCTCGTGGACGAGGAACTGTTCAACGTCACCGGGCTCGTCCGCCAGGGCTACGACGACGCGCACACCAAGAAGCTCCCGCTCATCGCCGTGTACGACACGTCGGTCGACGTCGCGCGCAAGGTGCCCGCCACCCCGCGCGGCGCCACGCGCGGACTCGTCCTCGACCCCGTCGACGGCGTCGCCCTGAAGGCCGACAAGAAGAAGGCCGCGGCGTTCTGGGCGGATATCACGTCACCCAGGTCACGCGCCACGGCCGACGTCAAGAAGCTCTGGCTCGACGCCAAGGTCGAGGCCACCCTCGACCGGTCGACCAAGCAGGTGCACGCCCCCGAGGCCTGGGCCGCCGGCTACGACGGCAAGGGCACCAAGGTCGCCGTGCTCGACACCGGCCTTGACGCCGAACACCCCGACCTCAAGGGCCGCGTCGGCGCGACGAAGAACTTCACCGACTCGCCGGACACCGAGGACCGCCAGGGCCACGGCACCCACACCACCTCCACCGTCGGCGGCTCCGGCGCGGCGAGCGGCGGCAAGAAGAAGGGCGTCGCGCCCGGCACCGAACTGCTGCACGGCAAGGTCCTCAACGACAGCGGTTCCGGGGCCACTTCCTGGATCATCGCGGGCATGGAGTGGGCCGTCGACCAGAAGGCCGACGTCGTCTCGATGAGCCTCGGCAACCCGGCGCAGACCGACTGCACCGACCCCATGAGCACGGCGACCGAAGAGCTCGCGCGGTCCGCGAAGGACACCCTCTTCGTCGTCGCGGCCGGCAACACGGGCCCGTCCCTCAACTCCGTCTCCTCGCCCGGCTGCGCGCCCGGCGTCCTGACCGTCGGCGCCGTCGACCGCGACGACACCACGGCCTCCTTCTCCAGCCGCGGGCCCGCGTACGGCTCGCACACGCTCAAGCCGGAGATCGCCGCCCCCGGCGTCGACATCTCCGCCGCGTCGGCCGGCGGGCGCGGCGTCTACGCGTACCGGTCCATGAGCGGTACGTCGATGGCGACCCCGCACGTCGCGGGCGCCGCCGCCCTCGTCAAGCAGCGCCACCCCGACTGGAGCGCCCAGCAGATCAAGGCGGCCCTCGTCTCGTCCGCCGACAGCGGGGTCCCCGGCGACGC
Source organism: Streptomyces sp. NPDC005863 (assembly GCF_042871345.1). Classification (NCBI taxonomy): domain Bacteria; kingdom Bacillati; phylum Actinomycetota; class Actinomycetes; order Kitasatosporales; family Streptomycetaceae; genus Streptomyces; species Streptomyces sp. NPDC005863. The sequence continues at coordinate 1,434,864 of NZ_JBIAII010000002.1, read as the reverse complement.
GCGCGAGACCGGCGGCGGACGGCTCGACGCGAAGGCCGCGATCGACCAGCGGGTGCTCGGCTCGCCCGCCGTGCGGGGCGGCAGCTTCGGCTGGCCGCAGGACGCCTCCGACCGCACCACGGTCGGCGTCCCCTACACCAACACCACGGACAAGACGGTGAAGTTGAAGCTGTCGGTGGCGGGAGTGACCGGCAACGACGGCTCGGCCGTGGGGTCCGGCGTGGCGCGGCTCGGCAAGCGCTCCGTGACCCTCCCGGCCGGCGCCACCGTCGAGGTGCCGCTCGAGCTCAGCCCCGACGCGGACCTCAAGCGCGCCCAGTACGGCGACATCACGGGCCGCGTGCTCGCCGAGACCGGCGACGGCGGCCGCGTCTCCACGCCCTTCTCGCTCTACGTGCAGCCGGAGACCGTCAGCCTCCGCGTGAAGCTCGTCGACCGCAACGGCAGGCCCGCCGACGGGGCGTCGTCCGTGGACCTCATCGGCACGGACACGGCGACCGGCGAGCGGCGCTTCAACGAGGGCGCCAACGACCAGACGTACCAAGTGCGCCCCGGCGCCTACTTCTTGACCGGGTTCATCGCGACGCCCGAGGCGCACGGCGACGGCAAGCTCGTCGACTCCCTCACCCATCTCGCCCGCCCCCAGGTCGAGATCAAGAAGGACACCACGATCACGCTCGACGCCCGCACGGCGCACCGCCTGAAGATCCGCACCGACCAGGCCTCCGAAGTCTGCGGCGCCACCCTCGCCTTCTCGCGCGGCTGGGGCAAGGACCACTGGCTGCACGCGGGCACCGCCGCGGGGCCGCGCACCGTCCGCGCCTACTACCAGTCCGTCGAGGGCAAGCCCTCCCAGGGCACCTTCGAGTCCGGCAGCTACTGGCGGGCCGCCGCGCCGCAGATTTCCCGGCTCGCCGTCGCGGGCGGCCCGGTGCTGCACCCGGTGACGGCGTCGACCGGCTCCGCCAACCTGGACGGCACCGGACGCGCGGTCTTCGTCGACGCCAGGTCCGGCACCCCCGACGAGCTCGCCGCCGCCGGGGTCAAGGGCAGGATCGCCCTCGTCGAAGTCCCGGACAGCGGGGACGCCGCGGGCGTGGCGAACGACGCGAAGAAGGCGGGAGCGATCGCCGTCGTCGCCCACCGCAAGGCGGCCGGCCGCTGGTACCCAGCCGCGGGCTTCGTCGGCTCCCCGCTGCCCGTCCTCGGCCTCCCCACCGCGGAGGCGGACGCGCTGCTCGCCCGACTCCACTCGGGGCAGGTCCAGTTGATGTGGAAGGCGACGGCCAAGAGCCCGTACGTCTACAACCTGGCGTTCCCCGAGACCGGCCAGATCCGCGACGACCGCACCTACCGGGTGCGGGACAAGGACCTCGCCGCGAACAAGGCGGCCTACCGGGCGATGGGGGAGGCCACGGACTACGTGGACCTGCCCTCGGCCGTCCGCCCCAGCGGCGTCGAGGTTTACTTCGCCGACCTGGCGTCCGTACCGGCACCCGGCAAGCGCACCGAGTACTACTCGGCCGGTACGACCGGCTGGGGCCACCAGGTCTCCAGCAGCTTCCCGTACGGCGAGTTCATGATCGACCCGGTGCGCACGTACGAGAAGGGTGAACGGCGCGCGGAGACCTGGTACGACGGGGTCCTCGTGCCCGGCACCCCGCGGGACGCCGCGGGCGATCCCGCCCTCGCCGGGGAGCGGCAGGGCAACCTGATCGGGGTCGCGCCCGGCTTCTGGTCGGACGCCGAACACGCGGGCATCCAGGGCAGCTTCGGCGACATCGGTTCCGTACAGCTCAAGCGGAACGGCGAGATCGTCGGCGATTCGGGCTGGCCGTCCGGGGTGTTCACGGTCCCGGCGGAGGACTCCGCGTACGAACTGACCCTCACCACACAGAAGATCGGCTCCCGCGTGTGGCACCGGTCGACGGGGACGGAGACGACCTGGTCGTTCCGCTCGCACCTGGACGAGGACGTCTACTCGCAGGGCATCCCCATGCTCTTCCCCACCTACCGGCTCCCGGAGGACGGCCTCAAGACGCTGCCCGCCAAGGACGGTCTGCGGATTGAACTCGGCGCCACCGGGCACGCGGGCTACGAGCCGGGCCCGCTCACGAAGGCGGAGCTGTCGTACTCGTACGACGAGGGCACGACGTGGCAGGCGGCCACCACCGCCGAGCACGACGGCACATGGCGCGCGACCGTGCACCACGCGGGCGCCTCCGGCAAACAGGTCTGGCTCAAGTCCCGGCTGACGGACGCCCACGGGAACTCCGTCACACAGACCGTGGCCCGCGCCTACGACGTGCGGTAGTCACACCGGCCCCGCCGGGCGGTCCTCCCGTGGGGGGTGGGCCCGCCCGGCGGTCTCCGTGATGGCCGGAATTTCCGGAAGAACCGTTTTCGTACGGCCCTCGCGGTGGAAAATTAGGGGCATGAGCCAGCAGGGGGACAGGCCCGCCGATCGCGACGACGACTGGTGGGGACAGCTGTACGACGACGCGGCGCCGGACACGGGGCCCGCGGCCGCGCGGGATACCCTGGACGACAGATTCGCCTCGGCGGCAGACGCGGTCGGGTGCCCCGCGCCGAACGTCCCCCTCCCTCCGCCCCGCCGGGAGGGGGCGCCAGGGGGGCGGCAGGCGGACCCCTCGCCGGGGGGTGGACGGGGCGCTTCGCCGGGGGCTGGAGGGGATGCCTCGCCGGAAGCTGGATGGGGCCCCTCGCCGGGGTCTGAACGGACCCCCTCGCCGGGAGCTGGACGGGACGCCTCGCCGGGGTCTGAACGGACCCTCCCGCCGGGGTCTGAACGGACCCCCTGGCTAGGAGCTGAACGGACCCCCTTGCCGGAAGCTGGACTGGATGCCTCGCCGGGAGCTGAACGGACCCCCTCGCCGGGAGCTGAGCCGCCCGGCCCCGCGTCGGTGCCGCCGACGGGGCGTACGGCGCCCACACCCCCGCACGTACCGGCCCCGGCGAGTCCGCAGCCCTGGCCGCCGGCGGTCCCGGAGGCAGAGCCCTCCTCCGAGCCGGGTGCGGCGTCGACGCCGGCCCGAGGGTCGGACCGGGCGAGTGGGCTGCCGGGTTCGCCGGGTGCAGGTGAGGCCTGGGTTCCCGCGCCGCCCGAGCCTTCGGACCCGCCTCGCCCACCGGCCCCCGCCGCTCGTCCTTCCCGGCCCCCGCAGGCACCGCAGGCACCCCCATCGGAAACCCCCACCTTCACCGCCCCGGCCCCCTGGGCGCCGCCCTCCTCCGCCCCCGGCGGACCCGTGTCCTTCCCCGCGGGCCCTACGGGAGGGGCACGTACCGGCGGGTCCGCCCCTCGGCCTCCCGACGCCCCCGCCCCCGGCAACCCTCACATCCCTCACGTCGGGGACGGGCCCCCTACCTACGAGGCCGAGCCCACCGTGTTGCCCGCCGCCGACCCCGACGACCTCGGGGATCTCGTCGCCGACACCGTGCTCGACGGGGCGCGGTACGGGAGCAGCACGCTGCGGGCCGCCTCCGTGCGCGGGGACTCCGCCCGGTACCGGGGCGAGCCCCGGCGCGACTCCCTGCTCACCGCCCGGTTCGGGAGCGGCGACGACGCCCTCGTCCTCGTCGCCATGGCCACCGGCGCCCGCGCGACCCCGGGAGCGCACCGCGCCGCCGCCGAGGCGTGCCAGTGGATCGGCCGGGCCGTGGGCCGCAGTCACCGGCGGCTCGCCGAGGACCTCAGGGCGGCCCGGCGCGGCGACCTGAAGTCGGGGCTGCACCGGCTCACCGACCGCAGCCTCGGCAGACTCCGGGCCCGCGCCGCCGACCTGGGCCTGGAGCCGGAGGAGTACGCCGCGTCGCTGCGCTGCCTGCTCCTGCCGGCCGACCCCCGCTGCCGTACCCGCGTCTTCTTCGGCGTCGGCACAGGCGGCCTCTTCCGGCTGCGCGACGGCGCCTGGCAGGACATCGAGCCCCGCGTGGCCGAGGCCACCGGCGACGCCGTGGTGGGCTTCGGCTCGCCGCCCGACCGGCTCCCCGAAGACGAGCACCTCACCATGGACCTGGGGATCAGCACACCGCCAAGCCCGTACGAACCCGCGCCCGAGCCGCCCCGCGAGCCGTTCCGTTTCCGGGCCTCCGTCGCCCGCCCGGGTGACGCCCTCGTCCTGTGCAGCGGCGGCCTCGCCGAACCGCTGCGCGGCGAGCCCGAACTGGCCGAACACCTCACCCGCAGATGGGAGAAGAGCGGTCCGCCGGGGCTCGCCGCCTTCCTCGCCGACATCCAGGTCAGGGTCAAGGGGTACGCCGACGACCGCACCGCCGCCGCGGTCTGGGAGGCATGACCGCCGCACCTGTGACTTCATGGAACCGGTGACTCCGCGGACCCACGGGTCGCCCGGGGTGAGCCACGGTCCACCGGTGTCGAGAGGTGCGTACAGCATGGCCAAGCAGAACGTCGCCGAGCAGTTCGTCGACATCCTCGTCCGCGCGGGCGTCAAGCGCCTGTACGGAGTCGTCGGCGACAGCCTCAACCCGGTCGTGGACGCCATCCGCCGCACCAAGGGGATCGACTGGATCCAGGTGCGGCACGAGGAGACCGCCGCCTTCGCGGCCGGCGCCGAGGCGCAGATCACCGGGAAGCTGGCCGCCTGCGCGGGCTCCTGCGGCCCCGGCAACCTGCACCTGATCAACGGCCTCTACGACGCGCACCGCTCGATGGCCCCGGTCCTCGCCCTCGCCGCGCAGATCCCGTCGAGCGAGATCGGGCTCGGGTTCTTCCAGGAGACCCATCCGGACCAGCTGTTCCGCGAGTGCAGCCACTACAGCGAGCTGATCTCCACGCCGAAGCAGATGCCGCGGCTGCTGCAGACCGCCATCCAGCACGCCGTCGGACAGAGCGGCGTCAGCGTCGTGTCGCTGCCCGGCGACGTCGCGGCCGAGCCCGCCCCGGAGAAGGCCCCCGAGACGGCCCTGGTCACCTCCCGGCCCTCCGTGCGCCCCGGCGACGCGGAGATCGAGCGGCTCGCGGCGATGATCGACGAGGCGGACAAGGTCACCCTCTTCTGCGGCAGCGGCACGGCGGGCGCGCACGCCGAGGTGATGGAGTTCGCCGAGAAGATCAAGTCCCCGGTGGGCCACGCGCTGCGCGGCAAGGAGTGGATCCAGTACGACAACCCGTACGACGTGGGCATGAGCGGCCTGCTCGGCTACGGCGCCGCGTACGAGGCCACCCACGAGTGCGACCTGCTGATCCTGCTCGGCACGGACTTCCCGTACACCGCCTTCCTGCCCGACGACGTGAAGATCGCGCAGGTGGACGTGCGGCCGGAGAACCTCGGGCGGCGCTCCAAGCTGGACCTCGCGGTCTGGGGCGACGTGCGCGAGACGCTGCGCGGTCTGACGCCGCGCGTCACGCCGAAGACGAACCGCAAGTTCCTCGACAAGATGCTCAAGAAGCACGCGGACGCCCTCGAAGGGGTCGTGAAGGCGTACACCCGCAAGGTCGACAAGCACGTCCCGATCCACCCCGAGTACGTCGCCGCCGTCCTCGACGAACTCGCCGCGGACGATGCCGTGTTCACCATTGATACCGGTATGTGCAATGTCTGGGGAGCCCGCTACCTCACGCCCAACGGCAGGCGCCGCATCATCGGCTCCTTCAGTCACGGCTCGATGGCGAACGCCCTGCCGCAGGCGATCGGCGCCCAGTTCACCGACCGCAGGCGCCAGGTCGTCTCCATGTCGGGCGACGGCGGCTTCTCGATGCTGATGGGCGACTTCCTCACCCTCGTCCAGCACGACCTGCCGGTGAAGGTCGTCCTGTTCAACAACTCCTCCTTGGGCATGGTGGAGTTGGAGATGCTCGTCGCCGGCCTCCCCTCGTACGGCACGGCCAACCACAACCCGGACTTCGCCGCCGTCGCCCGCGCCGCGGGTGCCTACGGCGTCCGCGTGGAGAAGCCGAAGCAGCTCGCCGGCGCCCTCAAGGACGCCTTCGCGCACAAGGGTCCCGCCCTCGTCGACATCGTCACCGACCCGAACGCCCTCTCCATCCCGCCCAAGATCAGCTCGGACATGGTGACCGGCTTCGCCCTCTCCGCCAGCAAGATCGTGCTCGACGGCGGAGTGGGCCGGATGCTCCAGATGGCGCGCTCCAACCTGCGGAACGTGCCGAGGCCGTGACATCGGCCCCGGCACCCGCTCGGGTCAGGCGGGCCGCAGCCGCAGCGTGACGATCTGGAACGGCCGCAGCGCCAGCGCGAGTCCGGCCTCGCCGGTCTGCGCCTCGTGCAGCGGCCGCTCCAGGAGGTCCGTCACCTCCGCGCGGGCCACCGGGAACGACGTGCCGAGCACGGCCGCGGCCCGCCCGCCGCGCGACTCGTAGAGACGTACGACGACATCGCCGCTGCGGTCGTCGGCGAGCTTCACCGACTCGACGGTGACGGCGGGGTGGTCGACGCTCACCAGCGACGCCAGCGCGGGCGCGTCGGCCACCCGCAGCGGCAGGTTGAGCGCGAGCCCCTCCGCGACGGCGTCGCCGGTGCCCGCCCCGGGCAGCAGCGCGTACGTGAAGCGGTGCGGGCCCTGGTCGGTCTCCGGGTCCGGGCTGTGCGGGGCCCGCAGCAGGGTCAGCCGCACGGTCGTGCCGAGCGTGCCGTCGTGCTCGGTGCGCGTCACGTCGTGGCCGTACGTGGAGTCGTTGAGCACCGCCACGCCGTACCCCTCCTCGGCCACCCGCAGCCAGCGGTGCGCGCAGATCTCGTAACGCGCCGCGTCCCAGCCGGTGTTGGCGTGCGTCGGCCGGTGCACATGGCCGAACTGGATCTCGGCGGCGGACCGTTCGGCGTGCACGTCAAGGGGGAAGGCCGCCTTGAGGACCTTCTCCGACTCGTGCCAGTCGACATCCGTGACGACGTCCACGCGCCGGCTGCCCGCCGCGAGCCGGATCTCCTGGGTGATCCGCGACGCCCCGAAGGCCCGCACCACGCGCACCGCGACCCGCAGTGGCCCGTCCTCGACGAGCTCGACGGACTCGGCGTCGGTGAGGTCGGTGTGCCGGCGCCGGTAGTGCCGGTCCAGGTCCCAGGCGTCGTAGTGCGTGGGGTGGTCGGGGTGCAGCTGGAGGAGGTTGGCGGGGGCCGCGAGGACCTCGCGGCCGGCGTCCAGGTCCGTCACGGAGGTGAGCAGTCCGGCGGCGTCGACGGTGACGATCAGATGCTCGTTGGTGAGCAGGATGGTGTCGCCGGTGGTGTGCGCCACCGCGCCGGCGCCCGCCTCCCGCGCGGCGTCCAGGCTGCGGGTGCCGAGCGCGGGGACGTCGACGTGTACCAGCGTCCCGTCGCCCGTGTCGACGACCTCGCTGCGGGCGTAGGGCGAGGCGTTCAGCGCGGCGGGGCCGCCCGCGCCGAGCGACCGGACGGCCGCCGCGGTCAGCTCGTCGAGCTCGGCGAGGACCCGCTCGTACGTCTCGCGCGCCTCCCGGTGCACCCAGGCGATCGACGAGCCCGGCAGGATGTCGTGGAACTGGTGCAGGAGCACCGTCTTCCACAGCCGGTCCAGGGTGTCGTACGGATAGACGTACGCCGGATCGCGCACCGCGGCCGCCGTGCACCACAACTCCGCCTCGCGCAGGGCGTGTTCGCTGCGCCGGTTGCCGCGCTTGGTGGCCGCCTGGGTGGTGTAGGTCGCGCGGTGCAGCTCCAGGTACAGCTCGCCCGACCAGACGGGCGCCTGCGCCCCGTACTCCTCCTCGGCCGCCGCGAAGAACGCCGACGGTTTCTCGATCTCGACGCGCGGCGACCCCTCCAGGGAGCGCAGCCGCCGGGCCCGCTCCATCATCTCGCGGGTGGGCCCGCCCCCGCCGTCGCCCCAGCCGAACGGCACCAGGGAGCGCGACGCCCGGCCCTTGTCGGCGAAGTTCCGCTCGGCGTGGGCGAGTTCGGCGCCGTGGAACTGGGAGTTGTAGGTGTCCACGGGCGGGAAGTGGGTGAAGACGCGGGTGCCGTCGATGCCCTCCCACCAGAAGGTGTGGTGCGGCATCTTGTTGGACTGGTTCCAGCTCAGCTTCTGGGTGAGGAACCAGCGCACCCCCGCGAGCTTCGCCAGCTGCGGGAAGGCGGCCGTGTACCCGAAGGAGTCCGGCAGCCAGATCTCCTCCGTCTCGACGCCGAGCTCCTCGCGGAAGAACCGCATGCCGTGCGTGATCTGCCGGGCGAGCGCCTCACCGCCCGGCATGTTGGCGTCCGACTCGACCCACATCGAGCCCACCGGCGCCCAGTTGCCGTCCGCGACGGCCTTCTTGATGCGCTCCCAGATGTGCGGCTGGTGCTCCTTCACCCAGGCGTACTGCTGGGCCTGCGAGCAGGCGAAGACCAGCTCCGGATACTCCTTCGCCAGCGCCGTCACATTGGCGAAGGTGCGCGAGGCCTTGCGCACCGTCTCGCGCAGCGGCCACAGCCACGCCGAGTCGATGTGCGCGTGTCCGGCCGCCGAGACGCGGTGCGCGCTGGCGTGGGCGGGCCGCGCGAGGACGTCGGCGAGCTCGGCGCGGGCCGCGGCGGCGGTGCCGGAGACGTCGTGCAGATCGAGCGCGTCGAGCATGTCCTCCAGGGCGCGCAGGATCTCGTGGCGCCGCGGACGGTCGGCGTCCAGTTCGCGCATCAGCTCGGAGAGGACCTCGATGTCCAGGGTCAGCTGCCATACGTCCTCGTCCAGTACGGCGAGGTCGGCAGACGCGAATCGGTAGATCGGACCATTGCCTGCGGTCAGTACGTCGCCGAGCGGTGTCGGCACGAAGTCGTGCAGAACGGCGGGATTGGCCGCCGCCTCCAGGAGCAGGTGCACGTCCTCGCCGCCCCGGGCGGGGGAGGCCACCGGAATATGCCGATTGCGCGGGTGAATACCCTTCAGGGGTACGCCCGCCGCGTCGTACACCAGGCCCTCTGCCTGGAAGCCGGGCCCCTCCGCACTGAAACCGGGGTCGATCACCACCTCGACCCGCCGCCCGCTCCACTCCTCGGGCACCTGCCCTTGAAGCCTGAACCAGCTGGTGGACCAGGGGTTTCCCCACGCGGTGCCGGTCTCGAAGGGCTCGTACACCGCATCGAGGGCGGTCGCGACGGGCACCGGCTCGCCCGGCGCGTGCCAGACGGAGAGGGTCAGCGGGGTACGTCGCGCGTACTGGGCGGGGCGGATGAACTGGCGCAGCGCGCGCTCCAGGCGGCCTTCCACCAGCAGTCGGTCGTCGTGCACTCGGGCTCCTCGGGAGGCTCGGAGGTGGGGCTCTCCGCTTCACTTCCCCCCGATCCGGGGGCGCACCCCCCGCCATTGGTTGATGATTCGACAAGCGTGCCGCCCCTGGCGAAGGGCATGCATCCCGTGAAGTTGTTCGAGCAAGGGGGCAGAGACATCGCTTTGTGGGCGGGGGTCATGACAAGCCAGTCACGGACGGGAGGCTCCGGGAGCATCGGGGCCACCCCGCGGAAGGAACGGGACGAGAGAACCGGCGCGGCGCGCGGCGGCCCCGGCGGCGGGCAGTTCACGCGCCGCCTCGGCAGGTCGGATCTGCGCGCGGTGTCCGAGGTCAGAAAGGCCCTGAGGGATTTCCTGCGGCCGTGGGGGAGGCCGGGACGGGCCGAGACGGCCGAGCTGCTCACCAGCGAACTGGTCACCAACGCGCTGGTGCACACCGACCACGACGCGTTCGTCACCGCGACCGTGGGCCCGCGCGGGCTGCGCGTCGAGGTGCGGGACTTCGCGGGGAGCCGCCCCGAGCCGCGGGTACCGGACGCCGACAGCGGTACGAACGGCCGGGGTCTGCTCCTCGTGCAGGCCCTCGCCGACGCGTGGGGCGTGCGGGCGCACGGGGTGGGGAAGGTGGTGTGGTTCGAACTCGACGGCGGCGGCACGGCGTGAGCCCTGCCGCCGCCCTCGGGTGACGGGACGTTCCTCTCGGGTGACGAGGCGGTCCTGGCGCGGTCAGCCGAACTGCTGCTCCAGGTCCTTCAGCTTCCGCTCCAGCGAGTCGAGCCGGGGCAGCGCCTGCGTGTCGTCCTCGGCCGTCAGGTCGACGGTGAGGGGGGCGACAGGTTCGGCGCCGTCAGGGCCGTTCCTGACGGCCTGGAGGGAGGGTCGGGAGCGCAGGGGCAACTGGTCCTGCGCCGGTATGGCAGGGTCCGCGCCGACCTGCGCGGACCCTGCGCCCGACGCGACGGCCGGCACCTCCACCTGACGGCCGCCGCCGCGGCCCTGCCAGGTGCGGTGGCCCCGGCTGAGCGCCTTGAGCTGCGCCCGCTCCAGCTTCTCCTGGTCACGCCTGCGCAGCCGGGTGCGCTCCTTCTCGCGCCGGTCCTCGCGCACCTCCTCGACGGCCTCGTCCAGCGTGCGGACGCCTTCGAGGAGCATCAACGACCAGGCGGCGAAGGTCTCCCGGGGCGCGCGCAGCCACCGCACGATGCGGATCTGCGGCAGCGGACGCGGCACGAGACCCTGCTCGCGCAGCGCCGCACGGCGGGTCTGCTTGAGCGCGCGGTCGAAGAGCACCGCCGCCGACAGCGACATGCCCGCGAAGAAGTGCGGGGCGCCCGCGTGGCTCAACCCCCGTGGCGCGTGCACCCAGTTGAACCAGGCGGCCGCGCCCGCGAACGTCCACACCAACAGCCGCGAGCCGAGCGCCGCGTCGCCGTGGCTGGCCTCGCGCACGGCGAGGACGGAGCAGAACATCGCCGCGCCGTCGAGGCCGAACGGGACCAGGTACTCCCAGCCCCCGGAGAGGCTGAGGTTCTGCTGCCCGAAGCCGACCAGGCCGTGGAAGGACAGCGCCGCGGCGACGGCCGCGCAGCAGAACAACAGCACATAGGAGGCGGTTCCGTAGACGGCTTCCTTGCGTCTGCGGCGTTCCTCGCTGCGCTCCCACGAGTCGTCGCTCGCGGTCCCCTTGGCCGTCTTGTCGTGGCCTCGCTTGCCGCGCGTGAGCACCGCCACCGCCACCAGCATGCCCAGGAGCAGGACGCTGCCGGGGAGCAGCCAGTCCAGCGATATGTCGGTCAGTCTCATCTGGGGGTCCCTTGCATTGCGGTAGGGCGTAACGGGCGCCATATTGACCCAACCCCGAAGACCCGCAGGGGGTTTCGGGGCAAGAGACAGCCATGGGGGTGCAAGGGAGCGTGCAGGGCGCACTTTTGCTCGAACTCACGGGGGAACGCCGGGCGTTGAGTTCGATTAATCGTGCGCTGCGTGAACCGGGTGCGTGAACCGGCTGCGTGGGCCGGTCAGGACTCCTGCTGCTGTTGCTGGAAGAACGCGGCGATCATGTCCTGGACCGGGCCCTCCCCGGGCTCGGCAGCGGGGCCGTCGGGCCCTCCGAAGGTGGCGGCCTCCGCGCTGCGCGGGAACATGGCCTCCTCGTACGCGGCGAGGGCGGCCTCGACGTCGTCGGGTCGGGCGGCGAGCGCCGCGCCGAGTTCGGCGCCGTCGTGCATGGCGACGTTGGCCCCCTCGCCGTTCGGGATCGACAGGTGGGCGGCGTCCCCGATCAGGGTCACCCCGGGCACCCGCTCCCAGCGGTGCCCGGTCGGCAGGGCGTAGAGGCGGCGCAGGGTGGGCGCGCCGTCGGCGTCGGTGATCAGCGAGACCAGTTCGGGCGCCCAGCCGTCGAACTCGCGGGCGAGCCGCGCGGCGGCCGCGGGGCCGTCGCCGAAGTCGATGTCGTCGAACCAGTCCTCCGGGCGGGTCAGTCCCACGTAGGCGTGCAGGGTGTCGCCCCGCTCCCGGTGGGCGAAGATCTCCCGGTCCGGCGCGAACGCCAGCATCGATCCGCCGCCGACAATCTTCGCGACGGCCGGGCGCCGGGTGTCGGATTCGAACAGGTAGGTCTCGACGACGGACTTGCCGCTGTACGCGGGGGTGGTGGAGGTCAGCAGCGGCCGCACCCGGGACCAGGCGCCGTCCGCGCCGACGAGCAGGCCGGTGGTGACGGTGGCGCCGTCGGCGAAGGTCACCTCGTGGCGCCCGTCGCCGAGACCGCGGGCGCCGGTCACCTTCCGGCCCCACCGGACGGTGCCGGGCGGCAGCGAGTCGAGCAGCAGCTGCCGCAGTTCGCCGCGCAGCACCTCGGGGCGGCCGCCGGTGCCGTCGTCGGCCTCGTCGAGCAGGACGGTCCCGTCCGTGGCGAGGATCCGCATGGCCTGCCGGCCCTCCAGGACGAGTTCGCGGAACCCGCCCATCAAGTCGGCGGCCTGCAAGGCGAGTTGACCGTTGTAGTCGTGGATGTCGAGCATGCCGCCCTGGGCACGCGAGGCGGGGGAGGGCTCCGCCTCGTACACCGCGGCCGGTATGCCGTTGAGGTGCAGGACACGGGCGAGCGTGAGGCCACCAAGTCCGGCGCCGATGATCGTGACGTCATTCGTCATGAGGGCTTCCTTCCTGACCGTGGCCCCCGGGGCGGGCACGTGCCGGGTCACGCCGGGCGCGCCGCGCCGGCGGGCCGGGACGATGCGGGGCCGGATCCGACGGCGTCGCCGCCCGGTTCCGACCTGTTCCAATCTCCCGGGGCCCGGCGACAGATGACCTACAGACCACCGACAGACGGAGGACGACACCGACAGCTGTCCGACAGGGGTGGTCGGCTCCGCGAGGGCGGGCACCTCTGCCGGCCGTTCTCGACGGGGCCCGCGCGCCCTACGGGCGTGGGGCGGCGTGCTCGGGCGGCGGTCGCCGTCACTTCATCGGCGCGCCCCGCGTCGGCGCCCCCCCGCGGACGAGCACAGCGGATCAGACGCGGTCGTCATGGCCGCCCGGCCGGGCCGGCGAGCGGAACCGGCCGGGTGGGGAAGGAACCCGGCGTCTCAGCTCGCCGCCGCGCCCGCGCTCAGGCGCGCCACGCGCTCCTCGTCGCAGGTGCGCGGGCAGGTGACGCACGTGTCGTCGGGGCGCAGCGTGTAGAACATGCAGCAGCTCGCCCGGTCCCGGGTCGGCAGCGCCTCGCCGTCGGGCCCCGTCAGCTCCCGGAAGCCGGCCGTGCCGACGTACGGCTTGGTGGCGCCCGGCAGCAGCCGCTCCAGCTCCGTCACCGCGCGCTCCTCCTCGCCGAAGAGGTGGGCGACGTACCAGAGGCCCTCGACGATCTCGTCCGTGGCGAGGCTCCACAGCGCGCGCGAGCGGCGCCGCATCCGGGGGCCGAACGCGTCGAGGAGTGGCCCGAGGTGCTCGGCGACCGAGGCCCGCACCGCCGCCCGCAGCGCCTCCTCGTCCGGCACCACACGGGCGCCGGGCAGCGCGGCGGCCGGGTCGCCGGGAAGACACGCGAAAGAGTCCGTACGTACCGCCATCCGGCCCAGCGTGCGCTGGAAGGAGACGTCGGCGACCGGGAAGCGGGGGACGCGGCGGTGCAGGAACCAGGGGACCGTGATGAGCAGCGTGGCCGGCCAGGCGTACCGGTGCAGCCCGAAGCTCGCCACCACGTCCGGCCGCGCCTGCGTCCCGTAGTCCTTCAGAACCTGGGCGTTGTCCCAAGCCAGGAACGCGTCGAGGTCGGCCCCGCCCTCCGCGAGCCGGGCGGCGGAGACCCAGCCGCCGCCCTCGGGGGTCCGTTCTCCGGGGGCGAGCTCGGTGACGCGCAGTCCGGAGTACACCTCGGAGAGGCGGGCGTAGGAGTCCGCTACGGCGCTGGGGGCGCCCAGGGCGGGTGCGGCCAAGGTGGAAACGGACATGCGGAGGACCACCGAATCGCGATCGATAGCAGGTTAGCCTTACCTTACCCGAGGTGATCGAGGTTTCAACTCCGGTCGTGGCCGCCTATGGTGCCTGTCGGACCTTTCGAGCAGTCACAGGCAGGAACGGACGTCGTGGAGCAGACCGGAGCACGCGCGGGGGAGCCCTCGGCACCCTCGGCAGGGGAGCCCCTGACGGGGGAGTCCCCGGCAGGCGAGCCCCCGGTGGGCGAGTCTCCGGTAGCTGAGTCCCCGGCGGGTGCGGCGCGCGCCCGGGTGCCGGGACAGGCGACGGGCGAGTCGCGCGGGCGCGGCCCCGCCCGGCCCGAGCGGACGCACGCCGTGCCGGGACCCCGCCGCCCGGTCCGCCGCAGCTCCGTGCGCGGCCAGATCCTCGCCGCCCTGCGGCACGCCCTCGTCGGCGGCGAGCTCGCGCCCGGCGAGGTGTACTCGGCGCCGGCCCTCGCCGAGCGCTTCGGCGTCTCCGCGACCCCCGTACGCGAGGCGATGCAGCAGCTGGCCGTCGAGGGCGCGGTCGAGGTCGTCCCCAACCGCGGCTTCCGGATCACCGAGCGCAGCACGCGCGAGCTGGCGGAGCTGGCCGAGGTGCGGGCCCTCCTTGAGGTGCCGGTGATGCTGCGCCTGGCCCGTACGGTGCCCGCGGAGCGCTGGGCCGCACTGCGGCCGCTCGCCGAGGCCACCGCGACCGCGGCGGCGGGCGGCGACCTCGCGCACTACGCCGAGTCCGACCGCGCCTTCCACGGCGCGGTCCTCTCCCTGTCCGGCAACCAGCAGCTGGTGCAGGTCGCGGACGATCTGCACAGGCGCTCGCAGTGGCCGCTGGTCAGCGGCCTTGTCGCGGGCCGCAGGGCCGACCTCCTCGCGGACGCCGCCGAGCACATGGCCCTCCTCGAAGCCCTCACCGCCCAGGAGCTCGACGTGGTCGCGTCCCTGGTCAAGGAGCACTTCACCGGCTCCGAGAGCTGAACCTCGCAGCAAGGGCCCGTGTCGGAGGTCCCGTTTCGAACCCGCCGTACGGGGTGACACGCGGGGCCCGGGGCCGGCGACACCGCCGGGTGATGCCCCGGTCAGGGCCGAGTGAGGGCCGAGTGAGGCCGACGGAGAGGAGCAGGGCATGTCCATGGAGGGTCGATGCGCGGTGGTGACCGGCGCCGGAAGCGGTCTCGGCCGCGCCATCGCGCGGCGCCTGGCGGCGGACGGTGCGCGCGTCGTGGTGGCGGGCGACAAGGAAGGGCCGCTGGCGCGGACCGTGGAGCTGATCGAGGGCGACGGCGGTGCGGCGGTCGCGGTGCGCTGCGACGTCACCCGCGAGGAGGACGTGGCCGCCCTGGCGCGCCGGGCCGTGGAGCGGTTCGGGCGTCTCGACGTGCTGGTGAACAACGCGGGGATGGAGTTCGCCAAGCGTGTGGAGGACACCACGGTCGCGGAGTGGGACCGGCTGATGGACGTCAACCTCAAGGGTGTCTTCCTCTGCGCCAAGCACGCGCTGCCCGCGATGCGCGACGGCGGGGGCGGCGTCATCGTCAACGTCGCCTCCGAGCTCGCGCTGGTGGGTTCGGAGGCGGTCGCGGCCTACTCGGCGTCCAAGGCGGGGGTCCTCCAGCTGACCCGCGCGCTCGCCGTCGACCACGCGGGCGACGGGGTCCGGGTCAACACCCTCAGCCCCGGCGTGATCCTCACTGACCTGCTGCAGACGGCCCTGGACTCGACGGGCGACGCCGACAAGCGGCGCAGGGAGTTCGAGGAACGCACCCTGCTGGGGCGGCTCGGCACCCCGGAGGAGGCCGCGGAGGCGGCGCTGTTCCTCGCCTCGGACCGCTCCTCGTACATGACCGGCGCCAATCTCGTCCTCGACGGCGGCTGGACCGCCCACTGACGTCTCCCGCCCGGCGAAATCCCGCCGCCGCGCCAACGCCCCGCGGGCGCCCCGGTGACGAACAGGGCGCCCGCGGGCGGGAGCTCGGACCGCGCGGCCAGGAGTCAGACCGCGGCGGCCGGCGGTTGCAGATGGTGGGCGAGCCAGGACGGTACGCCGCCAAGGAGGCGGAAGAGCCGGGTGGCCTCGGCGCGCAGCCGGGTGGCCTCCGGCTCCGTCTCCGCCTCCGCGAGCGCGGCGAGCGCGGGCGCGGTGCCGACCAGGTAGCCGAGCTCCTCGCGGATGCGCAGCGACTCGGCGAAGCCGTGCCGCGCCTCCGCCAACTCGCCGTCGCGCAGGGCGAGTCCGGCCAGATGGCGCCAGGTGAAGGAGAGGAGCAGCGGGTCGGAGTGGGCGGTGGCGCCCGCGTGCGCCCTGCGGTACGCCGCCTTCGCGGACTGCGGCGAGTCGGAGATGTGCTCCGCGATCAGACCCCTGCGGAAGTCCAGGAGCGGGCGTCCCGGAGTGTTGGGGGCGAGCAGCGCGGCCGCCCTGCCGAGCGCCGTACGCGCCTCGTCGGCCCGGTCCCGTACTCCCAACACGGTGGAAGCGTAAGCCAGTTGGCCGCGCTCGCAGGCGGCGGCGCCGCGGTCGTCGTCGTCCTCGGCGATCGCCTCCGCGGTCCGCAGGCCGTCCTCGGCCTCGCCCCAGCCGTCCCCCGTGAACAGGCACCGCTCGACGAGGAGCGCCGTCCTCTGGAGGGCCGCCGCGGCCCCCGGCCGCGGGGCGAGCAGCGCTGCGGCGTCGGTCCAGCAGCCGCGTGAGCGCAGCCGCCATACCGCGGTCTGGAGTGGATCGTGCTCTGCGGTCGTTCCGGTACCAGACATGGCGGTATGCGCCACGTTGCCCTCCCCGAGCACCCCATTGAGCTGTTGAGTCGTGGGCGAATCTCAGCATGGATCGCGGCGCCGGGCCAAGAGGCTGGGTGAAAGAATTCACAAAGGGCGGGCAAGGAAACGAGTCGGGGCCGGCCGGTGTCCTGTCGCCGCCGGCCGGCCCCTCGTCGCATTCCCTCAGCTCATGCGCAGCGCGAGGAAGAAGTCGAGCTTGTCCTCCAGGCGCGAGAGGTCACGGCCCGTCAACTGCTCGATGCGGCCCACCCGGTAGCGCAACGTGTTGACGTGCAGGTGCAGTCGAGCAGCGCAGCGCGTCCACGAACCGTCGCAGTCGAGGAACGCCTCCAGGGTCGGGATGAGCTCCGCGCGGTGCCGCGAGTCGTACTCGCGCAGCGGGTCGAGCAGGCGCGCGGTGAACGCCCGGCGCACGTCGTCCGGGACGAAGGGCAGCAGCAGCACGTGCGAGGCCAGCTCCTGGTGGCCGGCCGCGCAGACCCGGCCGGGGCGCGCCGCGGCGACCCGGCGGGCGTGCCGCGCCTCCTCCAGGGCGCCGCGCAGCCCCTCCGCCGAGTGCACGGACGCGCTGACGCCCAGCGTGAGCCGGCCGTCGCCGTCCAGGCCCGCGGCGAGCGGGTCGTGGACGGAGGCGAGCAGCGCGTCCGCGATCAGGCCCGTGTCCGCGCCGTCGTGCTCGCCGGAGACCGCGGGCAGCGGCACCAGCGCGATGGCCTCGTCGCCGGTGTGCGCGACCGCGATCCGGTCGGAGGGCTCGGGGCCCGCCGAGAGCGGGTCGACGAGGATCTCCTCGAGGAGCGACTGGGCGACCGGGCCGCCGTCGATCTCGCCGCCCTCCCACTCCACCCGGGCCACCACGACCTGCCAGTGCGGTGCCGCGCCGAGGCCGGGCAGCAGCACCGGGGCGGCGACGCGCAGCCGGGCGGCGATCTCCGCGGGCGCCGCGCCCGTCTGCACCAGTTCCAGGACCTCCTGGGCGAGCCGGCGCCGCACGGTGCGGGACGCGTCGCGCCGGTCCCGCTCCACCGCGATCAGCTGCGTCACGCCCTGCAGCAGGTCGAGGCGCTCCTCGGGCCAGTCGCCCGCGTCGGCCTCCACGGCGAGCACCCAGTCGGAGAGCACCGACTCGCGCACGTCGCGCGAGGCGCCGGCTGCTCCGCGCCCACTGGTCCGAATGGGGAACAGTGAGTACGTGACCGAGTCCACCGTCACGCGGTGCGGGCCCCGCCGGCCGGTCCTGACGGCCGCCAGGTGCTCCCCGGCGAGGCGGGCGCAGAGCGGTCCGGGCAGGGCGGTGCCCGCCGTGGCCGACCCGGCGATGACCCGGCCCGCGGGCGAGAGGACCCAGGCCCGCAGGTCCAGGTCGGTGCCGAGCAGGTCGAGGACGACGTCGGGGCCGCCGCCCGCGGGGCCCGAGGTCATCAGGCGGCGGTGCCGGTCGACCACCGCGGCCAGGTCCCCGGCGCGCTCGCCGGAGACCTGCCGCACCACGTGCTCGGTGATGGTCGCGAAGGCCACCGACTCGTTGACCGCGAAGAGCGGCAGCCGGTGCCGGGCGCAGGCCTGCACGATGTCGTCGGGGATGTCGCCGAGCTCGGCCTCGCCGGCGGCCAGCGCCGCGACCCCGGCGCTCGCGAGGATCCGTACGAAGGGTTCGGTGTCCGAGGCGTCGTGGCGCCAGGCGAGGCCGGTGAGGACCAGCTCGCCGCCCGCCAGATAGCGGCTCGGGTCCCGCAGGTCCGTGGTCATCACACCGCGCACGGTGCGATCGAGCTCGTCCTCGCCGCCGAGCAGCCGCAGGCCCAGCGCGTCGGTGTCCAGGAGTGCGCGCAGCCGCATGGTGAGTCGCCCGCCGATCTGTCTCGAATGGTGTGTACAAACATGTGCGCTCTGTAACGCCGGGGCCCTGAGCCGCAGCGTGGCTCCGGGTTTCGGGGGGAACCCGCGAGGCTCCCGGGGCCCGTTCTTCATACGAATCTACAAGACGCGCGGCTTGGCCAGCCAACTCCTTCATGGTTTCGGTGACTGACCCCATCGGACGAGCGAGCGGTGTACTTGCCCCACTCCGCGTTAACAGCACATGAACGAGCAGTCGAGGGACCAACGGCCCGAGTGGCTTGAACGGAATCCCTGATTCGGAATCCCTTAGTACGGATTTTCCGGTCCCTCGAAGCGAAAGACCCTCGACACGAAGAAGAGAGCCTCATGGACTTCCTTCGCCCCGCCAGCTGGGAGGAGGCGCTCGCCGCCAAGGCCGAGCACCCCACGGCTGTGCCGATTGCGGGTGGCACCGACGTGATGGTCGAGATCAACTTCGACCACCGCCGTCCGGAATACCTGCTTGACCTCAACCGCATCGTCGAACTGCGCGAGTGGGAGGTCGGCGAGGAGACGGTCCGGCTCGGTGCCTCCGTGCCGTACACCCAGATCATGGAGGAGCTGCGCACCGAGCTCCCCGGTCTTGCGCTCGCCTCGCACACCGTGGCCTCCCCGCAGATCCGCAACCGCGGCGGCGTCGGCGGCAACCTGGGCACCGCGTCCCCCGCGGGCGACGCCCACCCGGCCCTGCTCGCCGCCGACTGCGAGGTCGAGGTGGAGTCCGTGCGGGGCTCCCGCCTGATCCCGATCGACGACTTCTACACCGGCGTGAAGCGCAACGCGCTCGCAAAGGACGAGCTCATCAAGGCCGTCCACATCAAGAAGGCGGACGGCCCGCAGCAGTACTCCAAGGTCGGCACCCGCAACGCGATGGTCATCGCGGTGTGCGCCTTCGGCATCGCGCTGCACCCCGAGACCCGCACCGTGCGGACCGGCATCGGCTCCGCCGCCCCGACCCCCATCCGGGCGAAGGCGGCCGAGGAGTTCCTGAACGCGGCCCTCGAAGAGGGCGGCTTCTGGGACAGCAAGAAGATCATCACCCCCTCGATCGCCAAGCAGTTCGCGGAGCTCGCCTCCGGTGCCGCCAACCCGATCGACGACGTACGAGGCACGGCGAACTACCGCCGGCACGCCGTCGGGATCATGGCCCGCCGGACGCTCGGCTGGACCTGGGAGTCGTACCGCGGCACGGGCCGCAGCACTGAGGGAGTCGCATAATGCGCGTGAACTTCAAGGTCAACGGCCGTCAGCAGGAAGCCGACGACGTGTGGGAGGGCGAGTCCCTGCTCTACGTGCTGCGCGAGCGCATGGGGCTCCCCGGCTCCAAGAACGCCTGCGAGCAGGGCGAGTGCGGCTCCTGCACCGTCCGTCTGGACGGTGTGCCGGTCTGTTCGTGTCTGGTCGCGGCCGGCCAGGTGGAGGGCCGCGAGGTCACCACCGTCGAGGGCCTCGCCGACTACGCCAAGCACCGTGAGGACGCCCACCCGGGCGGCGGCTGCGCCTCCGGCGCGTGCGGCACCTCGATCCAGGACGCCAAGGCGTGGCAGGCCAACCCGGAGAAGGGCGCCACCGACTCGCAGACCGGCGAGGGCGGCGAGCTCTCCCCGATCCAGCAGGCGTTCATCGACGCCGGCGCCGTCCAGTGCGGCTTCTGCACCCCCGGCCTGCTCGTCGCGGCCGACGAGATGCTGGAGCGCAACCCGCAGCCGTCCGACGCCGACATCCGTGAGGCGCTCTCCGGCAACCTCTGCCGCTGCACCGGTTACGAGAAGATCCTTGACGCGGTCCGCCTCGCGGCCGCGCGCCAGTCCGAGGGGGTCTGACGCCATGGGAACCACAGGTACACCCACCAAGATCACGCAGGGTTCCAAGACCAAGGGCGGCATCGGCGAGTCGACGCTGCGTCCCGACGGCACCCTGAAGGTCACCGGCGAGTTCGCGTACTCCTCGGACATGTGGCACGAGGACATGCTCTGGGGCCACACCCTGCGCTCGACCGTCGCGCACGCCGAGATCGTCTCCATCGACGTCTCGGAGGCGCTCGCGCAGTCCGGCGTCTACGCGGTGATGACCTACGACGACCTGCCGGCCGCGATGAAGAACTACGGCCTGGAGATCCAGGACACCCCGGTCCTCGCCCACAAGAAGGTCCGCCACCACGGCGAGCCGGTGGCCATCGTGGCCGCCGACCACCCGGAGACCGCGCGCCGCGCCGCCGCCAAGATCAAGATCGAGTACCGCGAGCTGCCGGTCATCACCGACGAGGCGTCGGCGACCGCTCCGGACGCCGTCCTGGTCCACGAGGGCCGCGACGACCACCACATCGGCCATGTGCCGCACCCGAACATCGTGCACCGCCAGCCGATCATCCGCGGCGACGCCGACGAGGCCGCGAAGAAGGCCGACTTCATCGTCAAGGGCGAGTACACCTTCGGCATGCAGGACCAGGCCTTCCTCGGCCCGGAGTCCGGCCTCGCGGTGCCCTCCGAGGACGGCGGCGTCGAGCTGTACGTCGCCACCCAGTGGCTGCACTCGGACCTCGGCCAGATCGCCCCCGTCCTCGGCCTGCCCGAGGAGAAGGTGCGCATGACGCTCTCCGGCGTCGGCGGTGCCTTCGGCGGCCGCGAGGACATCTCGATGCAGATCCACGCCTGCCTCCTGGCGCTGCGCACCGGCAAGCCGGTCAAGATCGTCTACAACCGGTTCGAGTCCTTCTTCGGTCACGTCCACCGCCACCCGGCGAAGCTCTACTACGAGCACGGCGCCACCAAGGACGGCAAGCTCACGCACATGAAGTGCAAGATCGTCCTGGACGGCGGCGCCTACGCGTCGGCCTCCCCGGCGGTCGTGGGCAACGCCTCGTCCCTGTCGGTCGGCCCGTACGTGATCGACGACGTCGACATCGAGGCCATCGCCCTCTACTCGAACAACCCGCCCTGCGGCGCCATGCGCGGCTTCGGCGCGGTCCAGGCGTGCTTCGCCTACGAGGCCCAGATGGACAAGCTCGCCGACAAGGTGGGCATGGACCGGGTCGAGTTCCGCAGGCTCAACGCCATGGAGCAGGGCACGATCATGCCGACCGGGCAGCCGGTCGACTCGCCGGCCCCGGTCGCCGAGATCCTGCGCCGCATCAAGGCCCGCCCGCTGCCGCCCGAGCGCCAGTGGGAGTCCAGCGAGGGCGCCGACGTGCGCCAGCTGCCCGGCGGCCTGTCCAACACCACGCACGGCGAGGGCGTCGTACGCGGTGTGGGCTACGCGGTCGGCATCAAGAACGTCGGCTTCTCCGAGGGCTTCGACGACTACTCCACCGCCAAGGTGCGCATGGAGGTCATCAACGGCGAGCCCGTCGCCACCGTGCACACGGCGATGGCCGAGGTCGGCCAGGGCGGCGTCACCGTCCACGCGCAGATCGCCCGCACCGAGCTGGGCGTCACCCAGGTGACGATCCACCCGGCCGACACCCAGGTGGGCAGCGCGGGCTCGACGTCCGCGTCGCGCCAGACGTACGTCACCGGCGGTGCGGTCAAGAACTCCTGCGAGCTCGTCCGCGAGAAGGTCCTGGAGCTCGGCCGCCGCAAGTTCGGCACGTACCACCCGGCGTGGGCCACCGCCGAACTCCTCCTGGAGGGCGGCAAGGTCGTCACCGACGGCGGCGAGGTCCTCGGCGACCTGGTCGACGTCCTGGAGGGCGAGACGGTCGAGATCGAGGCCGAGTGGCGCCACCGCCCCACCGAGGCCTTCGACCTGCGCACCGGCCAGGGCAACGGCCACGTGCAGTACTCCTTCGCGGCGCACCGCGCGGTCGTGGAGGTCGACACCGAGCTCGGCCTGGTCAAGGTCATCGAACTGGCCTGCGCCCAGGACGTCGGCAAGGCGCTCAACCCGCTGTCCGTGATCGGCCAGATCCAGGGTGGCACCACCCAGGGCCTGGGCGTCGCGGTCATGGAGGAGATCATCGTCGACCCCAAGACCGCCAAGGTCAGGAACCCCTCCTTCACGGACTACCTGATCCCCACCATCCTCGACACCCCGACCATCCCGGTCGACGTGCTCGAACTCGCCGATCCGAACGCGCCGTACGGCCTGCGCGGACTCGGCGAGGCCCCGACCCTGTCGTCCACCCCGGCCGTCCTCGCGGCGATCCGGAACGCGACGGGCCTGGAGCTCAACAAGACGCCGGTACGGCCCGAGCACCTCACCGGAACGTGATCCCGCACTAGGGATCCGATCCCCCCGCTCGGGGATCCGCCCGCTCCGATCCCCCGCTCAGGGATCAGTACAGCTCTCCGAGCGGTGTGTGCCTCCCAGGAACGTCACACTTCCGACGCCCACACCGCTCGGAGCCCCAGCTCCCCCTCTCGTCGAGGGAGACGTCGTTCGTCTCGGGCCGTCCCCCGGGTCGTGCAGCCAACGCACCATCCCAAATCCCGCAATCCAGCGGGTGCCCCTGTGAACCTTGGGAGTAGGCACCATGACCCAGTCGTCAGTGGAGCCCAAGACCACCGCAGAGGACGCGGGCCCCGGCTCACGCGTCCCGGCCGGAAGGTCTTGGCTCGACCGGTACTTTCACATATCCCGGCGGGGATCCACGGTCGCGCGCGAGGTGCGCGGCGGTATCACCACCTTCATGGCGATGGCGTACATCGTCCTGCTCAACCCCGTCCTCCTGTCCGGCAAGGACGCGGCGGGCGACACCATGGGCCAGAAGGCCCTGATCACCGCGACGGCGCTCGCCGCGGCGGTCACCACGCTCCTGATGGGGTTCGTCGGCAAGGTGCCCCTGGCGCTCGCCGCCGGGCTCTCCGTGTCCGGCGTGATCTCCTCGCAGGTCGCACCCGAGATGACCTGGCCGCAGGCCATGGGCATGTGCGTCATGTACGGCGCCGTGATCATGCTTCTGGTGGTCACCGGGCTACGCGAGATGATCATGAACGCGATCCCGCTCGCCCTCAAGCACGGCATCACCATGGGCATCGGGCTCTTCATCGCCATCATCGGCCTGGTCAAGGGCGGCTTCGTGCACCCCGGCAAGGCCACCCCGCTCTCGCTCGGCCCCGCCGGTGAACTCTCCGGCTGGCCCGTGCTGCTCTTCGCGGGCACCCTGCTCCTGATCTTCATGCTGCAGGCGCGCAACACCCCGGGCGCGA
This sequence comes from Streptomyces sp. NPDC005863, assembly GCF_042871345.1. Classification (NCBI taxonomy): domain Bacteria; kingdom Bacillati; phylum Actinomycetota; class Actinomycetes; order Kitasatosporales; family Streptomycetaceae; genus Streptomyces; species Streptomyces sp. NPDC005863. The sequence continues at coordinate 1,411,367 of NZ_JBIAII010000002.1, read as the reverse complement.
TCCTGATCGGCATCGTCACCGGCACCGTCGTGGCCGTCGCACTCAACGCGTTCGACGTGATCGACCCCAAGCAGTGGGCGAACGGCGCCCCCGAACTGCACGGCAGCGCGGTCTCCTCGCCCGACTTCTCCCTCCTCGGCGACGTCGAGTTCGGCGGCTGGGGCGAGGTCGGCGCGATGACCGTCGGCATGATCGTCTTCACCCTGGTCCTGGCCGGCTTCTTCGACGCGATGGCCACCATCATCGGCGTCGGCACCGAGGCCAACCTCGCCGACGACAAGGGCCGCATGCCCGGCCTGTCGAAGGCGCTGTTCATCGACGGTGCCGGCGGCGCCATCGGCGGCGTGGCGGGCGGCTCCGGCCAGACCGTCTTCGTCGAGTCCGCGACCGGCGTCGGCGAAGGTGCCCGTACGGGCCTCTCCTCGGTGATCACCGGTCTGTTCTTCGCGGCCTGTCTCTTCTTCACGCCGGTCACGGCGATCGTGCCCCAGGAGGTCGCGTCCGCCGCGCTCGTCGTCATCGGAGCGATGATGATGATGAACGCCCGGCACGTCGACTGGGCCGACCGCGCCACCGCCATCCCGGTCTTCCTGACCGTCGTGCTCATGCCCTTCACGTACACCATCACCACCGGTGTCGCGGCGGGCGTCATCTCCTGGGTCGCCATCAAGATCGCCCAGGGCAAGGCCCGCGAGATCGGGGCCTTCATGTGGGGCCTGACGCTCGTCTTCATCATCTATTTCGCGCTCAATCCCATCGAGAGCTGGCTGGGCGTCCACTGAGGCGCCGTGCCCTCCGCACACCCGTAGAGCCTTGAGGAGGCCGTGATGCTGGACATCGCCGACGAGCTGAGCCGGTGGGTCGAGCAAGGACGTGACTTCGCCGTCGCCACCGTGGTGGCGGTCGGCGGGAGCGCACCCCGGCAACCGGGCGCCGCGCTCGCCGTCGACAGCGAGGGCACGGCGATCGGCTCGGTCTCCGGCGGGTGTGTGGAGGGCGCCGTCTACGAACTCTGCCAACAGGCGCTGGAGGACGGCGAGACCGTCCTCGAGACCTTCGGCTACAGCGACGAGGACGCCTTCGCCGTGGGTCTGACCTGCGGCGGCATCATCGACATTCTCGTCACCCCGGTCCGCGCGGACGCCCCGGCCAGGCCGGTGTTCGCCGCCGCCCTGGCCGCCGCGTCCGCGGGGGAGGCGGCGGCGGTCGCGCGGGTCACCTCCGGTCCCGCCGATCTCCTGGGGCGTGCCCTCCTCATCCGCGCGTCGGACGAGGCGGGGACGTACGAGGGCGGCCTCGGCGGCCACCCGGAGCTGGACCGCACGGTGGCGGCGGAGGCCCGCGCCCTGCTCGACGCGGGTCGCACCGCGACCGTGGAGATCGGCGAGGACGGATCGCGGTGCGGTCAGCCGCTGGTCGTGCTCGTCGAGTCGAGCGTCCCGCCGCCCCGCATGATCGTCTTCGGTGCGATCGACTTCGCCTCGGCGCTGGTCCGCATCGGAAAGTTCCTCGGCTACCGCGTGACCGTGTGCGACGCGCGGCCCGTCTTCGCCACGGCGACGCGCTTCCCCGACGCCGACGAGATCGTCGTCGAGTGGCCGCACCGCTACCTGGAGAGCACCGAGGTCGACGGCCGCACCGTGCTGTGCGTGCTGACCCACGACGCCAAGTTCGACGTGCCGCTGCTGCGGCTCGCGCTGCGGCTGCCGGTCGCCTACGTCGGCGCGATGGGTTCGCGCCGCACGCACCAGGACCGCAACCAGCGCCTGCGTGACGTGGGCGTCACGGAACTGGAGCTGACCCGGCTGCGCTCCCCGATCGGCCTCGACCTGGGCGCGCGCACGCCCGAGGAGACGGCCCTGTCCATCGCGGCGGAAATCGTCGCCCACCGACGCGGAGGCAGCGGCGTCTCTCTGACCGGAGCGCATACACCTATCCACCATGACGGATCGCGGTCCCCTTCGGGACGGATCGGGTCGGTGGCCTGAGGCGGTTGGGGGGCGGGATCAGGGGGCCGGCCGGTCCAGCCCGTAGCCCTCGTCCGTTTCCGCGTCAGGCGCGGCCGTCACGTGCGTGGTCCGGTCGCGATGAGGCGGTCCGCTGCGTGGGCGAACATGCGGCGGGCCACCGCCGCAAGGACCCCGTCGCAGAGCGCGGGCAGCCACCGTACGCGGAGGTCCTCGCGCCACACGACGGTGCAGCCCACCCCCGTGGACGCGGGGTAGACCTCGATCTCGGCCCAGCCCGTCACGAACGTCGCCCGCTTCTCCAGGCGGCACCGCCCCGGCGCGGTGCCGTCCGGCGGGCACCACTCCACGACCTCCATCACGTCGTCGAAGCCGACGGGACCGAGCGCGCTGCGCGCGACGAAGACCGTGCCCACGTGGCTGGGCGGGGGAGTACGGACGGCGACGCGGGTCAGCGGGACGACGTCGCCGTGCCGCTCCCAGGTGGTCAGCCGCCACCAGACCTCGTCGGCGGGCAGGGACACGTCTCGGGTGATCTGGAAGATGGCCACGGCGCCGAGCCTGCCAGGTCGGTGCTCGGGCCTGCCAGGTCGGCGCGCGAACGGCCGCCTCCGCCGGGTCCCGGTGACCGTAGCTTTCGGGCCCCGAGGTGTGGGCGCGGGCCGGGGCGGGAAGGCCACGTTCGTCGTCCGCCCACGGACCAGGCCGGCTCGGGCACTGGCACGCCACCGCCGCGCGACGACGATCAGCCGGCTCAACCCCCCTCACCCACCCCGAGGAGAGTCGCCATGCGCACCGGCATCGTCACGGCAGCGGGGCCGGGTGCGGAACGCCTGGCCGTCCGCGCTGAGCAACTCGGCTTCTACAGTTTCTGGGTGTACGACACGCCCATGCTGCATGGCGACCCGTTCGTGACGCTCGCCCTCTGCGCCAAGGCCACCCACCGGATCAGGCTCGGCATCGGAGTCACGTCCCCCGCACTGCGCTCGGCGCCCGCCGCCGCGGCGGCCATCGCCAGCCTCAACGCCCTCGCCCCCGGCCGCATCGTGTGCGGCGTCGGCACCGGCAACACGGCGCGCCGAACGCTCGGCATGCGGCCCACGAGGACGGCGGAACTGGAGTCGTTCACGGCGGCCCTTCGCGATCTCACCGCGGGCCGCGAGGCGGACTACCGCGAGGGCGCCCGGTCGAGCAGGGTGCGCTTCCTGCACACCGGGCCGTACGTGCGTGGCGGGCCGTACGCGGATGTCGGCGGCCCGTACGTGTGCACCGCCGGCCCGTACGTGGACACCGAGGCACCCGTGGAGTTCGTGGTCGCCGCCTTCGGCCCGAAGGCCGCCGGAGTCGCCGGCCGGCTCGGCGCGGGGCTGATCTCCTTCGGTCTGCACGACCCCGCGGCCTGGTCCGCCCTCGACCGGGCCCGGCGGGCGGAGGCACGGGACGCGGACGGCGCCGGGAAGCCCCCCTCGTACCTCATGACGTCCCTGCATGTCCTCGCCGACGGCGAGGCCCGCTACGGCGACCGGGCCAAGGACGCGACGGGGCACATCGCGCTGAGCGCCCTGATACTCGCGGCGGAGACCCCCGCCCTCCGCGCGGCCCTCCCACCGGACGAGGCCGCCGCGGTCGACCGCCTGCTCCGACTGCGCGGCACCACTCCCGCCGACCCCAGGTTCCACCAGGCGCTCTACCGCAACTACTTGGGCCGACTGGCCCCCGAGGACCGCGACCTCGTCGTGCCGTCCCTGGTGGACAGGTTCGGCCTGGTCGGCACCAGGGGCGAACTCGCCGCGCGCATCGGTCATTTGGAGAAGTCGGGGGTCGACGAGCTGATCATCCAGCCGGTCGTGGACCCGGATGCCGAGATGGCCGAGTTCGCGGGTCTGCTCGCCTGACGCATCGAGGCGCGCGGCCACGGGGGCGGGGTCCCGTGACGGCAGGTCCTAGCGGTAGACCTTGCCTGGCTCCGCCTTGCCCGGCGCGAGCAGTTGCGGCACCGTCACGAAGACGTAGCCCCGCTTCTTCAGCTCGTCGATGACGCCGGGGACGGCCGGCACGGTCCCCTTGTAGATGTCGTGGAGCAGGATGATGCCGTCCCGCTTCGTCTGGTCGAGGACCCGCTTCTGGATCAGCTTGGAGTCATTGGTCGTGTAGTCCTTGGCCGTGACGGTCCACAGGACCTCAGAGAGGCCGAGCTCCTTGGAGAGCTTGTTGACGTCGTCGTTGGTGCGGCCCTGCGGCGGGCGCATCAGCGTCGGCTTCTTGCCTATGAGCTTCTGTATCGCCTTGTTGGGGCGCTCCAGCTCCTCGCGCGCCTCCGAGGCGTCGACCTTCGTCAGGATCTTGTGCGACCAGGTGTGGCTGGCGACCTCGTGGCCCTCGGCGTCCATCTGCTTCACGAGCTCGGGGTACTTCTCGATGTGGTTCTTGCCGAGCGTGAAGAACGTGGCGTGGACCTGCATCTCCTTGAGGATCTTGAGCAGTCTGGGCGTGTTCTCGCTGGGGCCCGCGTCGAAGGTCAGCGCCACGCACTTCGCCTTGCGGCAGTCGACGGCACCCGTCTTCCCCTGATCGGCGGCCTTCACGGCCGCCGCCGCGTTGCGCACGGAGCTGGGCGAGGTGGTGTGGAGCTGTGTACACCCCGTCATCACGAGGGTGAGCGCCGCCCCCGTCGCGAGGACGGAGGCGGTACGACGGAACCTCTTGGGCGATCGCGTCATCTTGCTGTCGGAAGGGCTGTTCAGAGCGGGCATGCAAGCACTATACACGCGGTGTATACACCTAGTTTATAGAGGTCCGCTCGCCCTCACTCGTGCATGATCGGCTGGGCGCTTTCCGTGTTCGGTGCCTAGGTGGGGGTCGGCGGCGGTCCGTGGTGGCCGTTGGTTTGGGCCCCGCGCGTGGTCCCCGTGGCGTGCGCCCCGCAGCGCACCCACCCCCCCCGCCTTAGTGGCCCCGCGCCCACCAGTCGGCGCCCGCCAGCAGGAGCGGGCCCGCCGTCTCGGCCACGCTCAGGACGGCGCGCCGCCCCGCCGCCCGCCACAGGGGGCGGTCCCGCGCCTCGGGGGCCGCGTCCTGCCCCGTCGGCGCCCGGCCCTCCGTCGCCTCGCCGTCCCCCCGAACCTCACCTCGGTCGTCTCGCACGCCAACCTCCTCCGCCCCAGGGCTCGTTGCCCTCGACCGCACCTGGTGTGCGGCCGGTGACCTCACTCTCTGGCCGTACGGCGCCGTGACCCCGTACTCCCGGGCGAACCGGGCGAGCGGCGCACTATCCTGCTGGTCAGCGCCCTCTGCGGGCCGCCGCCCGGATCACCCGTTCCGGGGAGAACGGGCAGGGTGGGCAGGAAGGGGCGGGCCGGAAGGGGTGAACGCCGACGGGGGAGGGCGCGGAAGGATGGGCACGGCCAAGCACAGGCTCTGGTCCCAGCTGCGCGGACTGTACGAGCGGGCGTCGGCGGCCCGGCGCGCCCAGGGGCTGTCCGACGGGCAGGCCGCGATGGAGCGGGAGCTCAGGGCCCGTGGTCCGGCGGGCGCGCGGGGCTTCTCCGGCAAGCGGATCAGTGAGTGGGTGCCCGCCGAGGCGTCGCGCCAGGTCATCCCCCAGGCGCGGAACGACGACCGCGTCATCGCGCTCGCCCGCCTCTTGGCCGAGTGGGCCGGCGAACCCGCGCCCGGACGCGGACTGCGCGACCTGCTGGACGAGGCGCGCGAGGAGCAGGCGCGCGAGCGGATGCAGGAGCGGGGGGACGGGGGCGCGCAGCGGTCCTTCCGTGACCATCCGACGGTACGGGACGTCACCCCCTGGCACCTGGAGGTCCGCCGCGCCCAGTACCCCGGCGCCCCCGACCCGTCCGCCGCGCCCCTCACCCCGTACCTCATCCGCGACCACGACCACGCCCTGCGCGATCACCTCAAGTCCGCGCTCCACGGCGGGACTTCGGTGCTCGGCGTACTGACCGGCGACTCGTCGACCGGGAAGACGCGGGCCCTGTACGAGGCGGTCCTGGACGTCGCCCCGGACCACCGGCTGGTGCGGCCGACGACCGCCCGCGCACTCCTCGCCCAGCTGGCCGACGGCGAGATCGGCGACGGATGCGTGCTCTGGCTCAACGAGCTCCAGCGGATCCTGCACGACCGCGAAGGGGACGACGCCGCCGCCGAGTTGGCCGCAGTCCTCCAGGAGCGCGCAGGCATCGTCGCCGTCGCGGCGCTCTGGGAGGACCCGTACTGGCGCGGGTTCACCGCCCAGGGGCGGCCCGGCGACCCGTCCCGGCACACCCGGACCCTGCTGAGCGGGCCGCACGCCCGACGCTTCCGGGTGCCCCGCACGCTGACCGTCGCGGAACGCGCCCGGTGGCGTGAACTCGCCCTAGACCACCAGGACTTCCGCCTCCACTCGGCCGGACGCGCGGGCGCCGAGGACGGGCAGGTCGTCCAGCACCTGAGCGGCGGCCCCGAGTTGCTGGCCGACTACCGGAGCGGACCCGGCGGCCACTTCACCCCGCGCGAACACGCCCTGGTCACCGCCGCGCTCGACGCCCGCCGCCTCGGCCACCAGGCGCCGCTCTCCGCGCCCCTCCTTGCCGCGGCGGCCGACGGGACCCTCGCCCCGTACGACCGGGCGTCCGCCGCGGACTGGGCCGGTCCCGAACTGGACGCGCTGACGGGCGGCGTACGCGGGGACGGTGCGCGCCGCACCCTCGTACCGCTGAGCGCGGTGCGGGAGTTCGCCGGCGCGCCGCCGCGCTACGAACCCGCCGACTACCTCGTCCAGCACGCCGCCCCCGCCCACCCGAGCCCCGCGGGCTCCGCGGCGCTGTGGGAGGCGCTCGTCCGGCACACGCCCGACCTCGAGGACCTGCACCGGCTCCAAGGTGCGGCCTGGCGGCGCGGCCTGATCGCATACGCCCTGCGCCTCGACCGGCGCGCCGCGCTCGCCGGCGCCGCGGACGCGTGCACGCGCGTCGTCGAGCGCATGGCCGGTCACCCCGACGCCGCGCAGGCCGCCGCGTGGGCGGCGACGGCCCATCGGGACCCGTCCTACGGCAACGCGACCGCCCGCCTCCTCACCGCCCTGCACAGGTCGGGCTCCCCGGCGGCGGTGGCCACCCTCGCCCGGCGCACCGTCGCGGCGACCGACCCCACGGACGTCAGGGGCCTCGCCGAACTCACGCGGCTCCTGGCCGGGTACGGAGTACCGGACGAAGTCGTCACACCCCTCATCGACTCCTTGCTGGCCCAGGTGGACCGGGTCGACCCCGATGCGGTCAACTGGGTGCTGCGGGAGCTGGCCGATTCGCCCGCCCAGCGGGCCGTCGAACCGCTCGCCCACCACGCGGCCACCCGTGCCGGGCTGGCGAACAGCTGGGGTCCGACGCACAGTTGGCGTCTGGGTCAGCTCCTGCGCGTACTGAAGGAGGTCGGCGCGAGCGACGCGCTGGACACCCTCGTGGCCCGCGTCGTGGCCTCCGCCGAGCAGATCCAGCCCGACGAACTCCCGTGGCTGATAGACATGTTGCAGCAGACCGGCGCCGAACGAGCCGCCCGCACCCTCCTCGCCCGGAACCCGGCCGCCGGGATGGACCTCACCGAGGCCGACGTCGTCCTACGGCTGCTCCACGTGCTCCGCGAGGCCGGTGACGACGACGGGGTACGCACCCTGCTCGACCGCTCCCCCGCCCGGCAGGTCGACGTGGTCGGCCGCCCGGACCTCTACGACATCGGAACGCTCCTCTGCCGGCTGCTCACCGAGCTTCAAAGCCTGGGCGCGGAGGCGGAGTTCGCGCTGCTTGCCGAGCGCGTGGCGGCGGGAGCCGACGTGGAGGGCCCGGACGAGGTGGCGGCGTTCCTCGACCTGTTCCACACCGCCGGCCGGACGGACTGCGCACGCCGGCTGCTGGTCCGCGCCCCGATGTCCGGCATCGACTACTACGATCCGGCGGAACTGCGCCCGCTTCTGGACGTGTTGCTCGGTACCGGCGCGACGGCGGAGTTCGACGCGCTGGCGGCGTGTGTCGCCCACGACGTGGAGATCACCAACCCGGACTTCGTCGATGAGGTCGTCCAGGTGATGTGGGCGGCGGGCGAGGACCGGGGGATCGCCCCGCTGATGGAGCGGGCGCTCGCCCATCGGCCGTGCGAGGAGATGGTCTTCCTGGCCGGTTCGTTGCGCCGGGCCGGAGCGGCGGAGGCCGGCACACGGCTTGCCCGGCACATCGCCGAGCACGTCGAGAACCCGGACGTGAACACCATGGACCTGGTCCTCTGGACGCTGCGGGCCGACGCCTCCGACGCCGTACGCATCCTGCTCGGCCGCGGACTCCTGGACCGTCTCGACGTGACCGACCACAAGGACTGGTACACCCCCGCAGACCTCATCGAGACCCTGTGCGAGCTCGGGGAGACCGAGGCGGCGGTGTCCATCGCCGAACAGGCCGTCGCCACGATCGAACTCACCGCCACCCACGACGTCGGCCAGCTCATCGCCACCCTCACCGCCCACGACCTGACCGGCCCGCGCGGGGACCTCGTCCGGCGGGCGGCCACGGGCGCCGCCCTGACCCACATGAACAGCGTCGCCCGGCTGATCGAGGCGTTCCTCGCGGCCGGCGAGACCGAAGCGGTCGACGTGCTGCTGCGCCGCGACCCGCTCGCACACGTCGACCGGGGCGGCGCGACGGACTCCTGCCACCTGGCCCTCGTGACGGCCCTGCGCAAGGCCGGGTCGCCCCGGGCCGACGAGTTCGCGCGCTGGTCCCGTGCGGCCGGCCACCTCCCCGACGAGCCCCGGTTGCCGTACGGCTCGGACCTCGACGGCGACCCCGCCGGCCCGTGGTCGTGGGACCACATCGTCGTAGCGGATCGGCATCTGACGTAACGCCAGGCGCTTTGACACCTGACGTAACGTCAGGCGACCCGGACCCCACGTAATGTGCAGACGCGAGGAGGAAACCGTCCGTCCCACGAGGAGGAAGATGTCATCGTCCCGCCGGCCGCGCGCCGCGCTCGCCATGTCGGGCAGGGCTGTCGAGGCCGTTCTGGAGCCGCACGTTCTCGCCTCCCTCGCCGAGCTCACCGACCTCGAACCGCCGCCCGTGCTCGACGACTTCGGTACCGGGCGGGCCCGCGGCGTGCTCGCCGGCGTCGAACTCCTCGTCACCGGGTGGGGCTGCCCGCCGCTCACCGCCGAGGTGCTCGCGGGCGCCCCGCGGCTGCGCGCCGTCGTCCACACGGCCGGCTCCATCCGCGCCCACGTCACCGACGCGTGCTGGGCGCGCGGCATCCAGGTGTCGTCCGCCGCCGCGGCCAACGCGCTGCCCGTCGCCGAGTACACCCTCGCGATGATCCTGCTCACCGGGAAGCAAGTCCTGGAGAGTGCCCGGGACTTCCGCGCCACCCGTACCGAGGTGGACTGGTCGCGCACGTCACGCGACATCGGCAACTACCGCCGCACGGTGGGCATCCTCTCCGCCTCGCTGATCGGCCGCCGCGTCATCGAGCTACTGCGCCCGCACGATCTGCGGGTGCTCCTGCACGACCCGTACGTCACCGAGGACGAGGCCGCCGCACTCGGCGTGGAACGCGTGTCGCTGACCGAACTCTTCGCCCACAGCGACACGGTGAGCGTGCACACGCCGCTGCTGCCCGCCACCCAGGGCCTGGTAGGCCCCGACCTGCTCGCGTCCATGCGCCCCGGCGCCGTACTCATCAACACCGCCCGCGGCGCCGTCGTCGACCAGGACGCGCTCACCGACGCCGTCACGGCGGGCCGCATCCGCGCGGTGCTCGACGTGACCGACCCCGAAGTCCTGCCGCGGGAGCACCCGTTGTGGGAGAGCGAGCACGCACTCCTCACCCCGCACATCGCGGGCTCCCAGGGCAACGAGTGGCGGCGCCTGGCCGAACTCGCCGTCGACGAGGTCCGCCGCTGGGCCGCCGGCGACGGCTTCGCCCACCCGGTGCCGTACGACCGACTGGCGTACCTCGCCTGAGTCGCCGCGCGGCCACCTCCCCGTAGTGTCTCAACGCCCGGCGCTGCGGTCCCGGTCGTGCAGGAGCAGCACTCGCACCAGCTGCCACACGGCGGCCGCGCCGCCCAGCGCGCCGCCGGTCCAGCGCAACGCCTTGTCGGCGCCTCCCGGCAGCTCCCAGAACAGGGCGGGCGCCAGCACGGCACCGAAGACGAGGAGGCCGACGACCGACGCGCTCACGAGCGCGAAGACGATCTCGACGGTCATCGCGTCCTTCTCCCAGCGCGACTCACGGCCCTTGTCCATGGACGGAGTTTCGCACGGGGCTCGCGGAGGCTCGGCCAGGAGGGAATCTGGCTGAATACACCCTTGTGTCCGTACCTTGGGAGCCTGTTTCACCCGAGAGTAAGGTTAGGCTAACCTCGCCTCGTGCAGGAAGCTCGCGCAGGTGAAGAGACGGGTACGAACCCCCGCCCCCCAGGCCACGAACTGGCCGCCACGGGCGTCACCGTGGCGTACGACGGCGTCGACGTCGTACACGACGCCTCGATGACGCTGCGGTCCGGCGACGTCACCGTCCTCGTGGGCCCCAATGGCAGCGGGAAGTCGACACTGCTGCGCACCCTCGCGCGGCTGCAGCGCGCCCGTACCGCCTCGCTCGTCATCGACGGCGCGACCGACGGACTCGCGCTCGGCCCCCGCGAGTTCTCCCGCCACGTCGCCCTGCTCACCCAGGGCCGCCCCACCCCGAGCGGACTGACGGTGCGGGACGTCGTCGAGTTCGGGCGCTACCCGCACCGGGGACGGTGGGGCAAGGCCGACCCGGGCGGCCGGGCCGCGGTGGACCGCGCGCTCGCGCTGACCGGCGTGACGGAGCTCGCCGAGCGCGGCGCCGAGCACCTGTCCGGCGGGCAGCTCCAGCGCGTCTGGCTCGCCGGCTGCCTCGCCCAGGAGACGGGCGTGCTCCTGCTCGACGAACCCACCAACCACCTCGACCTGCGCTACCAGGTCGAACTCCTCGACCTCATGCGGGACCTGGCGGACGACCACGGCATCGCCGTCGGCGCCGTCCTGCACGACCTCGACCAGGCCGCGGCCGTCGCCGACCGGATCCTCCTGCTCCGCGCGGGACGGATCGTCGCGCACGGCGCACCCGAGGACGTCCTGACCCCGGAGCTGCTCACCGACACGTACGGCATCCGCGTCGACGTCGACTCCGACCCCCGCACCGGCCGCCTGCGCACCCGCGCCGTCGGCCGCCACCACTCGCGAAGCGAAAGGCTCAGCGCCACCTCATGAGACGCCTCCTGTTCACCGCGGCGGCCACCACCGCCGCGGCCCTCGCCCTGTCCGCCTGCGGAACCACCGAGCCCGCCGCCGACGACGCAAAGAAGGGCGCGGGTTCCCTCACCCTCACCGACGGCACCGGCACAAAGGTGCGCCTCGACGGACCCGCCGAGAAGGTCGTCGGCACCGAGTGGAACGCCGTCGAGAGCCTGATATCCCTGGGCGTCCAGCCGACCGGCGTCGCCGACGTCAAGGGCTACAAGACGTGGGACACCGCGGCCCCATTGACGAACGACCCCACCGACGTCGGCACCCGCGGCGAGCCGAGCATGGACACCCTCGCGTCGCTCAAGCCCGACCTCATCGTCGCCACCACCGACCTGCCCGCCGCGGCCGTGAAGCAGATGCGCAGGATCGCCCCGGTCCTCAACCTGCGTCCCGCCGACGCCGAGGACCCGATCGGCCAGATGACCGAGAACCTCGACCTCCTCGCCAAGGCCACCGGCACCACCGCGCGGGCCGACAAGCTGAAGAAGGACTTCGAGGCGAAGCTCGCCGACGGCAGGAAGAAGCTCGCCGCCGCCGGACACGACGGCGCGAAGTTCGCCTTCGCCGACGGGTACGTGACCGGCAACCAGACCTCGATCCGCCCGTACACCAGCGGCTCCCTGCTCGGCGCCGTGAACGAGAAGCTCGGCCTGAAGAACGACTGGCAGGTCAAGGGCGACAAGGCGTACGGCCTCGGCGCCACCGACGTCGAGGGCCTCACCAAGTTGGCCGACGACGTGCGGTTCGCGTACATCGGCAACGACGGCGACAAGGGCAGCAACCCGTTCTCCGGCGTCCTGAAGAAGGACAAGGTGTGGACGTCGCTGCCGTTCGTGAAGCAGGGCAACGTGCACCGGCTGCCGGACGGCATCTGGATGTTCGGCGGTACCGAGTCGATGAAGCAGTACGTCGACTCCGTCGTCGCGGCGCTGAAGAAGTAGCCCCGTAGCCCCATGGCCGTCACCGCGAACACCACCACCCCTGCCGCCCGCCCGCCGGCCACCGCGTCCCGCACCGGCGCGGCCGCGGTGACGGCCGCCCTGATCCTCCTCGTCGCCGCCCTCGCCGTCGTCGACATCACCCAGGGCACGGCCTCCGCCGTCGGCCCCTCCCAGGTGTGGAAGGCGCTCACCGGACGGGCCGACACCGCCGACGCGTCCGTCGTCGTCGCCTCCCGGCTGCCGCGCATGACGGCGGGGCTGCTCGTCGGCGCCGTACTCGGCACGGCGGGCGCCGCGCTGCAGGCCGTCAGCCGCAACGTCCTCGCCTCGCCCGACACCCTCGCCGTCAACGCGGGCTCCTACCTCGCCCTCGGCCTGGCCGCCGCCACCGGTCTCTCGCTGCCGGTGCTCGCCTCATCGGGCGTGGCGTTCGCCGGCGGCCTCGCGGCGGCGGCCGTCGTCCTCGGGCTCTCCGGTCCGGGCGCGGGCACCGTCCGCCTCGTCCTCGCAGGCAGCGCCCTCACCTTCGGGCTCACCGCCGTCACCGAGGGCCTGCTGCTGCTCTTCCCGCAGGAGACTGAGGGCCTCTACCAGTGGAACCAGGGCGGTATCGCGCAGAACGGCTTCGACGGCGTCCTGCAGATGGCGCCGGTCGCCCTGGTGGGCCTGGCCGGGCTGATCGTCCTGGCCCGCCGGGTCGACGCCCTCGCCCTCGGCGACGACGCCGCGCGCGGTGTCGGGGTCCCGGTCCGCGCCACCCGCGTCATCGCCGTCGTCCTCGCCGCCCTGCTCTCGACGGCCGCCGTCACCCTCGCCGGACCCATCGGCTTCGTGGGCCTGTGCGCGCCCGCCCTCGTGCGCCCGCTCGCCCGCAGGTTCCGCGCGTTCACGCGGTCCCGCGCGCGGCTGCCGTTCGCGGGCCTCACCGGCGCGGCCCTGGTGCTCGGTTCCGATGTGCTGCTGCGCGCCGTCGTGCCCTCGGACACCGCGGTCGCCGTGCCGACCGGCGTCGTCACCAGCCTGGTCGGCGCCGTCTTCCTCGTCGTCATGGCCGCGCGGGCGCGGGACACGGCAGGAGCCGCCCCGGCCGAACGGCTGCGCATCCGCAGCAGGACGGTCCTCGTCGTCACGACCGCCGTCCTGGTGACGGTGCTCGTAAGCCTCACGATCGCCGCCGTGCTGATCGGCGACAGCAAGCTGCTCCTCGGCGACGTCGTCAACTGGGCGCAGGGCAGGGCCGGCCGGACCGTCTCGTTCGTCCTCGACACCCGTGTCCCGCGCGTCCTCGCCGCCCTGCTCGCGGGCGCCGCCCTCGCGCTGGCGGGCACCCTCATCCAGGCGGTGACCCGCAATCCGCTCGCCGACCCGGGCATCCTCGGCGTGACGAACGGCGCCGCGGTGGGCGCGGTGCTGCTCGTGACGACGGTGCCCCTGGCCGGCTCCTTGAGCATCGCCGCCGGCGCCTTCGCGGGCGCCGCCGCTGCCGCGCTCATCGTCTTCGGCCTCGCGGCCCGTGGCGGATTCCGGCAGAACCGGCTCGTCCTCGTCGGGTTCGGCGTCGCCACCGGGTCGGCGGCCGTCGTCAGCCTGCTGATCATCCTCACCGACCCGTTCAACGCGACGAAGGCGCTCACCTGGCTCGCCGGCTCGACCTACGGCCGGACCCTGCCCGACGTGACACCCCTCGCCGTCGTCCTCGCCGCGGGCCTCGCCGTCGCGGTGGTGCGGCGCACCGAACTCGACATCGTGTCGCTCGACGAGGACACCCCGAAACTGCTCGGCCTGCGGCTCGGCCGCGGACGCCTCGGCTTCCTCGTCCTCGGCGTGCTGCTCAGCGCCACGGCGGTGGCCGCGGCCGGCACGATCGGCTTCGTCGGGCTCGTCGCACCGCACGCGGCCCGTGCCCTGGTGGGCCGCCGCCACGTCCGGGTGGTGCCGGTCGCGGTGCTCCTCGGGGCGATCCTCGTGTGCGCGGCGGATCTCGTGGGCCGGACGGTGATCGCACCGGCGCAGCTCGGCGCCGGGCTCATGACGGCGGTGATTGGAACGCCGTACTTTCTTTATTTGCTGGTACGTGGGCGACGGTGAGGTGGCCCTTCACGGGCTGGCACGTCAGGCGGGCGACGGACAGGGCACCCGTTCGAGGCGCTCGCGCAGCGTGCCGGCGAACTCCTCGGCCCGGCCCAGCTGTTTGCGCAGGTCGGCGACGCACTCGGCCGTGAGCTGTTCGAAGTGCCGTACGCGTACCAGCAGCGCTTCGAGCTCGGCGCCTTCCGGCGGTTCGGGCGCGTCGAGCCGGTCGGCGGCGTGCAGCAGGTCCCGCATCTGGTCGAGGGTGAAACCGAGCGGCTTCATGCGCCGGATCACCATCAGCCGTGCGACATCCCTCTCGGTGTAGAGCCGGAAACCACCCTGCGAACAGGCGGAGGGGGTGACCAGACCGGTGTCCTCGTAGTACCGGATGGTGCGCAACGACAGCTCGGTCCGTGCGGCGACCTCGCCGATCTGCATGTGCTCACTGCTCACGCGGACGCCCTTCCGTATCCGTTGCCGATGATCTGTCCCGTAACGTTAGGTAGACTAAGTGATCGTCGGGGTGGATCGCGTGATGCCGCGCCCATGATCGGGACGGTTGCTCCGTTTCCCGTTGTCGCGCCCGACAGCCGTGTCGGGGTCGCCGCCGCCCCCGCCTCCGTACTCTTCCCGGCCGTGTCCGGCGAGGACCGACGCCCGCAGGAGTGAGCGTGCGCATGCCCCCGACGCCGAGCGCCGCCGCCTGCCCGCCGTGATCCTCCGCTTCGGCATGTCCGTGGGGTATCCGGCCTCGTGACATCCCGCCTCGTGATCTTCTGCTGCTGTGTGGCGAGCCCGCCCGTTCGCGGGCCGCGCCGCCGCTGGTCTTCCGCCCGCCGCAGCGGGCCCCGCGGATTTCCGCCCGGTCTTCCGCACTGTTCCGCACGTCCCCCGGCGACACCGTTTCCAGGCGCCGCCGCTGGTGCCGTGCCCGAGCACGACAGGTTCCGCTTCTCTTGTCCTCCTCCGTACCGTCCCCGGCCGCGCGGTTGCGCGCGTTGCGCCCCGACTGGCTGAACGACCCGAGGGTCTGGCGCACCGAGATCCTCGGCGGCCTGGTCGTCGCGCTCGCGCTGATCCCCGAGGCGATCTCGTTCTCGATCATCGCCGGCGTCGATCCCGCGATCGGCCTCTTCGCGTCGTTCACGATGGCCGTGACGATCTCGATCGTCGGCGGCCGCCGCGCCATGATCTCCGCCGCGACCGGCGCCGTCGCCCTGGTCATCGCCCCGCTCAACCGCGAGCACGGCCTGGGCTACCTGGTCGCCGCGGTGATCCTGGCCGGCGTCTTCCAGATCGTCCTCGGCGCGCTGGGCGTCGCGAAGCTGATGCGGTTCGTCCCGCGCAGCGTGATGGTCGGCTTCGTCAACGCGCTGGCCATCCTGATCTTCATGGCGCAGGTCCCCGAGATGCACGACGTGCCCTGGCCCGTCTATCCGCTGATCATCGGCGGCCTCGCGCTCATGGTCTTCTTCCCGAAGATCACGAAGGTGGTCCCGGCGCCGCTCGTCTCCATCGTCGTCCTGACCGCCATTACGCTCGCCGCCGGGATCGCGGTCCCGACCGTCGGCGACAAGGGCGACCTGCCGTCCTCGCTGCCGGTCCCGGGCCTGCCCGACGTGCCCTTCACCCTCGACACGCTCACCACCATCGCCCCCTACGCCCTCGCGATGGCGCTGGTCGGCCTGATGGAGTCGCTGATGACGGCGAAGCTCGTCGACGACATCACCGACACCCGCTCCTCCAAGACCCGCGAGTCCATCGGGCAGGGCGTCGCCAACATCGTCACCGGCTTCTTCGGCGGCATGGGCGGCTGCGCCATGATCGGCCAGACGATGATCAACGTACGGGTGTCCGGCGCCCGCACCCGCCTTTCGACGTTCCTGGCGGGCTCCTTCCTTATGGTGCTCTGCATCGTCTTCGGCCCGGTGGTCTCGGACATCCCGATGGCCGCCCTGGTCGCCGTGATGGTGATGGTGTCCTTCGCGACCTTCGACTGGCACTCCATCGCCCCGAAGACCCTGAAGCGGCTGCCCGCCGGGGAGATCGCGGTCATGGTGATCACCGTCGCGGTCGTGGTCGCCACGCACAACCTCGCGATCGGCGTCGTCGTCGGCACGGTCACCGCGATGGTCGTCTTCGCCCGCCGCGTGGCTTACCTCGCCGACGTCACGGCGGTCGTCGACCCCGACGGCACGCAGGTCGTGTACGCGGTCACCGGCGCGCTCTTCTTCGCCTCCTCCAACGATCTCGTCCACCGCTTCGACTACCCGGGCGACCCCGACAAGGTCGTCATCGACCTGACCTCGGCGCACATCTGGGACGCGTCCTCGGTCGCGGCGCTCGACACGATCACCGGCAAGTACGCGCAGCGCGGGAAGACGGTCGAGATCATCGGCCTGAACGAACACAGCGCCAAGATGCATGGGGCGCTGAGCGGGGAGCTGAAGGTCTGACGGCGGCCATTTTGTGGGGGGAACCAGTGGTTCCTTAGGGGCGGTTGGGGTCAGACCCCTACGGGGCATTCCAGGGTCTTGCCGGATATCGGTCGGCGTCCGCGGCGGGCGAAGATCGAGACCGGACGAGGCGAGGGAGCGGTCACCGTGGTGGAGCGTCACGCGGGGAGTGAGGGGTGCGGTTACGTGCGGGAGCACGGCCGGGGACGAGGGCGGCGGCTGTTACGTGGCGGACGGCTGTCTCTGGTCTGGGGCGCGGTGTTCGCCGTGATGGTCGGCGCGGTGGGCATTGGGGGTGCGGGGGCCGCGGGGGCGGCGGGTTCGGTGGGCGATACGGGCTCGGTGGGTGCGGTGCCGGCGGCTTCGGTGGCTCCCGCCGCCTCGGTGGGCGAGGTGGGCGAGGTGGGCTCCGCAGACCAGGTGGGCGTGGGGCCGGTGCCGGGGCCGCCCGCGGGTGCGGGCTCACGCATCGCGTGGCGGCCGTGCGAGCAGGACGCGTCGGCGGAGTGCGGCGCGCTGTCGGTGCCGGTGAACTGGGCGGAGCCGGGCGGGGAACGGTTCGATCTCCAACTGGCCCGGCGCACGGCCACCGACCCCGGCGCGCGGGTCGGCTCCATGGTGTTCGGCCCCGGCGGACCCGGGGACTCGGGCGTGGAGCGGATTGTGGGCAAGGGCAACATGGCCCGGTTCAGCGACAGACTCCGCAGCCGCTTCGACATCGTCAGCTTCGACCCGCGCGGGGTGGGCCTGAGCAACCCGGTCCGCTGCTCGCAGCGGCTCCTGGACCGCCGCCCGCCGACGGTCATCAAGGACCAGGCCGCCTTCGACGCCACGGTGAGGTACAACCGCGAGCTGCGCGCGGACTGCCGGAAGAACACCGCACACGGCCTCTTCGACCACGCGGACACCCTCAGCATGGTCAAGGACCTCGACGCGATCAGAGCGGCCCTCGGCGAGCGGACCCTGACCTTCCACGGCAGTTCGTACGGCACGCTGCTCGGCGAGCAGTACGCGGAGCAGTACCCGGAGCGGATCCGTGCCCTGGTCCTGGAGGCGGTGGTCGACCACAGCCTGGGCACGCGCGAGTTCCTCACCACCCAGGCCGCGACGCTGCAGGACTCCTTCGACGAGTTCGTGGCGTGGTGCGACCGGTCCGAGGACTGCGCACTGCACGGCTCGGACGTACGGGCACTCTGGACCGACCTTCTGGCCGGAGCCGAGCGCGGAGACCTGTCGGAGGGCGGCACGACACTGGCGCCGTTCGACCTCAACGTCCTGGTGATGAAGCGGCTGTACGACCCTGAGTGGCGGAGGCTCGCGGAGTTCCTGCACGGCCTGAGCGAGGACGGAAGCGGCAGCAAGGGTACGCGGACGGCCGGGGACACGGGACCGAGCGCGGCGGCGAGCACGGGACCGAGCAAGCCCGCGAGCACGGGAGCCGAACCCAGCCTGGGGAGCAACCCGTTCGAGATCTTCTGCCAGGACTGGCGGCTCCCGGTGCGCGACTACCAGGATTACGCACGGGAGTTGCGCCGCGTCGCCAGGACGGCGCCGGACATGCGATACCCCCGGGCCCTGATGTCCGTCTCGGCCTGCCTCGGCGCACCGCAGCCCGACAACCCGCAACACCGCCTGAAGGTGCGGAACACCCGCCCCCTGCTCCTGACCAACTCGATCCACGACCCGGCGGCCGGTTACAGCTGGGCCACCTCCGTCGCCCGCCAACTGGGCCGCCACGCCGTCCTGCACACCTACGAGGGCTGGGGCCACGGCACCTACAGCAGCAGCCCCTGCGCCCAGCGGACGGTCGACGACTACCTGATCGAGGCGAAGGTCCCGGCCCGCGGAGCGAGCTGCCCGGCCGTGGAGCCGACCGGATGAGGAGGGCATCGGATGAGGGGTCAGACACCTGCGGTGTCGCGCCGGGTGAAGCGGTGCCACCAGTGATGCCGACGAGGGTGGACCGCACGGCCGAGGCGCCGACCCAGGAAGAGATAGCCGAGCAGGGCCCCCGCCGTGTTGAGGATGACGTCGTCGATGTCGAAGGTGCGCCCGGTCACGAACGCGCCCTGGGCCAGCTCGACGAGCACCATGGTCACCGCGGTGGCGAGGCCCACCCGGATGAGGCCACGGGTGCGCGGCAGAACCACGGGCAGCAGAAGCCCGAACGGCACGCCCAACAGGATGTTCCCGCCGAGCTGCTTGACCGTGTCACGGAACGCGGGCTCCGAGAGATAGTCGCCGATGGAGTCACCGGGGGTGAAGTTGCTGTGGGTCAGCGCCTCGGAGGCCGCAGAGGGCTCCAGCGTCAGCCGGGCGAGCACCACGCCGAACGCGACCATGCCGGCGAACGCCACCAGCATGGTCGCCGCCCGGGCCAGCGGTGACAGGGGCGCGGCCCGCGGGGGAGCGGTCCGGTCGAGCCGCTCGCCGGTGGTTTTGGTACGCCCCGTCCCGGAGCCCCCCTTATAGCTATAGGGGCGCGTCGTCGTGGGACGCGCGGACTTGGAGCGACGTATTCGTGCCATCAGTGCCTCCAGGAAGGGCCATGCCCATCGGCCGGTCGATGGCGGCGTCGTCCGATGACCGCCGGTGGGCCGCCGGGCCGGTTCACGTCGGTTCGGTGCGGCCGAACAGGCCGGCGTGCCCGGGCGGGAGCTGGGTGAGGATGCGGCGCAGCAGCGCGTCGTCCGCGGTCCTCGCGAGCGTGCCGAGTACGGCGGTGACGGCGCGGCGTGCTTCGGCCGGGTCGTCGCCGGTCCGCGCGGCCACGGCGTCGACGAACTCCAAGGGGGTGAGCGGCTCGCTGGCGGGCTCGGCCTCGGCCAGCACAGGACCGCACTGTTCGGGGAGGAGACGGGCGAGGTCGGTGCGGTCGTCGCCCACCAGATGGGCGCCCAGTATGGCCAGGACGTTCTCGACGGCCCCCGCCGCCTCCTGACGACTGGTGAAGTCTCCGCGCTCCTGCACCTGATCGAGCAGTGCTTCCAGGGATGTGCCCATGCCGACTCCGTACTCCGTGCCTCTAGGGTCCGGTTCTTGCTCCGGTTACCCGAGCGGGCCGACCTGATGCGTGCGGTACGCCCCACCGCGCGGCGAGGCCTTACCGCACGGCGGCTCGCGCGCGGTCCATCTCCACCGTGAACTGCGCCCCGGCGAGCAGCGCCAGATTGGACACCCACAACCAGACGAGGAAGACGACGACACCGGCGAGGGAGCCGTACAGCTTGCCGTAGGTGCCGAACCAGGAGGCGTACAGCGTGAACAGTCCGGAGGAGAGCAGCCAGAGCACTGCGGCGAGGAGCCCGCCGGGCAGGATGTGGTGCCAGTCGCGGGCCTCGGGCGGCGCGTTCCGGAACAGGACGAGGACGAGCAGCAGCACGAGACAGACCAGGGCCGGCCACCTCAGGACGGCCCAGGCGGTCTGCCCCGCGTCACCGAGGCCGATGCGCTGCCCCACGCTCTCGGCGAAGGACCCGCTGACGACGAGGAGCAGCGCGCTGGCGACCAGCAGCGCGAGCAGCGACACCGCGGTCATCAGCACGCGGTGGCCCTTGCGCCAGACGGGCCGGGTGTCCTCGACGCCATGCATGGCGTGCAGCGCGCGCCGGAACACGGCCGCGTAACTGGAGGCGGACCACAGCGCGCTGACCCCTCCGGCGATCACGACGGTGAGGGCCGCGGAGCGCGCGTCGGCCATCTCGCTGAGCGCCGAGTGCAGGGAACGTCCCGACTCCGCGGGCGCCCAGTCGGTGACCTCGGCGATGAGCGCCTGGGTGGTGCCGGGGCTGACCAGGCTGATGAGGCTGACGCTGACGAGCATGGCCGGGAGGAGGGCGAGTATCGCGTAGTACGTCAGGGCCGCCGCCCAGTCCGACACGTCGTCGTCCCACATCGCGACGGGGGTGCGGCGCAGCGCGGTACGCCGCAGGGCCCAGGTCGACGGGGAGTCGGGGGTGGCGTCGGCCCCGTCCGCAGGGGAGGAGCCCGGCCCGCGGCCGTGCGGGAGTTGGAGGGGGACACCGTGCACGGGGGGCGTCGGACTGTCCATGGAGGCTGCTCCTTCGTGCAGGTCGGCGGCGGGGCTGCCACCTCTTGTTGCCTTGTTCCCTGGTTCTCTTGTCCGTGTTCCCCTGTTTGACCCGCGGCACGGGGTGGCGTGACGCGCTCGCCGCGACGTGCACCCGGACGTGCGCGGGAAGACAAGAAGCCCTGGACTCCGCGTACGGAGTCCAGGGCTCGTGTGGAGCGCTGGGCAGGCCTTGCACCTGCATTTCCCCGCAGGAAGCGGGGCGTCTTTCCTTGGACGACCAACGCCGGTCCCCTGGCCGGAAGCCCGGCGCGAGGAGGCAAGATTGATCTTAGACCATCGAGGCCGGTGCTCCATGCCGGTGCTCCATGACGCCGACGGCCCGGACCGCGGTTGCCGGTTACCTCCCTGCCCCGGCGGGGAGAATGAGCGGATGCTGATCACCGCGGACCGAGTCCTGACAGGTACGGGTACGAACACGGGCACGGACGCAGGCGCGGCCACGGAGACCGGCTCGGGCTGGGACATGGGTGCGTGCGTGGAGAACGGGGCCGTGCTCATCGACGGCGGGAAGATCGCCGCCGTCGGCACGCACGACGAGATCCGTCGTGTGGCGGAGCCGGGCGTCAGACACATCGCCCACACCGGCACCCTCATGCCGGGCCTCATCGACTCTCACGTTCACCTGATCTTCGACGGCTCCACCGACCCGGTCGCCGGGTTGCGCGACACCGACGAGGTCCTGCTCGGCCAGATGCGCGGCCGCGCCCAGGAGTTGCTGCGGGCCGGGGTGACGACGGCCCGTGACCTCGGCGACCGCAACGGCCTCGCCTTCCGGGTCGCCGCCGAGACCGCGGACGGACGACTGGCAGGACCGCGCGTCCTCGCGGCCGGCACCCCGGCGACCCCGCCCGGCGGACACTGCCACTTCCTCGGTGGCGAGGTCGCCGGCGAGAAGCAGGTGCGCGATCTGGTGCGGCGCAACGCCGACGCGGGCGCCGCCGTCATCAAGGTCATGACCAGCGGGGGAGGCCTGACGAAGGACGGCCCGCGCAGTTGGCAGAGCCAGTTCTCCCGCGAGGAGTTGCATGCCCTGGTCGACGAGGCGCACGCCGCCGGGCTCCCGGTAGCCGCGCACGCGCACGGCGCGGACGCGATCACCGAGGCGGTCCGGGCAGGGGTGCAGACCCTGGAGCACTGCACGTGGATGACGGAGAGCGGCTTCGACCTCCGCGCCGACGTCCTGCGGCGCATCGTGGACGAGGACATCGCGGTCGGCCTCACCGTCTCGCCGCACTGGCGGATGCTGCCGCAGGTGTTCGGCGAGGAACGCGCGGCCACGATGTTCGACCAGATCCGGCAGATGGCCGACGCAGGGGCGAACCTCGTCCTCGGCACGGACGCGGGCGTCCAGCGCACCGGCTTCGACGGCTTGCCCGGCGCGCTCTCCTTCTACGCCCACATCGGTATCCCGAACGCCCGCATCCTCGCCATGGCCACCCACCGCGCCGCCCGCACCCTCGGCCTGGCCGACGTCACCGGCCGCATCGCCCCCGGCCTCAGCGCCGACCTGCTCCTCGTCGACGGCGACCCGCTGGCGGACCTGGAGGCGTTGAGGAAGGTGCGCACGGTGGTGGCCGCGGGGCGCGTTTCGGGCGAGTGAGGGGAGTGGCCCCAGTTGTGACGGGGGCGTGGCCGCAGTCGTGACAGGCGTGGCCGCAGTGAGGCCCACGGTTCAGGGGTGCCGCGTCCGGGCGGCCGATGCCATGCGCTGGACGGCCTCCGTGAGGAGCTCCGGGGAGGTGGCCAGGTTCAGGCGGACGAAGCCCGCGCCCCCGGTGCCGAAGTCGGGGCCGGGGCTCAGGGCCACCCGGCCCCGATCCAGGAAGGTGGCCGACGGGTCGTCGCCGAGGCCGAGTCCGCGGCAGTCCAGCCAGGCCAGATAGGTGCCCTGGCCGGGGCGGTGTCGTACGGCGGGCAGGTGCTCGCGCAGCAGTTCGCCCAGCAGGCGACGGTTCTCGTCCACTCCGGCCAGGAGCGCGTCGAGCCAGGCGCCACCCTCCCGCAGGGCCGCGGTGTGGGCGATGATGCCGAGGTGGCTGGGGCCGTGGCCGACCTCCTCGGGGAGGCTGGCCAGATCGTCCGCGGACGCCGGTCCCGCGACGGCGATGGCCGCCTTGAGGCCGGCCAGATTCCAGGCCTTCGACGCGGACAGGAGCGACAGGCCGTCCTCGGCGCCCGGCACGCTCAGATACGGGGTGAACCGGGTGCCCTCGGCCACGATCGGGGCGTGGATCTCGTCGACCACGACCCGGACGCCGAACTGCCTTGCCAGCCGGGCGACTTCGGCGAGTTCGGCGGCGGTGTGCACCGTGCCGGTGGGGTTGTGCGGGCTGCAGAGCAGGTACACCGGCTGTCCGCCACGGGCGACGGCCGCACCGAAGGCATCCTTCAGGCCGGGGAAGTCGATCCGGCCCTCCACGTTGAGGGGCGCCTCGACGACCGGCCGGCTGTTGCTGCGTACGAACTGGTAGAACGGCGGATACACCGGGCAGTTGACCACCACGGGGTCACCGGGCCCGGAGACCAGCTTCAGCATCTCCATGACGCCGAGCATCACATCGGGGACGATCGCCGTGCGGGCGACGGCCAGACCGTCCCAGCCCCAGCGCCGCGCGGCGAACTCCGCGAACGCCTCGGCGTAACCGGTCCCCGCCGGATACCCCGTGTCCCCACGCTCCACCGCCTCCCGGATCGCCCGCGCCACCGGCTCGGCGAGCGGCACGTCCATCTCCGCCACCCACAGCGGCAGGACGTCGGCCGGATAGGCCCGCCACTTCATGCTCGTACGCTCCCGCAACTGCTCCAGGGAGAGCTGCCGCAGTGGATTTCCGGGGACGGTTCCGTCGTGGGACGCGGCGGGGTCGGGGTGGTGCGGCGAGTGCTCCATGGACTCCATGGAGGGGAGCGTAGGCAGGGAAGGCGGCCCCGGGCGGGTAATCCGGTGGAATCCGGGGCCGCTCGTATTCCACACTTGAGTGCAGGCGGTTACGGGGATTCACGCTCCGGGGCGTGAGTTCGCCCCCGCCAACTCCCGTCTATTCGCGCTCCCTTGACCTGCCAACCATGCCCCATCGACAAGTGAAGGAGGAACACCGTGTCGAAGCCCGTGCGTGTTGAATACGTTCTTTCCAAGCCCAACTCGCCCTCGTGGTGGAAGAGGAACCGGCACCTGGTCCTGCTCGTCGTGGGCCTGCTGGTCGGCGCGTGGCTCGTGGACGGCCACGACAGCACCGCCGCGCATCCTCCCGAACACCCGAGACCGGTCCACTCGAACTCGACCGTGTCCGACACCGACGCCGGCCGCGACGAGCGCTGACGGTCAACTACCGCCCCGCGCCCGCCCCATGAGCACCTGCCTCATGGGGCGGGCGTTCACGGAGTGGCGCACAGCAGGACCAGTGAACCCTCATAGGCCGCGCGGCCGCGGAGGTGGCCGAAGGCCTCGTCCCACGCGCCCGAGCCGAGGGCCCGGCGCAGGGAGGAGTCGAAGTCCTGGCGGGCCCGGTCGTCGATGAAGCTCCAGGCGGAGCAGGCCCGGCGGGCGGCGGGGTCGAGGAGGAGTTCGGGGCGCCCGTAGTAGGCCTCGTTGAAGTCGTCCGTGCAGTCCAGTGGGATCGGGACCGGCTGAACGGTGACGTCGCCGCCGAGCGCGGCCGTGAGCCGGTCCAGGGGCGGGTGGTGGCGGGCCTCGGTCTCCAGGACGTCCGGTGCGTACTCGTAGAGCCAGAAGTCGCGCACGCGCGCGGGGTCACAGGTCAGTACGGCGACCGGGCCGCGCGTCACACGGCGCATCTCGCGCAGCCCGGCCTCGACGTCGGCCCACTGGTGGACGCTGAAGAGGGTCATCGCCGCGTCGAACTGCCCGTCGGCGAAGGGGAGATCCTCGGCCACGGCGTCGATGGCGGTGGCGAGTCGGGCGGGGCGGCGGGCGCGCATGGCCGGTGAGGGCTCGACCGCGGTGATCGTGTGCGCCGCGTTCTCGTACGAGCCCGTGCCCGCGCCGACGTTGAGGACGCTGCGCGCGTCCCCGAGGGCCTGCGCGATGATGTGCGCGATGCGCTCATCGGGGCGGCGCCGGGCGCCGGAACCCGGCCCGGCCGGCCCGTGACCGGCGCCCGCGTCGCCGACGGTTCTGGCGCCGCAGGCCGCGATGGTGCCGTCGTGGGTGCGCATGACCATGGGGGGACCTCGTCTTTCGGGTCTGGCCGGGGCGGCGGCATCCGCACCCCGAACGACGACATCCATCTTGCATCTGCGGCACCGCAACGCATAGATGCCTTGCTGATGCTTGGGTGATCGGCCAAAAAGGGAGGCATTCGCCGCCCGGGGTTTGGATGATCGGAGGTGATCGGCCCCAACCCCGCCCCCAACCCCGCCCCCGACTCCGACCTCGGCGCGTCAGCTGGCGGGCTCGTCGAGGTGGTCGCCGGTCTCGTCGAGGTAGTGCCGGTCGATCTGTGCCCGGTAGCTGGGGTCGGTGACGCGCAGGTCCCTGTCGAAGCGGGGCGCGGCCTTGACGTGCTCCTTCGTACGGGGCACGTGCAGGGTCCGGTTGCCGTGGTCGACGTGCGCGACGGCCCAGAGGGGGAGCAGGACCTTCTTGCTCAGCAGCGCGCCGCCCGTGTCGACGACGAGGTGGTCGGGCGCCACCTCCTCGGAGGTGGGGTCCACTTCTCCGATCGAGCCGTCGCTCGCTTCCACCTCGTACCCGACGAGGTCGGCGGGGGAGACGCCCCGGTTCGGGGTCCCGGCGTCCTGGAGGCTGTCGGTCATCGCTCTGATCCTCTCCGTCGCGAGCGGCATCCGTGTCTCGTGCGGTGTGTGCGTCGCGTCTCTCGTGTGTTGCGTGTGGTGCGGGTGCTGCGTGTGCTGTTTGTGTCGCGGGGGTCGCTTGTCGGTGACGGATGGACCGCGCCGACCAGCGGTGAGGACCACATGTCCGCGCGGGCGGCGATGAAACCTTGGCCCGGGGTGATGTCAAGGGGGCGCCGTTGACGGGGAGTTGACGTCAGGAAGGGCAGGCGCGGTGGCCGGGCCCGGTGGGGCGGGGGTCGAGACGTTGCGGGACCTTCACATGTCGGGGCCCGTGAAGGCGGTCGAGCGGGGCAGCCGAACAGGGACGCCGCGGGGAGGTCGCCGCAGATGTTAGTTGTCGCGCTGTTGTTGTTGCCGGTCATGGGACTGCTGCTGATCGGGATGGACCGGGTCGAGGACCGGTTGAACGGAGAGGGATCACCGCCTTCCGGCCGCCATCGACGCCACCTGCGCCTCGTCTCCTCGCAGGAACGTTTGGGCTCCTCGCAGGAACGTTTGGGCCGCCGGAAACCGGCGACGGAGACCCGTCGCGACGAAGCGGCGTGAGCTCGGCGGCGGGAGGATTCCGCCCGCCGATCCACGGGTGAGGGTGCGTCGCCCACGGGGGTGGGGGTGCGTCGCCGCCCACGGATGGGGGCGCGTCGGTGACGCCGCGCGCCATCGAGGCCAAGGGCGACCGTCCGGCCACCAACGAATCCCCGCGCCCACGCACACACCCGCTCCCCCCGGCCCCCCACCCGATTTGACGCCGACTCAAATGTTTCCGTGGTCCTCACCCGCGGCGGTACAGTCCGGCGAAGTCGGAACGATGACCAGGGGACCAGGGGAGGGGCCGACGTGCTGGAAGTGGTGGCGCTGAGTGCGCTGACCGCGTTTCTCACCGCCGCGGGCAACGGCGCCGCGGGCGAGATGGGCAAACAAATGCTGCTCTCCACCGGAGCGTTGGCGCGCAGGACCATGGGGCGGGAGGCTCCGCAGCCGACGGGGCCCGAAGGGTGGCAGGCGCTGGCCGGCCAGGTGCACGCGCGGCTGGGCGACGACCCCCGGCGGGCGGAGGAGTGGGCCCTGCTCGTCCGCAGCACCCCCGACCAGAGCCCGACCCTGGCCCCGGCCCGCGGACTGCCGCCCGCCACACGGAACTTCACCAACCGTCAGCAGGTCCTGCGGCAGTTGAAGAGGGAGGCCACCCGCCCCTCCGCCGGCCGGCCGCGCGTCGCCCTGCTCCACGGCGCACCCGGGATCGGCACCACCGCGGTGGCCCTGCGCCTGGGCGCCGAGCTGCACGCCCGCTTCCCCGACGGCCAGTTCTACGTCGACCTGCGGGACGCCCCGGGTGGACACGGCCCGGAACCCGCCACCGTACTGCTGTTCCTGCTCCGGCAGATGGGCGTCACCCCCGACCGGACACCGCCCACCGCCTCGGGCCGCGAGGAGCTCTACCGGCGGCTCACCGCGGGCCGCCGGGCCCTGGTCGTCGTCGACCACGCGTCGTCCGTGGCCCAGGTCCGCCACCTCGTCCCGGCCACGCCCGACGTCTTCCTGCTGGTGGTCGTGTCCGGCCGGCCCTTCGCCCTGGAGGCCGAACGCGTACTCGTCCCCGCCCTGACCGACCGTTACGCCGTGCAGATGCTGCGGAGGGTGGCAGGACGGGACGGCCTCGCGCGCGCCAGGACGCGCATGCCCCGGCTGTTGGAACACTGCGCGGGCAACGCCTTCGCGCTGAAGACCGAGGCCCTGGGCCTGCTGGCCGAGGAAGCGCGGGAGGCGCGGGCGGCGCAGGAGACGGAAGAGGTCGAGGCGGCGCTGCGGGCCGGGGATTCGGGAGCGGACCCGGTGCGCCACGCGGCCCGGCAGGCCTGCGACCGGCTCGGTCCGACGGCTGCTCGGCTCGTCCGGCTGACGGCGCTGGGCGGCTGGCCTTCCGTCGACGCACACCTTGCCGCCGCGGCGGCCGACGTACCGCCCGATGAGGCGGACCGCATGCTCCAGGCGGCCGCCGACCTCCAGCTCGTCGAGCCCCTGTCCGACGGCCGTTACCGCTTCCGCCCCGAGGTGGGGCGGTACTTGGCGGACACAGCGGCCCCGGAGTACGGCATTCCCGAGTGCTCCGCCGCGGTGGCCCGCGTACTGGACGCCCTCCTGAACCGTGCCCTGCACGCGGCCCACGCGGCGCTGCCCCAGAGCTGGCGCACCGAGCCGGCGCCGCCCGCCGGATCCCCGTACCGGGGTGAGGCGGAGGGTGTCGCGGCGCTGGCGGCCGAGGTGGGCAACCTGGTCCGCGCGGTGTCCCTCGCGGAGGAGCACCAGCACGTCACGACCGCACTGCGGCTGGCCCGCGCCCTGTGGCCGCTGCAGCTGAAGGCGGGCCACTGGGACGAGGTGCTGCCCGCGCTGCGTACGGCGGCACGGTGCGCCGACGAGCACGAGCCGCGCTCCCGCACCGCGGCGGGCCTCCACTTCCAACTCGGCCACTGCCTGGGCGAGCTCAAGCGGTGGGACGAGGCAGGCCGTTCGGCGCAGGCCGCCGTCGAGAGCGAGCGCGCGGCGGGCCACCTGCGCGGCGAGGCGTCCTCCGTCGAACTGCAGGGCCTGCTGAACCTCTACGCGTGGCAGTTCGAGCCCGCGTACGAGAGGTTCGTCGAGGCCGAACGCATCTACCGTCGGATCGACGCCGGCCAGGAGGGCGCGGAGGACGTGCCGCGCGCCCTCGCGCTGGCCGAACGCCATCAAGGGCGGGCGCTGCGGGGCATGGGACGGACGGCGGAGGCGCGGCGTCTGCTGGAGTCCGCGGCGGAGTTCTTCAAGGAGCGGGGCGAGGGTTACAACCAGGCCCGCGCGCTCACGGATCTGGCCGAGACGCTCGCCGAGTCGGGCGAGCGCACCGAGGCGCTGACGAGGATCGCCGAGGCGGAGTCCCTGCTCACCCCGGCGGCCACTCCACACCTGCACTATCTCGCGGGATTGCGGCAGCGCTGCGAGGGGGCGCGTTAGGCATCCCCTCGGAGGGGTCCGGGACCCCCGTCGGACGGGGCCGGCAAGGGGTCCACGGTCACCGGGTGGGTGCCGCCCGCCACGTGCACGCGGAGCGTGACGCCGCCCGGTGGCACGCTGCCGCCCGCCGTCAGCCACGCGTACAGCGACGACGCGTACGCCGCCGGATCGGCGTCCGCGCCCGGCCCCGCGGACAGGCGGAACAGGCCGTGCTCCCGGCTGCGCACGGTGCAGACGTCAGGGCCGCCGACGTACGCGGCGACCGAGCAGTGCGCGTGCCGCTGCAGCACCTCGGCCGTCCACAGCTCCGGCCCGCCGAGACGCGGGTCGTCCGGGGCACCGTCGCCCACGATCACGTCGGCCGACTCCAGGGTGCCCGGGTCCCGGGTCTCCTCGTGCACGGCGAGGTGTACGTCGCCGTCCGCTTCGTAGGCGAGTTCGGTGGACCGCTCGATCACGACGTCCACGCCGTCGACCCGCGTGAGCACACGGAGGGGAGCGGTCCGGCGGGGCGGGTCGTACGGGGGGAGGGGCAGCGGTTCCAGCAGGGCGGGGGAGGCCGGCTCGGGGAGGTCCATCAGCGCGTAGAAGTGGCGGCGCAGGAGCGCTGCCGAGGAGCCGGGGGCCGAGGTGACGAACTCGGCCGGGTCGGCGGGAGAGGTGGGGGCGGGGGTTCGACCGTGTCCGGCGAAGAGCTGTTCCACCTGTGCGCGCAACGGGCCGTGCGGATCGATGCGTGGTGCGTCCCGGACGAACGCGGCGAGCGGCGTCTCGGGGTCAAGACGCTGCTCGCCGGTGGCGGCCAGGGATACGGGGAGGCCCAGGGCGGCCGCGTAGTAGGAGACGGCACCGAAGTCGCCGATCACCGCGTCGGCCGCCAGCAGGGCCTGCCGCCACGCGTGGGCGGGATCGATCAGGGTCAGCCCGGCGCGGCGGGCCCGGTCCAGCCAGGCGCGGACCTGGCCGGGGCCGTGCCCGTACCAGATGTTCGGGTGCAGGACGACGGCCAGCCGGTAGTCGTCGGCCGGCAACTCGGCGGTGAGGCGGGGGAGGAGGCTGGGGAAGAGGTCGTCATGGTCGCCGCTGTCGCCGCTGTCGCCGCTGTCGCCGCTGTCGCCGCTGTCGCCGCTGTCGCCGCTGTCGCCGCTGTCGTCGTCACGGCCGTTGCCGAAGAATCCCTCGGGGTTCCAGGTGGAGTTCAGGACGACGAGTCGCTGGCCTCGCCGTACGCCCAGGGCGCGCCGGAAGCGGTCGCGGTAGGGGCGCGCGGCGAGCATGCGGTCGAAGCAGGGGTCGCCGGCCAGTACGGAGACGTCGACCGCCTCGGGGCACACGCGCGACAGTCGCTCCAGCTGCTCCGGGTGCGACAGGACGAGGCCGTCCATGAACGGTTTGCCGTCCGCGAGGAGCCACTCCGCCGACAGACCGAACGTGGGCTCCCGGCTCCCGGCTCCCGGCTCCCGGCTCCCGGCTCCCGGCTCCCGGCTCCCGGCTCCCGGCTCCCGGCTCCCGGCTCCCGGCTCCCGGCTCCCGGCTC